>CALMZP010000127.1 GCA_937870635.1 uncultured Acidobacteriota bacterium | reverse complement strand
CCTTCACCCTTCACCCTTCATCCTTCATCCTTCATCCTTCATCCTTCATCCTTCACCCTTCATCCTTCATCCTTCATGGCTTCACCCTTCATCGATCATTCGTTCACGCTCGCATCGCCTTCGCCCCGTCTCCAGCACCTGCACGCGCGCCCGGCGCTTGTCGTTGGCGGCGACGGTCGTCCATGGCGCGATCGGCGAGCTGGTGCGGCTGACCATGTCGTGCACGGCCAGCCGGTACGGCTCCCACATGGACTCCGTCTGGAAACTCACCATTTATGTTTGGTAATCTCTTCGGCGTTACATAAATGTGAACGGAGGAGAGGTATGCATTTGTTCGGAAGAGCTGCGCTTTGCTGCGCCCTGTTTGTCCTTGTCACCGGATGTGCGTCCACCCAGATCGTGAAGACCGCCGAGGTTCCGGCCGGATCGGAGATCGTGATCATTCCGTTCCGCGATTGCCTCATCAACGGCCAGGAGGAGGACTGCAACGGTTCCGGGCTGACGGCTGCTGAGGCTTTCCGCGAGGCGTTCTCCGAGGGTGGAAAGTTCACCAGCCGCGTGTCGGCGCGGCCGGTGGGACCGAAAGAGACGCTGAGCGACCAGGCTGCGGCGGAATTTGCGCGGAAAAACAAATACGCGTACGTCATCAACGGCGAGGTCGACGACTTCTATTCGGTGGCAGCCATGACGTTCCGTGCGGACCGGGCTGCTGTGACCACGCGTCTCATCCGCGCGTCCGACGGGCTGGTCATCACGACGTTCAGCAAGCGCGGTTCGGCGGGCAGCAACTTCGCCACGCCGAAAGGGATGATCAAGGATCTGGCAGCGGAGCTTCGCAACGGGCTGTGATCACGGCCTGGGAGAGCGCGGGGTTCCACCCGCGCTCTCGATCCCGCTCCAACTACGAGCGACCACAACCATTTAAAACCATAGCGTTGAAAATGGAAACCATGCTACCGTGCCCGCCTCGCAGTCACCATTCCAATCGAGGTCCGGAGGAAGCACCGCATGAGTGTTGGTCCCCGTCGTCGGCTGTTGTTGATCGCGTTTTCCCTCCTTCTATCTACCGCATCTCTCTTTGCTGCACCTGATTCGCGCCGTTACATGATCGAGTTCCACGATTTCAACGGCGCAGCGGCCGCGGTGCGGGCTGCCGGCGGCGAGATCGTTCATGAGTTTCCGGAAATGCGTGTCGTAGCGGCACGCCTGCCCGAAGCCGCTGTCCGCGGCCTCGAGAACAGTCCGAAAGTGAAGTTGATCGCACCCGAGTCGCCGCGCGTACCCATGGCCCTCTGGAACGACACCACGGTGAACGGCGAGACCGTTCCCTTCGGCATCAGCATGGTCCAGGCGGATCGGGTTGCGGTCGGCGGAGCGATGCCGCGCGTCTGCATCATCGACTCCGGTTATCGCCTCACCCACGTCGACCTGCCGAAGTCGCCCAACGTGAGCGGCTACAACGGCACGCTTCCGTGGAACGAAGATGGTGATGGCCACGGCACGCACGTCGCGGGAACGATCGCGGCCATCGGCGGCAACGGCACCGGCGTCGTCGGTGTGGTCCCATCGAACGCGAATCTCTACATCGTTCGCGTGTTCGGCAACGACGGCAAGTGGGCGTACGAGTCCGATCTGATCAACGCGGTGCAGCGCTGCCGCGACGCAGGATCCAAAGTCATCAGCATGAGCCTCGGCGGCGGCAAGCCGTTGGGACCATGGGAGCAGAGCGCGTTCGACAGCGCGTACAACGCCGGCGTTCTCTCCATTGCCGCCGCGGGCAACGCCGGCGACACCAGCACGTCGTATCCGGCCGGCTATGCAAGCGTCATGTCGGTCGCCGCGGTCGATGCGGATGAAGCGGTCGCCAGCTTCTCGCAGAAGAATGCGGACGTCGAGATCGCCGCACCCGGCGTAAACACTCTCTCGACGTATCCGAAGCTCGAGACGAACAACTTCAGCGTCGCAAACGGTCCCTCCTGGACCGCGAATCATGTCGAAGGTTCCGGACGCACAACCGGAACGAGCGCGCCGATCGTCGACGGCGGCATCTGCGACGTCGCCGGCGCATGGACCGGAAAGGTCGTTCTCTGCCAGCGCGGAACGGTCAGCTTCAAGCAGAAGGTCGACGCCGTCGCCGCGGGCGGCGGGGTCGCCGCGGTCCTCTACAACAACGCCACCGGAAACTTCTTCGGCACGTGCGACGACGGCACCGGCACGACGTGCAACGGTGTCCCGGCGGTCAGCATCAGCATGGAAGATGGAGCGGCCGCTCTCGCATACCTCTCGCAGACCGGAACGGTCGTGAGCAAGGTCGAACCGTCTGACACCCAGTACATGTACAACAACGGCACGTCGATGGCCACGCCGCACGTTTCCGCAGTCGCGGCTCTCGTATGGAGCCACAACAGCGGATGGACGAATGCCCAGGTTCGCAACGCGCTCACCAGCAGCGCGCGAGACAAGGGCGCCGCAGGACGCGACAACGAGTATGGATACGGCATCGCCCAGGCCTGCGCAGCGCTCAAGATCCTCAACCCGAGCGCGACGTGCGGTGGTGGATCATCCGAGCCGCCTCCGCCTCCCCCGCCAACCGATGTCGAGGCGCCGGTGATCTCGAGCGTCACCGCGGCGAAGGTCCACAAGAACGGCCGCTTCGAAATCAGCTGGTCGACAAACGAAGCTTCCAACAGCGAGGTTCGTTTCACGAGCGGCGCGACCGGAACGTACAGCGACGCCGTGATGACCACCGCCCACAAGATGAGCTTCTCAGGCAAGTCGGGCACGCTGTACCAGTACTACGTCAGCTCCACGGATGCCGCGGGAAACAAGAGCACCGCGGGACCCTTCACCCACCAGAACTAGCGGAACGGAAAAAAGCCCCGGCCTCGGCCGGGGCTTTTTTGTTCCGCCGGCACGCCGCCCGCCCGCCCCGCCGTGCCGCCGTCCGCCCACCTCCCGTGACGCCTGCCGCCCGCCGCCCGTAAAGACAAACGAATCGCGACCGCGGATATCTGAACGGCACGTTTCACCGTGTGGGCGGTGGAGGGCGTCACGGGGGAAGGGCGGGTGGGCGTCACGGCGGCGAGGGGGACGGTGTAGGCAGGCACGGTGCATGGTCAATTTGCATGAAACGAAATCTGTGGTTCACCGTTCTGCTTGGGCTCGCTTTAGCGCTGCCCTCATTCGCTCAGTCCCAAACCGAGCGCGACAAGATCAACGCGCAGGCGAAACTGACCGCGGCGGAAGCTGCTCTCGCTACGGCCGAGGCGGCGGGGGCGCCGGCTTACGCCGCGGCGCTGTTCGACGAAGCAAAAAGCCGCCTCGAACAGGCGCGGCTCAACTGGAGCAGCGACAAGCGCAACCTCCGCAATGAGGCGACGATGCGCGCCGTGGAAGCGACACACGCGGCGGGCGCGGCCGAAGCTCTGGCCCTCCTCGTGCGGGCCAATACCGAGATGCGCCAGCTCCGAGCAGAGCTGAGCACGCTCGGGCGTACCATGGCACCGGTCACCCTCTACGATCCACCGACCACGATCAGCCGGGGAGCGACATCGCTCGATCGCGTCATCGTGGCCGAGAACGCGATCAAAGTCGCGCGATCTGCCGGCGCGGGTTCGGTCGCTCCGACGATCCTGAAGCACGCGGAAGACACGCTGGAGACGGCGCGGAGTCTCGCGAGAAATCAGAAACAGAGCGCGACCGCCGACCATCTCTCGTACTCCGCAGAGATGCTGGCACGCCGGGCGGAGTACGTCGCGCGCCGCAACAACATCGAGCCGCTCCTGCCGGATCTCCGCGCGGAGCGCGCTCGTCTGGCATCGGCAGCGGAGACCACGCGCTCGTCCGAGGTGCAGCAGCTTCGCCAGCAGCTCGATGAGGCGTCGAAGACGGAAGAGCAGTACCGCATCCAGCTCGAACAGGACCGTGCGGCGCGCATCGCCGCCGAACAGAACCTCGATCTCGTCATGCGCCGCTACGAAGCGATGCTCAGCCAGAGCGGCGCCTCGACTGCCGAGGTCGACCAGCTGCGGCGCGAGGTCGAGGAGCAGCGGGCGGCGCTGCGCTCCATGCAGGAGCGTGAGCGTCAGAGTGAAACATCGATGGGCAATCAGATCGGCAGCCTCGAGGCGTCGCTCGAACGTGAACGGAATGAAGGACGTCTGACGGCCGAGGCTCTGGCGCGCCGCGAGGAGGAGCTCCGCGCGCAGCGAGACGAGCTGCAGCGGCTTCAGCGTGAGCGCGAAGCCGCCGAGCAGCGCCGGGTCGAGATCGAGAACGCGCGGCTCAAGATCATCGAGCAGCTGCAGCAGCAGGTGCAGCAGGAGCGCAACCGCGCCACGCAGACCGAAGCGGAGCTCGCCGCAGCGCGAGAAGAGATCGCCCGCCGCGATGCGGCGGCGCGCCAGCGGATCGAAGCGATGGAGGCGGAGCTCGCGAAGCTGGCCACGACGAGGCGGACCGAACGAGGACTGATCGTCACGCTCCCCGGGGTGTTCTTCGACACGGGCAAGACGGCGCTGAAGCCGGGAGCGCGCAACACGCTCGCGAAGATCGCCGATCAGCTGCGCATCAACGAGAACACTCGGATCATGATCGAAGGTCACACCGACAGCGTCGGCAGTGAGGCGCTGAACCAGTCACTATCGGAGAAGCGCGCTGCTGCGGTCCGCGACTACATCGTGAGCCGGGGCGTTCCCGCCGACCGCATCACCACCACCGGCCTCGGCGAGTCGTCCCCCGTGGCAACGAACGACACCGCGGCGGGCAGACAGCAGAACCGCAGGGTGGAGTTGATCATCGCGCAGTAGACAAAAGCGTGTCATCCCGAGCGTGAGCGAGGGACCTGGGGGCCGGGCGGCACGAAGATCGAGTTTCGCGCCCCCCTTCACACCCAGGTCCCTCGCTCACGCTCGGGATGACAGCCTTTGTGCCCCCTACTTCGCCAGCTTGCCTCTCCACCCGACCATCACGTCGATGTGACGTAGAAGATCTCGGAGCCGTCCCGGCTACTTCATGCTGCGCATCAGCTCGCGTTTCCGCGTCTGCATGCGCGCGCCGAGGGCCTTGAGCTCGTCCTTGTCGAAGAGGTTCCTGGCGGCCTTGAACATCTCCTTCTCTTCTTCCCTGGCGTGATGGACGATGAGATCCTTCAGTACCTTCGCGCGTGCGGCGAATTCCTCACCGCCCGGGTTCGCCGACTTGACCTTCGGCAGCATGATGTCCACGAGGCCATGCTCTTCCTTCGCCTCGAAGAACATCTCCATCTCCTCGGACTCCTTGGCCTTGCGCTTGAAGGCGGGGTAGAAAATCTCCTCCTCGATCTGCGCGTGGACCTTGACCTCGGTCTCGATCTGACCGAGGAGTTTCGTCCGGCGAGCCGGCGCGTCGGTCTTGTCGAGCGTTTCCAGCAGCAGGCGAACTTTCTTGTGATCGGTCTTCAGCAGCGCGATTGCATCCATCTGCGGCGCTTTCTTTTTCGTAGCCATGCAGCCTCCTGCCGCGCACAGTGCAAGAGGAAGGCCTTCCAGTCGCGCGGGGCTATGATCACATCGTGCAGAACGACATTCTCACCGGTCTGACGGTCGCACTCGTCGGTCTGCCGCAGTGCCTCGCCTATGCGTTGATGTCGGGTCTGCCGCCCGCGTACGGTCTCTCCACGGCCGCCGTCGCGGGACTCGTTGCTGCGCTCATCGGCAGGAGCGCCCAGGTCGTGACCGGGCCGACGAACACGACCGGCCTGTTGATCCTTACCGCACTTCTTCCGTTTCTCGGCGCCAACGGACTGCTGCGGCCGGACGGCATCACCGTCCTGGCGACGCTGACGCTCCTGGCGGGCGCGATTCGCATCGTCCTCGCGCTGATCGGCGGCGCACATCTGATCCGACTCATTCCGGAGTCGGTGCTCATCGGGTTCACGGCGGGCGTGGCGATCCTCATCGGCGTCATGCAGCTCGACGAAGCGCTCGGACTGCCACCAGCCCGCGCGACGAGCCTTTTCTCGGAGATCGGCGCGATTGCTCCTCGTATCGATGAAGTGCAGTGGCCGGCGATCGCAGTCACCGTGACGACAGCTCTCCTTGTGGCTCTCGGACGTCGCATCGGCCCGAGGATTCCTGTTCCGCTCATCGCCGTGGTCGCGGCTACCGCTGCGGCAATCGTTTTCCGCCTGAACGCATCCGTGGGACTGCCGATCGTGAGCGATCGCGGCTCCATGGCCGGAGGGTGGCCGCCGATCGCCCTTCCGAATGTCGATCTGAGCCTCATCCAGTCTCTCTTCGTTCCAGCATCCGCCATCGTGCTGCTCGGCACGCTGGAGCTCGCGGTGACCGCGCGGGCGGGCGGCGCCCGGGCCGACATGAGGCGCGAGATCCTGGCTCAGGGATGGGCCAATGTCGCCGGCGCTTTCACCGGAGCCTTCCCCGCTTCAGCCAGTCTCGGACGCTCCGCCTTTCTTCGCCTCGGCGGCGCCCGGACGCGGCTGGCGGCGGCTTCGGCGGCTGTCATCAGCGGGATTCTCCTCGTCGCGGGCGGAACGCTCGCGGGATCGATTCCGCAGGCCAGCCTGGCGGGCGTCCTGATCGTGGTCGCCGTGCGCATGATCGACTGGCACGGTATGCGGCGGCTGTGGAAGGCGTCGAACGAAACGAGGCTGCTGCTCGCCGAGACTCTCGCGGCGACTCTTCTTCTGCCGCTGCAGTGGGCGATCCTCCTCGGCACGGGCACTGCGCTCGTGATTCACATCGCCAACACCTCCGCTCCGCGTCTGCGCATCGTGCGGCCGCTCTCGAAAGACGAGCCGCCGGACGTCATCGTCATCGAGGTCAGCGGCAATCTTCATTACGCAGCCGTCGCACCGTTCGTCGAAGAAGTAGAAAAGCTGATTCCGCCGCCGGCGCGAACGGTGGTCCTCGACCTCGCCCACGCGCACGAGATCAGGTTTGCCGCCCTCCTTGCGCTCGAACAGCTATCCGAGGAGATGGAGCACGAGGGCGGATCGCTGTGGCTGGCCGGTGTCGATGCCGACACGGCCGCGCTTCTGGTGCGATCCGGCAGCCCTCTCCGCTGGGTACCCGAAGCCGCGCGCCCGGGTGAAAGCGTGGAGCAGTGTCTGGAGCGGGTGGCGAAGTGAACGATGAGCGATGTCATCCCGAGCGTAGCGAGGGACCTGGCAGGACGGGCGGCTCGAAGATCAGGTTGCGTGCCACCCAGCCCCCCAGGTCCCTCGCTACGCTCGGGATGACATGACGTCGATGCTTGACATCCTTCATGCTTCGTTCATCGTTCGAATCCTATCTTCCGCGAGTCGTAGGCCCAGTGGAGCAGCGCCTGGCGTTGCCGGCGGCGGCAGTCGAGCGAACCGTCGGGACATCCCTGCCGCACCTGCGCGACGTGTCGCGCCATCGCGCGCCATCTGCCGATCTGGCGGAGGTCGTCCGGGCCGCGTCTTCCCATGTAATAGCGGCAATACCACTGGAACCAGCCGCGCGGGTCCTCGTCGCGGATCCAGCCTTGCGCGCGCCAGACCGCCAGCGGCTGCGACGCATTCACGCCGAAGAAGTTGAGTTCGGGATCGTGACGCTCATGACAGAGCTTCGCCTTCTCGAACCAGTCCGCCGGAAACTCAGCGGCGCAGTCGGTCATGTACTTTCCGCCGAAGATGCCCAGCGCCAGCATTTCCTTCGGCGTGAGTTGCGGCTCGAAGCCGGCGTGGAAGTTCCGGCCTGCCGGCTCGGTGAGCCGGTAGATGTAGGAGTCCTGCATGAGATCGGTGATCTCGACGATTTTCGGCTTCAACAGGTTAAGATTCCATCCCGGGAATGCCCTCGATGGCAACCCGGTTGTCATCGAGGTAACTAGTGCTTGCTTCAGAGAACGAACACCATTCGGAATCTCCAGCAACGTCACAGAAAGGAGATTCACGAATGAGACAGACTGGAACAGTCAAGTGGTTCAACGACGCGAAGGGCTTCGGCTTCATCACGTCTGAGGACGGAACGGACCTTTTCGTTCATTTCAGCGCGATCCAGGGCAACGGCTTCAAGTCGCTTCCCGAGGGCGCGCAGGTTGAGTTCGAAGCCATCCGCGGCCCGAAAGGGATGCAGGCCTCGAACGTCACCGCACTCTGATCGCAACGTAAGTTCGCGATAACCTGAAACAGGAGCCGAAAGGCTCCTGTTTTTTTGTTTCTGGAGTCCGGCTTGAGGCTTTTCGATTTTGGATTTTGGATTTTGGATTTCTGGTCAATCCAAAATCGAAAATCCAAAATCCAAAATCGAAAGCCTACTCGGCGCCGGCGATGCTCGTCCACGGCAGGCGGCGTACCGCGAGCACGTTCTCGTCGATCTGCTCCTGCGTCGCCGACGCGCCGAGCACCTTCTGCACATACTGCATCTCGGTCGAGACGAGGCTCTGGCCGAGAAGGCGCTGGGCTGCTTTCCTGAGGTTGAGGTCGGTGACGCGGAGGCGCGGGGACGGCTTCACTTTCGGTGTTTTCATCGGATGTCACAACCCGGTTGCGGTTCAGGTTATTCGATCTGGTTCGAATATGCTTCGGCTTTCCTCTGTTGCAAGACCGAATAACCCACCAATACAGGAGACATTGATGCGCTCATTTTCAAGGACGGCGACCGCGGTCTCGCTCGCGCTGTCGCTCTTCATCCCGGCTGCATTCTCGGCCGACAAGGACGCGCCTGTCGCGAAACGGTACGGCTCGTGGGGCATCGACCTCGAAGGAATGGACCGCTCCGTCAAGCCGGGGGACGACTTCTTCCGCTACGTCAACGGCAAATGGGCAGACACGACCGAGATTCCGGCCGACCGCACGTCCTTCGGCGCGTTCGCGATTCTTCGCGACCTTTCCGAGGTTCAGGTCCGTGCGCTGCTCGACACCTGGGCCGCTGACAAGACCCTCGAGCCCGGCTCCGATGAGGCGAAAGTCGCCGCTGTTTATCGCACCTTCCTCGACGAAGAGAAGGCCGAGAAACTCGACGCCAAACCGATCCATGCTCATCTCGAGGCGGCGAAGAAGGCGAAGAACCACGCCGGCATCGCCCGCCTGATGGCTGCCGGGCACGGTTCTTTCGGCCGTTCCCTCGTTTCAGCCGCGGTCTTCGATGACGCGCGCAACCCGGACCGCTATGCCCTGTACCTTGGCCAGAGCGGCCTCGGCCTCCCCGACCGCGAGTTCTATCTGCAGGAGAAGTTCAAGGCGCAGAAGGATCGCTATCAGCAGTACGTGACGGACATGCTCCGCCTCATCGCGTGGCCGGAGCCGGAGAAGCATGCCGCGGACATCGTCGCATTCGAGACGAAGATCGCCGAGGCGCACTGGACGCGCGCGGAGAGCCGCGACCGGGACAAGACCTACAACCCGATGACCGTCGCCGAGCTGGAGAAGAACGCGCCAGGTTTCCCGTGGGCGGTCTTCTTCAGGGAAGCAGGCATCGACAAGGCCGACCGCGCCGTGGTGCGCCAGAACACGGCGCTCCCGAAGGTCGCGAAAGCGTTCGCCGAGGCACCGCTTCCGACGCTGCAGGCGTGGCAGGCGTTTCATGTCGCCGATGACGCGGCGCCCGTTCTCTCGAAGCGTTTCGTCGACACGCACTGGGAGTTCCGATCGAAGTTCCTGAACGGCCAGAAAGAGCAGCGCCCACGGTGGAAGCGCGCCGTTGCCGAAGCGCAGGATGCTCTGGGTGAAGCGGTCGGCCGCACCTACGTGAAGGAGCACTTTCCCCCTGATTCGAAAGCGAAGATGGAGAAGCTCGTCGCCGACCTTCGCGCGGCGATGAAGAACCGCATCAACAACCTCGAGTGGATGAGCCCGGAGACGAAGGCCCGCGCGCTCGACAAGCTTGCAAAGTTCCGGGTGAAGATCGGATATCCGTCGAAGTGGCGCGACTATTCGACGCTGAAAATCGTCGAAGGCGATCTCGCCGGCAACAGGGAGCGCACCGCGAAGTTCGACTGGGCGTACAGCCTGAGCCGCATCGGCAAGCCCGTCGACGACGAGGAGTGGGGTATGACTCCGCAGACGGTGAACGCGTATTACTCGTCGACGAAGAACGAGATCGTGTTCCCTGCCGCGATCCTGCAGCCGCCTTTCTTCGATCCGAAAGCCGACCCTGCAGTCAACTACGGCGCCATCGGGGGCGTCATCGGTCACGAGATCACCCACGGCTTCGACGATCAGGGTCGCAAGTCCGACGGCGACGGCACGCTGCGCGACTGGTGGGCGGCCGAGGATGCGAAGAAGTTCGAAGCGCGGGCGACGAAGCTCGGAGCGCAGTACGAAACGTTCGAGTTCGCGAACCTTCCCGAGATCCGCATCATCCCGCGCATGACCATGGGCGAGAACATCGGCGATCTCGGCGGCATCCTCCTCGGCCTCGAGGCTTACAAGCTGTCACTGGGCGGCAAGCCGGCCCCGGTGCTCGACGGCTTCACAGGCGAACAGCGCGTGTTTCTGGGGTGGGCTCAGGTGTGGCGGACGCTCTTTCGCGACGACGCCCTGCGCCAGCTGATCATGACCGATTCGCATTCGCCCGGGCAGATCCGCGCGTTCGCGCCGCTGCGCAACATCGATGCGTGGTACGAAGCGTTCGGAGTCAAGGAAGGCGACAAGCACTACCTGAAACCGGAGGACAGAGTCCGGATCTGGTAAGCGCTATTCGTAAGGAGCAGTAATCACCACTTCGAGGCCGTGGTGATCGAACGGTTCACGGACCGTCTCGGTCTCCACGGCCTTGAACATTTTGCGGTGGCGGTCGAAGAACAGCGTGAACGCCGCCGCGGATGCGGTGAGCACTTCGTAGTCGCGCTCCGTCACGTCCAGCGCCTCACGCTTCGCGTCGAACGACAGAGCAGAGGGGTACGCTTTCGGTGCGGCCACCTGCCACCCGTACTCCTTGATCTCCTCCAGCATGGATGGCGCGACGAGCTTCTTCGGCCCGTACGACAGCGACAAGAGACCGTTCCCTCCGCCGCTGATGAAGTCGTCGAAGTCGTCGAGGGACGGGAAGAGAAGAAATCCAAGGCTCTCCCCCGCGTGACCGATCACCGAAAGACAGCGCCCATCGACCGCCAGCCTGGCGATGTCGACCCGCACGACCTGATCCTCGGTCACACTTTTCCAGGGAGCCGCGCGGTAGAGCGCGGCCGCGGCAAGAAAGAACCTCTCGATCACGTCGGGTGAGATGTCACCAGCGAGGTAACTGGGCAGGTCGAGATCGTCCATCAGGGGAAGTATGGCGCATCCGCTCCGTGCGGAGTGCCCGATGCTGGGCAGCGCCCACGTCATCCTGAGACTCAGCACCGGCGGCGAAGCATTCGAATCGCGTCCTTCCACTGCTCGCGCAATGCAGAGCGGTCACTCCGTGGCTCGAAGATCCTTTCGTTAACCGTTAACCGTTAACCGTTAACCGTTAACCGTTAACCGTTAACCGTTAACCGTTAACCGTTAACCGTTAAC
>CALMZP010000126.1 GCA_937870635.1 uncultured Acidobacteriota bacterium | reverse complement strand
TCCTTCATCCTTCATCCTTCATCCTTCATCCTTCATCCCCCACCCACCCCTCCCAGCAGCCCCCCGATCCCGTACGCCATGCCTGCCGCCACCGCACCGGTCAGCAGCGTCTCCACTCCGCCGCGCAGCCAGGAGATCGACAGCACGCGGCTCTTCAGCGATCCGATCGCGAAGAACACGACGAGCGTCATCGCGAGAGAGATCGCAAACGGCTGTGGCAGGTCGAGGACGAATGCGATCAGCGGAATGACGCCACAGAGGAAGAACGATGCGAAAGTGGTGAGCGCCGCCTTCATCGCCGACCGGATCTGCCTGGCCAGCCCGTACTCCTCGGCCAGCATGAACTCGATCCAGCGATCGCGATTCGACGTGATGACGGCCGTCATCCGTTCGATTTCCGCCGCGTCGAAGCCCCGTTTCTCGAGGATCTGCCGGACCTCCTCCCGCTCCCCTTCCGGATACTGGAGGATGTGGCGCTCCTCGACGGCGCGGAGGGTATCGAACTCCTGCCGCTCGGTGCGGGTTGCCGAATAGTTGCTGGCCGCCATGGAGAAGCCGTCCGCAAAGAGGTTGGCAGCGCCGAGGATGAGGACGACTGACGGGGCGAGACTGGCGCCGACGACACCGCTGACGATGGCGAACGTAGTGACCGATCCGTCGATCCCTCCGTAAACCCAGTCGCGAAGATAGCTTACGGCCGGAGGCGCGGCGAGGCGTTCGCGAATTGCCTCCGGGTGGTGATCATGGTCACCTCGACTGCTGACACCGGTCATCATGTCCCTCTGAAGAGCAGCGTAGTTTACCCATGCAGCCGGGGGGAATCCGTCACGCAAGTGCTTCCTCACTCCGTCGGGACGAATTCCTCGGCCGTCCAGCATCGCGTGGGCACCGATGCACAACGGGCGGCCGTGACAATTTAGGCGGGTTTCCTCCGGCTCCTCTCACCTCTCCTCGTGACATCCGTCACACCCTCTCGTGAGCACCTGCACGGGTCCATGGTTGCCATCCGAGCGAGCATCGCAAACGACGGAGGCGACACATGATCAGCGTTACCAAGCTGCTTGGCGGCCCGGCATTTTTCGGCGACAAACTCAGGTACGACAGCAGCTCCTCACAGCAGAAACACGGCACGCGCACCGGCATGGGTCCGGTCGTGGTGTGGAACTCGACCAAGACCTGCAACCTCGAATGCATTCACTGCTATGCGTCGGCCAAAAAAAGGGCCTTCCCTGGCGAAATGACGACCGAGGAAGGAAAGGCGATGATCGACGATCTGGCGTCGTTCAACGTCCCCGCCCTGCTGATGTCCGGCGGCGAGCCCCTCGTTCGTCCAGACATCTTCGACCTTGCCGAATACGCAACGTCCAAGGGCATCCGGGTCACTTTCTCCACCAACGGCATTCTCATCACCGATGAGAAGGCGAAGCGGATGAAGGAAATCGGCGTCACGTACGCCGGAATCTCCATCGACGGCGCCGAGCCGCGCCACGATCACATGCGCGGGAAGAAGGGCGCGTTCCAGGAGACGCTCAAAGGGATCCGCAACTGCCGCAAGCACGACATCCGCGTCGGCCTGCGTTTCACCGCGACGTCGGAAAACATCGGCGACATCGATGCGATCTTCCGTCTCGTGGAGGACGAAGGCATCGGCCGCCTCTGCATCTATCACCTCGTCTACTCCGGTAGAGGCGCCTACCTCTCCGGCATCGACGTGAAGAACGACGAAAAACGGGGGTTCATGGACAAGCTGATCCTCCAGACGGACAAGTGGAACCGTGAAGGCCGCGAGATCGAAGTGATGACCGTCGACAACCACGCCGACGGGCCGTTCATCTACCTCTGGCTCCTCGAGAACGATCCCGAGCGCGCACCGTACGCGTACGACCTCGTCATGAAGAACGGCGGCAACCGGACCGGCGTGGCCATCGGAGCGATCGACAGCTTCGGGTTCGTTCACCCCGACCAGTTCACGCAGCATCACATCGTCGGCAACATCCGCGAGCGGCCCTTCTCGGAGATCTGGACGGATCCGCACGTCGCGCTTCTGGCCGGCCTCCGTGACCGCAAGGAAAAACTGCGCGGCCGCTGCTCGACCTGCAAGTGGCTGAGCTGCTGCAACGGCAACTTCCGCGCGCGCGCCGAAGGAGCATTCAGCGATTACTGGGAATCCGACCCTGCCTGCTACCTGACCGACGAAGAGATCGCCCATGAGGCGGCGGAGGTGATGGCGTGACCTTCGTCGAGCACGTTGTCCCCACTTCGCCGAAGGACGTGATCAACCGCGCGATTCTCGAGGTGTCGGAGGATCAGATCAAAGGGTTCGTGCGGAATCCGATGGCGGAGATCGCCCATCGGGCCGGGATGGATGTCGCCGTCGTCGTGGAGCGCATCCAGGCGATGCTCGAAGCGGGTGTGATCCGCCGTGTCCGGCAGACTCTCCAGGCGACGAACCTCGCGCAGGGCGCGCTGGTGGCATGGAAGATCTCGCCCGAGAAGGCCGCTGCCGGCTTCGATTATCTCGCGAAGGAAGACCCGTTCTCCGGCCACGTCGTCATCCGCAGAACCGAATTCGGTTCGACCGACTGGCCGCTGTGGACCACGATCAAGGTCCCGGCCGGATTCTCCGTCGAAAAGCATCTCGACTACCTGCGCGATCAGATAGGCGCCGAGAAGTACCGCATCATGCCCACGATCCGCGCCTTCGTCCTCGGCGTCGGCCACATGCGCCGCAAGAACATGGCTGTCGGCGAGAAATCCGATCAGCCCGCCGAGCCGCGCCAGCCGGCGATCGTCGAACTCGACGAGCGCGACTGGAAAGTTCTCGTCGAGCTCAAGCGCGACTTCCTGCCTGAGGAGATCGGGTTCGGCATGTGGGAGCGCCGCGCGCTGGCAGCAGGAATGGATCCCGACCTCTTCCTTGAAGTGGCGGAGAGTCTCGACCGCCGCGCCGTCATCGGCCGTTTCTCCACCTTCCTCGAGCATACGAAACCGGTGGGCGATGCGAGCGAGCGCCTCTCCAGCTTCAACGGCCTTTTTCACTGGGCCGTGCCGAAAGGAAAAGAGATCGAGGCCGGACGCGAGATCGGCCGCTTCGCGATCCTGACGCACTGCTACTGGCGCGACGCCGGTCCGGAACTGAACAACGTCAACATCATGGCCGTCGCCCACGGCGAGACCAAGGAGCAGGTCATGGCCCACAAAGCGGCCATCGACCAGCACCTCATCGACACCGGCATCGGCTGCCTTTACACGAATGTCTACTGGGGTGGCCGCGCCGAGATCAAGCCGTCGGAGATCTCCCCCGCCGTCTATCGCGAGTGGGCCGCGGCCCACGGATTGGCCTGAACATGCACGACGCAAACCGCATCGACTTCAATCTCAGCCCTTATGTCGCGATCTGGGAAGTGACCCGCGCGTGCGACCTGGCGTGCGTCCATTGCCGCGCCGCGGCGCAGTCGAAGCGCAGCCACTTCGAGCTGACCAGCGCGGAGGGCTTCCGCCTTCTCGATCAGATCGCTGAGCTCGGCCCCAAGGTCTTCGTCATCACCGGCGGCGATCCGCTCAAGCGCGATGACGTCTACAACATGATCGCCTACGCGAAGAAGATCGGCCTCGAGCCGTCGGTCACCCCGAGCGCGACGCCGCTCCTCACGCCCGAAGCAATCGCGAAGATGAAGGAGAACGGAGTGGCGCGCCTGGCCATCTCGCTCGATCATTACAAGCGCGAAGACCACGACAGCTTTCGCCGTGTCGAGGGCTCATTCGATCTGACCATCCGGGCGATCGAAGCCGCGCGGGACAACGGCCTTCCCGTCCAGATCAACTCGACCGTCTCGAAGAGAACCGCGGCGGACCTGCCGAAGATGGCCGAGACGCTGGCCAGGTATCCCAACATCGTGATGTGGAGCGTGTTCTTCCTCGTCCCTACAGGACGCGCGAAAACCGCCGACATGATCGAAGCCGAAGAAGTGGAGACTCTGTTCGGCGACCTTTACGAGATCTCGAAGCGCGTCCCGTTCAACATCCGCACGACGGAGGCGATGCACTATCGCCGCTACGTCCTGCAGAGGATGATGAAGGAGCAGGGCCGCTCGATCGACGACCTCCTCGATCCGAAAACCGGTCTCATCGACGCGTCGACGATCTTCATGCGCCCCATCGGCGTCCAGACGCAGACCGGCGCGGTCACGCGGTCGCCGAAGGGCGTCAACGAAGCGAAAGGCTTCGTGTTCATCTCCCACATCGGCGATGTCTTCCCCAGCGGCTTCCTCCCGCTGCGCGCGGGCAACGTCAAGAAGGAATCGCTCGTGGACGTCTATCGCCAGAGCGATGTCTTCATGAAGCTGCGCGACAGCGCGAACCTGAAGGGGAAGTGCGGCGTGTGCGAGTTCCGCGAGCTGTGCGGCGGATCGCGTTCCCGCGCCTGGTCGGTGACGGGCGATGCGTTCGCCTCGGACCCGATCTGCACGTACATGCCGGTCGCGGCGGGGGCGCTTGCGTAGACCTTGGACCTTGGACCTTGGGAGACGAACAACGAGTGAACGAGTGACGTGTCACGTCATCCCGAGCCGGCGAAGCGCGGGCGTTGGATCTCAGGTTACGCATCTTGAGATCCTTCGGCGTCTTCGCGCCTCAGGATGACGTGGGCTCGTAACTCCCAAGGTCCAAGGTCCAGGGTCCAAGGTCCAACATCCCCCGTGACAGCGAACACATGACAGAGGTGGCAGCCAACATCGCTGATCGTGCCCCGCCCCGGTACTTTACCGGCGGGAGAGAAACAATGAGTCGCAGTGTTCGAGTACTGCTGGTGGCTTCTGTCGTTTTCGCCGCCGCGGGACTCGCCGGCGCGCAAATGTCCGACGATGAGTGCCTCGGCTGCCACGGGGACGCGTCGGCCGGCGCCGTTCATGTCCACCCGGTCAAGTTCGCGGCCTCGATCCACAGCGCGATGAGCTGCGGTGACTGCCACGCCGACATCAAGGCGTATCCGCACGAACCGAAGCCAGCCAGCGTCGACTGCGCCCATTGCCATCCCGACGCCGTCTCAGCATGGCAGACCAGCTGGCACGCGCGGGCTGCCGGCAAAGGCAACGACCACGCAGCGACGTGCCTCTCCTGTCACGGCGGCAACTCCCACACGATCCTCCCCAGCTCCGATCCGCGGTCGCCGACGACGCACGCGGAAATTCCGCGGACCTGCGGCAAATGCCACGGCCAGAAGTTCGTCATGGAAGGGTCGGCATTCTCGACGCAGCCGATGTTCTCCTATCAGCAGAGCGTCCACGGCAAGGCCGTCGCCACCGGGAACCAGAAGGCAGCGGTCTGCACGGACTGCCACAACTCGCATGAAGTACTGCCGGCGAACGATCCCGCCTCCACGATCTTCAAGTTCAACATCCCGAAGACCTGCGGCCGCTGCCACGCCGGCGTGAACAAGGTCTTCATGGAATCCGTTCACGGGAAGGCCGTTGCCCGCGGCGCCTCGCAGGCGCCGGTCTGCACCGATTGCCACGGCATTCACAACATCAAAGCGCACATCGACCCGGGGTCGTCGGTGGCCGAACAGAACATCGCGCGCACGACCTGCGGACAATGTCATGGCAACGTACGCCTGACGAGCGAGTTCGGGCTCTCCACCTCACGTGTCACCACCTACGACGACAGCTACCACGGCCTGGCCAAGCGATTGGGATCCGCCGAAGCGGCGAACTGCGCCAGCTGCCACGGCATCCACAACATCCTCCCCCACGAAGACCCGAGGTCGACGATCCACGCATCGAACCTTCCCAACACCTGCGGCACGTGCCATCCGGGCGCGACCGCCAAGTTCGCGGAGGGGCGTATTCACCTCGGAGAGATGCCTGTCGACGGCGACAAGCAGTTCGGCGACCAGGTCCTGCAGTGGGTGAGCTGGATCTACATCCCGCTCATCCTCCTCACCCTCGGCGGCATGGCGCTGCACAACATCATCATCTGGGTGCACAAGGTGCGGCTCTCGCGCCGCGATCCGTCACGCACGATCGTCCGCATGAACCGCAACCAGCGGATCCAGCACATTCTCCTGGTCACGAGCTTCTTCGCGCTCGCCATCACCGGTTTTGCGCTGGCGTGGCCGGAGTCGTGGTTCGCCCTGATCAGCGGCGGCGAAGGCGTGCGCCGCGTCATCCACCGCATTGCGGCCGTGATCATGATCGTACTCGGGCTCTATCACCTCGCCTACATGGTCGCGACGAAAGAAGGGCGCAAAGGCCTCCGCGACTTCTGGTTCGGCTTCAAGGACGCGCGCGACGTCGTCGGAGTCATGAAGTATCACCTTGGCCTCTCGAAGACCCATCCGAGGATGGGCCGTTTCACGTACGCCGAGAAGGCGGAGTACTGGGCCCTGGTGTGGGGAACCATCGTCATGGGCTTGACCGGTCTCATGCTCTGGTTCGAGATGCAGGTCAGCACATGGCTGAACCTGCCGCGGTGGTGGGTCGATGCCGCTTTGATGATTCACTACTTCGAGGCAATACTGGCGACGCTGGCGATCGTCATCTGGCACCTTTATGCGGTCATCTTCGATCCGGACGTTTATCCGATGAATCTCGCGTGGTTCGACGGAAAGATGCGGGAAGAGCAGTACGAGCACGAACACGCACTCCACTACGCGCAACTGACGAACGAGAAGAGTGAGGAGTCGTAATGGAAGAGTCACCGAAGAAGGTTCCAAGTCTGGCCCGGAACTGGATCAGCTTCGTCGGAATCACGATCGCAATCATCGCCGCCATCAACATCGGGTTCCTCGTGTTCGCGGACCTCGGGGCGGAGAAGGCGAATCCCTATGTCGGGATCATGGCGTACATCGTCGTCCCCGGAGTTCTCATATTCGGCCTGGCCGTGATGATTCTCGGGATGATTCTCGAACGGCGCCGGCGCCGGCGCTCTGCTCCCGACGAGATCCCGCGTTATCCCGACATCGATCTCAACAATCCCGGCACGCGCAAGGCGTTCGTCATCACCATGGTGGCCCTGACCATCTTCGTCATGGTGAGCATCGTGGGCAGCTATCAGGCCTATCACTACACGGATTCGGACGCCTTTTGCGGCACCGCGTGCCACTCGGTCATGCATCCCGAGTACACGGCCTACCAAGCATCACCGCACGCCCGCGTCGGATGCGTGAACTGCCACATCGGCTCGGGCGCGACATGGTACGTGAAATCGAAGATGTCGGGCGCCTACCAGCTCTATGCGATGGTGGCCAAAAAGTATCCGAAGCCGATCCCCACCCCGGTCGCCAACCTTCGCCCCGCGCAGGAGACGTGCGAGCGGTGCCACTGGCCGGAGAAGTTCTGGGGCGCGCAGCTGAAAGTGTTCAACCACTTCGGCTACGACGAAGCCAACACGCCTCGTGAGACCCGGATGCTGATCAAGACCGGCGGCGGAAGTCCGTCGACCGGCCTCACGGCAGGAATCCACTGGCACATGAACATCGAGAACGAGACGACTTACGTCGCGGCCGATCCACAGCGCCAGCAGATTCCGTGGGTGCGGATCCGCAACCGTCGCACGGGCGAGATGACGGAGTACAAGCTCGAGAACACGGAGATGACCGACGCCCAGATCGCCGCGACGCCGAAACGTACGATGGATTGCGTCGATTGCCACAACCGCCCGACACACATCTACGAGCCGCCTGACCGCGCAGTCGACAAGGCGATGCTCGCAAACCACGTGAGCCGCACGCTTCCCTACATGAAACAGCAGGCCGTGGCGGCCCTCACGAAGGACTACAACACGACGGCCGAAGCAGTCGCGGCGATCGACAAGGACATCCGCGCGTATTACGCGGCGGAGTACCCCGATCTCGTCACTTCACGGAAAGGCGAGCTCGATCGCTCCATCCACCACCTCAAGGAGATCTTCAAGACCATCCGTTTCCCGGAGATGAAAACGGACTGGAGGACGCACCCGAACAACATCGGACACTTCTATTCCATCGGCTGCTTCCGCTGCCACGATGACCAGCACGTGAGCGAGGACGGGAAGAAGATCACGAAGGAATGCAGCATCTGCCACGATGTTCTCGGTCAGAAGGAAGCGGGCGTGATGATGGTGGAAGCGCCCGATGCAGATTTCCAGCATCCGGTTGATCTTGGCGACATGCGCGCCATGAATTGTGCCGATTGCCACACAGGCAGCGGAATGTAAGAGGAGAAAGCCCCATGAAAAGAATCGTCGTTCTGTCGCTCGCAGCACTGCTCGTCATCGGAGCCATGCCCGCCCTCGCCGGCGGCGCCGCCGATGGAGCAGCCGTTTTCAAGGCCAAATGCGCCATGTGCCACGGCGCTGACGGCAAGAAGGTCAACAAGGCCATCGGCGTTCGCGACCTTACCTCGGCCGAAGTCCAGAAGCAGTCCGACGCCGATCTGATCAAGACCACGGCCGACGGCAAGGGAAAGATGCCCGCCTACAAGAGCAAGCTGAGCGGAGACGAGATCACCGCCGTCGTTGCGCACATTCGGGCCCTGGCCAAGAAATAGACGTTCCTGGAGTGCGGCAGCATTCGATTTTGGATTTTGGATTTTGGATTTTTGGCCAATCCAAAATCCAAAATCCAAAATCCAAAATGCTTCAGCATCTTCCGATCGTCAGCAGCGTGACGTCGTCGCCGGCCGTGGCTTCGCCCATGAACTTGGCGACGCATCCATCGATCGAGTCGACGATGTCCGTCGCGGACCGGCGATGGAAGGGCCGCAGCAGATCGGCCACCGCCGGCAATCCGAGCTGATCTTCGCGCTCGTTCTCCGCCTCCGTCACCCCGTCCGTGAAGAGAACGAGCGCATCCCCGCTTCCCAGGGTCACGGTCTGGGGGCGGTACTGCGCGGAAGCGAAGAGACCCACGACCATGTCGGTCGAGCTGAGCGTCTCCACCGCGTGCTCGCGGATGACGAGCGGCGGCACGTGTCCCGCGTTCGCGTAATCGACCCGGCCCGTAACGGGATCGAGAACTCCGGCGACGAGCGTCGCGAATTTCGTCGGTGACGTCTTCGGCGCGAGCGTCAGGTTGAGGTCGCGCACGAGCTCCGCCGGACCGGGATCGGTGCGGGTGAAGATGTTGAACGCCATGGCGAGGCCCGACATCACCAGCGCGGCGGTGATCCCCTTGCCGCTCACGTCCGCAACGATGAAGTAGATGCGCCCGTCGGGACGCACGATGACGTCGTAGTAATCGCCGCCGACGATCTTGCAGGGGCGGTTCGCTCCGCAGAACGTGTATCCCTCGATGGCCGGCAGCACCGTGGGGAGCAGGCGGCTCTGAATCGTGTAGGCCGTCCTGAGCTCTTCGTCGATCTTCGCTTTGGCGAGCGCTTCTTCCCGGAGACGGGTCGTCTCCAGCTTGGCCCCCGCCAGGCGCGCAATCTGTCCCACCAGGCGGACGTCTTCCTGAGTGATCGCACCGCGAATTGCCAGAAAGTCGAGGTAGAGGACGCCGAGGACGGCGTCGCCGACGACGAGGGGTGCGCAGACGGCGGATCGGATGTTCTGCCTGACGATCGAATCGGCGCGGGCGAGCTTCTCGTCCTGCGATGTGTCGACGAAGGAAACGACGTTTCTCTCCTCGACGACTTCGCTGAGCAGGGTCCGGCTGATCACAAGGTCCAGCGCATCGCTGGCGTCGCTCCGGCGCACCCGTACGTTGTCGAACGACTTCATGTCCGGCCCGAGCAGCGCGAGCGCGGCGCGCGAGGGGCGGAGGAGCGCCACGACGCGATCGAGGATGAACTCGAACAGCTCCGTCATCGGCCGGTCTTCGATGAACTGCACGGCAAGCGAGGCGAGCACACCGACGCGCTCACGGCCGCGCTCGTCGATCATGTCCCGCATCGGGATCGCCAGGCTCTTCGCGTGCGAATCGCTGTCGATCGCTACGAGCTGCGACGGAGGATCGCTGGCGCTCTCCTCGAACACGATCTCGCTGTCGCCCAGGACGATCCGGTCGCCCGGCTTCAGGATCGCCGGCCCCTGGAGTTTGGCGCCATTGACAACCGTACCGTTGACGCTGCCACAGTCGCGGACCAGCCACTTCCCGTCCATCCACGAGATCTCGGCGTGGCGCCGTGAGAGGAACTTGTCCCGGATCGGGATCGTGCAGTCGGAGGCTCGGCCAAGCGTGATTGTCTGGACCGGGAGAGACATCCTCACCGGCGCGACGTTCGGTTGATACACCGTCACCTTGACGCTCCGGGGCTCGACTGTCATGGATCGGCAAATTATATGATCCACCCGGAGCCCATGCGAGCAGAACTATTCCGAAATTGGGCGCCCGCGGTCGTCTGGGCCCTCGTGATTCTGGCTCTCAGCGGCGAGGGAGGCTCCTCCCGGAACACCGAGGGGGTGATTCTCCGGCTGTTCCCCGACCTCGGGCCCGATGCGATCTTCTACATTAATTACAGTCTCCGAAAAGGGGCCCACGTGACCGGTTACGCGATTCTCGGGCTCCTCAACTTCCGGGCACTCGGGTGGCGGCTGGCGGGCCCTGCCATTGGACTTGCCGGTCTGGTGGCCATCATCGACGAGGCTCATCAGGCCACCTCGACGTTGCGGACGCCCGCGCTCGCCGACATCGGTTTCGACCTCTGCGGCGCGGCCCTGGCCGTCATGATCGCCCGTGGAGCGCGTGGACCGCGGGCGACCTCGCCCGCGACCACTAATCCTCGTGAATCGTGACGCGGGCGAAGTCGCCCCCGCTCCACTCGGAATGGCCGCGACCCCTTTGTTATTCTTCATGACCATGAAGCGCGTACTCCTCCTCGTCCTCACGGCTCTTTTCGCCGCCGCCGCCATCGCGTCCGAGTATCCGGTTCAGCAGTACCAGTTCCTTTCGGACCTCTACACCATTGAAAAGAAGTACAAATCGATGGAGGGGCCGGCAAGCATGAAGAAGGTCACTCTTCTCGACGGTCCGCCTGAGCTCCTCTGGATCACGGGCGTCAAGACGGAGATGGTCGAGGAGGACGGCAAGACGGCTCAGCTCCCGGAGCTGATGTGCCACGTGAACGTCGATCTGGAAGCGGAGCGTCATCGAGCTCTCTTCAATCTCAAGCGCGCGGTGGCCACGCGTCTCGTCACCTTGTCACAGGGCATCACCGATACACGCGTGCCGGCCGGGTTCGGATTTCCCATTCTCTCGAACGAGCCGCTGCTGGTTTACACCCAGGTCCTCAATCACAACATCGACAACCCTCAGAATCTCAAGGTCCGCCATCGCGTGACTTTCGAGTTCATTCGCGACCGCGACCTCCAGAAACCCATCAAGCCGCTGATGAACCTTGGCGCCTCGGGCATGGTGCTCATCGACGACTCGCCGCTGAAGTTCGATCTCGGAATCTCGGGTACCTCCACGGGTCAGTCGGCGGCCTCGCCCGAACATGGAGCGTCGTGCCTGATGCTCCAGCGCGCGCCGAATGCCACGGGCATGGGCAGCGACTATGTCGACCCGCAGGGCCGCAAGCTCACCGGCCACTGGATTGTTCCGCCAGGACGCCAGGTCAATCATTCCGACGTCACCTGGTTCA
>CALMZP010000125.1 GCA_937870635.1 uncultured Acidobacteriota bacterium | reverse complement strand
GTGATCATCGCACTCCCCTCGGTCGGGCTCCACACCAACGGTTATTCGCTGGCCCGCAAGGTCATCGAGAAGGCGGGTCATGATTTCCAGACTGTGCTTCCCGGGGTCGGCAAGATCGGCGAGGCGCTCCTGCAACCGCACATCTCGTATCTGCAGCCGCTCCTGCCTCTCGTGAACTCCGGTGATATTCACGCGCTCGCGCACATCACCGGCGGCGGCCTCACCGACAACGTGCCGCGCATCCTGCCGACGGGCCTCGACGCGCGCATCAAGCTGGGGTCCTGGCCGGTGCTGCCCATCTTCCGCCTGATTCACGAAGCCGGCGGCGTGGAGCCCGATGAGATGCTGCGCGTCTTCAACATGGGTGTCGGAATGGTCATCGTGGCCCCACCGGACTCCGTGGACCCGATCGTCAAGCATTTCACCCGCATCAATCAGAAGTTCTATTTCATCGGAAACGTGGTGAAGGGTTCGGGGCGCGTCGATTACGACAGGCCTCCTGCCGGCTTCGCCTCGTGGATCGGCTGACGTGCGCCTGGCAGTCCTGCTGTCCGGTCGCGGCTCGAACTTCGCGTCCATTCACGAAGCGATCGCAAAAGGCCGCCTCGACGCGGAGATTGCGGCGGTGATCTCCAATCGCGCCGACGCGCCGGGCATCCAGCGTGCGCGCGACTGGGGATATGACGCGCGCGTAATCGACAACCGCCAGTTCCCGAACCGGGCTGCACACGAATCAGAGATCCGGAAAGTTCTCGACGAGGCGCGGCCCGACATCATCGTGATGGCGGGTTACATGCGGCTGCTCAGCGCGACGTTCGTCGCCGCGTGGATGAATCGCATCGTGAACATTCATCCGTCGCTGCTCCCGTCGTTCCCGGGCGTCGACGCGCAGGCGCAGGCTCTGGCGCACGGCGTCAAGGTCACGGGCTGCACCGTGCACTTCGTCGACGAAGGCCTCGATGCGGGTCCCATCATCGTGCAGCGGACGGTCGAAGTGCGCGATGACGATTCCGTGGAGACGCTGTCCGCGCGGATCCTGGAGCAGGAACACATCGCGTACGTCGATGCGCTGCGGATTCTGGCCGCAGGCAACTACGTAATCGAGGGACGGCGGGTCAGACGAATGAAGTGACGAGTGACGGGTGAGGACGTATTCACGTCATCCTGAGGCGCGAAGACGCCGAAGGACCTCGAGCTACGCAACCTGAGGTCCTTCGCCGCGCTTCGCCGGCTCAGGGATGACGTGAATACGTCCTCACCCGTCACTCGTCACCGGCGCTCTAGAACGGCCAGAAGGCTTTCCACCACGGCTGCTTCGCGACGGCGGAGCCGGCCACGGCGGGAACCTTGGCTACGGTCTCGGAGCCGGACATGACCACGATCGTTCCCACAGGCTGGCCCTGGCGGACCGGCGCGGTGAGCGTCCCGGAGGGAGAGAAGGACACTTTCACGTTCTTTTCTTCGCCGCGCTTGACGAGCGCGCTGACATCACGTGAGGCCACGGCCGGCACGGTCGCCGCGGCACCCTTCTCCACATTGGCCTGACCGACGACGGTGCCCTTCTTGACAGGGGTCACCGTCCGATGCGCGAGAAAAGCCTCGTTGAAGAGCCGCGCCATGATGCCGAAGGAACTGAGCGGGCCCGAGGGACTTCGCGCACCCATCACTACTCCCACGAGCTCCATGTTGTTTCGCTTGGCCGACGCGGTGATGCAATAGCCGGCGGGACCGGAGTAACCGGTCTTGATGCCCGTCGCCGAGTCGTAATACTCGCGGCGCTTGGGGTTGATCATCCGGTTGGGGTTGTAGATGCGCGCCAGAGTTCCGTTGCGGAACTCCATCTCCGGAACGACGGCGAGCTGACGCATGAAAGGATGCTTCATCAGCTCGGTCCCGAGTACGGCGAGATCGACAGAGCACATCACGTTGTTGCGGGAAGGATCGGTCGGAGGAAGTCCGTGCGGATCGAAGAACCGGCTGTGCTCGAGCTTCAGCTCTTCAGCACGCTTGTTCATGATGTCGGCAAACGCTTCGGACGATCCCGCGATCTTCTCGGCAAGAGCCTGAGCCGCGTCGTTCGCCGAGTGGACCATGGTGGCGATGACGAGATTCTTGACGGGCCACACGCTTCCGGCACGCAGGTAAACCTGAGAACCGCCCATCTGCGATGCCTTCGCGGAAACGGTGACCGGGGTATCCCATTGCAGATTGCCGGCGGCAATCTCTTCGAGGGTGATCAGCAGAGTCATCATCTTCGCCATCGATGCGGTTGGAAATGCGGTGTGCTCGTTCTCCGCGAACAGCACGCGGCCGCTCACCGGTTCGATGACGTAGGCGGCGGTGTAACCCTTGCCCGTGGTGTCAACGGCCTGGCCCTTCGCGGCGGCAGGACCTTCTTCATCCTGCGCAAAGAGAGGGACGGCCAGAAGCAGTGAAAGAATCAAAAGGGCGCTACGCTTCATTCGGACACTCCAGCAATCGATCTGTACGCGCCGAAGTGCATGGCGCGTACCACTGATGAGTTTGGGGAGGGATGCGGCGGCGCTCAGCGCGCCGCCGCTTTGGCGCTCTTTTTGGTCGAGCGTGAAGTGCGTGGGATCGAGCCGATCACCGTCCAGTCGTGCTTGTGGACGACGACCGGTTCTTTCCCCTTCGGCCAGAGATCAACCGGTATGTAGTAGTAGCCATCGCCGAGGACGCGGGACTTGATGGCCAGGTCGCGCATGCTCTTGCACAAACCCTTCTTGCCACGAATTGCGCTCCGCTCCACCACGACGCCGGTACACTCACCGACTCCCTGGTAGATACTGATCTCCGCGCACAGAGAATTCACTAACGTCATCACCACTCCTGCCTGCTGCGGGCTCTTCTGGACACAGCAATCCAGACCCGTCAATTAGCAAGTTTCGATCCAGCGAGGGCAGCAGTACCGCCCTTCCCATAGAATCGCCGCCGATGGCCGACTCCCCGGACAAACGCCCCCCGATGGAGCTCCGGACGCTCCTGCGCGACGCGCGCGACGTCATCTGGACGGCCCGCCGGCGGCTCGCCCTCGGCCTGCCGCTCATGGCAGTCAACCGCCTGGCCGGCATCGTCCTCCCCGGCACGACCAAGTACCTCATCGACGAGGTCATCGGCCGCGGCCGCCACGACCTGCTCTGGACCATCGCCATCGTCGCGGCGGTCGCCTCTTCGGTAGCGGCCGTGACCGACTACGCACTCGCGCGGATCCTCGGCCTCGCCGCCCAGCGCGCCATCACCGATCTTCGAAAGAAGCTGCAGCAGCACGTTCAGCGGCTGCCCGTCGCGTACTTCGATTCGACCCGCACCGGCGTTCTGGTCACCCGCGTGATGCAGGACGCGGAAGGGATTCGAAACCTCGTGGGGACAGGACTCATCCAGCTCGTCGGAGGTTTGATCACCGCCGTCATCGCTGTCGGGATCCTTCTCTACCTCAGCGCGAAACTCGCCTTCATGATCCTTGGCGCGCTCGTGTTCTTCGCGGCCATCCTCTACTGGGCGTTCAACACGGTGCGTCCGCTCTTCAAGGAGAGGAGCGAACAGTCGGCCCAGCTCACCGGACGGCTCACCGAGGGATTCGCGGGGATACGCATCGTGAAAGCCTACGGCGCCGAACGTCATGAAGCGCGTATCTTCGCGGCGGGCGCGCACAAGCTGCTGCGAAGCATGATCCGGACGATGCGCGTGGTGTCCGGCGTGGGAGCGCTCTCCACTCTGCTGGTCGGCGTCGTCGGAATGGTCGTGATGGTGGTCGGAGGCCGCGAGGTGCTGGCCGGGCGGATGACCATCGGCGATCTCATCTCGTTCACCCTCTACCTCGCGCTCGTGGTCGGTCCGGTCGCGCAGGTGGTGTCGATCGGCACGCAACTCTCCGAAGCTTTCGCGGGGCTGGAACGCATGCGCGAGGTCCTCGGCGAACAGCGAGAGGACGCCGCTGATCCGCGGAAACGCGCGTTCGGTCCGATTCGTGGCGACGTGGTGTTCGACGACGTCTCGTTTGAATACACCACTGGAACCCCCGTGCTGAGCGGCGTCACGTTCGCGGCGCCGGCAGGGACATCCATTGCGCTCGTCGGGCCCTCAGGATCGGGCAAGAGCACGCTGATCTCGCTGGTGGCCGCCTTTCACCGGCCGACGTCGGGACGCGTCCTCGTCGACGGGGTGAATCTGGCCGACATCCGCCTCTCCGATTACCGCTCGGAGATCGGTCTCGTGCCGCAGGATTCGTTCCTTTTCGCGGAGACGATCTACGAGAACATCAAGCTCGGTAATCCTCGAGCGACGCGCGAAGAAGTCGTAGCGGCGGCCCACATCGCGCACGTCGACGAATTCGCCGACCGGTTCGAGGACAAGTACGACACGATCGTCGGCGAGCGCGGTGTGAAATTGAGCGGCGGCCAGAAACAGCGCGTGGCGATCGCGCGGGCGATCGTGGCCGATCCGCGCATCCTGATCCTCGACGAAGCGACGTCGTCGCTCGACAGCGAGAGCGAGGCACTCATCCAGGACGGCTTGAACAGGCTGATGCGCGGCCGCACGTCGTTCGTCATCGCCCATCGCCTCTCCACGATTCGCAACGCCGATCAGATCCTGGTTCTCGAGGAGGGCCGCATCGTCGAGCGCGGGCGCCACGACGAGCTGATCGCCCTTGAGGGCCGCTACCGCGCGCTGTACGAGAAGCAGTACGGCATCGCGGCGAATCGGTTCGTGAATCCGGGCGAGGAGCTGGCCGATCTGGCGGACGTGAAGGAGTGAGAAATCATTTTGGATTTTGGATTTTGGATTTTGGATTGCCCAGATCCGAAATCCAAAATCCAAAATCGAATGCCGCAGGGAGCGCCGGTCACTCTTTGAGCTCGACGTTCCAGTAGGCCTGGTCGAGGAAGTTCTTCCAGATCTCCGGATAGGCGCGGCCCTGCAGGCGGTGCAGCGGATGCCAGCGCGGACGGACCGGCTGGCGCTTCAGCTGGATTCCGCTCTCGCTCAGCAGCTTGTTGCCCTTGCGGACATTGCAGGGGAGGCACGCGCAGACGACGTTCTCCCACGTCGACTTTCCGCCGCGAGAGATGGGAATGACGTGATCGAGCGACAGCTCGGACGATGAGAACTTGCGGCCGCAGTACTGGCAGCGGTTCTGGTCGCGGAGATAGATGTTGCCGCGCGAGAACTTCACTTCCTGACGCGGGAGGCGGTCGAAGATCAGCAGCTGGACGACGTGCGGGATGAGGATGTTGCGACTCGGAGTGACGACGTAGTGATCGTCCGGCTGGACGGGGATGTCCATCCAGTTCTCGAAGTCATAGGTGCGGTAGTCGGAGTCGACGGCTCGGACCTGCCCCTTGTAGAGGAGTGTCAGGGCCCGGCGGACAGACGTGATCTGAACGGCCTGGAAGACCCTGTTGAGAACGAGCACGTGTCCGTCGAGCATGGTTACTCACCCCCAAACACGCGCTGCGACGTTCCTCTTTCCATGTGAGGTCGGTTCTGCTCCGGCGCCGCTCATTCTACACGACCGTGGGAGGCCTTCCGGAGCGGCCCCATGTTGCAAAAAGTCGTGCTTTCGTACATAGTTAGGCGCCAAGACGAATCGAACCAGCTCTTTATAGCGGCACTGCAGACGGTGACCCGTCGCGGTGTCGAAAGTAGTCTGTGAGACGCTACGCACGCGCATGCGGCGGGCGTATCGGGTGTGTTATTGGGAGGCAAGTATGCGCGTTTTGTCACGGGTCGCTCTGGTCATCGTCCTTTCCCTCGTATCCCTTCCCCTGGCAGCGACTCATCTTCAGTCTGAGTGTCCTTTGACGCTCGTCGGCAACAATCCCGCCTCGAGCGCATTCGATCTGTCGCCGCACGGCGTTTTCCGCAGCGGAAACCTGCTTTACGCGCTGCGCGGACAGACGCTCACCACATACACCGCCAGCGACGTCGGCGAGCTCCAGGTGGTCCGCGAGGACTTCATCGGCACGCTCGGCGCGCGTGACACGGAGGGTGGGGTCGCGTTCCACAACGGCCATCTGTTCGTCAGCGGCGATGCAGGGCTCGAGATCTACGACCTGCGCAACGTCGGCACCAACGGCGCGTCCCCGGTCCTGGTTTCGCGCACACCCGGGCTTCACTACCGCAGGCTTGCCGCGAGCGGTTCGCTCCTCGCCGGCCTCTATCCGGGAACGGATCTCCCCTGCTCTCCTAACGGCACGCTGTACTGCCACAACACGATCGACATCCTGTCGATCTCGAACCTGAGCGCCCCGAACCGCATCGGACAGATCTCCTCAATGCATACCTTCGGCGTGCTCGGATTCAACGACATCGCGTTCAACCGCGGATTCCTCTACGCGGCCACCGACGGCGGCCTCTATGGCTACAGCCTGGTGAACCCGAACGCGCCGCTCAACATCTCGTCCGACAACCGCCTGCGCGGCAAGTTCCTCGTCAGCAACGGCGCCGGGCTTCTGGGCATCGGCAACGACGAGCAGATCCACCTCTACAACGTGAACCTCGCCGGTGCGCCGAGCCGGTTCTCGATGCTGGTCATCCCGTTCGGCGTCGGAATCGATCGCGCGAACCCGATCGCCTTCCACCCGCAGGGGTGGTTCGACGAGGCCAACGGACGCATCATCACGATGATCAACGAGATCGACCCGCACACGCTGAAGCCGGCACGCACGCTCGCCTTCGACGTGTTCGACTACTCGGTTCCGATGTGGGAAGGCTCGTTCGAGCGCGGATACGAGGACATCACCTACCTGAACACCGATGAAGTGATCTACAACCCGGTCGGCGTCGGCACCAGCGTCTTCACGGTGGGCGAAGTCAGCGGCATGCAGGTCTGGGCCGGCTGCGGCGCTCCCTCGGGCAAGATCGAATGGAGCGGCGTCCAGGGTCTCAGCTGCGGCGGCACCGAGCTGCGCGGGTGGGTCACCGGCTCGCAGCGCATCTCCAACGTCGAAGTCTTCCTCAACGGCACGTCGCTCGGAACGGCCACCATCGGCGGCCCGGCCCGCACCGACGTCTCGTCGAAGTTCCCGGTGCACACCTGGCGCATTTCGGTGAACCTCGACAATACCGCGCGCGGTGAGCACGTTCTCCGCGCTGTCGCAACCGACGCCCTCGGCGTTCGCCGGCAGTTCGCGCAGCAGCGCATCTACTTCAACGGCCCCGGTCAGAACTGCGTCACTCGCCGGCGCTCCGCGCGCTGATTCCCAGTCAACACTTCCCCAACCGAAAGGGCCGGCTCAGCCGGCCCTTTCCATTTCGTCGACGATCCGGAGCGCGGCGTCGCGTCGATTCGCGGCCGACGTGACCGGCCGCCCGACCACGATGTAATCGGCACCCGCGCGGATGGCTTCGCCCGGAGTGAGCGTCCTGCGCTGGTCACCAGGCTCCGACCCTGCGGGACGAATCCCCGGCGTCACGATGGTCATCTGGGACCCGCAGCTCTGCCGGATCGCGCCAACCTCGAGCGGCGACGCAACGAGGCCGCGGATGCCGTTTGCCGCGGCGAGGGCGCCGAGACGGTGGGTAGGGCGCCCGTCCGGCTCAAGTCCGGCATGCACCACCGACGGATGCAGAGTCGTCGCGGCCCGCATCAGATTGAGCACATCGGCGCGGGCATTGCCGTTGGTGTTGGTCAGGAAGACCGGATGCAGGCACTGATAGAATGCTTGCCTCAGGAATTCCTCGTCGAAGCGTATAGAATTGTATCCGAGGAACGTCGCTGGGCACCACGAAGCGAGCGTGTTCGCAACTTCGCAGATCATGGAATAGTGTGACTGTCTCAACGGTGCGTTCACGTCGTCGAGGGTATGCCCGGTGACGTGCAGCGCCTGAGGCGAGGGTACGATGTGAGGCATCAGGCGCGACTTCGTCTCGAATCTGTGGGTCTCGACGAGGTCCGCGTCGGTCATCCGCCGCACTCCCCCGCGAGGCGCGCCACCTCGGACCGAAGCGAGCGCCGCCGCCCGCGGGTCAGACCGGCAGGTGCCCGCCGGCGATCATCCCGTAGAGCATCGGGATCGCCCACGCCTTGCGCAGCACGGCCAGCGCCGACGCCGCCACCAATGCTCCGG
>CALMZP010000124.1 GCA_937870635.1 uncultured Acidobacteriota bacterium | reverse complement strand
CAGTCGATCTGATCCGACACGAAGCTGTTCAGAACGAACGTGTTGTTCCGGACCGCGTGCAGGTAGTTCGGATACTCGACGCCGCTGAGCATATCGAGGGCATCGCCGAAGAGCGCCTCGTCGCCGTCCTCGAAGTTGAACAGCTGCAGGATGAGGTTACCGAACGGCCCCGTCAGGGTCGGCGAATAGACCGCCTCGAGGGCGCCGGCCACGGCCAGCTGGTTCGGGGTCAGCCCGGCGATCTCGTCGAAGCCGATCCGCTCGATGCCGATGTCGACGTTGGCCTGGCTGTCGTAGATGCAGCCTCCGTCGAGGAACAGCGAGCCCGGCGCGCCTGCCCCCGGGAACCCGAGGATGATGCACTCGTCGAAGACGCCGTTGCGGACATTCGCGTCGATGACGTTGTTCCAGAAGTAGCTGTCGGCCGGAAGCGGGGTCGCCAGCGTGATGTCGGCAACCAGAGTCCCGTCGAGGTTGGCAACGTCAGCGAACACCTGCGGATAGGTGCCGATCGCCTGCGTTCCACCGCCCGCAGTCGGGTGCAGCTCGTACGTGATCGTGCCGGTATCACCCATGTTGAAGGTGTTGACGAAGACGTAGGACGGTCCGTCATCCATCGTCGGGTCGTCGTTGCCGTCGACCAGGTAAAGGTTGCCCCCGTTCTGGATCGTCAGCGTGCCCTGGCCGCAGCCGGAGACGAGCGGATCATCGAACACCGGCGGCATGCACTCGGGATTGACAATCCCGTCGAACACGGTGGTGCCCGCCTCGACGAAGATCTGGTCGCCCGTCTGCACGTCGATGTTGCCGTAGATGTAGCCGTCACCGAGCAGGTTGATGACCGAGTTGTTCGCCGCAGCGGCAACGTCGATCGCCATCCCGCGCCGGAACGTCGCACCGCCATCCACCGACTCGCGGACGATGATCGTTCCGCCGTCGTTGGTGAAGGTGAACACGTCGCCGACGGCCGGAACCGCGGCGCCGTTGGCCTTTACTAGCAGGCCGGCCGCGTACGCAGTGCCGCCGTTGGCGACAATCGCATCGACGAGGATCACGCCGGTGTTGGTCACGGTCATCGTGTTGACACCGCTGAGGATCTCGATGCCGTTGGCGAACGCGCTGCTCAACGCGATCGTCGTCACTCCGGTGCCCGTCGTTCCGGTCGGCGTGGTGAATGTTCCACCAGAAGCGAAGGCAAGGACGTCGATGAGCCCGGCGTTGGTCAGGTTGCCCGAGACCGGGTTGCCGAGCGTCGCCGTTCCAGTGAACGTCGGCAGGTTGGCGACGAAAATGCCGTCCGCGGACGCGAATGCAGTTCCCGGAGCGACCGCTTCGGCCGCGACGATGATGCTCGAGCCGCTGTTGAAGATATCGACATTGAGCGTCCCGCCGCCTGCGCCGACGACCGAGTAGCCGGTCGCGCTGGCGAAGGCCACGCCGGACGTGCCGGTCGCGTCCGCGAACGCTGCGACTAGCAGCTCGCCTGTGTTCGAGAACGACGCGTTCATCGCGGTGCCGGAGAGGAACTGGCCGAGGCCGATGGCGCCCGCCGAGGCCACCGCGAAGGTGCCCGAAGCGTCCGCTACGGCGAAGACGTCCATCGTCCCGCTGTTGACCGCATTGGCGTTGGCCGACGTTCCGAATGCCGCCTGGAAGGCGCCCGCGGCGAAGGCCGCTGCCGTCCCGGTGCTTCCAGCGACCGCGCTTGCGACCGCGACCACCTCGATAACCCCGCTGTTTTCGAGGTTGACCGTCGCCTGGCCGACGTTGGTGGCCGCGAAGGCCGTGCCAGTCAGAGTGAAGGTCTGGAAGGTGTTCGTGTGGCCGAAGACATCGGTCGTGGTGAACGTCTCGAGGTGGAAGAACAGCGCCGAAGTGAAGGCGACTGCCGACGCGACCTGCGAGATGCCGGTTGCGAAGGCGAGGGCCGCCGCACCGGTAACACCAGAAGCCAGCGCGGCCGCGGTAACCTCGAGGCTGCCGCTGTTGACGACGGTGGCCGAGGCGGGATCGCCACGCACGAACTGGTCGATGCCGTCAGCGGCCGCCAGTGCGAAAGCCGGAGCCGTGGTCTGGGTCACCGGGCCCTGGTTGCCGTTGACGATCGCAGTCGCAGTTGCCGCTACGTCGATAATGCCGCTGTTGACGACCAACGCATTGGCTGGGCCGACCGGCGTGTTCGCGAAGCCAAGGATCAGCTGCGCGCTGTCCTCGACCGCAAGGATGGTTCCGCCACCGGTAGTGAAGTGCACGGTGGCGGTGCCACCGAGGATGAACTGGGTGACCGTTTGCGCGGCAATTGCCGTCTGGTCGATCGCATCGGCAATCGCGATGGCCGAACCCGAGTTGTCGCCTGACGCGAAGGCCGAAGCCGCGACTACCAGCGTCCCGCCGGCCGTCGCTGTGCCGGCAGGGCCATTGAGAAACACGGCTTCCGCGGGCGACCCGACAGCAACCTGGGTGAAACCGCTGGCGACCGCGATGGCGGCGACGAGGTCGTCGCCGACCGCGCTCGCGCCGGCCGTGACGCTCATCGCGCCGCTGTTGTCCAGGATCGCAAGGGCCGGACCACTCGGGCTGGTTACACCCGTAAAGGTCACCAGGAAGCCAACGTTAGTGAGCGTGACTGAAGCCGCCGCAGCGGTCGTGAAAATGACCGTACCGGTCCCGGTGAACGTGGATGCGGCCGCAACCTGCAGCCAACCGAGAGCTACTGCGCTTGCGAACGCGCTCGCGCCCTTCTGCGCGGCATTACCGACGAGGATGTCGGCTTCGGCCGCGACGACCATCGTCGCGTTGTTGTCGATGCTCGCCACCGCGCCCGAACCGGCCGCGGCAATCTGCACTCCGCCGCTAGCGAAAGCGAGGCCGGTGCCCGTGCCACCGCCAATGCCTTCGGCATCAGCGGTGATGCTGATCAGCCCGTTGTTGACGAGCGAGGCACCGGCGGTGCCGGTCGTTCCACCAGAAGCCACCTGGATGATTCCGGAGCCGACAAACGCGCTTGCGAACACGTCGTTGCCGCCGATCGCGAGTGCGTCAGCATCGGCAACCAACACGCTGTTGTTCGTGAGCGCCACGTTGGCATCGCCGCCCGTTCCGAAAGCGCTTGCCGACTGAACGATGAAGGCGCCGATCCCGGCGACCGCGGTCGCATCCTCGTCAGCGATCGCCGACGCATCGGCAAGGACGAGGATCGTGTCGTCGTTGAGCAGTCCGACGTTTGCCGCGGACGAAGCTGCAGCAACCTGGAGGATCGCCGAGCCGATCACCGCAAATGCTGCGGCCGAGCCGTCGCTCGCGAGCGCACCGACCGCATCGGCGGAAATCAGGATCCCGCCGGTGTTGACGAGCGTAACCGTCGCCGCTCCGCCGGTTCCGAACGCGAACGCGCTCTGGTTGATACCGGTTGCGATAAAGGCGCTGGCGAGCGCGAAGGTCGAGGTGCCGATGTTGCCCGCGTCCGCCTCGGCGGTGATTGAAATGGTGCCGCTGTTGTTGAGAGACACGACCGCTTGGTCAACGCCGGTTGCGTTCTGGTCGATGGCATCGGAGCTGATCGACGCGATCGCGATCGCGAACAAGGCAGTCGCCGAGGCGTCGACCGCAACGGAGATATCGCCGCTGTTAACCAGCGACACCGAAGCAGTACCGGCCGATCCCGAGGCGAAGGCGTTCTGATCGATGCCCTGGCTGAGGAAAGCACCCGCGAAAGCAAAGGACGAAGCGGATGCAAACGCGTCCACACCGACTGCGATGCTGACGCTGTTCGTGAGGCTCACATTGGCAGTCGCGGTCCCCGATATGGCAACCGCGGTGGCACTCTGTTCAATACCCGTGCCGACGAAGGCAGTAGCAAAAGCAGCCGACGTCCCCAAGGCATTCGCATCGGCGACGACTGCGAACGTGCCATCGTTGACGATCGAAGCCGAGGCATCGGCGGCACTGACGCCGAACGCGACCGCATTCTGGTCGAGGCCCGTGCCTACCGAGGCCGCCGCCCACGCGCTGCCGCCTGCCGCATCGGCATCGGCGACGATCGTGATCGCGCCGCTGTTGGTCAGCGAAGCAGCCGCCGAGGCAGAGCCCGCAAACGTGAAGAGGAGGGTGCTTCCCGCTGTGTGGGTAAGTGTCTGAACGCCGAATCCACTAGCAAAAGCAGTCTGATTAATGCCGGTGCCAACGAAGGCAAATGCCGTCGCCGAACCCGCAATCGGAGTGCCAAACACGCCGGTTCCACTTGCCACCGCATTGGCATCGGCAATGACGGTGATCGAGCCGGAATTGTCGAGTGAAACGTCCGCTATTGCCGTGCCTTCTTTGACGAAGGCTTCAGCTTCCTGGTCGATCCCGGTTTCAACGCTCGCACTGGCAAAGGCTGTGAAAATGCCGTTAGCGCCCGCGTCGGCAACAATATTGATGGCGCCGCCAGTAGCGTTGGTCAACGAGACCGCAGCTGTCGCACCGGAGCCGCCGAAAGCGATCGCATCCTGCTGGATGCCGTCATCGATACTGGCGTAAGCTTCCGCAAAAGCCGCGGATGCAAAGGCGTCAGCAACCACGTTGATGGTGCCGCTATTGGTGATGGTGTTGGACGCGTTCGCCACGCCGTTATTGTTGTACGTGACGATCGTCGTGCCACCGATGACCACCGTGGCGGCCGTCTTCGTCGCCGCGCTGGCGGACGCAAACTGGTTAATCCCGGTCCCGACCGCGGCAACCGCCGTGGCGGATCCAACCACTATGGCTGTCGCCGAGGCCGGCGCAACGATCCCTGCAGCAACCGCCGAAGCACTGGCCAGGATATCAATCGTGCCGCTGTTGGTGATCGAATTCACCGCATTGGCGGTATTGCCCAGGGCGGTGCCGGTTGCATTCGCCGACTGGAGAATGCCGGTACTCACGCTCGCGCTCGCATAGGCAAAGCTCTGCGCGCTTGCGAACGCCGTCGCATGGATTGCGATGGTGCCGCTGTTGGCAATCGAGTTGGAGGCCGTGCCGCCGCCGACAGCCGTCGCATACTGGCCGATCGCCGGGTCCAGCACTTCATGCGCCTCTACATGCAGATCCAGAATCTGCCCCGGCACCTCGGCCAGCACTCCGGCGGCATGGTCATGGCAAAGGGGCGTCTCGACGAGGTCGTGCCGCTCGAGCCGGCCTCGATGCCCGGCCGCGTCGTCATCCAGTGGGACAAAGACGACTGCGCCGACCTCGGCCTCATCAAAGTCGACCTCCTCGGCCTTGGCATGCTGGCCGCGATCGAGGAAGCGATTCCGATGATCCGCAAGAATGAGGGCATCGAGGTCGATCTCGCTCACCTTCCCGCGGACGATCCAGTCGTCTACAGGATGTTGAACGAGGCGGATACGGTAGGGATGTTTCAGGTGGAGAGCCGCGCGCAGATGGCGTCGCTCCCCCGCAATGCGCCGAAGAAGTTCTACGACATCGTCGTGCAGGTGGCGATCATTCGCCCGGGACCGATCGTCGGCGGCATGATCCGGCCCTTCTTCGACCGGCGTCAGGGAAAAGTTCCCGTCGAATATCCGCATCCCTGTCTCGAGCCGATTCTCAAGCGGACGCTCGGCGTGCCGCTCTTTCAGGAACAGCTGCTGCGCATCGCCATGGTCGCGGCGAACTTCACCGGCGGTGAAGCCGAGGAGCTGCGCCGGGCGATGGGGTTCAAGCGGTCGATGGAACGGATGCACGAGATCGAGAAGCGTCTGCGCGACGGCATGACGAAGAACGGCATCGGCGGCGCCGCGCAGGATCAGATCGTGAAGTCGATCACGTCGTTCGCGTTGTACGGGTTCCCGGAATCGCACGCGGCGAGCTTCGCGCTCCTCGCCTACGCGAGCGCCTATCTGAAGGCGCGCCATCCGGCAGCGTTCTACGTCTCGCTGCTCAATGCGTGGCCGATGGGCTTCTACCATCCGGCCACTCTGGTGAAGGACGCGCAGCGCCACGATGTCGCCGTCCATCCCATCGATGTCAATCATTCCGGGTGGATGTGCCGCTGGGAAAAGGGGGGCGTGCGGATGGGATTGCGCTTCATCAAAGGATTGCGCGAAACGACGGCGAAGACGATCGAAGCGGCGCAGCCATTCACCTCGGTCGACGACCTCGCCTTCCGGTGCCGTCTGCGCGACGACCAGATGACGAAGCTCGCCTATGCCGGTGCTCTCGGATCACTCGGCCTCACGCGCCGCGCCGCGCTCTGGCAGGCATCGAAGGCGGCGAAGCCGGCAGGAGAGTTGTTCGAAGGTGGAGCGCGGGCGACCTCGCCCGCGTCCTCTCCACTTCCCGAGATGTCGTCCATCCAGGAAACGGCCGCCGATTACAACGCCATGGAGCTGACCACCGGCGCACATCTGCTCGAGCATTACCGGAAGGCCCTGAAGCGCGACAACATCCTCACCGCGCTCGACCTGAAGCGCATTCCCACGGGACGGCGCGTGACCACGGCGGGCGCCGTCATCGTCCGCCAGCGTCCGGGAACGGCGAAGGGATTCGTCTTCCTCACGCTCGAGGACGAGACGGGGATGTCGCAGGCGATCGTCAGCCCTCCGCTCTTCCGTGAGCATCGCGCCACGATCCTCGGCAACTCCGGCCTGATCGTGGAAGGCATCCTCCAGAACACCGGCGGCCAGTGCTCGATCAAGGCGGAGAAATTCTGGCCGCTTCACGGGGTGGATGGCGTGAGCAGTCACGACTTTCACTGAGTGACGGGTGACGAGGGAAGACGGTGTCATCCCGAGCGTTAGCGAGGGACCTGGGGACCGGGCGGCACGAGGCATGATCTTCGCGCCCCCTTCACACCCAGGTCCCTCGCTACGCTCGGGATGACACCGCGTTCAGTCATCACCCCGCCACTCGTTACTCCGTCACCCGTACTCGTCATCCGCCACTCGTGCCATACTGCCGCCACCCATCCCTCATGAGTGAACCGGCGGCCAGCATTCCGGTCGACAGAACGGCGCGAGCTTTGTACGCGCTGCTCGACCTTTCCAAAGCGCTCGGGTCCGAGGTCGATCTCGATGCTTTGCTTTCGGTGATCGTGGAGAAAGCGTCGTCCGTCGTAGAAGCGGAGCGCACCAGCATCTTCGTCTATGACGCCGGACGCGACGTGCTCTGGAGCCACCACGGCCAGGGCATCACGACCATCATCGAGCTGCCCATGGGCTCTGGAATCGCGGGCGACGTGGCGAAGACGATGCGCCCGGCAAATGTCGCCGACGCCTATGCCGATCCGCGCTTCAACCGGGAAGCCGACGATCGCAGCGGCTTTCGTACGCGTTCGGTGATCGCGGCGCCGATTCTCGATTCGGCCGGCAAACTCCTCGGCGTCGTCCAGAGCGTGAACAAGATGACGGCGCCGCGATTCGACGAACACGATGAAACGTTGATGGGGGCGATCGCTTCGCACATCGCGGTGGCGATGGAGCGCGCACGGCTCACTTCCTCCTTCATCGAACACGAGCGCATGAGCGAAGCGCTGAAGCTTGCCAGCGAGATTCAGATGCGTATGCTCCCGCCCGGCGCTGTCGCCGTCGGGACCGACACGCCCTTCGAGCTTCATGCGTTCATCCGTCCGGCCAGAATGGTCGGCGGCGATCTCTACGACTTCGCTGCGAACGGCGACCGCCTCTACTTCTGCGTGGGCGACGTGTCCGGGAAGGGAATCGGCTCGGCGCTCGTCATGGCCCTCACGAAAACGCTTTTCCGCGCGAACGTTCCGTACTACGACGACGTTGCGCGGCTCACCGAGGCGGTGAATGTGCGCCTGTGCGAGGACACGGGTCCCACGATCTTCGTCACGGCCTTCTGCGGATTCCTCGATCTGCGGTCCGGGCTTCTCCGCTTCTGCAACGCCGGCCACGATCGCCCGTTCATCCTGCGCGCCGACGGTTCCGCGGAGCTCCTCCAGTCGAAGCCCGGCCTGGCCCTCGGCGTCGTGCCTTCGTTCCGATATTCACTGCAGGAGCTCACGCTGAGAGAAGGCGAAGCCCTGTTTCTGTACACCGATGGCGTCACCGAGGCGACCAATCGCAACGATGAGCTGTTCTCCATAGACAGGCTGCACGAGGCCCTCGAACAGAGCGGCAAGGCCAGCGCGTTGCGCCTCATCGCCGGCGTGACGGAGAGCATCGAGCACTTCGTGGAAGGTGCCCCTCAGTCCGACGACCTCACCATGATGTGTGTGCGGTACCGGGGGTCACAGCATTGAGTGAAGAGCCGCTGTCACTCATCGTGCCCCGGGAGATCGCCGCGCTCGAGGAGATCAACAAGCTCGTCGAGGGCTTCTACCGGAAGAACGCGGCATCGGCCCCGACCCGCTATCCCATCGAGCTCGCGCTCGAGGAGATCTTCACCAACATGGTCCGCCACAACGCCGCGGGCCGGAGCGACATCCGGATCGAGCTCGAGAACCGGAACGGCGAGGTGGTCGCAAAAGTGACCGATTTCGACGCTCCCCGCTTCGATCCTCTCACCGAGGGACCGCCGCCCGGCATCGAGCGGCAGCTCGAGCAGCGCGTCCCGGGAGGCCTCGGGATCCACCTGGTGAGGAAAATGATGGATCACATCGAGTACAGTCACCAGGATCGTACAGCCACGGTAACCCTGCGCAAGCGAGCGACCTGACATGTTGCAGATCTCGGTTGGTGACAACGACGAAATCATCCTCTCCGGACGCTTCGACGCCGCCGAGGCCGAGAAGGCTCGGCAGGTCTTCCTGAATCTCGAGGATGCGAAAGTCGTCGACTTCGCCCGGCTCGACTACATCTCCAGCGCCGGCCTCGGCGTGCTTCTCGCCGCTCAGAAGAAACTCTCCGAGCGCGGCAAGGGCCTGCGCCTGATCAACGTCAACGGGCACATCCGCGACGTGTTCCATTTTTCCGGGTTCGATCAGATCTTCGAGATCGTGTAGGTGGGAGATGGGCCAACAGAATGCGTCGCGCTGCCCTGAAGAGCGAAAAGGCAACCGCAGAGACGCAGAGAACGCAGAGGGAACGCAGAGAGCCTTCATCTTTCTCTGCGTCCCTCTGCGTTCTCTGCGTCTCTGCGGTGAGCGTCGTTCCACTTCCCCTACCGGCGGTCGCTCGCAGACCGGGGACGCCCGCGGTCGCGATGTTTTCCCAACTTTTCCCAGTCTCACCTGTACTTCTCAATGAATGAGGATGACCTCGACCGGGACTGTGTGGAGCGCTGTCTCCATGGCGATCGCGACGCGTTCGAACCCATCGTCGCCCGCTACGAAAAGCCTGTGTTTAACGCGGTGCTTCGTATGGTGGGGAACCCCGAGGAGGCGCGGGACATCTGCCAGGAGGTATTCGTGAAGGTGTTCGAGAACCTTCGCTCCTACGATCACTCCCGCAAGTTCTTCAGCTGGATGTACCGGGTCGCCATCAACGAGACCATCAATCACGTCAAATCGCGCCGCCGCTGGGAGCCCCTCAGCGATGTCTTCGAGTCCTCACGGTCGAATCCGGAGGAAACGATGCAGGAAACCGAGCGGGACCACCAGATTCAGCGCGCGCTCCTCGCCCTCGACCCGAAATACCGCCTGGCCGTGATCGTCCGCCACTTCCTGCAGCTGTCCTACGCAGAAGCGGCGCACGTCCTCGATCTGCCTGAGAAGACTGTGAAATCGAGGCTCTTCACGGCGCGACAACTCTTGAAAGACCTCCTGGAGGGAAACCCCAATGGCGTCCGACGATGACCGCCTCGGAGAACTCGTGAATCTCACGGCCGACGGCCGTGCCACGCCGCAGCAGCAGGCCGAGCTTCAGTCGCTGCTGGACAAGTCCCCCGTGGCGCGCGAATTCGATGCCTCCACGCGGCGGATCGTGAGCCGGCTCGATTCGGTGGAACGAGTGGACCCCCCGGCCGATCTTCGTCCGAGGGTGATGGACGAGGTCCGGTCCTCAGGTGAGAAGGCGACGGCCCCGCTCCCATTTTCGCGCCGTCGCAAGTTCGCGTTTGCCTGGGCGGCCGCGGCGATGCTCGTCCTCGTTTTCCTGCTCGCCTACCGCCCCGGAACGATCGACGACCGGGCGGGCGCGGTGATGGCGCCCGCGGCGAAATGGCCCGTCGTGGCGACTCTGACCGCCCAGGGGGACTCAGTTCTGATCCGGCGCCAGGGCGACACCTACGCGGTCGAGCCCCGTATTTCCGGCCCTTATCCGGTGACCGTCACCCTCAGCTGGGATCCCACCCTGGCGGCGCTGGTTGCTATTTCCGAGGGACCGGAAGCATCATCTTCTACACACAACGCAGAATTTACCCTTCGCGGCGCCGAGGATCGGCCGTCCGTGATGCTTCGCCGTCTGGGCGAAGAGCCGTTCGAAATCCGAGTCGCAGTCGCAGGCAGCGAGATCGTGCGGACGGAGGTTCCTGCCGACTGATCTGAGGAACCAACTTTTTGAGAACGCTTTTGTAGTTCAGAGCGATGAATGGAGGACCCAGATGTCGAGTCCAGATGGAGGCGAAAAAATGAGTGCCGCGAAAAGACAGAGGATGTTGCTCGGGTTCGGTGCGGTGGCGGTGGTTTTGATTGCCGCGATCGCGTTCGTATCTCCTAACTTCCGCAACGAGGACGCCCGTGGCGCGATCGGCGCGGTCGAGAAGCATCGCGCTCCGCAGATCGCGCAGAGCGATGTCGTCCTCGGCGACGAACAGACGAAGCAGGACCATCAGGTCATCTACGGTGATTTCCTTGCCGACGCGGCCGCGCTGCAGAACATCGCCGCTGAGATCGGATCGGCGTCCTCGTCGGTCGAGGCGCGAGCGTCCGTCGCCGCGCGGAGCCTCGATGCCCGTTACGCCGACCTGAGGATGCGCTATCAGGAATATGCGATGCGCGCCCTCGCGGCGATGGAACAGCTTGGCGCCGAGGAGCAACTCGGCAAGGCTGCTTTCACCGAGCTGGCCGCTCGTTTCAACGACCACCTGCAGGCCCAGGAGATGGAAGAGCTCGGATCGCGTCTTGCGGCGATGGCCGATCAGCTCGGAGTCGCCTCGGTCGATGACTTCCAGGCTCGCAATCTGGCCGCGGCAGCGGCCGATCTGGAATCGTTCAGCTGGGGTGCCCAGGAGACGCTGAACGCCGCTCCTGAGCCGAGCATGCTTCAGAACGCCTTCGAGGCCGACAATCTCGGCTTGCGTCTACGCGTACAGGCGGAATCTCTCGAGGCAATGGCGAAAGAGGCAATGTCCCTCGAGATGGCCAGCCGCGCGCTCCAGGCGAAGTCGCTCAATGCACAGTCTCTTGCAAATGTCAGCGAGGATCTCCTGCAGCAGGCTGACCAGCTCGAAGCGCGCGCCGTCGCAAACATGGAAGAGACCCTCGCCGCTCAAGAGGCCACCGTGGATGCTCTCGGTCGCTTCGGCCAGACCCTCAATGTCGCCATGCAGTCGCTCAACGCGAGAGCCAGCGATCTCGATGCACGGGCCGTCCAGGCCGCCCGCACCCGTCTGGCGGCGTTCGAGGCCGATCTCGGATCCCGCAGTGCCGCGATGCAGGCGCGCAATGCTTTCGCGATGCGTGCACAGCTCGCCGCCGTGGACAGCCATCTCCAGGCCCGCGCGGCCGTCGCCTCGCGCGCCAACCTCGCCTCGGCGATGGGTGATGCGGAAGGCCTCGCGCAGCGCGCTCGCGCCCTGGCCGCCAAAGCCAACGATTGATTCTCACCGGCGCGGCAGCATGAAAGATCGTGCTGCCGCGCCTTTCTTGTTGCTCGCGAAAAATGGTGGAGCGCGGGCGACTCGCCCGCGTTCGTTGACTCAAAAGACGCGGGCGGGGTCGCCCGCGCTCCACTTCATGCTATAAACGAGCACTCCCAAATCGAATGATGCGCACGGTCCGGCACGTCGCTGTCGCACTCGCACTGTTCTCTGCGCTTGCCGCAGAAGCACAGGAGCTGATGTCACGCCGCACCGAGCACCTGAACCTCGTTTACTACGACAAGGCTCACGAATATCTCACCTACCACCTGGCCCGGTCGTTCGAAAACTCGCTGGCGTTTCACCGGAAGCTCTTCGACTACACGCCCAGCGAGCCCGTCGTGATCCTCATGCAGGACTTCGGCGATTACGGCCACGGCGGCACCTCGACGATTCCGTGGAACTACGTGAGCATCGGCATCGAGCCGTTCGACTACGTCTACGAGACGATGCCCGCGAATGAACGGATGAACTGGCTCATGCATCACGAGCTGGTGCACGTCGTCGCCACCGACAAGGGCGCGGGAAGCGACCTGCTGTTCCGCAGGATGTTCCGCGGCAAAGTCGCTCCCACGCAGGAAAACCCGATGTCGATGTTTTACAGCTGGCTGACCAGCCCGCGCTGGTATTCGCCGCGCTGGTATCACGAAGGCATCGCCACCTTCCTCGAGACGTGGATGGCGGGCGGCATCGGGAGAGTCCTCGGCGGGTACGATGAGATGGCGTTCCGGGCGATGGTCCTGGAAGACGCTCATTTCTACGACGTGGTTGGTCTCGAGTCCGAAGGGACGACGATCGACTTTCAGGTCGGCCAGAATTCCTATCTGTACGGCACGCGGTTCGTCACCTGGCTCGCCGTCGAGCACGGGCCGGAGAAGGTCATCCGCTGGTTCAACCGGACCGACGACAGCCGGCGCTACTTCAAGTCGCAGTTCGAACATGTGTTCGGCAGGAAGCTCGATGAAGAGTGGCGGCGTTGGATCGCCAGCGAGCACGAATGGCAGGCGAAGAATCTCGCCCGCGTCCGTGAGTTCCCGGTGACGAAGGGAAAACCGATCACGACGGAGACCCTGGGGTCCGTGTCACGAAGCTACTACGACGCCGATCGCAAGCTGTTGTACGCGGCGATCAACCGTCCGGCGCGGGTCGCTCAGATCGTCGCGATCGACATGGAGAGCGGAGCGATCAGGCCTCTGGGGGAAGTGGGCGTGCCCGCTCTCTACTTCGTGACCTCGCTGGCGTACGACCCTGCGGCGCACAAGCTCTTCTTCACCACGGACAACAGCCGCGGATGGCGGGACCTCCATGAGCTAGACCTCGGCAGCGGAAAGCGGCGTCAGCTCCTGAAGAACAGCCGCGTCGGCGACATCGTAGTCAACCGCGCCGATGGGTCGATCTGGGGAATCCAGCATCACAACGGCTTCTCGTCGCTCGTTCGCATTCCGAAGCCCTACACGGACTGGAAAGTCGTGCTCACGCTCGACTACGGGCGCGACATCTTCGACCTCGACATCTCCCCCGACGGCAGAACGCTCAGCGCATCGCTGATCGAAGTCTCGGGCGAGCAGCAGCTCATTGCGCTCGACACCGAAAAGCTCCGGGCCGGCGTCTCGACGATCGATCCGCTGCACACGTTCGCGAACAACTCTCCGGAGAACTTCGTGTTCTCGACCGACGGCCGCTATCTCTACGGCACGTCGTACTACACGGGCGTCTCGAATGTGTTCCGCTACGACCTGCGCGACCGGAAGATCGAGGCGGTGAGCAACGCAGAGACCGGCCTGTTCCGGCCGATCCAGATCAGCGATGACACGCTCCTCGCCTATCGCTACACCGCGACCGGGTTCACGCCGGAGCTCATCCCGATCAAGCCGACCGAAGACATTAATGCCATCGACTACCTCGGGCAGCAGGTCGTCGTGCGGCACCCGATCGTCAAGGAGTGGAACGCCGGCTCACCCGCCCGCGTAAACCTCGATGATGTGACGACTTACACCGGCAACTACCGCATCCTCCCCCAGTTCAAGCTCGGATCGATCTATCCCATCCTCGAGGGATACAAGGACACGGTCGTCGGGGGCGTGCGGATGAACTTCGCGGATCCGCTCGGCCTCAACTCGCTCGACGTCACGGCCGCGGTCTCGGCGGGCGACGTCGACTCCGACGAGCGCTTCCACTTCAAAGCCGGCTACGACCGTTCGCCGTGGCACATCGGCCTCAATTACAACGCCACCGACTTCTACGACCTCTTCGGTCCGACCAAGACGAGCCGGAAGGGACATTCGGCCGACGTCTCCTATCACCAGTACCTCGTGTACGAGAGGCCGAAAACGGTCGAGTACACGCTCAGCGCCGCCTACCACGGCGGGATCGACACCATTCCCGACGCGCAGAACATCGCGGCGCCTTTCAGCGAGTACGCCACCGTCCGCGCGAAGCTGGTATCAAAGGACCTGCGGCGGACCATCGGCGCCGTCGACTTCGAGCGAGGGCACAGCTGGTCGCTCACCGGGAGCGGCAGCATCGTGGAGTCCGAGGTGTTCCCGCGGATCTATGGGACGTACGACTGGGGGTTCCTCACGCCGATCGATCATTCATCGATCTGGCTGCGGGGCGCCGCCGGCAAATCGTGGGGAGACCGCACCAACGCGTTCTCGAACTTCTTCTTCGGCGGCTTCGGCAACAACTGGGTCGACTACCAGGAAGTCCGGCGCTATCGCGAGTACTACAGCTTCCCCGGGCTCGAGCTGAACGCGGCGGGTGGAAATGATTTTGCCCGTGGAGGCATCGAATGGACGCTGCCGCCGGTCCGCTTCCGCCGCGCCGGTGTCCCGTCGTTTTATACGAACTGGGCCCGCGTCGCACTCTTCTCTTCTGCACTCGTCACCGATCTCGGGGAGTCCGAGTTCCGACGTGATCTGTACAGCGCCGGCGCCCAGGTGGATCTCTCCCTCGTCATCTTTTCCAGCCTTGAATCGACCTTCTCCCTCGGCTATGCAAGAGCCTTCGGCGGCGGCGACGGATCGGATGAAGTGATGATCTCGCTCAAACTTCTCCGATGACGCTCGACACCACCATCCAGAGCCTCCTCGGCATCATCCCTGTCTGCGTCTTCCTCGGGAGCCTCATCTACATCGACAGCTACAAGCTCGTGCGTTTCACGCGCATTCTTCAGCTCATTGTCGCCGGGGGCGCCGCGGCCGCGATCAGCTACGTCGTCCATCAGCAGATTCTCGACAGCGGACTCGTGGAGCGTCACGTGCTGTCGCGGTTCGTCGCGCCCGCGGTCGAGGAAATCCTCAAGCTGCTGCCAATCCTCATCCTGCTGCGCGCAAAGCGAATCGGCTTCGTGATCGACGCGGCCATCTGCGGTTTCGCGGCGGGCGCCGGGTTCGCGGTGATCGAAAACCTCTACTATCTCTCCGCTGCCTCCGGGAGAGGCATTCCCTTCTGGATCGTGCGCGGGTTCGGTACGGCCGTCATGCACGGAGGCACGACTGCCATCGCAGCGATGATCACGAAGATGCTTCTGCAGCGGCGCGAGTCTCGATCGTGGCTGTTCGCCCTTCCCGGACTTCTCATCGGCTTCACGATCCACTCGCTGTTCAATCACTTCCTGCTCTCGCCCCTCTTCTCGGCCGTCGCGGTGATGGTCGTTCTGCCTCCGCTGATGGTGGTCGTCTTCGCATTCAGCGAGCGCCAGCTTCAGTCGTGGCTCGGCACCGGCTTCGACGTCGACTCGGAACTGATCAAGGCCATCCGGTCCGGCGACTTCGTCTCGTCTCGTCCGGGGCGATACCTGCAGGCGCTTCGCGAGCACTTCGACGGTCCGATCGTCGCGGACATGCTCTGCTACCTGCGGCTCCACTCCGAGCTTTCGCTGCGCGCCAAGGGCATTCTCATGATGCGTGAGAGCGGCCTGCCTGTGCCGAAAGATGCGGAGACCGGGCAGAAGATGACCGAACTCCACTACCTGCGATCGGCAATCGGCCCGACGGGCCAGCTGGCCCTCGCGCCGCTGCTGCACCGCACCGAGCAGGATCTGTGGCAGATGGAGCTGCTGGCGGAGTAGTGGAGGATTTTAGATTTTAGATTTTAGATTTTGGATTTTGGATTTTGGAATTGGTCAATCCAAAATCCAAAATCCAAAATCCAAAATGATTCAGTGCACTTCCCCGCTCGTGTTTCCTTGCAGATATTGCCGCCCCCTGTCGAAGCCGACGCGGAACACTTCGGTCTTACACGGCCCCGGATAGCAGCTCTCGATATAGGCGGCGGCCTGGTCGTAGTCCTGGCCGCGCGTCGCCGGATGCAGCGCGGCTTCGAATCCTGACCGGTAGTCGGACTCGTTCCAGTCGCCGTGACCGCGGAGCCGCACGAACTCGCGCTCGCGGTCGCGCAGCGAATACCACCACTCGCGGCGGAGCGAGTCGATGCTGCGTCCGCCGGCGTGCTCGAGCATGTTTCGGACGCGCGTCTCTTCGTCGCCGTGGTGAGCATCGACGATCAGAATCGTCTGTCCGCGTCTGAGAGCCTCCTCGTAAAAGAAGAGGTCCTCGCGCGGGGCATCGGTCTTGCGGTCGACAGCCTTACCCATCACCGCACCCAGCGCACCGCCGGCGATGGCGCCCGCGATGAGTCCCACTCCGGCGATGGGCCCGAGGCCGGGGATGAGAAAGGTGGAGGCACCCATTCCGAGGATGCCACCGAGGGTGGCGCCGGTGCCGCGGGCGAGACCGGCCGCGGTGTTGGCCTCTCCCGCGGCGTTGCCCGGCGTGAGGTAGTTGATTCGCGCTTCATCGATCCCGATCCCCGCGAGCGAGTCCATTGCGGCTCGCGCTGCGGCGGCGGATTCAAATACGGAACTGATCGTCGGCATGCGTGTCTCCGCCGACGTGGATTTGCATGAGTTTCGCCAGCGTCAACTCGCGGGCAGGATCTGGTCGATCTTTGCCGCCAGGACGAAGTCGCTTCGGGTGAGGCCGTCGATCTTGTGAGTCCAGATTTTCACGCCCACCTTTCCCCAGGCGAGGTGAATGTCGGGATGGTGGCCTTCGCGCTCCGCAATGGCGCCGATGGCGTTCGTAAAAGAGAGTCCCTCCGCGAAATCGGGAAAGCGGAACTCCTTCTCGAGGTGATGCTCATCCACGACGCGCCAGCCATTGCCCAGTTCGGACGCCACGGCCCGGAGCTGCTCGCCACGCATCGGCGGTACACCGCCTCGACACGGGACGCACGCCTCGGCAGCGAGCGGAGAGCGGCCGCGCCCGCGACCTTCGACGTACTCCCGGAACGCCTTCGCGTCGACTCGATGGCGAAACGCTTCGACCCCGTCGATCTCGATCACGGGGATGTCGTTCGTGTAACGCCGGCGGAGGGCCGGATCGTCGTCGATGTTCACCTCGCGCAGCGTGACATCGACCCCGGACGCGGCAATGGCAGCCTTCGCTACGTCACAGAGGTGGCAGTCGGGGCGGCTGTAAACCGTCACGCGAACGTTCATGGGTAAAGCTTACTCCGCCTGTGGTGGCCCCATGCTTGCTTCACGCGGGCTGGAGACACATGGAATCCGATAAGTCGAACAAGATCCTGGTGGTTGACGATGATGACGCGATCCGCGCTCTCGTCGAGCGCGTGCTGAAACGCGAAAAATTCGAGGTCGAGTCTGCCCGGGACGGTTTCGAAGCGATACAAAAGCTCTCACGCGGCGACTATTCGACGATTCTTCTCGATCTCATGATGCCCCGGATCGACGGCCACGGGGTGCTGCGCTATCTCGAGCAGGAGCACCGGAACGAGGCCACGCCGTCCGTCATCGTCATGACCGCGAACCTCCAGGGAGCCGCCGATGCGATCGAAGACCGCCCGGACTACCGGGTTCTGGCCAAGCCGTTCGATATCCGCCAGCTCATCGCTCACGTCCGGGAGTTGTCAGGCATCTCCGCATCCCCGCGGGCGAGCCTGTCCAACCTCTGCTGATCCGGTTCGATCCTTGCTTGATCGAGGGTGAGGCGTCCAGATGTCTTCGATCGTTACGTTAATCGTCATTGCGGCCGCGGTTGTGCTCGGTATCGCGCTCGCCTACGTCCCCATGAGGCTGCTTCTGGCACAAATCGCCAAGAACGTCAGCTCCTTCATCCAGCGGCAACGCGACCGGCGCCGCAGCGTCCGCGGAACACCCGACCGGCGCAAGGAAGAGGACGTTCAGGCCCCCACGCCGGCCCCCTGAAAAGCATTTTGGATTTTGGATTTTGGATTTTGGAATTGGATTTTTGGACTGGGTATTCGAATTTTGACCCACAATCCAAAATCCAAAATCCAAAATCGTTTCAGGAGACCAAGCTCTCCGGCTACGACTTGAGCGCGGCCTCGAGCGCCTTCATCATCTCAGGGTCGCTGACCGTCACAACGCCGAAGTGCTTCCACACGACCTTCCCCTCCCTGTCGAGAATGATCGACGTCGGAAGGATCGTCGTCTCCAGCATCTCCGCGAGACGGCCGTCGGGATCAAGTGCCACGGGATAGGTCATCTTCTGTTCGTTGACGAAATCGCGGACGAGCTGGTCGCCGCCCTCGTCCACGCTGACGCCGACGACCTTGAACCTCGAGGCCCCGTGGTCCTTGTGGAGCTTCTCCAGCTCGGGGATCTCATAACGGCAGGGACCACACCACGTTGCCCAGAGGTTGAGGAACACGACGTTGCCGCGTTCCTTCGCCACGTCAAAGTCCGAACCGTCGAGGAGTTTTGCCGTGTACGCGGGCATGACGCTGCCCAGCGTGACAACGGCGGGAGCCACGGCCCGCTCGGGCGCAGGAGCCGCCGCCGGTTCGACGGGCGCCGCGGCCTCGCGGCGTTCGCCGCAGCCCGTCATGGCCGCCAGCAGCATGAGCCCCACGATCATTCGCGTCTTCATAGTCCCTCGCCTGGTTTCGTCGGCTCCATATGCAACGCGTCGTTGACGCGATTGAAATAGTTGAAAAGGCCGGCCATCGCCGAGATTTCGACGATCTCCCCCTCATCGTAGTGCTTCTTCACCCTCTCAAACAGGGCATCGTCGATTGCATGCGCGTCGAGCGTCAGCTGCTGCGCCCACGCCAGCGCCGCTTTCTCCGCCTCGCTGAAAGGTCCGTTTTCGAAATCGAGCAACGCCGCCAGCTCGCCGTCCCCCGCTCCGTGCCGCGCAGCCTGCGCGGTGTGGGAACGGTCTCAATAGATACAGCGGTTCATGCGCGACACGAGCGTCGCCACCAGCTCTTTCGTCTTGACCGGCACAGTGCCGGTGTTTGTCACGGCGTTGAGATGCGCAACCATCGTCTTCATGATCTCGGGGCGATGCGCGAACACCCGGAACATGTTGGGAACGTTTCCGCGCAGCTCGCCCACCTTGACGTAAATCTCCCGCACGTCGGGCGGCACCTGGTCTCTGGTCAGCTTCGAGAGTCTCGACATGGGCGCGTATTGTAGAAAAGAAAAAGCCCCGCGACGCGGGGCTTTTTGTGGAGCCGCGGGCGATCTCGCCCGCAAACTCTTCGGATTACTTCTTCGCCGGCTCTTCTTCGTCGGTCTTGCCCTTCTTGATGACTTCGGGCTCGGCCGGCGTTTCGGTCGCCGCCACTTCGGCAGCTTCCGGCACAACCTCAGCCTTCGCATGCGTGACACCGACGACCACACGATCCGGGTCGTCGAGAACCTTCACGCCCTGCGGAGCTTTCAGATCGCTGACGCGCAGGTAGTCGTGATGACCGAGCTCGGACACGTCGACTTCGATCGTGTCCGGGATCGCGTTCGGGAGACATTCGACGTGAAGCTCGCGAACCTGGAAGTCGAGAAGACCTCCCTCTTTGACTCCGATCGGGGTGCCGTTGAGGTGCACCGGGATGCTCACGCGCACAACCTCGTCCATGAGCACGCGGACAAAGTCGATGTGCGTCATCTTGCGCGAGATCGGATCGATCTGGATGTCCTTGATCATGGCGTGGCGCTGCTGATCCGTCCCGGCCATCTTCAGGAGGAAGATGGAACGGACGCCATGTTCGCCTTTCTGGACGAGCTCAGCCACCGACTTGCGATCGACTTCAATCGCCACCGGATCGCGATGCCCGCCGTAAACGACCGCCGGGATCCTGCCCGACGCGCGGAGCTTCCGCGCCACTCCCTTGCCCGTGCTCTCGCGGCGGGAAACTTCTAACGTGACCTCAGCCATGGTGACTCCTCTTGATAATTTCCGACAGCAGCACAGAAAGTCTGAGCCGCAAAACATTATTCCCGAAGCACTTAAGCCAGATGCGGGACTGCCGGCCCGGGTCGCGGCGCCCTCGCCTAAGTTCCTGACGGGAAGGAGCTTATCAGCATTTTGGATTTTGGATTTTGGATTTTGGACTGAAACGCGCCCTGTTTCTCAAATCCAAAATCCAAAATCCAAAATCTAAAATTGGCCTCACATCTCAAACAGCGAGGAGACCGAGTCCTCGTTGTGAATCCTGTTGATGGCCTCGCCGAGCAGGTCGGCGATGGAGAGCGTACGGAGCTTCGAACACTCCGCTTCCTTGTCCGCCGTGGGCATGCTGTTCGTCGTGACCACCTGGTCGAGCGCCGAGCCGTTGATCCGGCTCACGGCCGGACCCGACAGGACAGCGTGCGTGCAGGAGGCCGAGATCGACCGAGCTCCCTGCTTGAGCAGGGCTTCGACAGAGTGGATCAGCGTCCCGGCCGTGTCGATGATGTCGTCGACGATGAACACATTCCTGTCCGTGACATCCCCGATGATGTTCATCACCTCGGTCTGGTTCGCGGCGACGCGCCGCTTGTCGATGATCGCCAGCGACGCGCCGAGGCGTTTGGCGTAGGCGCGGGCGCGCTCGACGCCGCCGGCATCGGGCGAAACGATGGTCAGGTCAGGAAGATCGAGCTTCTTCAGGTGGCCCACGATCACCGGCGCGGCGAAGAGATGATCGACGGGGATGTTGAAGAAGCCCTGAATCTGCGAGGCATGGAGGTCGAGGGTGAGGACGCGGTCGGCGCCGGCGGCGGTGATCAGATCGGCCACCAGCTTCGAGGTGATGGGAACGCGGGGCTTGTCTTTCCGGTCCTGCCGCGCGTAGCCGTAGTACGGAATGACCGCCGTGACCCGCCGCGCGGATGACCGTTTGAAGGCGTCCAGCATGATGAGGAGCTCCATCACGTGGTCGTTCACCGGAGGGCACGTGGGCTGGATGACGAAGACGTCGGCGCCGCGCACGTTCTCGTCGATCTGGCAGTAGTTTTCGCCGTCGGCGAAGCTGTAGAGGGTCATGTGTCCCGGCTCGACGCCGAGGCGCGCGCAGATCTCGTTGGTGAGACCGGGATGTGCGCGACCGGAGAAAATCTTCAGCGGACCGTACAAGCGGCGTGATTATACAGATCGAAAACAGGTTCGAAGGGAGGAAGTGGTGCGCCCAGTAGGATTCGAACCTACGACCTTCAGCTCCGGAGGCTGACGCTCTATCCAGCTGAGCTATGGGCGCGCGGGAAGCGTTTTGATTCTATGGTGCCGAACACCTTGCGGCAACTGCTCATTTCAGGCGATCGATTATAGTTATGTCGTTCATGACCGCTTCGCAGGATCACCCGATCCTCATCGTCGACGATGACGAGCCGACGCAGAAACTGCTGTCGGCCCTCCTTACCCGCTTCGGCCATCACACGGAGGTCGCTTCGAACGGACGGGAAGCGATCGAGCTCATTCGATCGCGCCCGTATTCGATCGTCATCCTCGATCTCATGATGCCCACGTCCAGCGGCCAGGATGTCGTCGACTACCTTTCCAGCCAGCAGACGAAGGTCCCGGTCCTCGTCTGCACTGCGTCGGGTGTGGCGCGCTCGATGGTATTCGATTCCAAGGTCGTGAAAGCCGTGATCCGCAAGCCCTTCGACATCGATCAGTTCATCAACGTCGTGAACGGGCTCCTGACGACTCGCGCAATGGACTGAGTCCGGTGCCTGGTGCCCGGTGCTCGGTGCTGCGGTCACGTCATCCTGATGCGCGCAGACGCCGAAGTGTCGATGTGTCATCCCGGGCGTTAGCGAGGGACCTGGAGGTCGGGCGGCTCGAGGATCGTGTTTCGCGCCTCCCGCCCACCCAGGTCCCTCGCTACGCTCGGGATGACAGAGTCACTCAGAATGACGTGTCGTGGCCTAAGCGACGATGATGCCGCTGGCCTCGTCCGCACCCGGCAGGAAGCGGCGCACCGCTTTGCGAAGGCGCGACGGAAACACCGGTTTGCCGAGGGCGTCGCGCACGCCCGGATACAGCTTGCGGATCTCGGCGACGTCGAGGCCCGTGACCACGACGATCGATTCGAGGATGTCCGGAGAGGTCTCGAGGAGCTCCTCCATCACTTCGGCACCGCTCATCCCGGGCAGAACGATGTCGAGAACCACGACCGCGTACCGCTGCGTCAGGATCAACTGGAGGGCGCTCTCCCCTTCGGCCACCGCATCGACTTCAAAGCCCTCATCCCGGACGATTTTGCGCAACGCCTCACGCGTAGCGGAATCGTCTTCGACGACCAGGGCTTTGGGCAGCATGGGAAGGGAATTGTGTGGCATAGGGATGGAGAAAAGCTAGTCCTGCCTGCGAATGAAATTGGCCGCCAGCGCGATCGCGCGGTGAACATTCTCCAACTCGGTTACACCCGAAGCCCGGCGCGGTTTGAACGAATGATCGCCGTCGCGCAGCCACTCCACGCGGATTGCGGCTCCAAGTCCATAGCCTGCAACCTCTTCCGGAATTCCGAACGAATCGCGCTCGCCCTGGATGATCAGCGTCGGCGTGGCGATCGACCGCAGGTGCTCCACCCGAGTACGCTCGGGATTGCCGGGCGGGTGGAATGGGTAACCGAAGCACACCAGCCCGGCGGCCTTCATTTCGTCGGCAACCATGCTGGCCATCCTCCCTCCGAGCGATTTGCCCCCGACGAACGGCCGCTCGGCGCCCGATCGCCGGATCGCATCGCGCCATGAATCGAGGAGGACGGGTTGCCGGTCGGGCGCGCCCGACCGTTTGCCTTCGCGGCGCGCCCGCATGTACGGGAACTCGAAGCGAAGGACCCGGACGCCGCGGTCAGCGAGGCCCGCCGCGACGCGATTCATGAAGGGCGTATCCATCGCGCCGCCCGCACCGTGCGCGAAGAGAAAAATCGGCCCGCCCTCGGGGCCGTCGGCCAGGAAATCGTCCGGTTCCACCAGCGGAGCATATCGTCCGGGCACAAGTTCAGCACGTCACGGCGCGATGCCTGCCGACCACCCCTTTCCGCTGCAGACCGGATGGAAGCGCGGCGATCCGCTCGAACAACTCCTCGAACGCGAATGGCTCGTCACCAACGGCCTCGGCGGATATGCGTCAGGGACGATCGGCGGCGCCTGTACGCGCCGGTTCCATGGAAAGCTGATCGCATCCCTCCCTTCGCCTCTCGGCCGTTTCATGATGCTCAACCACCTCGAGGAGTCGCTGACGATCCCGGGCGGCGACACCTGGTGTCTGAGCGGAGACGAGTCGAAGGATCAGGCCGCCCCGCGCCATCCACACGTCGACGTCCTCGAAGAGTTCGTACTCGAAACCGGATTGCCGGTCTGGCGTTTCAACCGCGATGGAATCCGGCTCGAGAAGCGCGTGCTGATGCCGCATCTTCAGAACACCACGTACATCATCTATCGCCTCCTCAGCGATCAGCGGGGACTGACGCTGACTCTTCGTCCATCGCTTCATCCACGTCCGCATGAGGGACTCCTCGGCGGCGAATTGCCGGATCAGTGGCACGTCGCCGAGCACGGCCGCGAGCTCGAGATCACCAACGATCCCCAGCTCCCGGCGCTGCGCATCGTGACGATCGGCAACAGCTCCTTCGACGGCGACGCGAAGACCCTGCGCGATCTCAATTACCGACTCGAGAAAAGCCGCGGCTACGACCACGAAGGTCCGCTCTGGAGTCCGGGCGTCATTCGCATCGCGCTGGAGCCCGGCGTCGACGTCGGGCTCGTTGCCTCCATCGAGCCGTGGGACGTCGTGCGTGCGCTCACGATCGATGATTGCCGGGCCGCCGAAACGCAACGCCGTCAGAAGTTGCTCTCCATTTCCGGGCGCTTCGCTGACGACAACTTCGGTTCACAGCTCGTCCTCGCGGCCGACCAGTTTCTGATCCGTCCCGGTTCGAGGGCGGCCGACGACGCCCGTCTGCGCGCAGCGGGCGATGAGCCGCGCACCGTGATCGCGGGCTATCACTGGTTCACCGACTGGGGACGCGACACGATGATCAGCCTCGAAGGACTGACGCTCGTCACCGGGCGCCACCGTGAGGCCGGCAACATCCTCCGGACCTTCGCTTCGTACATCCGTGATGGCCTGATCCCCAACATGTTTCCCGAGGGGAACAACGCCGGGCTGTATCACACGGCGGACGCGACGATGTGGTTCTTCCACGCCCTCCGCCGATACTTCGACGCGACGGGTGATCGCGAGACGGTCCGTGTCCTCCTGCCGAAGCTCGTCGAGATCATCGACCACCACGTCAACGGAACCGATTTCAACATCGGTGTCGATCCGGACGACGGCCTTCTCGAGCAGGGGGCCGAGGGATATCAGCTGACGTGGATGGATGCGAAGGTGGATGGATGGGTCGTCACGCCGCGCCGCGGAAAAGCAGTCGAGATCAACGCGCTATTCTTCAACGCGCTGAAAATCCTGGAAGACTTCCTCACTGAATTTGGCGACAGCCAGGCCGCGGCGCGAATGGCTTCGCTGGCTTCACGCGTGTATGAATCGTTCAACGAGCGCTTCTGGTACGAAGAAGGACTCCACCTCTATGACGTCGTCGATGGCGAGGATGGGAAGGACGATCCGGCCCTGCGGCCGAATCAGATCTTCTCAATTTCGCTCGATCATCCCGTGCTCCATCGCTCGCGCTGGATTCATGTCGTCGAGGCCGTCCGGCGCGAATTGCTGACGCCCGTGGGGTTGCGCTCACTCGCACGCTCGCATCGCGACTACAAGTCGACGTATCACGGCGACCTTCGCACGCGCGACGCCGCCTACCATCAGGGAACGGTGTGGGCGTGGCTCATCGGACCCTTCGTCGACGCCTGGATGCGCGTCTATCCCGGCGACCGCACCGGAGCGCTCGACCTACTCGACGGCTTCCGTCCTCACCTCGGCGAGGCGTGCATCGGAACGATCAGCGAAGTCTTCGACGCCGAACCGCCTTTCCACCCGCGCGGCTGCGCCGCGCAGGCGTGGAGCGTGGCCGAGGTGCTGCGGTGCTTGCGAGTGCTCGGGGACTAGGCCGTTAACCGTTAACCGTTAACCGTTAACGGCGCATCAACTCCAACACCATCGCCGTCAACGTCCTCACTCCCGTCCGCAGCGTCACCTCGGGCGGCGGGGCAAACTTGCTCGAGTGAAGCGCCGGTGCCGCGCCGGAGGTGATTGCCGCCGGATCGCCGGCGCCGAGGAAGAGCATGGCGGTGGGGATCTTGCGGTTGTCGCTGAATCTCCCGAAATCTTCGCTCACCATCACCTGGTCCCCTTCCACCACCTCGGACGCCCCGATCTCACGGCGCACTGCGCCTGCGAGGCGCTCGACCAGTGCCGGATCGTTGTACGTGGCCGGCGTCGCCTCGCCGGGATGGATCGTGATGACCGGCGCGAGATCTGCCGGAATCCCGGCCGTGGCGGCGACTCCCTTCGCGGTGCGCTCGATGGCCGCGAGAACCCGCTCGCGGACTTCGGATTTGTACGTTCGCAAAGTGATGAGGAGTTTCACTTCGTCGGGGATGATGTTGCGCTTCGTGCCGCCGTGGATCGATCCGACCGTGAGTACGACAGGATCCAGCGCGGATGTTTCGCGGCTGACGATCCGCTGCAGGGCGAGAACGAGGTCCGCGGCGACGACGACCGGATCCTTCGTCTTCTCGGGCGTCGCGCCGTGGCCGCCCTGCCCGCGCACGGTGATGTCGATGGCGTCGCTGGCCGCCATGATGAATCCGGGGCGATACGAGACTTTTCCGGCTGGCAGGAGCGCCCAGTCGTGCAGAGCGACTGCGTAGGCCGGACGCGGGAACTTTTCGTACAGTCCGGCGCGAAGCATCGCCGCGGCGCCGCGCGCGATTTCCTCCGACGGCTGTCCGATGAGGATCGCCGTACCGCGCCATTGCGATTTCAGGTCCGCGAGCATCTTCGCCGTACCCAGGAGCGTGGTCATGTGGATGTCATGTCCGCAGGCGTGCATGACGCCAGCGTTCGCGCTCGCGTACGGAAGCCCCGTCTGTTCCGCGACCGGCAGCGCATCCATGTCCGTCCGGACGAGGACCACCGGGCCGTCTCCGTTCTTCATCACGGCCACCACGCCGTACGAAGTGAGACCAGGCTCGGCATACTGGCCGAACTTCTCGGTGACCTCGTACCCGAGCTCGCGAAGGCGAGATGCGAGGAGCGCGGAGCTGTTCTTCTCCTGCGTCGACAACTCCGGCGCCGCATGAAGCTTCTTGTACGTCTCGACGAGCGAAGGCAGCTCGCGGCGGACTCGTTCATCGAGCGACTGGCCGAATGCGGAGGTGGCGAGAATCGAGAGAATCAGCAGGTAGCGCATCGGTAGAGTGTATCGACTCCTATAATCGCCCGCGCATGTCGTGGGAAGTCGTCATCGGCCTGGAGGTGCATGCCCGCCTCCTCACCGCGTCCAAACTCTTCTGTGGATGCCCGACCGCCTTCGGCGCTCCTCCCAACACCAACGTCTGTCCCATCTGCCTCGGCTATCCGGGGGCGCTGCCCGTGGTCAACCGCCGCGCGGTGGACCTGGCAGTGCGGATGGGCCTCGCCACAGGCTGTGAGATCCATCTCGAGTCGATCTTCGCGCGGAAGAACTACTTCTATCCCGACCTCCCCAAGGGGTATCAGATCTCGCAGTTCGATCGCCCGATCGCGACGGGCGGGCGAATCGATCTCGGCGAGCGTTCGATCGCGCTCACCCGGATTCACATCGAGGAAGACGCGGGAAAGCTGATTCACGAGCGCGACCGCTCGCTCGTCGACCTGAACCGCGCTGGGACGGCACTGATCGAGATCGTCTCGGAACCTGAGGTGCGATCGGCCGCCGAAGCGGTTGCCTACTTCACCCGCCTGCGTCAGATTCTCATGTACACCGAGGTATGTGACGGGAACATGGAAGAAGGCTCGCTGCGGTGCGATGCGAACGTTTCCGTCCGCCGCGCCGGCGAGCCGCTCGGCACGCGCGCGGAGATCAAGAACCTGAACTCGTTTCGCTTCCTGAGGAGCGCCATCGAATTCGAGACGGAGCGTCAGATCGCACTTCTGGAGGCAGGCGGGAAAGTCATCCAGGAGACGCGCCTCTTCGATCCGGCCGCTGGCGAGACGCGGGCGATGCGATCGAAGGAAGAAGCGCACGACTACCGTTACTTCCCCGATCCCGATCTGCCGCCGCTCGTGGTGCCACGTGCACTCGTCGAGGAGACGCGAGCCACTTTGCCGGCGCTTCCCGCGGAAAGGATCCGGCGTTACGAGACTGAGTTCGGGCTCAGCTACGGCGATGCGGACGTCCTGACCATGACACGCGAGCTCGCCGAATTCTTCGAGGCGACAGTGGCCGAAGCGGGAAATGCGCGTGCAGCGGCGAACTGGGTCCGCAATGAAGTGCGGCGCGAGGTGAACGACCGGAAGATCGAGCTTCGCGACTATCGCGTGACGCCCGCGATGCTCGGCCGGCTCATTCGCATGATCGACAGCGGAGCGACCGGCGGGAAAGCAGCCAAAGAAGTGTTCGAGGACATGTCATCGACCAGCGAAGAGGCCGACGCGATCGTGGCTCGCAAAGGACTCGGACAGGTCTCGGACCTGGGCGCGATCCGCGAGGCCGCGCAGAAGGTTCTCGACGCGAATGCCGGTCAGGTCGCCGAGTACAAGGCCGGAAAGCAGAAGGTGTTCGGCTTCCTCGTCGGCCAGCTCATGAAAGAGATGCGGGGGAGGGCCAATGCGGAGATTGCCAATCGCGTGTTGCGGGAGCTGTTAGAAAAGTGAAAGGCGGGAATGTTCAATGTTGAATGTTCAATGTTTAATGTTGAAACTGATTTCAACATTGAACATTCAACATTGAACATTCAACATTTCTGCTTCTAAGACCGTAGCCGAAGCCGCCGGTTTGCGTAAGCCCGAACCGTTATTTCCCCGCCCCCACCCTCCCCAGCATCCTCTCCAGCGGACTCGCGGTTTTCGTCAGTCCCGCCGGAACGGCGAATGCCGTAGCCGGGATCGCGACCTTGCGGACGTTCTTCACCGTCGACGTGCTCGTCGTCGTCATCTCGTTCCCGTTGAGCTTCACCTTCGTGGTCGTGATCTGCTTCATGGGGAATCCCTTGATCGCGCCGGCTTCGGTCGCGATCAGCTTGTCCACGGCTTCGACGCCGGTGCGGAATCCGCGCATCTGCAGAAAGTTCGTGAAGTCGGACGAGACCTTGTCGGTCCACCAGACATCGGTGGCGAGCTGCATGCGGATGACCATGGGCTGCCCGAGGCCGTCGACGGCGATCTCGTAGGCGCTGTCGACGCGCGATTTCTTCGTCTGGAATCCTTCGATCAGGTCGCTGCCGCCGCCGCCGGTGACGGTCACCTTCGGATTGCGGACGTCGAATTTGAGCGCGCCGCCGAACTGCTTGAGCAGGGTGTCGGCGCCGCCGGTGAGCTGCGCCATGTCGAGCTCGTAGAACGTCTTCGCTTTCGGGTTGACGACGCTCATCGTCTGGCCGCCGTTGGAGGAGACGACGAACGACCCGTTCTCGAAGAGTATGCCGTCACCCGTGGCGATGTCGATGCGGATGCTCTTCCCTTCGGCCTTCACATTGCCGGCGATGGTCTGTGCGGCCATTCCGGTGGTGGAGCTGGTGAAGTCATAGGTCAGTCCGGCGATGGCCGAAGGCATCGATGCGACGACGGTAAGTACGAGTGAAAGGAAGGGTTTCATGGATCGCATGACAGCGCACAAGCGGTCGAAATTCCGCATGCTATGATCCGCGCGTTTCCGCCTCTACGCCGTCACACCTTAGGAGGTTACCTTGCGCTTCACGACCCGGGTTTCTCTGCTCGTCGCGCTCGCTCTTCTCTCCACCAGCGCGGCATTCCCCTCCGGATTCATGATTCCGGAACAGGGCGCCAAGGCAAGCTCGATGGCGGGTGCATTCACCGCCATCGCCGATGACCCCAGCGCCATCTTCTACAACGTTGCCGGCATCGCTCAGCAGCGCCGCCTCTCCGGGATCGCCGGGGCGACGTTCATCACGTTCGACAACTCGTTCCAGGGCGATCCCAACGATGAGCTCACGTCGGGCACCACCGGCCGCTACAACTCGCATCTGTTCGTGGTTCCCAACGGCTACGCGATCGTTCCCATCGGCGAGAACCTCACCTTCGGGGTCGGTTCGTATGCAGGTTATGGTCTACGGACCGACTGGAAAGATCCCTGGGTGGGCCGTTTCATCTCCCAGGACGTCAACCTCAAGACCGCATCTGTGATGCCCGCTCTGGCGTGGCAGACGAGCGATGGGCGTTTCGCAGTCGGGGCCGGTCTCGAATACCGCCGCGCGCGTGTCACGCTGGAACGGAACAACGGCGCTTTCAGTCCGTTCACCGGGCGCATTCACGACGTGGCCAACATCTACCTCAGCGGCCAGTGGGGCTCGTCGATGGGATGGGGTGCCGGCCTGCTTTTCAAGGCAAACGATCGCCTGCGCTTCGGCCTCTCGCATCGCGCGGCGATGGACATCGACATCGAGGGTGATGCCACGTTCACGCAGATCCCTACGGGCAATCCGCAGTTCGACGCCATCGTCCGCTCGCAGCTGCCCCCGAATCAGGCCATCAGCACGACGATCCCCTTCCCGGCTCATACCGCGGTTGGCATCGGTTGGATCGGCGATGCCTGGGACCTCGACTTCGACATCACGCACACCACCTGGAGCCGCTTCGAAACACTCGTGGTCGAATTCGCCCAGACGCCTCAGGTCAACCTCGTCCGCCCGCAGAACTGGGAAGACACGATGTCCTTCCGCGTCGGCGGCAATCGTCGCGTGACCGACGCGTGGGACATCCGTCTCGGTGCTCTCTATGACGAGAACCCGCAGCCGACCGAGGGCGTCGGCCCGCTGCTTCCCGATTCGGACCGCGTCGGCGTGTCGTTCGGCGCCGGCTACCACCACGGCCCCTGGATCGTCGACGCCGGACTGCTGTTCCTCGAGTTCATGGAGCGCAGCACCGACGGCACGAGCGCTGAAGGCTTCAACGGTACCTATCGCACCGGCGCCAATCTCTACTTCGTCAACCTCGGCGTCCGGTTCTAGCACCCAGACCAAAGGAGACTCGCATGACGCGCAACAAGAGCTTTTCGAGAATTGCCCTGGCGCTGCTGGCCCTGATGATCGCAGTTCCTGTGTTCGCCGCGCGCGGTGACGCCGATTTCACCCGCTTCGTGGCGCTCGGCGACAGTTATGGCGCCGGTGTTTCGAACGCTTCGCTGAATCAACGTCATCAGGCTTACTCCTGGCCGGCATTCATCGCACGGCAAACAGGAGTGCCTTCCTTCACTCAGCCGCTGGTCAGTTTTCCGGGCATCGGTCCGGAACTGCAACTCGTCGATGTCATCAGCTATCCGCCGGTCATTCGTCCTGCCGCAGGACAGGGCCAGCCGCTTCTTCTCACGCATCCTGCGCCTTACAACAACCTCAGCATCCCCGGCGCGGCAGCGGGTCATTTGACCGTGCTGACCGGGCGCGAGCAAAACCCTCAGGGGACGGCCACCCTGATGGCACAATTCATCCTCCGAGGTCTCGGCACGCCGGTGCAGCAGGCCCTGGCCCAGCAGCCGACCTTCATCGCGATCTGGATCGGCGGCAACGACCTTCTGGGTGCGGTGCTTTCGGGAACGCCGGCCGCGCTGACGCCGGTGGATGCCTTCCGGACGGCATACAACACGATGCTCGATCAGCTGGTGGCTGGAGCACCCAAGGCAGGAATGGTGGTTGGCAACCTTCCGACCAATCCATCCGCCCTTCCACTGACGGCGACCGTCCAGCCGTTCATCATCAATCCCGCCACTCGCCAGCCGCTCCTCATCGGTGGCAAGCCGGTCTACCTCGTCGCCGACCTCGGTGGCGGGAACTTCGGCCAGCTGCCGCCGGGAAGCATGGTGCTCCTGTCGGCCGCGGGAAAGCTCGGAAGCGGCTACGGGATTCCGCCGCAACTCGCGCAGCAGCCCCCATTCAACCAACTGCCGAACGCGGGGAAACCACTCGATGACAGCGATGTGCTGACGCCGGCCGAAATCGCCGCGATCCGCACCCGCGCCGAGGAGTACAACGGCGTGATCGAGCAGGCCGCGTCGCAACGGGACATCCCGGTCGCGAACATCCGCGGACTATTCGACCGTTTCGCTGCGGCGGGTGGTTACCACGTTGGTCCCTTCCGTTTTGGAGCCGAGTACATCGCGGGCGGAATCTTCAGCCTCGATGGCTTCCATCTGACCGACATCGGCTACATGTTCTTCGCCAACGAATACATCCGGACGATCAACCGTGCGTATGACGAGGACTTTCCGGTGGCGTCGCTCTCACAGTTCTTCGAGAACAACTACCAGCGCGAGACCACGACCTCGGGCGCTCTCCTTTACCAGGGCATGGAATGGAAGATGTCGGATGAGGCGGCGCAGAGCATCCTCCGGTTCCGCACGCTCATACCGGCACGCCGTCTGCGCGGCGCGACTCACTGAAACGACATTCGTTCTGACGCATGAAAAGGGCGGCCGAAAGGCCGCCCTCTGGTGCTTGATGCTTGGTGCTTGGTGGCTCGCAGCACTAAGCACCAAGCACTAAGCACTAGCCTCTACGTTCCCGCCGGTCTGCCGCGCGGCGAAGGCTTGGAGATGTCGATCATCGCCATCCGTTCCTTCTCGTCGTACCAGCAGTGGAAGCGCTTGATGCCGGGCACTTCGATGTCGTAGAAGCGGAAGAAGCTCGGCACGTGCAGTGACGTCGATTTGTCCGACTGACGGATCTTGGCCGCCCCCTCTTCCTTGCGGTCGAGAGGCTTGATCCCGATCACTTTTCTTTTCTTGTCGTAATAGAGATTCGCGTTCTGCTTTCCGCGGAGGCGGAGCATCGAAGCGACCTGTGATGGGAGGCGGATCAGGCGTGATTGCACGATCGTCGCCGAAGCAGGAAAGCGGTCAAACTCCGGCTGCGGATCCCATTTCTCAAATGCCATTCTCCGACTCCTCACCCATCACGGACCACGGCGGCGTGCGTGCTTCCGATCATAAATTCCAGACGCATTTTGTCAACGATTAATCGCATGCGTTTGGCCTTCCAAAAAACCGTTGCGGCCCTTTTTCTATTCTGAGTTATTAGTAAGACGTGATGCATTGAACGTGCTGGTTTTTCGCTAACTAATAGCAGACATTACGCTTAGCCACTGCGGAACCACGAGCGGTCCAGGGCCCGGTACTGGACGGCCTCGGCAATATGCGCGGCCTCGATCGCCTCCCGCCCCGCCAGATCGGCAATCGTCCGACCAACTTTCAGGATCCGGTCGTGAGCCCTGGCCGACAATCCCAGCCGGTCGATCGCCGATCGCAGCAACGCTCGCGAGGAGCCGTCGAGCTCGCAATGGCGGCGCATCAGGCGGCTCGTCATCTCCGCGTTCGATTGCACATGCGTTCGCCGAAAGCGCTCACGCTGTACGCTCCGCGCCCGCTCCACACGCTCGCGGATCGCCGCGGAGCTCTCGCCGCTTTCCGTGGCGGTGACTTCGTCGCTGGAGAGCGCGGGAACCTCGACCTGCAGATCGATCCGGTCGAGCAGCGGTCCGGAAACCTTCGCGAGATATCGTGCGATCTGGATCGGTGTGCACGTGCATTCGCGCCGTGAATCGTTGAAGAAACCACACGGACACGGATTGAGTGCGGCTGCCAGCGTGAATCGCGATGGGAACGTCACCGTCTTGGTGGCCCGCGCGATCGTCACGAAGCCGTCCTCCATCGGCTGGCGCATCACCTCCAGCGTCTCGCGGCGGAACTCGGCCAGCTCGTCGAGAAAGAGCACACCCGAGTGGGAGAGGCTCACCTCCCCTGGACGGATCGGAGTGCCTCCTCCAGCCAGGCCGGCGGTGGAAATCGTGTGATGGGGCGCTCGAAAGGGTCGCCGCGTAAGAAGTCCGCTGCCGGCCGGCAGCGTCCCCGCCACGGAATGGATCTTCGTCGTCACGATCGCCTCGTCCAGCGAGAGACGCGGCAGAATCGTGGAGAGCCTGCGCGCGAGCATGGTCTTGCCCGATCCGGGCGGCCCGATCATCATCACGTTGTGGCCGCCCGCGGCCGCGACCTCCAGCGCCCGCTTCGCATGCGCCTGCCCCCGCACCTCCGCGAAGTCCGCCTGGTCGTTGTGCGGCTCAGCGGTCGCCGACGACGTCGCCGCTTCGATCGGTTCGCGGCCTCGCACGTGGCTGAGGAGCCCGTTCAGGTGAGCTGCACCGATGACTTTCGTCAGCCGCACCGCGGCTGCTTCATTCGCATTGGCGGCCGGAACGACGAGCTCGCGGATCGACTCATCGCCGGCCAGAGCTGCCGAGATGGAGAGTGTGCCGCGCACAGCGGTGAGGGTGCCGTCGAGCGACAGCTCGCCGACAAACACCCGTCCCCTCACATCGTCATCATGGAGAAATTCGAGGGCGTGAAGGATGCCCATCGCGATCGGGAGGTCGAACCGCGATCCCTCCTTGCGCACGTCGGCCGGAGAGAGGTTGACGGTGATCATCCGCTGCGGCACATACAGGCCGCAGTAGTTCAGGGCCGACCGGACGCGGGCGTACGATTCGCGGACAGCGGCATCGGGCAGGCCCACGAGCCGGAAGCCCGGTTGCTGCGCCGGCTGGCAATCGACCTCGATGACGATCCGAACTGCATCAATTCCGAGGGTGGCTGCACTCCATACTTTCGAGAGCATGGCGGGTGTGCGACCCTGCGGAAGTCCCACCCGAGGCTACCTCGGCCGCAGGCACGAGACAAGCAGTGAAAAATGTCATGGTGTCAGGTCTGGAAAAACAACTTTTC
>CALMZP010000123.1 GCA_937870635.1 uncultured Acidobacteriota bacterium | reverse complement strand
AGAACTAGTGTGTGCCTGGCACACACTAGTTCTGGAAGAAATGTCCAATGTCCAGACCTGACACCATGACACGCCCATCAGCTCCGGCAGTCCTGCTTCGCGCGAACCATGGATAGCGACATCGCCGTTCGCTCTTTCGTCCGCGACTCCGGGATGCTCTCGATGGCGCGCTCCCAGTTGCGGGCGGCGTCGACGCACTTGTCGCGCTCGAGCTGGATTCGCGCGAGCGTGTCGAGGCGCATCCAGACATCGGGCGCAGGTGCGTCCACGGCGCGACGGGCGAACGTTTCCGCCTCGTCGAGCCGCTTCTGTTCATAGAGAAGCCACGCCAGGTTGTTCAGCGCGTCGGCCGCGATCGTGTCGAGGGCGATCGCTTTGCGGAATGCCTCTTCCGCGGCGTTCGTGTTGGAACGGCGCGCTTCGACGTTGCCGAGGTTGGTCCAGGCCAGGACGGAGTCGGGGTGGTCCTGGAGGATGCGGCGATACTCGCGCGCCGCCTCGTCGAAGAGACCCTTCTCTTCCATTGCCACGGCGTCTCGAACGAGATCCGTGACCGGATCGCGCGGGCGAATGACGATCGCGGCGAAGCCTCCGCCTCGCCATGCGTTCTCGATTCGCTTGTATTTCACCCAGCGCGCCTTGCCGTCGCCGAACTGTGTGCGCATGAGACGGCGCGCGGGATCGATCCCGTCCAGAACGACGTAGTGGAAGAAGTCGTAGGAACGGCCGGGAGTCTGGATGACCTGCAGCATGAGGATCAGCGGCCGTCCGTCGAGCAGTTCACGCTCGACGAAGAGACGGTCGCCGGTGACGAGGCGTGCGTCGAAGCCTTTCTGCCGTGCGGCGAGAACCATGTCGATCGACATCACGCCGCCGCGGGTCTTCTGCAGCTTCGCATCCCACTCCTGCATCGTCGTCGGATCGCCGTGGTGCTGCAGCACGGACGAGAGCGAGCCTGCGCCGCACGACTTGATGTCCCACACCTGCAGGGGGACGTCCGGGATGACCTTCGCCGCGTTGCTGGTGCGGCGGGAGATCGGGGTCCAGTAGACGCAAGACGTCAGGAGGGGAACGAGAAGCAGGAGGACGAGGAATGGTGAATGTTGAATGTTGAATGTTGAATGTTGAAGAGTTGCTGCGCCGAGCCGGGTTCTTGTTTCACCATTCACCATTGAACATTCACCATTGAACATTCGGGCGGGCCTTTCGGCCCGCCCGTCGAGAAGCCTACCACGCCGGGATTGCGTGCTAGTCCGTCAACGCGATGACGAGAATGAGCGCGGCGAGCGCGCCGATACCGATCCAGATCCACTCCTGACGAGTGAGGCCGGCCGGCTGAAGCTGATCGAGATTCTGCGCGAGCTGATGGAGGTCGTTCGAGGAGAGCTGAGCGAGTCTCTGTTCGACTTCTTCCTGAGAGAAGCCGTTGGCAGCGAGCACGCGGGCCACCTGCTCGTTCGCGGCGACATCGCGCACGACGGACAGGTCGGCATCACGGGAATCGATGCTCTGGTTTGCCGCGGTCTTGGACGGGGCAGGACCGGCGAACGCGGGGATTGCGGCAAAAGCGAATACCAGGGCGAGGACGAAGAGCATGTAGGAACGTTTGGACACGACTACCTCCTTAATCTTTCTATCCCGGCGGTCAGGGCCGCGGCGCGACACTGGCAGACGGCTTCAGCATGCCACGGGCAGCAAGACGCGCACCAGTGGGGAAGCCTGCTAGCATTCCAGTGGGTAGTGGGTAGTGGGTAGTGGGTAGTGGGTAGTGGGTAGTGGGTAGCCCCCGGCCATGATTCGTTTTGAAGACATTCTCGACAAGGTCGAGACTTACAAGCCCGACTTCGACGAAGAGCTCCTGCAGAAGGCCTACATCTTCTCGGCGCGGGAGCATAAGGGCCAGGTCCGCAGCTCGGGCGAGCCGTACCTCATCCACCCCCTCAACGTCGCCTACATCCTGGCCGACATGCGCCTCGACGAGACGTCGATCGCGGTCGGGCTCCTCCACGATGTGCTCGAGGACACCCTCACCACCAAGGAAAAGCTCGAGGAGCTCTTTGGCGAGGACGTTGCCGATCTCGTCGACGGCGTCACCAAGATCTCCCGCTACGCCTACGTCTCAAAGGAAGAGCAGCAGGCCGAGACGTTCCGGAAAATGCTCCTGGCGATGGTCTCCGACCTTCGCGTCGTGCTGGTCAAACTCGCCGACCGGCTGCACAACATGCGCACCCTGCAGTTTCTCCCCGAAGAGAAGCGCATCGCCGTGGCCAACGAGACCATGGAGATCTACGCCCCCATCGCCAACCGCCTCGGCATGGGGCGCATCAAGGGCGAGCTCGAAGACCTGTCGTTCCGGCACCTCCATCCCCGCGAGTACGAGGATCTGAAGGGCGCGGTGGAAGAAAAGCTCTCCGTGTCCGGCGATGTCGTCGATCGTATCCGCGCCACGCTGAACGGAAAGTTGCGGGAGAACGAGATCGAGGGCGAAGTCACCGGGCGCGTCAAGTCCATGTATTCGATCTGGAGCAAGATGCGCCGCCAGGAGATCGACATCGGCCAGCTCTACGACTACCTGGCCTTCCGCATCATCGCCAACAACGTCAAAGACTGCTACGCGTGCCTCGGCATCATCCATCAGATGTGGCGCCCGGTTCCCGGCCGGATCAAGGACTACATCGCCATGCCGAAGCCGAATTTCTATCAGTCGCTGCATACGACGGTCGTGGCCGAGCGCGGGCAACCCTTCGAGGTCCAGATCCGCACGCGCGACATGGACCTGATCGCCGAACAGGGCATCGCCGCGCACTGGAAGTACAAGGAAGGCCGCGTCGGCGCATCGAGTGAAGACGCGAACTTCCTCTGGCTCCGCCAGCTCGTCGAGTGGCAGAACGACATCAAGGATCCGCGAGTCTTCATGAACTCGCTGAAGATCGACCTCTATCCGGACGAGGTCTATACCTTCACGCCGAAGGGCGACGTCTTCGCGTTCCCTCGCGGCGCGACGCCACTCGACTTTGCCTATCGCATTCACACGGATGTCGGCCACCGGTGCGTCGGCGCGCGCGTGAACGGAAAGCTCGTGCCTCTCCGCACGCCACTCAAGAACGGCGACATCGTCGAGATCCTGACCGGCACGACGCAGACCCCGAGCCGCGAGTGGGCCAACATGGTCGTCACCTCGCGGGCCCGGCACAAGATCCGGCACTGGCTCAACGCCGAGCAGAAGAACCGCTCGATCGAGCTTGGCCGGAAACTGATCGAGAAGGAAGCGAAGAAATACCGCGTCCAGTGGCGGAAGCTGATCGCCGAGAACGCACTCGACGGCGTCCTGACCGAGCACGGGTTCGGGCGCCTCGAGGACCTCTACGCCGACATCGGCTACGGGAAAGTCTCGGCGCGCTCGATCGTCGAGCGGTTCGTCACCGACGAGCAGAAGGAAAAAGGCCCGACGGACGAGGGTGTCATCCAGGCCGCCGTCCGCAAGATCTTCCCCTTCACCTCGGCCGCGACCGCCATCAAGGTCAAGGGTTACGACGACCTCATGACCTACCTGGCGAAATGCTGCAATCCGCTGCCGGGTGAACGGATCGTCGGATACGTGACACGCGGCAAGGGCGTCGCGGTTCACAGCGCGAACTGCCCCAACGTGAAGAACCTGATGTTCAACCCCGACCGGGAGATCGCAGTCGAGTGGGCAGACCAGCGCCAGTCGCAGTACTTCGTCGAGCTCGAGCTGCTGATGGAAGACCGTCAGGGCATCCTGGCGCGCGTGGTCTCGACCATCGCCAACCTCAAGACGAACATCCGCCAGATGGAGACGCGCGCCGGCGACGGCAAAGCCACGACCGATCTGGTCCTGGAGATCGCCGACCTCAAGCACCTGGAAAAGGTCGTGCGCTCGCTGGCCGCACTCGAGGGCGTCCTCCGCGTCGACCGGAAGTACAACATCCGGCAGAACACGGCCTGAAGGGACCCTGGACCTTGGGGCTTCGGGTCGGGGTTGCCGGTTTTCGACTCACTCGGCTTCGGGGGGACCTTGGGTGGACCTTGGACCCTGGACCTTGGGCTTGGACGCCGGGGCGCTTCGGGGTTCAAGGTCGAAGGTCGAAGGTCGAATCAAGCCGAAGCCTGACTCGCCCCGTCAGGAGAGAGGAACTCGAAGGTCCAAGGTCCAGGGTCCAAGGTCCAAATTCACCGCGCTGCTTTCTGGATCTTGCCCGTGCGGATGCAGCGGGTGCAAACGTTCAGACGCTTCACAGCCTTGCCAACCATGACGCGAACGCGCTGCAGGTTTGGCAACCAGCGGCGGCTCGACACGTTGTGGGCATGGCTGATCCGGCGGCCCGTTACAGGCGTCTTACCGCACACTTCACACATCTTGGCCATCGAAAACTCCTCAAATAAATCGAAAGGGGTGGATTCTAGCGGTCAGGTCGATTTCGCGCAACCCATACGGGCCCGTCCGGACCCAAACACGCGTAATCGTTTCACTTATCTATTTTCAGTAGAGTTGACACCGCCACTTAAACGTTGTAATTTCGCATCACCTTTCTACATCCGGAGCCAGCGAGAACCAGCGAGAAGTGAGTGTGAGATGGATGGGGTGAGCGGTGTTCTTCTCAAAGAGCAAAAATGTCGTCGGCCTTGATATCGGCTCCTCAGCGGTCAAATTAGTCGAGCTGAAGGAGAAGAAGGGCGGCACGTATTCACTCGTGAAGCTCGGTATCGAGCGCCTTTCTCCGGAAGCGATCGTCGATGGATCGATCATGGACTCGTCCATGGTGGTCGAGACGATCTCGAAATTGAACAGGGAAAAGGCGGTCAAGAATTCCAATTACGCCACCTCCCTGTCCGGCCATTCCGTCATCATCAAGAAGATCTCGCTGCCGGCGATGTCTCCTGAGGAGCTGGCGGAGTCCATCCAGTGGGAGGCCGAGCAGTACATCCCCTTCGACATCAACGACGTGAACCTCGATTACGTCCCGCTCGGCACGCCGGGCGCGGGCGACAACATCGAGGTCATCCTCGTCGCGGTCAAGAAGGAGAAGATCAACGACTACACGTCCGTCATCAGCCAGACCGGCAAGGTGGCGATGCTCGTGGATGTCGATGCCTTCGCCCTCCAGAACTGCTACGAGATGAACAACGACGTCGAAGAGGGGAAGCGTCTGGCGCTCGTCAACATCGGCGCCTCCGTCACGAACGTGAACGTGCTGAGCGGTCCGGATTCGGTCTTCTGGCGCGACATCACCTTCGGCGGCAACCAGTACACGGACGCCATCCAGCGCGAGCTCAGCCTTTCCTTTGAACAGGCCGAAGAGCTCAAGCGCGGGCGCCCCCAGGGCGACTACACGATCCAGCAGGTCATCCCGATTCTCAACTCGGTCTCCGAGGATTTCGCCGGCGAGCTTCGCAAGACTCTCGACTTCTTCACCGCCACATCGGGCGCGGAGCGGGTCGACGAGATCGTGCTGGCAGGCGGCGGTTCGGGCGTGCTCAACCTCGACGCCATCCTTCGCGACAAATTCGGCATCCCGGTGACGATCCTCGATCCCTTCCGCCGAGTCACGGTGGACGAGAGCGAATTCAACCCCGAGGAGCTCGCCGAGATTGCGCCGAGCATGGCGATCGCAGTCGGTCTCGCCATCAGGAAGCTGGGGGACGCTTGATCAAGATCAATTTAGTGCGGGAGGGGCGGGCGGTACGCGGAGCCGGGGCGGCTCCCGCGGCTGTCAGCAGTGTCATTCCGGGCGCCGGTCCGAACTTCAACAACATTCTCCTGCTCGGCCTCATCGGCCTGGCTCTTCTCCTTTCGGCCGCGTACTGGTTCATCAACAAGCGCACGCTCTCCAATCGTCAGGAGATGGTCGCGGTCCGCAAGGCGGAAGCGCAGAAGCTCGAGGCGATCATCGCCGAGGTGGAAGCGTTCCAGCGCCGCAAGGACAGTCTGCAGGCCCGCATCGACCTCATCAACCAGCTCAAACAGAATCAGAAGGGTCCCGTCCGGATCATGGATCGGATCAGCCAGGACCTCCCCGACCTCGTGTGGCTCGACCGCATGAACGTCGCGGGCGGAACGATCACATTGAATGGGCGCGGTCTGAATCCGAACGCGATCGCGAATTTCGTCGAGAACGTCAAGAACGACCCGTACTTCGAGGAGCCTGAGCTCAACAACGTCAATCAGGCCAGCGTGCAGCCCCTCGTGTACACCTTCGACATGTCGTTCGCGTTTACGTATCAGCCGAAGACTCCGGGCGCAGAGCCTGGAGCGGCGGGGGCCACGGCCACCGGCACGGCTGGCGCGCCTGCCGCGGGCGCCGGGGCGGCGAGGTAGGAGGCGACGATGGCTGGGATGAATCTCGAAGGCAGGCCATGGTACGTAGCCGCCGCGATCGGTCTGGTGCTGGCGATCGTCATCGTCTGGGCGGTGCACGCGTACGTCGTCGCGCCGATCAAGCAGGAAATCGCTTCCGCTGAGGCGGAGATCGCCGAGCTCGACAAGAAGATCGAGCAGGGACGCGCCGCGGAGCGCAAGCTTCCTCAGTTCCGCGAAGAAGTCCGCCGCCTCGAGCTGGAGCTCGAGAAGCTGCGCCGCATCCTCCCGTCCACGCGCAACACGGAAGAGATCATCAAGAAGATCAAATCGCTCGTCGACCAGGGTGACTTCGCCCTGCGCCGTCTGACGTTCCCGAAGCTCGGCACGCCGAAAGAAGGCGATCCGTATGCCGAATGGCCGATCTCCGTGTCGGTGGACGGCCGCTACCACGACCTCGCCATCCTGTTCAATCGCCTGAGCAACTTCTCGCGAATCATGAACGTGGAGCAGATCAACATCGCCGCGCTGGGTGACCAGCAGGCGCGCACCATCTCTTCCGATTTCGTCGCCAAGACCTTCGTCTACGTGGAAGAGGCCGACACGGCCGCCACCGGCACGGGCAAGGCGGCGGGGACTTCTGGCAAACCGGGTGGCGCATGAGTGAGAGAGTCGTGAGTCAGATGTCGAGATTTCTCCTGTCGCTGACGGGGATTGCCGTGCTGCTGGCCGTGAGCGTCGTTGCGCAGACGCAGACGGCCACGACGGACACGGCGGCGCCGGCAGACACGAGCGGAACGAGCGTTCAGCAGGCCCTCGAGGAGATTCTCGAAGAGCCCACCGGCGCCGATGCGTATCGCTACGACCCGCAGGGCCGCCGCGATCCGTTCCAGTCGCTCGTCGGTCCGGCGCCGCGCGTGCCGCGCGACCGCGCTCCGGGCGTCCCGGGATTCCTCATCGACGAGATGAAGCTCCAGGGTGTCGTCCGCACGAAACAGGGCCTCGTGGCCATGATCAACGGGCCGGATAACAAGGGTTATCTGATCCGTGTTGGAGACAAAGTCCTCGATGGCGAGGTGATTCGCATTACCCAAACCTCCGTGGTCTTCCGACAGGAGGTCAACGATCCGACTCGAATCGAGCGGTACCGTGAGGTGGTCAAGGATCTGACCCCGCCATCCGAACGAAAGGGTTAGCGCGCCGGGGTGAGGTTCAGGGGCTGCGTGGAGGGTGAGATGAAGGTGGGAAGTATGACAAAAGGCAAGCGAATCCTGCTGGTGACTGCGCTGATGCTGCTGGCCGCCAACGGCGTCCACGCAGGGATTTTCAAGTCGCGAAAGACGCAGACGGCGGCTGACGCCCAAACTGCGGCAGCACCGATGGCATTGACCGCGGTCGAGCTCAGCTCGTCCCGCGTGACGCTGCGTACCAGCGGAACTCCGGCGTACACCTCGTACAGTCCTGCGCCGGCCGTATTCGTGGTCGACCTCACCGCGACCTCGCGTCCCGCTGATCTCGCCATCCCGGCCGAGCTGCCGAACGGGGTCTCGTCGATCACCGCCGAAGAGGCGGTGGAGATGGGCAACAAGCTCACGCGCGTGACCTTCCGGTTCACCGCGCCGTTCGCGCCGGAAGTCTCGGCGGCCGACAAGGCAGTCCTCATCCTCCTGCCTGAAGTGCCGCGGGAGGTGGCCGTCGTCGAGCCGCGGCCCGAGCCCGCACCGGCCGTCGCCGTGGTCGAAGACGCCCCGCGCGTCGAATCGATTGCCGAGCCCGTCGCCGAGGCCGCCCCTGTCCAGCAGCAGGCGGTCGTCCGCACTCCGCTCCCGCGCGCCAGGAACGTGAAGAACGTCACCACCACCGGAACCGGTGACGCGGTGCAGATCAGCATCGCCGGCGATGGAGAGCTCGCTTACAAAGCCTTCCGCCTCGATAACCCCTCGCGCCTCGTCATCGACCTCCAGGGCGTCAAGAACAGCGTGCGCAAGCCGACTCTCGACGTCGGCAGCGGCGCGATCCAGCGCGTTCGCGTCGCCCAGTTCAAGGCTGGCGCGGACCCGGTGGCCCGCGTGGTCATCGATCTCGATGGGAAACCCGAATACGCGATTACCCCCGACGGCGATCACCTGAACGTGACGTTCGGCGGCGCGGCCATCGCTGCAAGGCAGGCCGCGCCCGACCAGGTCATCGCGGTCTCGACGCCTGCTCCGCCGGCGCCGAAGCCGGAGCCGGTCATCAAGCCGGCCGCCTCGATCGAAGAGATTCACGCGGTCGCGCAGAACGCGAACTGGAAGATGCCTTCGTCCTCGACCGAGGGCGCGCGTCTGGTCATCAACAACGCGGTCGATCAGGTTGCGCCGGTCACCCCGCCGCGCTCCACGGCGCCGCGGGCCTCGACCAACACCAGCAACGTGACGATGGGCGAGAACGTGTTCGACGAGGCCATGACTCAGGCCCAGCCCACGCTGCAGGGTGCGCGCACCCTCAGCGGCACGCAGCGGGTCTTCACGGGCGACCCGATCTCGCTCAACCTCAAGGATGCGGACATCAAGGACGTGCTCCGCACGTTCGCGCAGCTCACCGGTCTCAACATCGCCGTCGATCCACAGGTTCAGGGAACCGTCACGGTCGACTTCGTCGATGTTCCGTGGGACCAGGCTCTCGACCTGATCCTCCGCCAGAATGGTCTGACGTACATTCTGGAAGGGAACGTCATGCGCGTCGGCACGATCGACCGCCTGGCGCAGGAAACGGCATCTTCGCGCCGCCTGGCCGAAGAAGAGAGGCTCAATGTCCCGCTGACGACACTCGGTTTCAAGCTGTCGTACGCAAGGGCGCAGGACGTTTCCCAGCTGCTCCGCGATCTCGCATCGCCGCGCGCCAGGATCATCGTTGACGCGCGCACCAACCAGCTGATCATCAGCGAGATCCCGCAGTACCTGCAGACGATGCGCAACCTGATCGACACGGTGGACATCCCGAACCGTCAGGTCGTCATCGAAGCGCGCGTCGTTGAGACGACGAAGACCTTCACCCGCAACTACGGCTTCGAATGGAGCTTCGGCGGCGCGCTCGACCCGGCATTGGGAACGGGCACCGGCCTGATCTTCCCCAACCGCATCGGATTCAACGGCGGCCCGTTCAGCTTCACCGGCGGCGCCAACCCGGTCCTCGGCCTGACACTGACCGACGTGCTGGGAACGTTCACTCTCGATCTCGCGCTGCACGCCGCGGAGTCTGAGAATCTGGTCCGCGTGATCTCGGCCCCGAAGGTGACCACGCAGGACAACACGTCCGCGATGATCACGAGCGGTGTCCAGATTCCCTATCAGACGCGCGTGAACTTCACGACGACCATCAGCTACATCGACGCCACCCTGAACCTGCAGGTGACGCCACAGATCACGGAAGCGGGCACGATCATCATGGACATCGCGGTCCAGAAGACGACGCCGGGTGAACCGCTCGAAGGGGCGGCGGGAACGCCTCTCAACACCCGCCAGGCGCGTACGCGCGTCATGGTCCGCGACGGTGGCACGGCGGTCATCGGCGGCATCTATCAGGCCAGCGATTCATCGGGTCAGTCGCGAGTTCCCGTGCTGTCGCAGATTCCCATTCTGGGAGCGCTGTTCCGATCGAATTCAATGAGAACGCAACATGACGAATTGCTCATCTTCATTACGCCTCGCATCGTGAGGGGTACATAAGCCGTCGGTGAGGCCGGGGAGTGAAGCGAGGGACGGAGGTCGCATGAACATCAAAACCAAGAACGGGATCCGCGTGGCGTTGCTCATGGCAGTCGCGGCGGTATCTTTCTCGTGCAGCAGCGAATTCACGCAGAACGCGGCACCGGTCGAACTGGTGGCTTCGAATATCCAGGATCTCCAGCTCATCGACCTGGCGGGCGATCCCGTCGGCGAGGAGAACTGCCAGCGCGATATCGGTCAGGTCGCTCTGCGGGCAATCGTCAAGAACGCCATCGACGGCGCTGACCAGCGCTTCAATGACGTCAAGATCTCCCGCTATCGCGTGTCTTACGTCCGGAACGACGGCGGTTCGCTCGTTCCGGCGCCATTCGTCCGGTCGGTCGACCTTCTCGTCCCCGCGGGCGGCGGTGCGACGAACCTTCAGAATTTCGTCGTTTTCCAGGCGGACGCAGTGCGTCAACAGCCCTTTGTGTCCCTGCTGCCGCAGAATGGGGGCCGGGATCCGGAGACGGGCCGCCAGATCGTTCGCATGGACGTCATCATGGACTTTTTCGGCGAGACGCTGTCGGGCTCGAATGTGGCCGGGCGCACGCGGTTCACTCTCGACTTCTGCTATGACTGCGGCGGCTGCTCACCGAAGCAATGATGACCTCGGAGAGGGCGTGTGAGGAAAAGGGTAACGGGGGTTCATATGAATAAATTGAGACAGCAGAAATACCTGTTTGCGCTTCTGGCGCTGCTGGTCGTTTTTGCCGGATGCAAGGGTGAGTCTCCGACGGCGCCGCCGATCCAGGGTCCTGGCGGTGGCGGGGGCGGCGGCACGCCGCCAGCCGGCGCGAAGATCGTCATCACGGTGGCGAACCCCACTCCCTTGACCGACTCTTCGACCACCGTCACGGCGACCGTGACCGTAAACGGTACGCCGGTACCCGCGGGAACCGCTGTCGAATTCGGAACGACGCTGGGCCGCTTCGAGGATTCCGGCTCCAACACTTCGCTCCGTACGACGAACGCGCAGGGGCAGGCCACCGTATCGCTCACTTCGGCCACGGCCGGTACCGCGACGGTGACTGTCGTCGTCAACAACGCCATCGAGCGGACGACCGTGACGTTCTCCGCGCGGCCGACGACCCCGACACCGCCCACCACGGCGGCGACGATCACCTCCGTGAACCCGAACATCGGACGTGTCGAGGGCGGCGATCTCGTGACGATCACCGGCACGAACTTCCGTCAGCCGGTCCGCGTCTTCTTCGACATCAACGGCACTCTCAGAGAAGCGCAGGTCACTTCGGTGACTCCGACTCAGATTCAGATCCTGACTCCCCGCGTCGAACTGGCCAGCGGCCAGACCCTCGATGCGCCGATCGTTCTATTCATCGAACAGGGAACCCCGAACGAGCAGCGCGTCACCTCGTCCTCGCCGTTCACATTCCGGCGCTCGCAGCTGACGCCGGTCGTCACGACTCTGAGCCCGCCGTCCGGCCCGCTCGAGGGGGGCACGCAGACCACCATCATCGGCAGCGGCTTCGAGTCGTTCGTCCAGGTGTTCTTCGGCCTCGCTGAAGCGCAGGTCGTGAACGTGACGTTCGACAAGATCGTCGTCGTATCGCCTCCGGCTCGTGACACCACCGCCGACGCCTCACCGGTCGCCGGCCAGGTTCCGGTCCGCATCGTCAACGTCAACTCAGGCACCGAGGCGACCTTCGCGACCGGCTTCAGATATCACTCGGCGATGCAGATCATCGCTGTCGGTCCGACCCAGGGACCGTTCACGGGCGGTACGCGCGTGACGATCGATGGCGTCGGCTTCGACGACCCGGTCGCGGTGTCCATCGGCGGATTCGCCGCTCAGGTCATTCGCGTCACCGGAACGCAGATCATCGCGCAGACGGTGGCCATCCCGGTCACGGGCTGCGCTGACGTCAAAGGCGGCATCGCGGTTACGAACATCAGCACCGGCCTGGGCGCCGAAGCGGGTGATGTGCAGTTCACCTATCAGGTGCCCGACCCGATCATCGTCAGCGCGACCAACCCCGTCGTGCGCGGTGGCGTCCTGACCGTTCGCGTGTTCAATGCGTTCGGAATGGCTCGCCTGCGCCTTGGTACGAACACGCTCAACATCACGAGCGAGGTGCAGAACGCGGACGGCACGACGACCTTCACCGCCGTCGTCCCGACGAACCTCGAGCTCAACACCGAGGCGTGTGCCGGCACCACGGGCGTGACCGCTCCGCAGCCCACACCGTTCGACGTCACGTACGAAAGCGCCACCACCGGCTGCACGGATACGCTGACGAACGGTACGGTGGTCGAACCGCAGCCGACACCACGGCTGGTTCTCAACCCCACGACGTTCACGCCGTTCACGGCGACGATCACGCCCGCCAACCCGGCCGCGGTACCGCCGACCCCGGCGACCGTCACGCCATCGCCTTCGCAGACCGTGAACATCGTCAGCGCAGGCGGAGCGCCACTGACCGTGACCTCGATTACCGAGGCTCCTGCCGGTGGCTGCGTGGCGCAGAATTTCACCGTGTCTTATCGGACCGACTTCCCCTTCACATTGGAGCAGTGCGAAATCAGTCCGATCTTTGCCCGATACAACGGGAGCACCACGCCTGGAACGAATACCTGCACCGTGACGGTCACCACAGATGGCGGAACACGGACGCTCACACTGACCGGTACATCGCAATAACGATTGAACGAACTTCAGCAATGACGAACCGCCCCGACGCCGGGGCGGTTCGTTTTGAGGGCGACAGTTGCGAAGCCCGTCGAATCAGGGAAGAATTCGCGACGAAACGACATGGCGGCAGCGGGCACGAATCCGAAAATCGAGGAGCTCCGCTTCAAGCTCAAGACCGACCCCAAAAGCCGGCTCTTCTACCCTCTGGCGGAAGAGCTCCGGAAGGCCGGTCAGTTTGCTGAAGCTGAGCAGGTGCTCCGCGCCGGCCTCAGCACCCACGCGACTTACCTCTCCGCATGGGTGGTCCTCGGCAGAGTGTTGCGAGAGCAGGGCAAGCACGCCGACGCCGTGACCGCCCTGACCCAGGCGCTGAATCTCGACCGCGGCAACGTCGTCGCGGCCCGTCTGCTCGCCGAGTCCTACATCTCCCTCGGCGAAAAGGTCGAGGCAATCAAGAAGTACAAGCTCATCGCCGCGCTGATGCCCGGCGATGCGGAGACCGAAGCGGCGATCGCCCAACTACAGAACGAGATCAGTAGCGGTCCGCGGGCCCCGGCTCCACCTCCGCCAGCCGCTTCAGCCGCGGCGCCTCCAGCGCCCGTCGCTGCCGCCCCGGCGCCGCCACCGATCCAGACCGAACCCGAGACGGAGCCATTCGACATCACATATTCGAGGCTGAAAAAGGATCACGAGCGCGAGCGCGAGACCGGCGATCTCGAACCGATGCGCGCCGACCATGAGCAGAGTCCGTTCGAAGAGCCGGCCGCGGATTCGGGCTATAGCGCGGATGCCTTCGCGCTGGAGGATCCTTCCGGTATGCACCTGGCCGCTCCGCCGCTGGGCGCTGAGATGGCGGAACCTTTTCCTCTGCAGGAGCTGCCGCCGGAGACGTCCCCGGTCGCGTCTGCAGAGAGCGACGAGGTGGAGTTCAACGAGCCTGCGACCGAGGTCGCGCCCGGATTCATTCAGGGGAGGTTCGATGCGAATGTTCCCCCTCCGCCGGCCGCCGCTGACGATTTCGCCAGGACGATCACCATGGCGGATCTGTACGCCAGCCAGGGTCTGATCGACGAAGCGCGCGACATCTACGAGGATGTCCTCGCGCGTGATCCGGACAACGCCGTGGTTCTCGCGAAGCTTCAGGCACTCGAGGACATGGGCCCGGCCTCACAGCAGGAACCATGGAAAGAGGAAGAGCCGGCCTCGGAAGAGCCAGCGCGCGAAGCGTGGAGCGGGGGCGAGCCTGCGCGCGAAGAATCGCCATTTGGGATGAAACCGCCCGAGGACGAGGAGCCAACGCTCGAGCTGCGGCATCCCCAGATCGGGAAAGACGCGGGCGAGGTCGCCCGCGCTCCACTGAGCGCTGCCGAGGATCGCGACGCGGGCGAGGTCGCCCGCGCTCCACTGAGCACTGCCGAGAATCGCGACGCGGGCGAGGTCAGCACTGCTGAAAACCCGGAAAGCTCGGGCAGGGTGAAGAAGCTGGAGAGCTGGCTGTCGAAGGTGAAGCGGCCCGGGGTGGGGAGTGTTTAGAGAAGTCCTTGCCGGCGTGCGCGACCGGGTGGACGGCGCGCTGGCGGTGAGTCTCATCGGCCTCGACGGCATCGCGATCGAGGCGATCAAGAACCCTGATGTGCCACTCGACGTCCTGGGGGCCGAGTTCGGCGGGTTCATCCGTTCGATCCGCCTCTCGAATACGGACCTGGATACCGGCGAGGTGCTTCAGTTCTCGCTAGTAACGGAAAAATACGTTACGTTTCTCTCCGCGGTAACGCCGGAGTACTTCATCCTGCTGGTCATGCGCCCGGACGGCAACTACGGGCGCGCGCGATTCGAGCTGGCGCGCGCGAAGCATGCCTTGCAGGATGAGCTCACGTGAGAGGGCCTGAATTGAATTTCAAAGAAATCCTGGAGTTGATCGACAAGGTAGCTGACCGCGGCATCGCCTCGGTCGAGGTGGAGCGCGCGGGGACGAAGGTCCGTATCGAAGGCAAGCAGTCGCAGCCGCAGGTGATCCATTCGTACGTAACCGAAGGCAGGCACGAGGCGGCGGGCGCACCAGCGCCGATGCCATCCCCGGCGCCCGCGGCGGCGAGCGCCCCGGCGCCCGCGCCTGAAGAGAGTGAAGCGGGGCTCCACATCATCACCTCGCCGATCGTGGGAACGTTCTACAGAGCAGCCAATCCGGAGTCGGAGGCTTTCGTCAACGTCGGAGACAAGGTGAGCAAGGGGAAGGTCCTCTGCATCATCGAGGCGATGAAGCTGATGAACGAGATCGAGGCCGACTCCGACGGGACGCTGGTCAAGATCTATCCCCAGAACGGACAGCCCGTCGAATACGGCGAGAAGCTCTTCGCCGTTCGCGTGTGAATCATTTCAAATGTTCAATAAGGTCCTGATCGCCAACCGCGGCGAGATCGCGCTACGCGTCATCGTCGCCTGCAAAGAGCTGGGCATCAAGACGGTCGCCGTTCATTCCGAGGCGGACCGCGATTCGCTTCACGTTCGTTATGCGGACGATGACGTCTGCATCGGTCCCGCGCTCTCCCGCCAGAGCTACCTGAACATCTCCAGCATCATCGCCGCGGCGGAGATCAGCGGCGCCGACGCGATCCATCCCGGCTACGGTTTTCTCTCAGAGAACGCGCACTTCGCCGAGATCGTCGGCGAATGCCGTCTGACCTTCATCGGTCCGAGTCCGCAGGCCATCCGGCTGATGGGTGATAAAGCGGTCGCGCGCGACACGGCGAAGAAGGCCGGCGTCCCGATCATCCCCGGAAGCGATGGCCCGGTCAGAACCCTCGACGACGCCGGGGGCGTGGCGCGCGACATCGGCTATCCGGTCATCCTGAAGGCCTCCGCCGGTGGCGGCGGCCGCGGCATGCGCATCTGCTGGGACGAGGAAGACCTCGGCAAGGCGTTCGAGACGGCGCGCAGTGAAGCCGAGCGCGCTTTCGGCGTAGCGGACGTGTACCTCGAAAAGTATCTCGAGCGTCCGCGTCACATCGAGATTCAGGTTTTCGGCGATTCGCGCGGCCGCGTGGTCTCTCTCGGGGAGCGCGAATGCTCCATTCAGCGGCGCCATCAGAAGCTGATCGAAGAATCACCGTCGCCCGCCATCGACGAGGCGATGCGCAAGAAGATGGGTGAGGCGGCCGTCAGGCTCTGCCAGTCCGTCAACTACGTGAACGCCGGCACGATCGAGTTTCTCTATCAGGACGGCGAGTTCTACTTCATGGAAATGAACACGCGCATCCAGGTCGAGCACCCTGTCACGGAAGAAGTGACGGGCATCGACCTCGTGAAGGAGCAGATCCTGGTGGCCGCCGGCGACCCGCTCTCGGTTCCCCCGGGCGATCTTCGGCTTCGCGGACACGCCATGGAGTTCCGCATCAACGCCGAGGATCCGGTGACGTTCGCGCCGAATCCGGGAAAGATTCGCGAGTTCCATCCGCCCGGCGGGCCGGGCGTGCGGGTCGACTCACACGTTTATCGGGATTACGTCGTACCGCCTCATTACGACTCACTGATCGCCAAGCTCATCGTGACGGGCAAGACCCGTCCGGACACCATCGCGCGAGGCAAGCGCGCGCTCGAGCAGTTCGTCATCGAAGGGGTCAAGACCTCGATCCCGCTCCACCGGGCCATCATCGAGGACCCCCGTTTCCTCAAGGGCGACCTCTCCACCCGGTTCATGGAAACGTTTGAGCGGTAGATGACCATTTTGGATTTTGGATTTTGGATTTTGGATTCAGATCAATCCAAAATCCAAAATCCAAAATCCAAAATATGAAGGTTTACCTGATCGGGTTCATGGGCGCCGGCAAGACCACGGTCGGGCGCGAGTTGTCGGCGCGGCTGGCGATGCCGTTCTTCGACCTCGACGAGCTCATCGAATCGGCGGAAAGCTCCTCGATCAAGGATATCTTCGCGCAGCATGGCGAACCGTACTTCCGGAAGCGGGAACGGGACATCCTCCGCTCCACCCGCCACCTCGAGCATGCGGTGATTTCGACGGGGGGTGGTACCTTCACATTCGACGAGAACATTCAATTCATCCAGTCAGAAGGATTCTCCGTTTACCTCTCCGCCCCATATTCGCTGCTGCGTGCCCGGCTCGGTGACAAAGCCGACGACCGTCCGCTCTTTCGCGACGACGTCGCCGCGCACGAGCTTTACGCGAATCGCGTACGCTTCTACCGGATGGCCGACCTGACGCTGGAAGTCCGGGAAGAGGAGACACCGGCCGAGGTGGTCGAGCGGCTTCTGCTGGAGTTGCCGAGGGGACGTCGATGAGGGCGCTGGTGGTGAGCGATCTTCATTCGAACGCTGCCGCCCTCCGCGCGGTGTTCAAGCGCGTCCGCCGCAAGAGCTTCCAGGAGATCATCTGCCTCGGCGATTTCGTCGGTTACGGCGCCGAGCCGAATCAGGTGCTCGACGCGATGCGCACCGTGCGGCCGAAGAAGTTCTACATTCGAGGCAATCACGATCGCGTCGCGGCCGGATTGGACGATGGCCGGACGTTCAACGCCCCGGCGCGCGAAGCCGCATTCTGGACGCGCGATCATCTCAGCGGTCCGAATCGCAAGTTCGTCGAGAGGCTCACGGTCGGGCCGGTCGACCACGGCGGGGTGCTCCTCTGCCATGGCTCGCCCTACGACGAAGATGAATACGTCTTTACCGAATCGCACGCTGCCCAGATCCTCGAGTCGTTCGATTCGCGGCTGATCCTCTACGGGCACACGCACCTGCCCGTGATTTTCTCGGTCGCCACGAACGGGGTCGTTTCAGGAACGCTGGTGCGCGGCGAGGGAAAGTTTCATCTCGACCCTGATCGCCGCTACCTCATCAACCCAGGGTCGGTCGGACAGCCGCGCGATCGGAATCCGGACGCGTCGTGCGCCATCGTCGACACGCAGCGGATGACCGTGCAGTTTCTGCGTGTTCCCTATGACGTGAAGAAGACGCAGGAGACGATTCTCCGGGCCGGCCTCCCGCGCATTCTGGCGGACCGCCTGGCCCTGGGGACTTGAGGAGATTTTGGATTTTGGATTTTGGATTTTAGATTTTAGATTTGGTTCAATCTAAAATCCAAAATCCAAAATCCAAAATCGAGTGCCCCCTGCGCCGGACACCATTCCCACGCAGAGGACACCTCCGGCAGGCGTCGAGCCGTAAGTAACTGAAACGAAACGAGGAAATCTCATCCGTGCGTGGCATACGGCACGCACCCGTGCTTTGCCGGATTTGGGAGAGGCTCCATGAAAAAACTCACGTTGTTCGCTCTGCTCACCGTGATTCTCGCCGCGCCCCTCGGCGCGGATGACTCGAAACATCAGTCGTACATCTCCTTCGACGATGGCGGCACGCTCCTGCGGCCGGCCGACGACGACCGGGAGATCGAAGCGCGCCTCAACCTCCCGATCTTCCCGGGTGACGAGGTGATCACCAATCGCCGCGGCCGCACGGAAGTGCGACTCGCCGACGGCAACGTCCTCGGCATCGATCGCGCGACGGCGGTCCGCTTCATCTCCATCCTCGACAGTTACGAGGGCGATGCATCCGAGACGATCGCCGAGCTGCGTTACGGCAAGGTCGCCGTCTACCGCATCGACGAAACGCGCGACTACCTTCGTCTCGATACCCCCAGTGCCAGCTACTTCGCCTCCGACGAGGCAATCTTCTCCGTCGAGACCGACTCACGCGGCCGTGACCGCGTGGCGGTTTTCGACGGGGCGGTTGAAGTCCGCACACCCGAGCGCACGACTCGTCTTCGTTCCGGCGAACAGGCCGAAGTCGACCGGGACGGCATGTACGACACCGCGAGCTACTCGCGGCACTCGGCCGATGACTTCGAGCGCTGGTTCCTTCGCCGCGCCGAACGTTACGGCTCGTCAGACAGCCGCTATCTCGATCGCTCGCTCGCGTATTACGACGACGAGTTGAGCCGCAACGGATCGTGGGTTCACATCGGGAGCTACGGATGGGCGTGGCGCCCCACGGTCAGCGCCGGCTGGCGTCCGTACTACAACGGTTACTGGATGCGCGGCCGCTCGGGCTGCCTGACCTGGGTTTCCTACGAGCCGTGGGGCTGGGTGCCGTATCACTACGGCCGCTGGTCGTATGACCCCTTCTACGGCTGGTTCTGGCTGCCGGGCCTCGGCTACGCTCCGGCGTGGGTCTACTGGTGGTACGGCAACGGTTACATGGGCTGGGCGCCGTCAGGATACTGGGATGCCTATCGTCCCTACCGCCACTGGAATTACGACCCCTATCACCGCGCCGGACTGTCGATCGGATTCGGCTTCTACGGACGCGTTCGCGTCAGCGACGTCGACCTCCGTCCGTGGACTTTCATCGATGCAAACACGATTCACTCGAATCGCGTCGACCGCGCTGCGCTGACCACCGATGCCATCCGCGAGCGCATGTCGCGTGACCGCGGCGGCTTCGCGACCGTCTCCAGCGACCCCGCGCGCTTCACAAGGGAAGAGTTCCGCGATCCCGCGGCCGCGATCAACAGGCGCTGGGTGAATGCGGATACCGGCCGAGCCGGTGCCGGCCCGGCCAACGTCCCCGACGTGACGCCGTACATTCGCCGCGACAACGAGATTCCGGGCGCGATCCGCGACCGCATCACCCGCAATCGTCCCGGCGATGGCAACACGACTACGGCCAGCGGCCGGCCGGTTCTGGGCGGCGGCAACCTCGCGCCCATCGGTGGGGCGGGCGTGGCCCCGATCGGCGGCGGAAACGTTGCGCCCATTGGCGGCGGCAGCGTCGCTCCGATCGGCCCGACGGACCGCGGCGACGCCGCGGGCCGTGTGAGCCGCGGCAGAGAAGGTGGCGGGACGCGCGACTTCCGCGGCGAGGACAAGCCTGAGGCACCCGCGTGGCGGGATCGCGTCAACCGACCGCGCGAAGAGCAGCCGGCGGTGAAGAATCCCGAAGCTCCCCCCCGTGGCGAGAACTGGCGCGGTGGAGCGCGGGCGACCCCGCCCGCGACATCCGACCGCGGTGGCCGCGTCCGATCGACCCCGCCGGCCTCCTCGGACCGCGGCACATCGACTCGCGGATCTTCGCGCGAAGTACCACGGCGCGTGATCGACCGTATCGGCGGCGCTCGTGTGCAATCGGGTGACCGCGGCCGCGCCACCCGCGACAGCGGATCGCGCGGCAGCGGGTCGACCTCGTCCCGCGGGCGGTCCATCGACCGCTCCGGCTCGTCGGGCCGGTCGTCATCGCCCCCGCCTCCGCGAGCCAGTGACGGCGGCGGCAGCTCCCGCTCCAGTGGAGGAGAATCCCGCTCGAGTGGGGGCGGTTCACGCTCCAGCGGCAGCGACAGCGGCCGCATCAAGCGAGATCAGTAGCAACAAAAGGGCCCTTCGGGGCCCTTTTCGTCGAGGGTCGAAGGTCGAATCATTCGCTAGAATCACAGGGTGTCGCTCTCCCTCTTCTTCGCCCTCTACTGTCTCGAGGCCGGTCTTTTCTTCACCGTGGTTCCGTGGACGCGCCTCTGGACGATGAATCCCTGGCTGCACCAGAACCTCACGATCGGGCTCTGGATCGATAACCCGTTCGTCCGCGGCTTCGTCTCGGGGTTTGGAGTCATCCACATCCTCCTGGGCGTGAAGGACATCGTCCGGCTCAGCCGCGCGCGGCGGCGGGAGTCTCCGTGAAGCGCCTTCTCATCGTCGAGGACAAAGAGTCGCTCGCGCAAATGCTGAAGGAAACGGTGGAGGCGGAGGGGTTCGAGGCCGAGATCGCGGCGACGGGGAGTGACGCGACGCGCCGGCTGGCCGAGGGACGGCGCTATGTGGCGGTGCTGACGGACCTGCGGTTGCCCGGCGCCGACGGCATCCAGGTCCTGCGACAGGCGCGCGAATCGGATCCCGATTGCCCGGTCATCGTCATGACCGCGTTCGGGACGATCGAGAACGCGGTGGAGGCAATGAAGCTCGGCGCCTACGACTTCGTGCAGAAGCCGGTGGACGTCGATTACCTGACGCTCCTTCTGCGTCGCTGCCGCGAGCATCGCGAGCTGCGGTCTGAGAATCTCCTGCTGAAGGAGGAGTTTCAGAAGCGATACCGTCTGCCGGCGATCGTCGGCGAATCGGCGGGGCTGAAGGACGTGTCGCAGGCAGTGCAGAAGGTTGCCATGACCGACTCGACGGTTCTGCTCGAAGGCGAGTCGGGGACCGGCAAGGAACTCTTCGCGCGGGCCATTCATCAACTGTCACCGAGGGCGAATCGCCCGTTCGTAGCGATCAACTGCGCGGCGATTCCCGATACGCTGATCGAGAACGAGCTGTTCGGACACGAGAAGGGATCGTTCACCGGCGCCACCGGGCGTCAGGTCGGAAAGTTCGAGCTCGCTGATACGGGCACCGTGTTCCTCGACGAGATCGGGGAGCTGGGTCACAGTGTCCAGTCGAAGCTCCTCCGCGTGATCCAGGAGCGGCGCTTCGAGCGGATCGGTGGAGCGACGGCGATCGACGTCGACGTCCGCATCATTTGTGCGACGAACCGGAATCTCGCCGATGACGTGAAGAGCGGCCGTTTCCGCGAGGATCTCTTCTTCCGCATCAACGTATTTCCGATCACGATCCCGCCGCTGCGCGCGCGGCGCGACGACATTGAGCCGCTGACGAACTTTTTCGTTCAGCGCTTCTCGCACGAGCTGAAGAAGCCGGGACTGCGCATCACGGACGAAGCGCGCGGCGTTCTGCGCGGTTACGACTGGCCGGGGAACATCCGTGAGCTGGAGAACTGCATCGAGCGCGCGGCCATCCTCTGCGACCGCAACACGATCGAAGCCCGCGACCTGCACGTTTCGCCCGAACGGACCGGTGAGCGGATCGGTGACGCTCTGGATCTTTCGGGGACACTCAGCGAGGCGGTGGAGCGGGCCACGAAGGCGGTGGAGCGGTTGAAGATCGAGGCCGCGCTCTCCGCTCACCCTTCCCGCGCCGCCGCCGCCGACGCCCTCGGCATCTCCCTGCGGACGCTGCAGACCAAGCTGAAGGAAAACGAATGAGCGACCCCATCCCGACCTCGAAGGACGTCGTGAAGTTCCTGAACGAGCGGTTCGCCGCGAGGAACCTCCCGTATCGCCTCGAGCACATCGCCGTCCTGCCGTACGTCAACCCGATGTGGATGGCCAACTGGGACGCCCCCCAGCTCGCCGACGTCCCGGAGCGCGAGGCCGTCGAAGAAGAGATCCGCGAAGCCAGGTGGAAGTACCCGCAGGTCCTCGACGAGTTTTAGGACCGTCATGGGTCATGGTGTCAGGTCTGGACATTGGACATTTCTTCCAGAACTAGTGTGTGCTCAGCACACACTAGTTCTGGAAGAAATGTCCAATGTCCAGACCTGACACCATGACATCATCACTTCTTCTTCAAACTCTCCAGAATCGAGCGGCGGTACTGCTTTGCCTTCGCGATCGCGGCTTTCTCGTCCACCGTGAGCAGCTCGCCGCGCCGCAGCAGGATCCGGCCGTCGACCATCGTCAGGACGACCGAGTTGCCGCTCGCCGCGTAAACGATCGCCGACTCCACCGAGTACACCGGCTGAGTCTTCGGCTGCTGCAGGTCGATGATCACGATGTCCGCGCGCTTGCCCGGTTCCAGCGTCCCGATCTTCGACGCCAGTCCGAGGACGCGCGCGCCGCCGATCGTCGCAAATTCGAGCACCTCGCGCGCCGTCAGCGCCTTCGGATCGCTGCGCGAAATTTTCTGCAGCCGCGCCGCGCTGGCCATCTCTTCGACCATATCGAGGTTGTTGTTCGAGCCGGCGGGACCGTCGGTCCCGAGTCCCACGTCGACGCCGATGCGCTGCATCTGCACGATCGGAGCGATCCCCGACGCGAGCATCGTGTTGCTCTCCGGGCAGTGCACGACGCCGGTCTTTCTCTTCGCGAACGTGTGCAGCTCGTTCTCCGTGAGCCAGACCCCGTGCGCCGCCACGACGTCGTCGCCGAGGAAGCCGATGGAGTCGAGATAGACGCCGGGGGTCATGCCTTTGGCCCGCTCGGCGACCTGCCGCAGCTCGTCCTTCGTCTCCGAGACGTGAATCAGGATGGGGACGCCCATCTCCGTCGCCAGCTTGCGTACCTGCTCGAGATGCTCGCGCGATACCGTGAACGGCGCATGCGGCGCGAACGCCGGCGTGATGAGCGGATCGTTCTTCCACTCCGCGACGAACTTCCGCATGTACGCGATGCCTTCGTCCCACGTCTTGTTGTCCGGCGCCGGGAAGTCGAGCAGCGTCTCGCCGAGGACGGCGCGGAGTCCGGCAGCCTTGGCCTCGCGGGCGATGTCCGACTCGAAGTAATACATGTCGCCGAACGTCGTCGTGCCGGAGCGGATCATCTCCGCCGCGGCGAGCCTCGTTCCCCACTTCACGAACTCCCGGTCCACATTCTTCGCCTCGGCCGGGAAGATGAAGTTCGTCAGCCAGTCCATGAGATCGCGATCGTCAGCGATCCCGCGGAACAGCGTCATCGGGACGTGCGTGTGCGCGTTGACGAATCCGGGGACGACAGCCATGCCGGCGGCGCTGATTCGCGTCTTCGGCTTGTACTTCGCGTCGATCTCGGACGACGGGCCGACCGCGAGGATCGCGCCCTTGTCGATCGCGATCGATCCGTTCTCGATGTTCGGCCCCGCCATGCTGACGATGGTCCCGCCGGTGATCAGCGTGTCGATGTCGTGCGCAAAAACAGGAACGGCGAGGAGAAAGAAAAGGATGAAGGATGAAGGATGAAGGATGAAGCGCGAGCGCATTCCACTACTCCTCAGGACGGAAATTGAATGGGTGGGGGAAGAGCGTGGAGAGCTTGTACTCGATGCGCCGGTCGCCGAGGTTGGCGAGGGTGATGTCGATGTCGCCGCAGTACTCCCACATCAGCTGGCGGCACGGACCGCACGGCGTGCCCGGCTCGTCGCTCTGCGTGACGACGGCGATGGCGGTGAACTTCCGCTCGCCGGCCGCGAGAGCGGAGAGGAGGGCCACGCGCTCGGCACACACGGTCAGACCGTAGGTGCAGTTCTCGACGTTACAGCCGCGGTAGACCTTGCCGTCCGCGGTGCGCAGCGCCGCGCCGACTTTGTATTTGGAGAAGGGCGCGACAGCGTTCTCGCGCGCCAGAGTCGCTTCCTGAACGAGATCGGACATGAGGGGCGTAACTTAGCATGCTGGACGATGAAGGATGAAGGATGAAGGGGGAAGGATGAAGGATGAAGGGGGAAGGATGAAGGATGAAGGATGAAGGATGAAGCGGCTGTCATCCCGAGCGTAGCGAGGGACCTGGGTGTGAAGGGGGCGCGAAGATCGATCCTGCCGCCCCCGGTCCCTCGCTACGCTCGGGATGACAAACTGCCCAATTGCCGCTAGCCCCCTTCATCCTTCATCCTTCATCCTTCATCCTTTATCCTTCATCCTTCATCCTTCATCCTTCATCCTTCATCCTTCATCCTTCATCCTTCCGCCCCCCTCCCCGACCCGCAAGCTCCGCCCCCACCTCCCCCCACTCCACGCCCGCCTCCACCAGCAGGACCGACAGATGAAAGACCAGGTCCGCCACCTCGGAGACGAGGCGCTCGCGCGTCTCTCCCTTGGCCGCGATCACCACCTCGGTGGCCTCCTCGCCGATCTTCTTGAGGATCCTGTCGCGGCCGGCATTGAAGAGGCTCGTTGAATAAGAGCCTTCGGGACGTTCCGCGCAGCGGGATCGCAGAGTCGCCATGAGAGGCGCGAGATCGAATGCCGGAGGAGGAACTCCCTCGAAGCATGACTCGGCGCCCGTGTGACACGCCGGGCCGTCGGGATTCACGCTGATCACCAGCGCGTCGGCATCGCAGTCGGTGGCGATGTGCACGACCTTCTGCGTATTGCCCGACGTCGCACCTTTGTGCCAAAGCTCGTTGCGGCCGCGGCTCCAGAACCACGTCTCGCCCAACTCGCGCGTGCGGCGCAGCGACTCCTCGTTCATCCATGCGAGGGTGAGAATCGCGCCGCTCTTCGCGTCGCGGACGATTGCAGGAATGAGGTCGTTCATCGGACAGGAATCCTCTCGTTCGCCAGATATTGTTTGACCGCGCCGATCGTCAGCTTGCGATCGTGAAAGAGTGACGCCGCCAGCGCCGCGGTCGCTCCGCCGCTCTCGATCGCCTCGGCAAAATGCGCCGGCTCTCCGGCTCCACCCGACGCGATGACGTTGATCCGTACCGCGCCGGTGACTGCGCGAAGAAGCTCGATGTCGAAACCGAAGTGCGTGCCGTCCCGATCGACGGACGTCAGCAGGATCTCTCCCGCTCCCAGCTCTTCGGCCCGGCGGCACCACTCGACCGCATCGAGGCCGGCCGGGTCCTTACCGCCGCGGATCATGACCGTCCGGCCACGGGCGTCACATGAAACGACCACCGCCTGCACGCCGAATTCGTTCGCGCATTCGGCGATGAGCTCCGGGCGCCGGACCGCCGCGGTGTTGATGGCCACGCGATCGGCGCCGGCACGGAGCAGCGCGCGGAAGTCGTCGATCGTGCGGACGCCGCCGCCGACGGTCAGCGGGATGTAGATCGATTCAGCGATGCCGCGCACTGTCTCGAGCGCTGTGGCGTGCCCGCGGTCCGTCGCGGAGATGTCCAGCACCGCGATCTCATCCGCCCCTTCTTCTTCGTAACGGATCGCGCATTCGACGGGATCGCCCGCGTCGCGGATCCCTTCGAAGTTCACGCCTTTGACGACGCGACCGTCCCGCACGTCGAGGCACGGGATGATCCGCGGCGGAATCGCTCGCGGCGACGCCGCGCGCGCTCGCGCCTCGTCCAGCGAGATCCGGCGATCGAGCAACGCGCGTCCGACCACGCACCCGCTGACGTTGCCCAGGCGGGCGAGGGAGACGATGTCGCCGCGGGTGGTGACGCCGCCCGAGGCGATGATGCGCAGGGGCGTCAGGGCGGCGAGCTGGCGATAGAGCGCGAAGGACGGTCCGCCCAGGACTCCGTCGCGGGAGATGTCGGTGACGAGAATCTCCGTGGCACCCGTCGATTCGACGAGCCGAAGCACCTCGGTGAGAGACCGCGAGGCCGATTGAGTCCAGCCCGCGACCCGAATCCCGCCGTCCAGGATGTCGAGCGCAGGGATGATGCGGTCGGACGGGAAGCGCCGCAGGAGCTCGGGGTTCTCCGCGGCAACCGTTCCCACGACGACTCTCTCGGCTCCCGCGTCGAGCCAGAGCGCGACGTCCGCCTCGGTGCGCACGCCGCCGCCGGCCTGCACGCGCAGGCCGCGTGATGAGAGGCGGCGAACGACATCGAGTGCGACCGGCTTTCCGTCGCGCGACCCGGCGAGATCGACGATGTGAATGCGCGAGCCGCGGGGAACGTCGAGCATGTCGAGCACCGCCGCGGGCTCGCCGTAAACGGTGCGATCGGCAAAGTCGCCGCGGCGCAGCCGCACCACGGCGCCATCGAGCAGGTCGAGCGACGGGATCACATCCACACGAAGTTCCTCAGGACGCGCAGTCCCGGCCCCGACGACTTCTCGGGATGGAACTGGACGCCGTAGACGTTGTTCTTCTGGACCGCCGCGGTAAAGGCTCTGCCGTAGTCGGCGCGCGCGATCTCGTCGGGGACATCGGCGGCGACGAACGAATTCACGAAGTAGAACGGCGTGTCCGGCTCGATTCCGTCGAAAAGCGCGGCGCCGTTGAAGCGCACGCGGTTCCAGCCGATCTGCGGCACGGGGAGCGAAGTTGCCAGCCTGGAGACGCGGCCGCGGATCAACCCGAGGCCGGCGGTGGTCGTCATCTCGTCGGAAGAATCGAAGAGCAGCTGATGACCGACGCAGATGCCGAGAAGGGGAGTGCGGCGCAGAGCGATCTCCCGAAGAGCGTCATCGATGCGCGTCGCGCGCAGCCACTCCATCGCGGCGACAAAGCTGCCGACGCCGGGAAGGACGACCTTCTTCGAGCGCAGAACGGCGAGCGGGTCGCTGGTGACTTCCAGCGACGCTCCGGCGGCGCGCAGGACCCGCGCGATGTTCGCCACGTTCGCAACGGGCGAATCGATGAGGGTGACTGGACGAACCACGTCATGGCCTTTCACAACACCCCCTTCGTGCTGGGGATGTCGCTCGTTACCACGCTCTTCGCCTCACGCACCGCGATCGCGAACGCCTTGAAAATCGCCTCGGCCGCATGGTGGCCGTTGCGGCCGCGGATCAGGTCGACGTGGATGTTGCAGGCACACTTGTTCGCGAACGACTTGAAGAACTCCTCCACGAGTGCGAACGGAAAATCCTTGTGGATGAGGAGCATCTCCCGGTCGATTGGCGCCTCGAACACGAGGAAGGGACGGCCGGAAAAGTCGACGACTACACGCGCCAGCGATTCGTCGAGCGGAACGTACGCCGATCCGAACCGGCGGATGCCGCGCTTGTCGCCCAGGGCAGCGGCGAAGGCTTCGCCGAGGACGAGGCCGGTGTCTTCGACGGTGTGGTGGTAGTCGATGTCGGTGTCGCCCGCGGCCACGATGGCGAGATCGACGCGGCTGTGCCGCGCGATGGCATCGAGCATGTGCGAGAGAAAGCCGATCGGCGTCTGGATGCGTGAGGTGCCGGTGCCGTCGAGATCGACCGTCACGGCGACGGATGTCTCCTTGGTCGTGCGTGTGATGGTGGCAGTGCGGTTCATGCGAGCTCCTTCATGGCGGCGAGGAATGCGTCGTTCTCCTCGGGCAGGCCGATCGACACGCGCAGGAATCCCGCGTACGCACGGACGAGGATCCCTCGGGCCAGCAGGTCGTCGAAAAGGCCCGCGCGCGCGCGGAAGAGGATGAAGTTGGCCTGACTCGGGAAGGCGGCATCGCCCAATGCATCCATCACGCGTGCGCGTTCCTTCCTGACCCGTTCCACGTTCCGATCGCGCAGCCATGGATTCTCGAGCGCGAGAATCGCCGCCGCCTCGCTGACGATGTTCAGGCTGTAGGGAAGCTTGACCTTGCGGATCTCGCGGCAGGTCTCGGCGGCAGAAGCGAGCCATCCGACGCGAAGCCCGGCCAGCCCCCACGCCTTGGAGAAAGTTGAGAACGTGATCAGTGGAGCGCGGGCGATCCCGCCCGCGCCGGCGGGCGAGGTCGCCCGCCCTCCATCGAACTCGCCATAGGCCCGATCCAGCAGCACCGTCGCCCCCGTGGCCAGCAGTTCGTCGACTCCGTCCGGCGGCAGCACGCCGCCCGTCGGATTGTTCGGCGAGCAGACGATGACGACGGACGCAGGCCCTGCCGCGCGGACGATCGCATCGAGGGGCAGAACGCCGGTGGCCGGATCGATGTCGACCGGTACGACCGTTCCTCCCGCAATGGCCACGAGCTTCTCGTAAAGAGCGAAGGTAGGTCGCGGAATGACGACCGGCGTTCCCGGCCCGACGAATGTCGCCACGGTCGCCGCGAGGAGCTCGTTCGATCCGTTGCCGGCGAGGATCTGATCGGGCTCCAGCCCGTTCGCGCGTGCAAGCGCCGACCGCAGCTCCGTCAGTTCGAAATCGGGATAGCGGTTCCAGGAGCGATTGACGACGCGCCGGAACAGCTCCTCCTTGAACGCGCGCGGCAGATCGTCGGGCCCCTCGTTCTGATTGAGCTTGATCGCAGCGTCGCGGAGCTCGAGCGTGTACGCCGTCATCGCGGCAATTGCGGCGCGGCTCATGACCGCACCATCGCTGACCGCCCGTGCGCGGGCAGCCCTTCGAATTCCGCGAGCGCACGGACCAGTGGCGCAATCGCTTCCGCATCCTGCGCGCCGGTGGTGACGATGTTCGTCCGCTTCACGAAGTCGTAGACGCCGAGGGGGGAGAAGAAGCGCGCGGTCCCCGCGGTGGGCAGCACGTGATTGGATCCGAGGACGTAATCGCCGGCAGCGGGGGCCGAGCTGGGGCCGATGTAGATCGCCCCGCAATTCTCCGTGCGCGCGGCGACGGCGTCAGGATCGCGCGTCTGAATGGAGAGATGTTCCGGCGCGATGCGATTCGTGAAGGCGATCGCATCGTCGATGCTGGCCACGAACACGAACGCGCCCGGTGCCAGCTGCTCGACGCGGCGCGCCAGACTCTTACTGGGAGTGAGGAGGATGACGGCGCTGTCCGGCCCGTGCTCGGCCTGCGCGAGGAGATCCGCGGCGATGAGATCGGCGTCGCCCGTCTCGTCCGCGATCACTACCAGCTCCGTCGGTCCTGCGGTCATGTCGATGCCGACCTCGCCGATGAGCCGCGCCTTGGCCGCGGTCACGTACGAGTTGCCGGGGCCGACGATCTTGTCGACGCGGCGCAGCGTCGCCGTTCCCAGCGCCAGGGCCGCGACGCCGGCCGCGCCGCCGGCGCGATAGATCTCGTTCACGCCGAGGAGGGAGCAGGCGTACTGGAACTCGGGTCTTGCGGCCGCTTTCGGCGTCGTCGCCACGACGATCTCCCGCACGCCGGCGATCCGCGCCGGCACCGCGCACATGATCAGCGTCGAGAGATACACCGCACGCCCGCCCGGAACGTAGATCCCGACGCGCCGCAAGGGCCGCACGCGATGCTCGATGGTGGTATCAGCCGTGGTCCAGACGTAACCCCGAGGCATCTGCTGAAGGTGAAACGCCTCGACGCGTTCCATGGCAAGGTGGATCGCCGCCACGAGCCCTTCTCCCCCTGCGAAGACAGGGGGAGAAGGTGGCCGAAGGCCGGATGAGTGGGCTGTATGGAGAATCTCCTCCGCCGCAAGCTCCACCCCATCAAACTTCGCAATCTGCCCGGCAACAAACGCATCGCCATGCGCCCGCACCCCCGCAATCACCTCATCGGCCACGCGAAACGCATTCGCCGATGCCGCCGCGCGCCTCTGCTCCAGCTTCTCCAGAAAATTGTTCATGCGATCACCCCTTCCACCGCTTCCGACACGCGCGCGACGAGCTCCTGCACGCGATCGGGTGCGGTCCTGCAGATGTCCCTGCCGACGATGAGCCGCGGCGCGATCTCCGCCACGGTGTCCTGCAACACGAGGTTGTGAATGCGCACCGTCTCTCCCGTCTCGACGAGGTCGATGACGTGGGTCGTCAGCGCGAGCACCGCCGCCAGCTCCACCGATCCCCCCAGCGCTACCACGTCCGCGCGCAGCCCCCGCTCCTCGAGATAGCGATGGGCGATCCGCGGATACTTCGTTGCGATGCTGCGCAGCGGACGCTCGTCGGGCGCGGCGATCAGCATCATCCGGCACACGCCGAACGGCATCGTCACCGGCTGCGACGCCGTCGATTCATGCTCGAGCAGCTGGTCGAGGCCGGCGATGCCGGCGTCGGCCGCGCCGTGCTCGACGTAAACCGGCACGTCGCAGTCCTTGACGAAGATCCACTCGACTCCTCGTCCGTTGAACACGAGGCGCCGCGTGGCTAGCTCGGCCGGCGACGGCACCGGCAGCCCGGCGGCGGCGAACATCGCCAGCGCGGGCTCCTGCAGTCGTCCTTTGGGAATGGCGATGCGCATGAAGGTCACCTCGGATCGTCGATCGTGAGCGTGAATCCGACGGCCGGAGCGGCGCCGCCGAAGCGTTCGTAGAGAGAGTCGTAGCGTCCGCCCCGGGCGACCGGCACGCCGCGCGACGCCGAGTCGTACAGGTGAAAGCAGAAGCCGGTGTAGTAGCCGTCGCGCGACTCGCCGCGGACGACCATCGGCTCGATGCCGAGTGCGCGCACGGTTTCCGTCGCGACGGCCAGGAGAGCCTCATCCGCGGCCGGCGAGCCATCGCCGACGATCTCGGCTCCGATCTGGAACATCTCGCGCTGGCGTCCGAGGCGGGGAGGGTCGAGGCGGACGACGTCGCCGCGGTAGAAGACGCGCAGCGGGAGCGCTACGCGGCCGATCTCCGGCGCAATGGAACGCGCCACCATCGGCGTGAAGTCGGAGCGGATCGCGACGAGGTCGCCGTCGCGGTCGACGAACCGGTAGGTCTGCCTGCGATCGATGTGCGCGGCCGACACATACGGCTCCTCGTAATCAATGATCGGCACCACCACCTCGGCGAACCCTTCGCGTTCGAGGATGGAGACGATGCGCGTCTCGACGCGGCGGCGCCGCGCCGTTTCTTCGATGAGGAGGGGCCGGACGCCCGTCGGATATCTGAGTCTCGCCATGAACAGAAAACCTCTTCCCCGGCGAAGGTGGAAGAGGTTTGGCTCAGGCGATTACGGATTGTGCTGGCTGGGCGCGCCCCTTCCTTTCGGCGGGGCACACAAGATGAGCACCCCTACACCGGATGGTGGAGGTGGTGGTGGTGCCGGGAAAACGTGCTCGTGCTCAACACGGACCGGAGTGTAGCACCATTTTGGATTTTGGATTTTGGATTTTGGATTTGCTTCAATCCAAAATCCAAAATCCAAAATCCAAAATGGGTCAAATACAATCCGCTCGCGATGTCCAAAGTTCTCGTCACCGGCGCGGCCGGGTTCATCGGGTTTCACCTTTCCGAGCGCCTCCTGAAAGATGGCCACGAGGTGGTGGGGCTCGACAACCTCAACGCCTACTACGACGTCCGCCTGAAAGAGGCCCGTCTCGCCCGGCTCCAGCCGAAGACCGGCTTCCGGTTCGAGAAGCTCGACCTCGCCGAGCGCGAGCGGATGGCGAAGCTTTTCGAAAAGGAGCGGTTCGACATCGTGGTCAATCTCGCCGCGCAGGCAGGGGTCCGCTATTCGCTGCAGAACCCGCACGCGTACGTCGATGCGAATCTCGTCGGCTTCATCAATATCCTCGAAGGCTGCCGCCACAGCGGGGTAAAGCACCTGGTCTTCGCGTCCTCGAGCTCGGTCTACGGGGCGAACACCACCATGCCGTTCTCCGTTCATCAGAACGTCGACCATCCGCTCAGCCTCTACGCCGCGACGAAGAAGGCCAACGAGCTGATGGCGCACACGTACAGCCATCTCTACCGGCTGCCGTGCACCGGGCTGAGATTCTTCACGGTGTACGGACCGTGGGGGCGGCCGGACATGGCGCTGTTCCTCTTCACGAAGGCGATCGTGGAAGGTAACCCGATCACGGTCTTCAATCACGGGAAGATGCGCCGCGACTTCACATACATCGACGACATCGTCGAAGGCGTCGTTCGCGTCATGAATAACACCGCTACGCCAAACGCGGCGTGGACGGGTGCGAAGCCCGATCCCGCGACGAGCAACGCGCCGTACCGCATCTACAACATCGGCAACCACGAGCCGGTGGAGCTGATGCGCTTCGTCGACCTGATTCAGGAGAAGCTGGGACGCAAGGCCGTCATCGAATACGCCGACATGCAGGCGGGCGACGTTCCGGCCACGTACGCGGACGTCGAAGACCTCTCGCGCGATGTCGGCTTCGCTCCCGGCACGCCGATCGAGACCGGCATCGAGCGATTCGTGAAGTGGTACACCGAGTTCTACGGAGTGAAATGAACGACTTCGAGCTCCTTTCCAAGGGTGTGGTCGACCTCATCGAGAAGAACGATCTGAAGGCCAAGCTCGATCGTTCGAAGAGAGAGGGGAAGCCGCTCACCATCAAAGTCGGCTTCGACCCCACCGCCCCCGACATCCACCTCGGCCACACCGTGGTCATCCGGAAGATGAAGCACTTCCAGCAGCTCGGCCATCGCGTGATCTTTCTGATCGGCGATTTCACCGGGATGATCGGCGATCCGACCGGCAAGAAAGCCACGCGCCCGGCGCTCACGAAAGAGGAAGTGCACGAGAACGCGCTGACTTATCAGAAGCAGGTCTTCAAGATTCTCGATCCGGCGAAGACCGAGATCCGCTTCAACTCCGAATGGCTCGGCGCCCTCGGTGCCGAGGGGATGGTGAGGCTGGCGGCGAAGTACACGCTGGCGCGGGTGCTCGAGCGCGATGATTTCCGGAAGCGCTTCGAGGCGCGGCAGCCGATCGCCATCCACGAGCTTCTCTATCCGCTCGCGCAGGGGTACGACTCCGTGGCGCTGCAGTGCGACGTGGAGATGGGCGGAACCGATCAGCTGTTCAACCTTCTCGTCGGCCGCGATCTGATGCGCGAGTACAAGCTCGAGCCGCAGGTCGTGATCACCATGCCGCTGCTCGAAGGAACCGATGGCGTCGAGAAGATGTCCAAGTCGCTGGGCAACTACATCGGCATCAACGAATCTCCGGGCGAGATCTTCGGGAAGATCATGTCAATCTCCGATGAGCTGATGTGGAAGTACTACGTCCTCTGCACGGATCTCCTGCCGGCGGACATCGAGAAGCTGAAGGGCGGCCACCCGATGGACGCGAAGAAAGGCCTCGCGAAGCACATCATCGCGGACTTTCACAGCTTGGACGCAGCGGAGTCGGCCGAAGCGGAATTCCGCAAGGTGTTCAGCGAGCGCCAGGCGCCGACGGAGATCGAGGAGAAGTCGCTCCCGTCCTCAGCGGAACCGCAGCTGCTGACCAAGGTGATCACCGCCGCCGGCTTGGCTCCGACGAACAAGGAAGCGCAGCGCCTGATCGCCCAGGGCGGCGTGCTCGTGGATGAGGTGAAGATCGACAACCTCAAACATGCGCTGGACGCCTCTGCCGGCCGGACCTACCTGATCAAGGTAGGCAAACGGCGCTTCGCGAAGATCACGTTCCGATGACAAGTGGAGCCGCGGGCGATCTCGCCCGCGGTGCATTCTGATTTTTCCGCGGGCGGGATCGCCCGCGGCTCCACTCGCTCTCGCGACGCATGGTGGAGCGCGGGCGACCTCGCCCGCGGTGCCCTTTGCGCCCCTCATCCCTCGTGTACACTGCGCCGCTGATGAAGAAGCTCATCGCAGCCGCGATCGTGGCGGCGGTCACTCTTCCAGCGCCCGCCGGTGTGAAGGTCGGTGGCTCAGAGTTCGTTCCGAAGGATCTGATCTTCGCTTCGGCCGACAGCACGAGCCAGGCTGGCGCCGAGGGGACGTTGCCGAACGACTGTAAATGGACGTTCCTCGCGGAAACGAGGATCGGCCGCCGCGAGAATGCGCAACGTTGTGTGCGCTTCTATTTCAAGACCAGCGTCGTGCTCACGCAATCGTGCCCGGCGAAGGAGGCGACGCCCGTCCGCCGTTATGCCGAGCGGATCACGGCGACGGACGAGCGCTGTCCCGACGGCTCCGGCCGTCTGAACGCACCGAGCGCCGACACCAAGGTCATGAGCAGCGGCACGACCGTCGACGGCCGCCGCCAGGAGATCCTCCGCCAGGCCGACGGCACGCGGGTGAACCTCTCCTACGACGAGAAAACGGTCGTGGCGACGGTCTCGTTTCCGGACGGAACGAGCGACGTGCTGAAGCTGCCGTAGCTTCGCCTGGCATTGACCGAGGGCGCGGGCGAGGTCGCCCGCGCTCCACTGGTTCTCGCGAGGCATGGTGGAGCGCGGGCGACCTCGCCCGCGCCGTTTATCTCC
>CALMZP010000122.1 GCA_937870635.1 uncultured Acidobacteriota bacterium | reverse complement strand
CAGGGCCTCGCCACGGCGGTCGGCATGGCGCTCGCCGAGCGCATGCTCGCCGCCCGCCACGGCGACGCTCTCGTCGACCACCACACCTATGTCATCGCCGGCGACGGCTGCCTCATGGAAGGCATCAGCCACGAGGCGATCTCGCTCGCCGGCCATCTGCGGCTCGGCAAGCTGATCTTGCTGTGGGACGACAACCGCATCTCGATCGACGGCCCGGTTTCGCTGATCGAACCGGGCGAGAACGAAATCCATGTCGAGACGCCTAGCGGCTGCCTGGCGTTCACTAGCATCTACCCCGCGCTCGGCAGCGACGTACACAACACGCTCGCGACCATGCTCGGCTACGGTGAGAGCCGGGATCTCGTCGGAGTCCATATTCAGACGATCCTCCCGGCCGGAGGTCGCATCTTCTACCAGACCCATATCTTCCCGCTGCTCCGGTTGCACGGAACGATCGAAGAGATCTATGTGCCGCTGCGCACGCGCAACGGCGAGGATCTCCCCGTTCTGATGAATGCGCTGCGGCGAAACGAGGGAGATACCGCCGTGAACCAGTGCATCTTCGTGAAAATGAACCAGCGGCACGCGTTCGAAAGCCAGCTCATTCAGGCACGGCGGCTCGCCGAAGAGGCGAATGCAGCGAAAGAGAAATTTCTCTCGATGATGTCGCACGACCTCCGCACCCCGCTGACCGCGATATCGGGGTACGCCGACCTCATGGCCGCCGCGGCGTTCGGCCCCGTGACAGCCGATCAGCGCCAGGCCATGGCTTTCATCAAGAACGCGTGTGGCGAGCTGTTGCGGATGATCAACGACATTCTCGGATTTGCCCAGCTCGGATCGGGAAACATCCGCGTGAACATCGGGACCGTTCCCGTGCCGGACGCGATTGAGCGCGCCGCCTCCCTCCTTCGTCTTCGGTTTCAGGAGGCTGGAATCGCGTTCCACGCCCACGCCGTCCATTCAGGCATGGCCGTCCGGGCAGATCCCGATCGTCTGCAGCAGGTCCTGCTCAATCTCCTGACCAATGCCAGCAAGTTCACGCCCTCGAGAGGGCGGATCTCCGTGGTGGCAGAGGAAGACGAGGGCCGGGTCAGAATTCGCGTCGGCGACACCGGAATCGGCATCGATCGCGATCACTTGTCGAAGATTTTCGAGCCGTTCGTACAGATCGGTTCTACGCCTGGAAGCTTCCACGGCGTTGGACTGGGGTTGGCGATCGGCCGCGAACTCACTCGCGCGATGGGCGGGGACCTGACCGTCGAGAGCACGCCCGGTGAAGGCTCGGTGTTCACGATCGATCTTCCGGCGGCTCCGCCCGACAACTCCTGATCCCGCGGCCGGGCCTGGCATCAGGCAGGCCGCCCGTTGCCGGCCGGCAGAGTTGTTGATGGGGGCCGCGAAAGAATGAGCGAACGTTTCGCGCCGCAGCGGTGCTTACGGCCCGAACGCGAGGCGCGAGGAGGAGGCGATGCCGGGACATCGCGGACGACGAGCAACGAAGCGAGCGGGCCGTAACCGCCACGAGCAGTGTCTACGTCCATCCGCTTGGCCCCCTCACGATGGCAGCCAGCTTCCCATCGACCAGCGGAGACGACAAAGAATCTCGCAACCAAAAAGGCGGCTGACGTCTCGGGCAGGCGAGGTGTCCTGACCGCACACAGCTTCCCACCATGAACATGCAGATGCGAGTCCGACGACCGACAACGAAGCAGATGCGCCGCTGCGGCGCGAAACGAAATGGTGGAGCTGAACGGGATCGAACCGATGACCTCCTGAGTGCGATTCAGGCGCTCTCCCAACTGAGCTACAGCCCCACATTTACTCGAAGGCACGCTAGGGAACGGCCTTCCCCCGCCCCAGATTCCCGGCGGGAGCGCGGATTATAGGGTCTCTCCAACCTCTCGCGCCACCCCCAACCATAGAATGACCGCATGCTCACATCCCTCCTGCTCGCCGCGACGGTCGCCACCGCTTCCCCCGCTGCCGCCGACATCCACCGGATCCTCGCCGACCGCATCGATTCCCAGCGCCTCAGCGTCGGGATCGTCGTCGGCATCGTCGATCCCTCTGGCCGGCGCGTCGTCTCCCACGGCACGCTCGACACGACCTCGAAGCGCCCCGTGAACGGCGACACCCTTTTCGAGATCGGTTCCGCAACGAAGGTGTTCACTTCCCTTCTTCTGGCGGACGCCGTCGCGCGCGGCGAGGTTGCCCTCACCGATCCCGTCTCGAAATACCTTCCCGAGACCGTGAAAATGCCGGCGCGCGGCGGCAAACAGATCACCCTGCAGGATCTGGCCACGCACACGTCGGGTCTCCCCCGCCTTCCAATGAATTTCGCTCCGAAGGATCCCGCAAATCCCTACGCGGACTACACCGACGCGATGCTGTACGAGTTTCTTTCCGGTTACGAGCTCGCCCGTGACATCGGTTCGCAATACGAATACTCCAACCTCGGCGCGGGGCTGCTCGGTCATGTTCTGGCCCGCCGGGCCGGAATGACCTACGAACAGCTGGTCGAGAAGAGGATCACCGGCCCGCTTGCCATGAAAAGCACGTTCATCGCGATCCCGGCGAAAGAAAAGGCCCGGCTCGCTGCGGGACATGACGGGGAGCTGAACCCTGCTGCGAACTGGGACCTGACGACTCTGGCCGGCGCCGGCGCGCTCCGCTCATCGACCAACGACCTCCTCACCTTCCTCGCCGCGAACCTCGGACTCGAGAAATCACCGCTGGCAGCGCCGATGACGGGCATGCTCGCCGCGCGCCGGCCGGCCGGTGCCGCCGGCGAGATTGCCCTCGGGTGGCACGTCGCAAAATCGCCGGCGGGGAACGAGGTCATCTGGCACAACGGAGGTACTGGCGGCTATCGGTCGTTCATGGGATTCGATCCGAAGAAGCGGCTCGGCGTTGTGGTGCTGTCGAATGTCTCGACGCCGGCCGGTGTCGATGACATCGGCCGCCACCTTCTCGACCCGTCGGCGCTTCTCGCGAAATCGCGAACGCAGGTAGCCGTGGCGGCCGAGGTCCTGGAAAAGTATGTCGGGACGTACGAGCTCGTGCCGAGCTTCCGGATCACCGTGACGCGGGACGGCGGCCGGCTCTTCGCGCAGGCGACGGGACAGCCGAAGTTCGAGATCTTCCCCGAGAGCGAGACGAAGTTCTTCTACAAGGTCGTGCCTGCGCAGATCACGTTCGGCGAGAAGTCGCTCACCCTTCATCAGAACGGCAGGGACATGCCGGCGCGACGGATCGAAGGTGAGGTTCCGCCGCCGAAGGAGCGCAAGGCGATCACGCTCCCTGCCGAGACGCTCGAACGTTACGTTGGCCGTTATCAGCTTGCTCCGCAATTCATCATCACCATCACGCGGGATGGGGAACGGCTGTTTCTGCAGGCCACGGGACAACCGCGTCTGGAGATGTTCGCCGAGGCGGAGAAGGAGTTCTTCCTGAAGGTCGTGGATGCGCAGGTCACCTTCGGAGACGGGCAACTCGTGCTGCACCAGAACGGGATGGATCAGGTCGCGAAGAAGATGGAGAAGTAAATCAGATGCTGGCGCTCTCGTCCGAGTAGACAATCCGCACCGGCATGCTGGCAAGACGGTCGTAGAGGCGGATCTGGCCGCGGATCGGCCACCAGTCGTAGAGAAAGATCTCGAGCGGGCGCCACATCGCCACCCAACCCCCGATCACCAGTCCTTCGCGCAGAACGTCGACGAACCTGCTGCCGGCCATCGCGTTGGCGATGACGTCACCGATCGCGAACAAGGCGAAGAGAAAGAGCACGGCAATGCCGAGGCTGATCCGTCCGCGCTGGAAGAGCTGGCGCAGCCGGCGCGTGGCACGATCGGATTCGTGACGGAAGAAGTCGCGGATGGCGTCGCGGATGACCACCGGCTCGTCGGCAGAACCGACCGGCCGTTCGAGGTGAACGACCAGCGCGAGCGGGTTTCCTGCAGGGACGGTCTGAGCCCAGCCGACGATGAACTCCTCCGCGCTTGGATCGAGATCGCGTTCGCGGAATGGCGAGGGGTCCATCCTGTTGAAAAGCTGCCTGAGGTCCGCGACTCGCACCTCCATGACAGCGGACTCCGGATGAGGGTGTTTGCTGGCCGGGTGAGAGCTGCTCACGTGTCGGTGTCCTCGAAATCTGCCGCGCCGCCTCGGTTCTCTGGAGCCGCGGGCGATCGCGCCCGCGTAGCTTTCATCCCGCCGCCAGCGGGCGAGATCGCCCGCGGCTCCACTTCACCTCAGTTTAAGCCGGGTTGACTGGGTCAGAGCACGATCGCGAAAGCGAGACGCGGGCGAGGCCGCCCGCGCTCCACGCTGTTTTTGACTTTGGATTTTGGACGAGACCGGTCAGAATCCACCCG
>CALMZP010000121.1 GCA_937870635.1 uncultured Acidobacteriota bacterium | reverse complement strand
GACTCCCCACGTCCTCACGACGCCTTCTCCGGCGAGATCCCCCCTACTCGTTCCTGCGTCTCGGGAACCCAGGACGGCCGCACTGAAGGACGAGCCTGAACACCCCAGACATCAGTGAGAGGACCGCCCCACCGCAGGCAGACCTGGCGCAGCGGGTAGGCCGCGCAGGTCTCGTGCTCGCGGGCCGCCGGGTGATCGTGATGATCGTCCTCGCGGTGAGCTCGATCGTCGTTGCCCGCTACCTGGGTTCCGACGACTTCGGGGCATACGCGGCGGGGCTGGGAGCACTGCAGCTCATGCTTGGCGTCGCCGAGGTCGGGTTCTCCCTCCTGCTCGGGCGAGATCTTGCGCGCGATCCGGCTGGCGGCCCCAGGTACCGCAGTCGCGCTGCGAATTCGTCGGATTGATGACGATCTGGCCGTCGATGTAGCCGACGCGCACCGCGCCGATCGCGTTGAGGAACGGGATCTCCGAGACAATCAGCGCGGCGGAAGCGCCGTTGATGGCCAGGATGTCCGGATCGTTCTCCCCGTCTGCCGAGAGCACGAGGGCGATGATCTGTGTCTCGTTGCGGTATCCCTCCTGGAACGAGGGGCGCAGCGGCCGGTCGATGAGCCGCGAGGTCAGGATCTCTTTCTCCGTGGGCCGCCCTTCACGCTTGAAGAAACCGCCCGGGATCCTGCCGCCTGCGTACGTGTACTCCTTGTAGTCGACCGTGAGGGGCATGAAATCGCCCATCACAGCTCCTTCTTTGTAACAGGCGGTCGCGATGACGACCGTGTCGCCATAACGGACGACGACGGCGCCATGAGCCTGCTTGGCGAGCGCACCTGTCTCGAGCGACAGGGTCTTCCCGCCGATCTGAATCTCTCTCTTGTGAGCCATTTTTTCCTTCGATGCGGAAGCCACTCATCACTGTCCGCTTTTGATTTGACCGCGGGGGCCGAACGATGGGATCCGGCCGGAGGGCGTGTTGCAAAAAAAAGGACAGGCTGGGCGCCTGTCCTTTCAGGGAGTCCGTCTTACTTACGGATGCCGAGTTTGTCGATGATCGTGCGGTAGCGCGCGACATCGGTCTTCTTCAGATAGTCCAGAAGACGACGGCGGCGACCGACCAGCTTCAGGAGCCCTCGCCGGCTGTGGTGATCCTTCGCGTGGGTCTTGAAATGCTCGGTCAGGTACGTGATCCGATTCGAAAGAAGCGCGATCTGCACCTCCGGCGACCCGGTGTCACCCGTGTGGGTGGCATACGAGGTAATGAGCTCCGTTTTCTGCTGCTTGGTGGTGGGCAAAATCCTTCTCCTTAAGCGTTTAACCCGGAAAATCGATACACGTTCTCTATCAGACGCGGAACCATAACAGCGGTCCGGGGGAATTTCAATCCCAACCCCTCAAAAAATCAGGTACTTCGGGGCTTGGGCCGGGCTCCGGGCGTGTGGCGGCTTCGGAGGGGATCTGGACCTTCACCCCGCCAGAACGACCTTCGGCTTGACCTCCACCGGCCCCCCCTCCCGGAGCACGTTGACCACCTCGCCGATGGCTACGAGCTGGTCTTCCGGGTTGCCGAGGGCGAGGAGGTCGCCCTTCGCGACCTTGACGGAAGGGGTCATGATCACGCCCTGGCCGTTCATCATCTTTCCCTGCTGGGTCCAGTCGATCCGCAGCTTTTCGAGCGGGAGGTCGATCTCGCTGAGCGACTGGAAGTGCGGGGTCTTCAGGATCTCGGCGATCGGTGCGCCCTCGAGCGCCTCGTGTGTGATCGCCTGGTCGACCTTGAAGTTGCCGATGGCCGTCCTGCGGAGAGCCTTGAGATGCGCGGGGACGCCGATCGCCGTCCCGAGGTCGTGCGCGAGCGAGCGCACGTAGGTCCCGGCCGAGGAGCGAACGCGAAACGTCGCGCGCGATCCTTCGACGGAGAGGATCTCGAACTCGTACACGGTGACGCGCTTCGGCGTCAGCGGGGCAACCTCCCCTTTCCGGGCCATCTCGTAGGCGCGAACGCCGCCGATCTTCTTCGCCGAGAATTGCGGCGGCATCTGCTCGATCGCTCCGACGAACTGCCGCGCATGCGAAGAGAGATCAGCGTTCGTCACATCCACCTCGACCGCCTCGCCGACCACCTCCCCCGCCGAGTCGTAGGAATCGGTCACCCAGCCGAACTGAATCGTCCCCTCGTACGTCTTCTCCATCCCCATGAGGTAGTTCTGGAGGCGCGTAGCTTTGCCGACGCATAGCACGAGCAGCCCCGTCGCCAGCGGGTCGAGAGTGCCGGTGTGGCCAACCTTCTTGACTTTGGACCGGCGACGGAACGTCTCGACGACGTCGTGAGAGGTAGGGCCTGATTTCTTGTCGACGAGAACGACCCCGTCGAGCTTCGGTTCGGGACGATTCATGAGACGCGTACGATAGTCGAAAGTCGCCGGTCGCGCTCAGCGCTGCAGGGTGATTTCACCGCGACGGACCTTTTCAGTCTCTTCCGGCGTGGCGATCGTTCCGTGGAAGCGGCCGCTGCCTTCCGTCATCGCCCGAGTGAGCCGCTCGGCCCACTCCGCCGCCGAGCCACTTTCGACCTCGATCAGCCAGATCCGCGGCTCGATCTCCCGGTGGCGCAGGTCATGGCGTTCGATCGCGCCCTGAGCGAGCTCGCGATTGCTCCCCTCGAAGGTCATCTTCAGGAGACTGTGGGATGGGCTGGCAAGCATGAAGACCAGTGTCGTGATGAGGATCATGTTCGCGGAGGAATGCGAAGCAGCGCGAACACCAGATCAGTATGGCGAGCCGAGGCTACCTCGGCCCGCCCTGCACCGTCAAAGTGTCATGGTGTCAGGTCTGGACTGAGGCCATTTGTGCCACGATTGCCCGCCAAATTCGGAAGAAATGTCCTCAGTCCAGACCTGACACCATGACGATTCCCATGACGATTCGCCGCTGACCGTCAATCTAGCGGTCGTTGTGGAGCTCGATGAACTCGTAGACGAAGTTGCCGGTGCCGGTGGCATCCGAGAACTCGTTGATCATCACGCCGGTGCCGCAGCCGGTGGCTGCGCCGGAGCCGGGTGTGCCGGAAAGATCGGAGACGACGTTCCAGCTCGCCAGCTTGCTGGCGTTGTTGCATGGATCCTTGCGTTGATAGGACCTGCCGGCCGAGGCACTCATTGCCGCGGTACGACCATCTTCTTTACCGCCACCTGAGTTGTAGAGAGTGAAGTGCTCGTCGCCGTTGATCACCGGCATCGCGTCACCGGCGTTGACGTAGACGACGTTCGAGGAGAGCGTGACACCCCAGAACGATTCGAACGCGGCTTTCGTTGCGTTTCGCCCGATCACCACGTAGCCGTTATCAGGGATCACGGTCCCTGCCGGGATGTAGAACGTGTACGAGGCGTTCGCCTGGACGATGCGCCAGTTGGAAATATCGGTTCCGACAGGCGGAGGTGGCGTGGTGTTGTTCACGGTGACGCTCACCGCGGCCGACGTCCCGGCATTGCCAGCCGCGTCGAAGGCCTTCGACGTGAGCGAGTGGACCGCGTTCGACGCGGTGGTTGTATCCCAGCTCCACGAGTATGGAGCGGCGCTGTCCGAAGTCTGGAGAACACCGTCGAGATAGAACTCGACCGATGTGACGCCCACATTATCGGAGGCGGTCGCCGTCACGTTCACGACACCGGACACCGTCGCCCCGTTCGCCGGAGCGGTGATCGCAACCGCCGGAGCCTCGGTATCGGGAACGGGCGCCGCGTCGTCGAGCGTGAAGCTGCGCGGAAGCACGGCGGCGCTGACCTCGACAGGGCCCTGATTCACCTGCCCGTCCGCCGAGACCGTGAAGATGTTCTGACCGTCGGTCGTGATCGTGATGTTGCCGACGCAATACCCTGACTTGCTGGTCAGCGACCCTGCCGGCGCCCCTTCCTCAGTTTGAAGAACGAGCGTGGGTGGCGCCGACACGCACGACGTGGCCTGCGCCAGCAGCACGTTGTCGACCACGTCGATGCGCGGCAGGTCCCAGCCGGTGGTCTGTCCGGCGCCGACGGCCACGACGGCGACGGCCGGCACCGAATAATCCATCCAGTTGTTATTGGTGCTGCTTTCGCTTCCGTGATGGTTGACGTTCAGAACGTCGATTCCCCCTGTGGTGATGAGCGGATACGCGCCACCCGGCGAGATCGCCTGGACGATCGCGGTCTCGACGTCGAGCTGCCCGGTCGAGCGGCCGGTGCACGATTCCGAACCTCCGCCAAGGTCGCTGGCCCACAACCAGTCGAAGCCGCCGTACTGCACGAGCATCGCGATCGAGCGGTCGTTTTCGTCGGAGACGGAGACCGTTCCTCCTCCGATGATCTTTCCGTTGACCGCGACACAGGTCATCGTGGCGCCGTTGCCGAGGGGAATGACCGTACCTGGCGTGATGGTGACCGGGGCGCCAGCCGTGGTCGTCGCCGCGGCAGTCTCCCACCCGTCGACGCAGCTGCTCGTGTAGGTGGAACCGTTGTAGTAATGCTTCAGCCGCACGTTGTAGCCGGCGTTGATGACCTCATCGAGGCCGCCGAGGTGATCGCAGTGCTGATGGCCGCCGATCATGTAATCGAGACCGTTGGCGGGCTGGATGCCGATCGACTTGAGATAGGGCACGACTTCGTTCGTACCCTTGCCGGTGTTCCCCGCTTCGAGGAGGACGGTGGTGCCGTCCGGCCCCTTCACGATGACCGAGCTTCCCCACCCGACGTTGATGTAATGGATCTCGAGGTTCTGGGCGGCCGCGACGACTGGTACGACCACTGCGACGAGGAGCGCGAGGGCGATACGTGGCATCGAATCCTCCGTCAAATGTTGTTGCGCTTTCCGACATCATAAACGATCAACGTTTAATGCTGTGGATTTTTTGACGGACAGTAGCGGTCGCCCGACATCCAATACGTCTCGGTCACCTCGTTGAGCAGGTGATTCACATCGAACGGCTTCTCGATGTGACGCGCCACGGGAGGACAGACATCGGCCAGCGCCGATGCGCCGAAAGCGGTCATGACGATCACGTTGCCGAGCTGATCCGGACGGTGCTGCTCGAGATACCGCACGACGTGAGCACCGTCGATCCGCGGCATCATGAGGTCGAGAACGATAACGGCATAATCGCCGGCGAGGATCTTCTCCAGGGCCTCTCCGCCGTCGCGGGCCACGTCCACTTCGAACTGGTGCCGGACCAGGATTCTCTTCAGGAGGAGGCGGATGCCGGCGTCGTCATCGACGACCAGAGCACGCCGCTCGAGCGGACCGGTCTCCGTCAAGATACAGCTCCGCCCGTACACCGGTTTGATTGCGCGATTCTCATGAAGGCACGTCGCGGCGGGCGCCGCCTGTCAGCGAAACTGCACAGCAATGTGTGCGCCAGGGTACAAAGGGACTTTGGGAACGAACCTTCGCGGCTGTGATCGCCCGCGGCTCCCCTCACTCCGCTTCGTTTGCCGCCGCTGCCAGAAGCGGCAGGAGCTTCGCCTTGGCCTCGGCCAGCGGCAGCTGCACGGTGCAGCCGGACGCGGCCTTATGGCCGCCGCCTCCGAACATCGCCGCCACCTTCTGCACATCCACGCCGGGCTTTGCGCGCAAAGAGACGCGCGTCCCTGAATCGCTCTCCTTGAGCAGCGCGGAGATCAGCACCGTATCGATCGAGCGCCCGTAGTTCACGATCCCCTCGGTGTCCTCCGGCGTCGCACCCGCCTCCGCGAAAAACCTGGCCGGCAGTTCCGCGGTGGCTACCTTGCCATCCGCGTGCAGCTCCAGAGTCGTCAGGCACAGACCGAGCAGCTTGATCGCTCCAGGGCTGTTGCTCTCGTTGATCCACAGGGACACGTCGCCCGGCACGGCGCCGGCACGCACCAGCTCCTCCGCCGCGATGAACGTCCGCAGCGTCGTGTTGTGATACCGGAAGAACCCGGTGTCCGTGGCCAGCGAGACGTATATCGCCGTAGCCGTGTCCCTGTCGAGCGGCAGCTTGAGATGGTTGCGATTGAGCTGAAGCACCATCTCCCCGACCGACGGCGCCTCGATGTCGAGATAGTTGATCTCGCCATACATCTCGTTGCCGAGGTGATGGTCGATGTTGACGACGGGACCGGGAAGGACCTGGTAACCGGTCCGGTGCACTTCGGGGCATTCCATCGTGAACAGCGCGTCGTATGCCTTCGGATAGTCCGGTGGAAGCACATCGCTGATGACCACCTCGTCCGCGCCCGGGATGCTGGCAAGAGGCTTCGCAAAACCGTCGCGCACGACGATCCGGGACGTCTTTCCCATCTGGCGGATCAGCCGCTGCAGCGCGATGGCGCTGCCGAGGGCGTCGCCATCGGGGTTGCGGTGGCCGGTGATGAGGAAATTGCTCCCGTGCCGGATCCTTTGTGCGACCTCGGCCGCGGCCAGGTCAGGACTCGTCGTTGGCGTCGTCATCTTTGTCGCTGTCATTCTCTTGCTTGTTTCGATTGATCTCCGCGAGAAGGCTCTCGATTCGCCCACCGCGTTCCGGCGCCTCGTCGTACTTGAAGTCGAGCTCCGGCGTATAGCGTAGACGGATCCGTTTCCCGAGAAAGTGGCGAACCTTCCCACGCGCGTTCTGCAGTGCGTCGATGACCTGCTTCGTCTCGTCTTCCTTGAAGCCGCTCATGAAGACGCGGGCATAGTGGAGATCGGGACTCACGTCGACGCCGGTGATGGACGTCATACCGACCTGCACGTCCTTCAGGTCGTGGCGGAACACCTCCACGAGCGCATCGCGGACGTTTTCACCTACGCGAGAAGTTCGTCTGGTTTTCTTCATTGTTTTTCCTGGCCGTTATAAGTCCGCCATCTCGTCAAAGTCGAGCTTCTCGCTCGTGAAACCGGCCAGCGTCGCGTCGGTATTCGAGTCGATGAAGGCGCCGATCTTTTCGAGAGTGGCGTCGGCATACGCATGATCCTGCGCAATGAATGCCATGCCGAACCGTGCTCTCTGATGGACGTCCTGCAGGCCGACCTCGCGGACGGAAACCTCGAATCGCGCGCGCAGCTTGTCCTTCAGGCTGCGGACGACCATGCGCTTGTCCTTGAGCGATTGCGCGAATTCGATGTGAAGCTCGAAGAGTGCGACGACGACGAGCATCTCGGAACGATGAACGATGAACGATGAACGATGGACGACGAGCGCAACTGCACTCATCGATCATCGTTCATCGTTCGCCCTTATGCCAGCGCCGCCTTCAACTGCTCGATCTTGAAGCCTTCGATGATGTCGCCGACCTTGATGTCCTGGAACTTCTCGATGCCGATGCCGCATTCGAAGCCCTGGCGGACTTCCGAGACGTCGTTCTTGAAGTGGCGCAGCGAGGCGATCTTCCCTTCGTAGATCACGCGGTTGTCGCGCAGCAGCCGGACGCTGGCCGTGCGGGGAATGACACCCTCGGTGACCATGCAGCCGGCGATCGTTCCCGCCTTCGGGACCTTGAACGTGTTCCGGACCTCGGCGCGTCCCTGGAAGACTTCCTGGAACTTCGGGTCGAGGAGGCCGGTCATGGCCGCCTTGATCTCGTCGACGACGTTGTAGATGACCGTGTGCAGGCGGACGTCGACGCCTTCCTTCTCCGCGAGATCGGCAGCGTTGCGCTCGGGACGGACGTTGAAGCCGACCACGATCGCATCGGATGCGGTCGCGAGCAGGATGTCGTTCGTCGAGATCGCGCCGACCGAGGAGTGGATGACGTTGACCTTGACCTGGTCGGTGGACTGTTTGCGCATCGTCTCGGTGAGCACTTCCACCGAGCCCTGCACGTCCGCCTTGATGATGAGGTTGAGCTCTTTGGTCGCGCCGCTCTGCATCCGCTGGAACAGCTGATCCAGCGACATGCGGCTGCCCTTCTGCATCGACATCTCACGGGCTTTTTCCTGGCGCATCTGACCGATGAGGCGCGCCTGCGTCTCGTCGTCCAGGACCTGCAGGGTGTCGCCGGCGTTCGGAACGTCGTCGAATCCGGTGAGCTGAACCGGCGTGGCCGGCCCTGCTTCCTTGATGCGCTCGCCGACCTGATCGGTCATGGCGCGCACTTTCCCGTAGGTCGAGCCGGAGAAGAACGAGTCGCCGATCTTGAGCGTCCCGTCCTGGATGAGGACCGTGGCGACGATGCCGCGGCCGACTTCCTTCCGCGCCTCGAGGACGACGCCCTTCGCTGCCTGGTCGGGGTTCGCCTTGAGATCCAGCATGTCGGCGGTGAGGACGATCATGTCGAGAAGGTCGTCGATGCCCTGCTTCTTGACGGCAGAGACCTCGACGGAGACGACGTCGCCGCCCCACTGCTCGACGAGCACGTTGGTGTCCGCGAGCTCGCGGCGAACGCGCTCGACGTTGGCGTTCGGCTTGTCGATCTTGTTGATGGCCACGATCATCGGCACCTTGGCGGCGCGGGCGTGGTCGATGGCCTCCTTCGTCTGCGGCATGACTCCGTCGTCGGCAGCAACGACGAGGACGACGATGTCCGTCACCTTTGCACCGCGGGCGCGCATCATCGTGAATGCTTCGTGACCAGGGGTATCGAGGAACACGATCTTCCGTCCACGCTTCTCGACGTGATACGCACCGATGTGCTGCGTGATGCCGCCCGCTTCGCCGGCAACGACGTCGGTCTGGCGGATCTGGTCCAAAAGCTTGGTCTTGCCGTGGTCGACGTGACCCATGACGGTGATGACCGGACCGCGCGGCGTGGTGCCGGTGCCCGCCGATGCGGTCTTCTCCATTGCCTCCAGCTCGACGGCCTCTTCGAACGACACGACTTCCGCATCGATGTCGAGGTCCTTCGCGATCTCGAGCGCGAGGTCCCCGCCCAGCGGCTGATTGATGGAGACCATGAGGCCCTTCTTCATCAGAAGGTGCTTCATGAGGTCGTTCGCCTTGATGCCGAGCTTGTCGGCGAGCTCCTTCACGGTCACGCCTTCGCTGAGAGCGACGCGGCCGGTCGGGCGCGTGAAGTTCAGGACTTTTGCGGAGACCGGCGCGACCTGCTTGCGCGTGTCGCGGCGCGCGGACGGAGCTTTCGGCTTGCCCTCTTCGTCCGTCTCCGGCATGACGATGTCGGGACCGAGATCGTCGTTGATGATCTGCGTTCCGGAGAACGGGCCCTTGGTGAAGAGCGCGTCGTCGACTTCGACCAGGCGGTCTTTCTTCACGCCCTTCCCGGCTGGCTTCTTCTTGTCGCGACTCTCTTCCTCATCCGCCTTCTTGCGGCGGGTGGTCATTCCACCGAGGCCGGGAGGCGGCGGCGGAGGCGGGCCTCCGACGGGACGGCCGCCGGTGGGGCGAAGGCCGGGACCTGCCGAGCGCATGCCGCCCGGACCACCCGCGGGACGCGGACCGCCCGGACCACCGGAAGGACGTGTTCCCATCGGTCCACTCGGACGCGGATAGCTCGGGCGCGACGGCCCGCCGGGACCGCTCGGACGCGGTGCCCCGGGCCCTCCGGCGGGACGGAAATTCGGAGCCGGCTGCTGGCCGGCGTAGTTCGGACGTGCTGGTGAGGGGCCGCCGGTGCGCGCCCGTGGGCCGGTCGCGCCGGTCGGACGACGGTCGGCTGGTGCCTGCGGCGCGGGACGGCGCGGGGCTTCGGGCTGAGGCGGCGCGGCTGCGGTAGCCGCTGCCGGCTGCTGTTCATCGGGAGCCTGGCTCGGCGGCGCGGCCGCGACTTCGGGCGCCGGAGCCGGCGCTTCCTTCGCTGCGCGCTCTTCGTCCTCGGCGGCCTGAATGAACTCGGGGATGATGACGGTGGGCTGCGGAGGAGCGGCGACCTGCTCTTCCTTCGGCTCTTCGCGCTTCGGGCGCGCGACCGGCTTCACGATCGGACGAGGAGGACGGACCGCTTCTTTCTTCTTCTCAACCTGCGGCTTGTCTTCGCGCATGATGACGCTGCGCGATCTGGTCGCGAGTTTCTTGCCGGTGATCAATGCCTGGATGACTTCAGGCTCGATGACCTGACTCGCGTCCGAGACTTCCGCTCCGAGCGACTGCAGGCGAAAGATGAGGTCCTTGTCGGACAGCCCCATTTTTTTCGCTACGTCGCTCACCTTGAATTTCGCTGCCGCCATTGACTCTCCTGGTCCAGTCTTTCGCCGTTACATGATGGAAGGGTCCTGAGGCACGACGCCTGAGACCTCGTGCCTATTCAACTTTCGCTTCTTCCTGCTTTGGCTCTTCTTCCGCCTCGGCAGACATCTCTTCGGATTCTTCAGCCACCGCGTCGGACTCTTCGTCGGATTCCTCATCCGACTCGTCGTCCTCGGAGCCGCCAACCGACTCCTCGACTTCTTCGTGCTTGCGGGCGATCTCGAGGACCTGATTGGCGGTGTCCTCGTCGATGCCGGGGATGGCCATGAGGTCTTCCACCGACGCATTCACGACGGAGTCGAGATCGTCGTATCCGGCGTCCTCGAGTTTCTGCGCGAGCTCGGCCGGCATGTTGTCGATGTCGCGGACGCTGGTCTCGGCGCGCGACTCGGCCATGGCTTCCTGGAGCATGGCGCTGAGCGCGTCGGCGACCTCGCCCTTCACTTCCTCTTCCGACTTGATGTCGATCTTCGCGCCGATCAGCTCCGCCGCGAGGCGGACGTTGAGGCCGCGCTTGCCGATGGCCAGCGACAGCTGATCGTTGTCGACGATGACGTCGAGGTGCGGACGGTGAGCCTGCTCGTCGCTGGTCACCGAGACACGCGTGATCTTCGCCGGAGCGAGCGCGTTCTGGGCGTAGACGACGATGTCGTCATGCCAGGGAATGATGTCGATCTTCTCGCCGCGGAGCTCGCGGATGATGGACTGCACGCGCGAACCCTTCATACCGACGCACGCGCCGACCGGGTCGACGTCGCGTTCGCGCGACATGACCGCGATCTTGGCGCGCTCGCCCGGCTCGCGGACGGCGCCCTTGATCACGACCGTTCCGTCGTAGATCTCAGGGACTTCCATCTCGAAGAGCTTGATGAGCAGACGCGGATCCGTGCGCGAGAGGACTACCTGCGGTCCTTTCGGCTGGGTATGCACGTCGATGATCACGGCCTTGATGCGGTCGCCCTGCGAGTAGCGCTCGGCGCGCGACTGCTGCGAGCGCGGGATGATGCCTTCGGTCTTGCCGTTGAGGTCGATGATCATGTCGCCGCGCTCGAAGCGCTTGACGTAGCCGTTCTCGAGCTCGCCGTGCTTGTCCTTGAACTCGTTGAAGACCTTCTCACGCTCCGCTTCGCGGACCTTCTGATAGAGGACCTGCTTCGCGGACTGCGCGGCGATGCGCCCGAGCTCGTCGGGCGGCTTCGTGAGCGGGATCTTGACCTCGTCTCCCTGCTCGACTTCCGGATCGATCTTCTGCGCCTCGTAGGTGCGGATCTGCGTGTGCGGATCCTTGACCACGTCCACGACTTCCTTGCTGATGTAGGTCAGCTTGATCTTGCCGCCGACTTCGGCATCCGGCTCCACTTTGCGGGCCTGCTCGAGCGTCCACTGAGCCTGCGGATCCTCGATCTGGTTCTCATCCTCGACGACTTCCTTGATGACCCAGATGACGATGTTGCCGTTGGTGCGGTCCAGCTGCGCCTCGAGCGGCTCGCGCGTCTTGTAGTACTTGCGCGCGGCAGTCGACAGCGCGTCCTCGAGTGCGCTGTACACTCGATCGACGTCGATCGACTTCTCGTAAGCGAGCGCCTTGATATCTTTGTCGTTGAACATCCGGCCTCAGATCTCCACTTCTAACCGCGTTTCCTTGATCGCCGACAGCGGAATCTCGTAGTCCGGATCCTTCTTCATGACCGGATCCGTCACCACGATCTTCGTGCCGTCATAGTCCTTCAATCTGCCAACGATCACGTGAAGGCCGCGGATCGGCTGCGACGTCCTCACGCGCACGAGCCGGCCCTTGAACTTCTCGTAATCTGAATCTTTGTAAAACTTCCGGTCGAGCCCCGGAGACGAAACCTGAAGCTCGAACTCCGCCGGCACGACATCATCGACATCGAGGTAGGTGCTGATCTGCCGCGAGACCAGCGAACAGTCGTCGATGGTCACGCCCCCCTCTTTGTCGATGTCCACCCGTAGCAAATAACCCCGCCCCTGCTTCCGATAGTCGATGTGCACCAGCTCGAGCCCCTCGGAGGCCACGATCTTCTCGATCTCGTTCTCCACCCGCTCTGGAAGTGTGCCCATAGAACAAAAAAAGCGGCCGTATCGGCCGCTTTCGAAGTTTGCTGCTCGAAAGCTGTCGAATCATAACACCCTACCGCGATCCCATACAACCTGTTGAAGTTGCCGCCGATTCCCCGCCGCGAAAGGCGCATTCGCGCGGAGTCCTTGTCCTCTTTTATGCACACCGGCGCACTCACGGCTTCGAGTGGAGCGCGGGCGACCTCGCCCGCGATGGCCTTGGACAGGACGCGGGCGAGGTCGCCCGCGCTCCACCAGTCCTTCATCCTTTCGAAAACGGCATCATGGCCCGAATGACCGGCAGCGCATTGGCCCGGTTGAACAGCAGCATCGTCCGGACGTTGCACTCGTGGGTGCATCGGCACTGGCGGGCGTCGCGATCGCGGATGAATCCCTGAGCCTCGGCCCCCTTCCGGATGGCCTCGAAGTCGAAGCCTGCATCGCGGACGTTTCCGAGCCTGGTGGAGATCAGCTCGCACCCGTACACGTCTCCCGTCTCCGACATGACGAACTCGCGCTCCCCTGCCAGGCACGACTGTTCGAATGCGCCTCCCCGGGCCTGCCGGGCGATGTACTCGAAACGCTGGCGGTTGATCTCCCGCCGCGCCCGTACCCGCACCCCTCGCCATCCCGATGTGCCGACCTCGTCGGTTGGGTAGCGCTCGTCGATCTTCCTGGACAGCCGCTCGTAGAGGTCGATATCGAGATCGAGTTTCAGCGACGGATCGAGCGGATTCCCGCGGATGAGTCCGAGGCCGTGGTGGTTTGGATGGTAGGTTTCGTAGATGAAGTCGAGGAAGCGTTCGAGCTCCGCCTGGTTGTCCTTCATGAAGACCGTCGTGACGCCGACGGTGAGGTTCGCAAAACGCTTCTGCATCTCCAGCAGCGTCTCCAGGGTCTGGAGCGAACGCTCGTAGATCCCGGGAACGACGCGCATCCGGTCGTGGAACTCTTTGAATCCGTCGATGGACACCGTCACGCCGAGGGAAAGGTCGGGCGAGTGACTGCAGATCGCCTCGACGCCGCGCGCCACGACCTCCGGGGAGTAGCCATTGGTGGGAATCGAGGCGTTGAAGAAACCCGACCGCTCGAAATAGATCTTGATGATCTCGGGAAGGTCGCGCCGGAGGAACGGTTCCCCGCCTGAGATCAGCAGCAGCCGGATCGGGGGCAGCGACTGCGCGAGCCGGTCGATCTCTTCGAGCGTCAGCTCGTCGTTCTTCTGGTTGATCGGATAGAAGCAATGTGCACAACGGGCGTTGCAGGTCGACGTGACGAAATGCGTCCATTGCGCGAGGGCGTCGCCGGGCAGAAGCCAGTCGCGGCCGAGCGCGAGCGCATGCCGGAACGGCTTCATCGCTCCGCCTCCGTTGCGTACAGCGCGGGCGGAACACCATCGCGCCGAGCCGCGAAGAAACCGCGCACCCGGGCCAGCTCTCCCGCCACGAACCACGGCAGGAGCGCAACCGAGTCGAAGAGCCGTCCTCTGCGGAGCATCCGCAACAGCATCAACCAGAGATGAGGAAAGAGAAAGAGAAGAAATGGGAAGCGGACCAGAAACTGCCCCGGGCGATCGAACGTCTTGCGCGTCCAGTAGATCGTCCGCCCGCACGCGACCTGCTTCTCCCAGTACGAGCTCCAGTCGAGACGCTCGTGATGGTGGGAGACCGAGATCCGAGGTTCGAACCACAGCTTGCCGCCCCGCCTGGTGACGGCGAGGGCGAAGGCGGTGTCTTCACCCGAGTTCGATTCGGGGAAGCGCAGCCCCTCGATGGCGCTGCGGCGATAGACGATCGCCATCGTCGGCACGTTCGACTTCTCGCCGGCCGGCGAGGATCCGATCCACTCCGAATGATTCATGTAGTAGTCGAGCTTTCCGTAGAGCGACGGACGCCCGTTTGCGATCTGTCCACCCACCGCGGCGATCCTCGGATCGCTCGCCAGGACTTCGCGGGCGCGTGCGAGCCAGTCCGGCGCAGCCACCGCGTCCGCATCGAGAAACGCCAGAAAGTCGCCGCGCGTCGCGGCGATCCCCGCATTTCGCGAGCCGCCCGCGTTCCGACGAGTCTCGTTCCGGATGACCCGCGCGCCGGCCGCCGCAGCGACATCGGCGGAATCATCCTCCGACGCGTCGTCGACCACGATCACCTCGACGGGCGGCTCCGTCTGTCCGAACGCCGAGCGCACCGCCGCCCCGACGGTATGAGCGCCGTTTCGGCAGGGAATGATGACGGAGGTGGACATCTTTGTCGGGCAACGTGGGGACATGAGGGCCTATTTCGGATTTTGGATTTTGGATTTTGGATTTGGCAGATCCAATCCAAAATCCAAAATCCAAAATCTGAAATCCTCAGGGCATGAATCTTCCCGGCTGAATCCCCTCCCCCTCGATGATGCTCAGCTGCGCGAAGAGCTGGATCATCTTGCGGCCGTCCCGGTCGCTGTTCAGATACGCGTCGCAGAGCAGGGTGGCCTGCTCGCTGTCCTCGGTTGCCGAGATCGTGAAGCCTTCGACGGGCTGCCCGGGATCGTGCGTCCGCTTCTTTCTCCACGTCTGCCCCTCGAGGTGGTAGCAGACGTATCCGCTCTCCTTCGAGATGCGGGCGGTTGGAAGCTGAGCGGAGCCGACAGCCTGCGCCACATCGGTGGGATTCGCGGTCAGCTGTCCGCCGAAACGGAAGATCGGCATCTTGTCGAGGTCGTGGGCGGGCATCACTCCCCGGGCGTTGAGCTTCTGTTCCTCGAGAGCACGCGCAATGAACTGAGCGATCATGTTCTTGAGCTTCCCCTTCACCTCGGGGGGCATCTCCTCGAACTCCAGCCCGGAGTGGTAGACCGTCAGTCCATCGGTACCGACCGAGAATCGCTCCAGACGGGATCGGACGATCCGGCACTCGATCGCCATCTCGCAGTCTTCCCAGGTGAAGGCGAGGCGGGCACGGCCACCGGCCTGCATCGGAGTGCTGTGTTCCACGCGCGCGCCGAGCGTGCTGACGTCCACCAGCACCACGGGCGTGACGCCGAGGCGCGCAACGAGTGGCTGGGCAAGATGAATGCGCTGGACCCGGCGCGTCCGGTTCGCTTGCATGGCGTCGGCAAATAATACATGGACCTTGGACCCTGGACCTTGGACCTTCAGGAGTGGTGGCCGCACGTGGTGGTGCAAGTCGGCCCCGACTCCAAGGTCCACCAAGGTCCAAGGTCCACCAAGGTCCAGGGCGATCGCGGCAACAAAAAGGGCCGCGCAAAATCGCGCGGCCCTTTCAAAGAAGTCTTCGGTAAAAACTAGCGGCGGACGCTGCGGCGGATGTTCGGCTTGCCGGCGCTGCTGCCGTAGATGGCGGCGAGGGCCGTACCGCTGAGCGGCTCTTCGTAGATGGCTTCGAGGGTCGTGCCGTCACCGCTCAGGTTGTCGAGGACGGTGCCGTATGCGAGGAAGCCGGGGCAACCGTCGCTGCCGCAGCTGGCCGGAGCGCCGGGCTCCGCGACGCTGCTGATCTGCTCGACGATGACATAGAGATTGACAGCCGTGGGGCCCGTTGAAAGGCCGGGGAAGAGATCGACGAGGTTGCCCTGCACATGGTTCAGCGGTGCGAGGGTAACGTCACGAGGCGCTCCGATGGGCGTTCGGTTCGCGCCCTGGTAGAGCGTCAGCCGAAGGGTCGTCGTGGCGTACTGTGACGCGTTCATGACACCGACGTTGCTGCGCTGGGTGTTGGCCTGTCCGCCGAAGCCTTCCTGGCGGAACCCGGCGATGGCCACTTTGCTGAGGTTGCCCGAGGTGCTTGGAGCGGCACGCATGCTCACGTAGTTGTACCAGGGGATACCGGGGAAGGCCTGGCCGGTCGTTCCGGCCGAGTTGACGTTCGGACCAGCAAAGTAGATGCGGCTGGCGACGGCGATGTCGCGGTAGTCGGGGTGGTTGCCGTCGGCATCCTGTCCGACGGTGCAGTTCGCGGTGGCTCGGCAGGCGTTGAAGATGAGCGTGCCGAAAGCCGACGCGAGGCCGAGCCCGCCCTGTGCCTGGGCGAGGCCGAGGAAGTCGCGGAACTCTCTGCGCTCGAAGGGCTCGAGCGTGAAGCGGTCATTGAAATACTGCGGCTCCTGGCGGGCGCCGGCCAGATTCGTGGTCGGCGTGTAGATCACCGACACGGTGACCCTTTCATTCTCCAGGTTGGAGACGGTGATGTCGGAGATGAACGTACCGCCGGATGCATTGAGATGTCCCGCGGCTGGAACGTACACCTGGTCAGCCGCGCGGAAGTTGCTCGCCATGGCACCGCTGGCAACGAGAAGGATCGCGGCGGCCGTGACCAACTGCTTTACTTTGAACATAGCTTCCCCTTTTACATCGAGTAAGTTGAGAATGACTCCAAAAGTCGAATGAGACATCAGTATTGTAATTCGCGCGACAACGGTTCGAAAAAAAAAGTTGATTCGAGATGTTTACGACGCTGAGCGACGATTCGTCCAGTGAGGTCCGAACGGTGGTCGTTCCCGAAACCCTCGCCGGTGAACGGCTCGACCGGGCATTGAGCGCTCTCTTCCCGGAGCGCTCTCGCAGCAATCTTGCCAGACTCGTCGAGCTCGGCCATGTCCGGATCGGAGCTCGCGCCGCGACCAAACCTTCCGAGCGAGTGGCATCGGGCGACTCGATCGAGGTGACCTTTCCTCCCCCCGCGCCGTCCAGTGTCGAATCTCAAAATCTTCCACTGACGATCCTCTATGAGGATGACGACATCGCCGTCATCGACAAGCCGGCCGGGCTCGTGGTTCATCCTGCAGCGGGTCACCCCGATGAGACGCTCGTCAACGCGCTTTTGTTTCACGTGGGCGGCCTCAGCGGCGTCGGCGGGGAGATCCGCCCGGGCATCGTCCACCGTCTCGACAAGGACACGAGCGGCGTGATGATCATCGCGAAGAGCGACGCCGCGCACCGCGCGCTGACCGCGGCCTGGGGTACCCCGGCCGTTCGGAAGGAGTACCTCGCGCTGGTCTACGGTACGCCCGCACGGTCGACCGGCACGATCGACGCGCCGATCGGGCGCGATCCGCGCGACCGAAAACGCATGGCCGTCGTCGCCGGGGGACGTCAGGCCACGACCGATTACGAGCTGCTGGAGAAACACCCGCACGTTTCGCTGCTCCGCTGCGTGCTCCGCACCGGCCGCACACATCAGATCCGCGTCCACCTCAAACACCTCGGACACCCGATCGTGGGAGATCCCGTGTACGGCGGTCCGCAGTGGCGCGGCATTCCGGACAAGACGATCCAGCGGGCGCTGTCATTGATGGATCGTCAGGCGCTGCACGCCTCGCGTCTCACCTTTCCGCATCCGAGCACGGGGCAACCGATGACGTTCGAGGCGGAGATGCCGGAGGATATGAGAGAGGTGCTGGCGGAGCTGAAATGATTTTGGATTTTGGATTTTGGATTTTGGATTGAAACCAAATCCAAAATCCAAAATCCAAAATCCAAAATCTCACAACAGCATCCCCGCGAATGCGGCCGTCATGAAGTTCGCCAGAGTGCCGGCGATCATGGCTCGCAGGCCCAGCCGCGCGATGTCGCCGCGGCGCGTCGGCGCGAGCGACCCGATGCCGCCGATCTGAATGGCGATCGACGAGAAGTTCGCGAACCCGCAGAGCGCATACGTCGCGATGATGATGCTCTTCGGATCGAGTCCCGCTCTGATTTTTCCGAGCTCGACGAACGCGACGAACTCGTTGAGCACCATTCGCGTTCCCAGAAGATTGCCGATGCTGGTGATGTCTTTGAGAGGGACCCCGATCGCCCATGACACGGGACTGAAGAGCCATCCCAGGAGAATGTTCAAGCTTTCCGGGAACCATGGCAGATAGCCGTGCGCGAATCCGAAGAGCCCGTTCACGAGCGCGACCAGCGCGATGAACGCGATCAGCATGCCGGCGACGTTCAGCGCGAGATGCAGCCCTTCGAGCGCCCCCCGCCCGGCGGCGTCGATCACGTTCACGTCGAGCTGCGGCACTTCGAAGTCGACGCTGCTCCCCGTCTTGGGGACTTCCTTTTCGGGAACCATCATCTTCGAGAGCAGGATCGCGGCCGGAGCCGCCATCACGGACGCGGTGAGCAGATGCACGATGTCCACGCCGGCCACAAGAACGTACGCGGCCATGATCGCGCCGGACACGGTGGCCATCCCCGATACCATGACGACCATCAGCTCGGAATTGGTCACCTCGGGAAGGAACGGCCGGATCGTCAGTGGCGATTCAGTCTGACCCATGAACACCGATGCAGCCGTCGACGTAGACTCGGCGCCTGAAGCGCCCATCGTTCTGGTCATGATCCGCGCGAAGAAACGAACCACCACCTGCATGACGCCGAGGTAGTAAAGAACCGCGAAGACAGAGGAGATGAAGATGATCGTGGGCAGAACCTGGGCCGCGAACACGAACCCTACCGGACCGCTCGACGACGCCATCGCTTCCCCGAATACGAACTTCGATCCTTCGGCCGTGTAGCTGATGAAGTTGTTCACGACCTGGCGGATCGACTCGAACATGTAGGCGAGCACGTTGTGCGCGAGAAGAAGCCACGCGGCAACGAGTCCGTAGACGATCCAGATGATTCGGGCCGCGCCCGGCGCCACACGCTTCGCCACCTGCATGGCGAGGGCGGTGAGAATGATGAATATCAGCGTGGCGGCGCCCTGGGTGAACGGTGCGACCGGCCTCAGCTTCTCGGCGATCACGATTCCCTTCAGAACCGCGATCGCGACGGCGAGCTGCAGGGCGATTCCCCACCAGACCGTTTTCCAGCGGATCGCGCGACGATCGTCCGACAACGCGAAGGCGATTCCAAGGATCAAGGCGATGCCGATCAGTCCCGTAAAACGAGCCACACGAACCCCCAGGCGCCAAGTAGTTTTGAGGCGCGCGCATTCTATACTCGCGCGCCATGCTCAAGTCCGTTGATACCGCCGTCTCGTTCATCCGCAGCCGCACCTCGATCCAGCCGGCCGTGGGAGTGATCCTCGGCTCCGGCCTGGGAAACGTCGTGGAAGCGATCGAAGGGGAAATCTCGATCCCCTACTCCGAGATCCCCGGCGCTCGCGCCTCCACAGTAGCCGGCCACCAGGGACGGATGGTCGTTGGACGCGCCGGCAGCCTACCCGTCGTCGTGCTGCAGGGACGCGTGCATTTTTACGAAGGCCACGAGATGCACGACGTGATGTTCCTCGCCCGCGTGATCGGCCGCCTCGGCATCAAGCGGCTCATCGTCACGAACGCCGCCGGCGGCATCAACACGTCATTCAAACCGGGTGACCTGATGCTGATCTCCGATCACATCAACATGATGGGGATGAACCCGTTGCGCGGACCGAACATCGATGAGCTCGGGGTGCGCTTTCCGGACATGAGCGAGGCGTATCCCGAGTCGCTGCGCAGCGAAGCGAAAAAAGTTGCGGAGAGCCTCGGAGTCATGGTGCAGGAAGGCGTCTATCTCGCCCTCTCAGGGCCGACGTACGAGACGCCCGCGGAGATCCGCGCGTTTCGGACGCTCGGCGCCGACGCTGTCGGCATGTCCACCGTCCCGGAAGTCATCGCCATGTCCCACATGAACATTCCCGTCCTCGGCATCTCCTGCATCACGAACATGGCGGCGGGGATCCTGAAACAGAAGCTCAGCCATCAGGAAGTGATGGATACGACGGCGAGAGTTGAGAAGGAATTCACAACCCTGGTACTGGGGCTGCTCGCCCGAGTTTAGGGATGGGGGGGCCTGACCGATTTTGGATTTTGGATTTTGGATTTTGGATTCGAGACCAATCCAAAATCCAAAATCCAAAATCCAAAATTCACCGCCGAAGGTCGAATCGCGCGGTGTTACCCTAACGAGCAGGAACCGCGAACGGCGCTCCCGCACGCATGATCCACTTCTACCACGTCACGAAGAAGTTCGACCGCTACTCGACGGCGCTTCATGACGTGACCTTTCACCTCGAGAAGGGTGAGTTTGCCTTTCTCACGGGGGCGAGCGGTGCCGGCAAGTCGACGCTCCTCAAACTCATCCTCCGGGAGATGCTGCCGACCGAGGGGCAGGTGGTCGTCAATGGGCGGAACCTGAATGCGATGAAGAAGCGGCACCTCCCCTTCTTCCGCCGCGAGATCGGCATGGTTTTCCAGGACTTCAAGCTGATCGAGCGGATGACCGTATTCGAGAATCTTTCGTTCATCCTCACCGTGCTCAACGTCTCACCGAAGGAACACAAGAAGAAAGCATATGCGGCGTTGCGCGCCGTGAACCTGCAGCACAAGCTCAATGCCTATCCGCTGCAGCTGTCGGGCGGCGAGCAGCAGCGCGTGGCGATCGCGCGGGCACTCATCAACGATCCGCTGATCCTCATCGGCGACGAGCCGACCGGAAATCTCGATCCCGATCTTTCCGCGGAGATGATCCAGATCTTCAGCGACGCCCATCTCCGCGGATCGACGGTGCTCCTGGCCACGCACGACCGGGAGCTCATCCGGAGCTCGGACCGGCGCGTGATCACGCTCGACAAGGGGCGCATTTCCAGGATGGAGGGCGGCGAGACGCACATCGAAAACGAGCCTCGCCCGTCGGGGACGCCGTTTCTCTCGGCGTCCGGCTCGAAATAATGGCCCGGGAGTTCAACCGCCTCAACGAGCCCGATGTCCCGTCGAGCACCGCCACGTACTTTTTCCGCGAGGCGCTGCGGCGGATCTGGACATCGAAGCGCTCGAGCTTCGTCGCCATCTCCATGATCGCGATCTCGCTGCTCATCGTCGGGATCTTCATGCTCATCGCCGAGAACCTCGAGCACACGGTCGAGCAGTGGCAAGGGCGCTCGCGTGTCAACGTCTACTTCGCCTCGGACGCGACCGGCGCTCAGATCGCGGCGCTGCGGGCTCATCTGGCCTCCAGAAGCCAGCTTGCCAAGCATCGTTTCGTGACGCGTGAAGAAGCGTTGAAACGATTCCGCGAGTATTTCGCGAGCGTCTCCAACCTGGTCAGCCAGCTCGACGAAAATCCGTTCCCTCCCTCGTTCGAGATCGAGGTGACGCCGGAATTCATCCAGTCGCCGGCCTTCAATCAGGAGATGGCCGCCGTGCGCGCGTCGCCGGGCGTCGAGTACGTCCAGTTCGACTGGGACTGGCTCGCGCGGATGCGGCGCCTCGTCGACGTCATCAACCTGGCCGGGTTGATTGCCGGCGGCATCCTGGCGATCGCCGCCGCATTCACGATCGCGAACGTCATCCGCCTGACCATGATGCTGTACCGCGAAGAGATCGAGATCATGCGCCTCGTCGGCGCGACGGAACGCCTCATCCGCGGCCCGTTCCTGGTCGAGGGCATTCTGCAGGGCACGCTGGGCGGCGCGCTGGCCGTCGGTCTGCTCTATGCAGCGTTCCTCGCCGTCCGGAACACGCTCGATCCATCGCAGTCGCTGCTCTTCGGGTTCCTCGTGGGGACGTTCCTGCCATGGCAGAAGATCGCGATGCTCGTCGCCGGTGGAACGCTCGCGGGTTGGTTCGGCAGCTGGCTCTCCGTCCGCGAGAGATAAACTCTGCGGCGCATGAAACTCGTCGAATGTGTCCCGAACATTTCTGAAGGGCGCCGCGCCGACGTCTACAACGCGGTCGCCGCCGCCGCTGCGTCCGTTTCAGGCGTGACTCTCCTCAACGTCGATCCCGGCGCCGATACGAACCGCACCGTCATCACCTTCGTCGGCGATCCCGAATCGGTCCTCCAGGCCGCGTTCCAGCTCGTGCGCAAAGGCGTGGAGCTGATCGACATGACGAAGCACCGAGGCGCGCATCCGCGCATCGGCGCGGTGGATGTCGTCCCCTTCATCCCCGTCGCCGGCGTGACCATGGACGAATGCGCCGAACTCGCCCGGCGCCTGGGTGAGCGCGTCGGAAAAGAACTGGGCGTTCCCGTCTATCTCTACGAATACGCCTGCAGCGCCCCGCACCGGCGGAATCTCGCCGACGTTCGCGAAGGCGAATACGAAGGCTGCGCGAAGAAGCTCACCGATGAGCGGTGGAAGCCGGACTTCGGCCCGGCGAAGTTCGTTCCGAAAAGCGGCGCGATCGTCATCGGCGCCCGCAAGTTTCTTGTCGCCTACAACGTCAACCTCAACACGATGGACAAGCGCCTCGCCAATCGCGTGGCCTTCGACATCCGCGAGCGCGGCCGCGTGAAGCGCGACGAGAACGACAACCCTCTGCTCGACTCGAAGGGCGAGCCGGTCTACGAGCCGGGCATTCTCAGGTCGGTGAAGGCCGTCGGCTGGGTGATCCCGGAGTTCGGCACGGCGCAGATCTCCATCAACCTCACCGACCTCGACGTCACGCCGCTGCATGTCGCCTTCGATGTCTGCGACGAGCGCGCGCGCGACCGCGGACTGCGGGTGACAGGATCGGAAATCGTCGGCCTGGTTCCGCTCTCGGTTCTTCTCGATGCCGGGCGCCACTATCTGGCGAAGATGGGGCGGCCCGTCGGCGTCTCCGAGTCCGCGCTGGTCCACACCGCGATCCGTACTCTCGGGCTCTCGGAGGTCAGGGAGTTCGATCCGAAGGAGCGGGTGATCGAGTATCGGCTGGCCACTGAAGGGGCCCGCCTCGCGTCGCTGACGATCCGCGAGTTCGCCGACGAGCTGTCGAGCAACTCCCCCGCCCCCGGCGGCGGCTCGGTCTCCGCCCTCGCCGGCTCCCTCGGTGCCGGGCTGGCGGCAATGGTGGCTGTGCTGTCGCATGAGAAGAAGGGCTTCGAAGAGAAGCAGAAGGATCTCGACCGCATCGCGGCCGACCGCCTGTCGGCGGTGGCTGCCGGCGCGTCGGCGAAGAAGCGCGAGCCCCGCGTCACCTTGACGCCCGCGAGCCAGCCGCCG
>CALMZP010000120.1 GCA_937870635.1 uncultured Acidobacteriota bacterium | reverse complement strand
CACGCTCAACCTGGCGAGCTGGCGCGACCTCGACGTGGTGGACTACGAGCGAACGCTCGACCTGCTGCGTGACGCCGGCGTGGCCGATGGTCAGCGCGTCGGACTCGAGGACGCGAGGCGGCTGGCGCGGAAGGCCGGCGTCTGGACCGTGGTGCTCGGCCAGATCACGCGCGGGGGCGACTCCCTCCGGGTCACGGCTCGCGTCTTCGACGTGGCCATGTCCCGTTCCAACTTCAGATCACTAAGACTCTTCATCTCTTCACCTCTCATCCGTCTGGAGTCATTTGGATGGTACCTCGGCATTCGTCGTTTTCTTCGGCGTCGAGAGTATTCACGAGATCTGTGCGGCCGATTTCCTCATCGGTGTCTACATCCTGTGGAGTTGCCGATGGTGCGCGTTTCGGCCCACGATGCGAGTACTCTTGGACCTCTTTCAGTTTCGGCTCGCGACACGCGTGAAGATCTCGGTCGTCGACAGATGCGCGTGCCCGAGCATCGCCTGAACGAACTGGATGTCGGCGCCCCCGTTCCGACCGCACGTGTTCTCCGCTGCCCCTTGCGACGATGCCCCAAGTGAAGAGGATGGCGTTCCTCATTGATCGACATGACCCGCACATACTTAGTTAGACCGCGCATCTTCAGGAGTGGGCCGTCCCGCACGGTCGGCATGGCCTCACCGGCTTTTCTTCTTCCAACCAGTAACCGCATTGTGCGCGGTGCTGTTACCGTCGCTCCCGGAGGGGCACCACCTCAGACGCATGCTCAGCGTGCTCGCGGTTACACCATTCCGCGGTCGATCTATCCAATTCCGGCTCGCGAAGAGCTTTAGCCGATTCGTCGTCCCACTTTAGCGCTTGCGAGGCAGCCAGGATCCATGCGCCACTAAAGAGCAGTGTGCCGTCGAACACCTGTTTGGATTCGCGATATTCGACTAGGACCTGCACGGTTGTCATTTCAAACGTCGACCGCAGCCGAACCGAGCGAACGATCATCTCCGAGCCGGGCCGCAGCCGCAGCATTGGATGATCAGCTTCGCTCGTTCCTCGCGACAGATAAGGCAGGCCTCGTTTCGGAGACTCGATCACGGTCATCGGTGCGCGGACGCGGATACACCGGTTGACGAGATTCTTAACGGAGTAAACCTCGCTGCTCTTATCCTCAAAGATGCAGCCAGGTATCACCAGAACCAGCGCCAATAAATACACCCAGCGTTTCATCTGTGTTGCTGGTGACTCTGCGCAGCACGGCCGGGAGAACTCGACCGGCTGCGCAAGGAAGCCGGTTACACGCTTCTCGTTCACTCGCGATCACACCATTCCGCCATCTGCTCATCGAGTGCATTCTTGAGCAGTTCCGACGACGCTCTTGTTTCCCGTCTTTCCTGGATCCGCGTAGCTGCAGTAAGCCACTGTGGTGTGAAGAGCAGAGACGCAGAGACTTCGTCGCTGACTCCTGGCACGCGAGCGAGAACCGTGACGGCCGTATATTCGAAGCTTTGCTCGTAGACAACTCGCGCGATGCGTATTTCGGTCCCAGCCGGAAGAGTGGTCACGAGTTTGTCGATCTTGCTGATGGATCTGTCCAAGTACGGGCGGAATGCTTTGTGTTCAGCAGCCGGCCGCAGAACGGTAGTCTCGCTCAAGAGACGTATGCATCGCCCGTTGAGTGACTCGAAAGCATCGGCGGCGCGCTCACGTTCGAAGGGAGAGCAGAAGAGCAGGAGACCCAAACCCAGCAAAAGTGCAGATGCTTTCTTCACGGCCACCTGCCCCACGCTGACACGCCTGCCAGAAGTTTATCTGTGACATCTGACGGTGACTGGATGCCACGGGAATTTCCGGTCCGTTGCTGTAGCTCAACGTCCATATATTTGAATACACTATGTGTCGCAGACGGAACGAGCATCCCACCACCGAAGCTGACTCTTTCGATTCCTGGAACCCGCAGGCCCAATTTCTCAGCACGAACGTAGCCAGCGAGCCATGGCACGACATCTTGCACGTTCACCACAACGCGAAGTGATCGTGTTCCACTCGGATACTGGTACGCAGCCCCGCCGAACGTGATGACCACGCGGACTCGTTCGGCGGGCGACAGGAATGACAATACTGACGACACGATCGCGGCACCTTGGCTGTGTCCAATCAAAGTCACGAAGCTGTTCATGCTGAGCTGCACCCGGAGGGTGCGAAGCACTTCCTGGGTCGTGGCATCGGGCGTGTCGGTCTTGTTTACAAATTGAACCTGAAGAATATCGGGCCATGGTCGTTTAGTCGGATTCCAAACGACATGAACAGGTGCATCATAAATCGCTGCCATCACCCGGCCGGCATCACGTGCCATGGGACGACCTGTGTTGATGCCGTTCACGTAGACGATAGGGTTGTTTCTTCCGGAGATCCCTTCAACGGGAAGCGTTTCCGCTTGCGGGTCACCGAAATTCGCAATCAACCACTTATCAAGTGCTGACGTGCATTCCGGTGCCCCTGGTGCCTTCGCGCACCGTCCGTCCCGACATCGGGTGGGGCGGGCGCTATTTCTCAGCCTCTGGGCTCGCTTCCGGGCCCGGCGATCGCTCATGGCACGACGCTGCGAAGGCGCGATCAAACACGGGCTCATTGCCCAATTCTGTTCTCTCGTTGTCCTCAAGCACGCCGTCCAGAAGGAAGACACTCCATTTGAAGTGAAGGAGTGACGACGTTTCGACAAGCATCATCGAGCGACTGCCGGGCTCCCGAAGCGCCGCGCGTATCGCGATTCTTGAACCTTCAAAACTTTGTAAGCGCCAAGCGTCATGGACCGTGAGGATACTTCCGGACGGGACGATCCGAATCACGTCGGCATTTTGCGAATCGACAACCTTCCGGTTCTCGAAATCGCTCACCGAATAGGGAGTAACGGCACTGTTCTCTGGCACCAACGCTGGAGCGGCAATCCCTTGACGATCTGGCGGCTCATTCTTGGGCATCACCAGGAACAACGGTACGTTCGTGACGAGGCATGTTCCGATCAGTGGTTTGATGTCGGGTTCCGAAGAGAGCTCGATATTTTTCTCACAGCCGCATAGGGCTGCGAGGATGCCACACGCCATGGCTCGTCGGATTGACTTCATGGCCCGGCTTCCGTAAAGAACGTTCCATTCAGCAGAAGTCTGACCGCACGACTTGCACCGGACGTATGGATGATGTTGTCCGGCGCCTGAAGTTCGGACTGAAACGGTGACGACCCAGGCGTGGACCTGCCTACGGCCTGACGGTAAGCTGCAACGCTGTGCGTGGAGCTGATGTCCATGGCATTTCCAAATGAGTAGTAGAGAACATCAACTTTAGTGCCCGAGATGCGCAACCTGTCGAGAGCAGCGCGACATGTCTTGGATTCGCGCCCAGGATCATCGGTACGGGGTCACGGGTGTTCACATAGGCCGTTACCGAGCTGAGGCCTTCTGGAAAAGAGCATGCAGCTCCGCCGATCGAAATCACATCGATGCGACGTCTCTCGCTCGGAGGAATGTACTCCAGAGCGCTCGACAGAATGGCGGCTCCTTGGCTATGAGCGATCACTGTCGCGCGGCCATTCTGATCCAGTTGCCTGATCTGCAATAGCAGTTCGTCGACGACCATGGATGTTGTGATGTCGGCTTGATTCACTTTATTGACAAGGATGAGTTCAAGAGCGTCTTCGACTTTGCCGTGCGTTGGATTGTGAATAGCGATCACGTGTCGATCAAACCAGACAGCGGCTTCACGCGCATAAGCGGACGCGCTCGGAGCTGGCGTAAGTATCCCGTTCACGAAGTAAGCCGTCGGCCCGCTGCCTTCACCCGGGAGTAATACTGGTCGCGGGTTCTTACCACTATCCCCAAATGTAGTCTGAATCCATCGGTCGTGTACCGAGACGCAATCGGTACGTCGTGGATCACGGCGGCATGCATCCTTGAGACGCTCATATCTTTCGTGCGCTGTCATCTCACCCCGAGGGTCGCGACAATTAATAGGATCGGCACTGCAGAACGTATAAAGATTCGACGAATCCCGGAACCCCATCGGGTCCGGCGACAAGAACGTCCCCGTGCGCGGATCCAGCCACCGCTCCCTCGCATAAACCAACCCCGTCGCCGGATCCGTGAACGGCAAGGCTTGGAACGTGGATGCCACGATCAGGCGCGTGAGGTTCGCCGCGTCTTTGCTGCCGAGGGTGGCCAGGTTTTCCACTTCGTACAGCGTCGTCGAGCGTGACTCGCCGGCATTGACTGTCGCGAGCCAGGTTGCCAGCGATGTCTGCGATTCGCGGTACTCGAACGGGATGGATGCGGAGGTGGAGACGGGCTTCGACGCCAGTGCCCAGTCGGGTGGTGGAAGGATCGGCGTGCTGTCGGACCATGCCGCTGCTCGCAGCTGATCGGTGATCTGGATTGTCAGGGACGGGAGGGCGGACCACTCCGCCGGCGTGAACCTCCAGCGGATCGTGAACGGGTTCGCGGTCGCCGGCGTCACCATCGCGCCGGAGATGCGCGCGCCGCCTTTGGCGAGCGAGTCCGCGTCGATCTCTTCCGTCAGACGCACATCGACCTGCACAGATTCGAGTGTACCCGCGTCCGACTTTCTGGCCGTGACCGTGATCTTGTCCACCCCCGCGCCGGCTAACGCGCTCTCTTCCCCGCCGTACGGGTCCTGCGTCACCTGGCGCGACACGACTTTGCCCTCTTCGTT
>CALMZP010000119.1 GCA_937870635.1 uncultured Acidobacteriota bacterium | reverse complement strand
GCGGCCACGACGGCCTGCTTCATCCGGATGTTCATGGATCCTCCTCCAGACGCGAAGCTTACACCCGCGGCACGCCCCATGAATAATGCCAGGCATGCAGATCTGGCCGGGCCAACCGTACCCCCTCGGCGCCACATTCGATGGCGTCGGCACCAACTTCTCGGTCTTTTCCGAGGTGGCGACGAAGGTCGAACTCTGTCTCTTCGACGACGAGGACGGCCGGGAAACCCGGGTGGAGCTGCCGGAAATGCCCGCCCTGTGCTGGCACGGGTACGTCCCGAACGTCAGGCCGGGGCAGCGCTACGGGTTCCGGGTCCACGGGCCGTGGGCGCCCGACGAGGGGCACTGGTGCAACCCGGCCAAGCTGCTGCTGGACCCCTATGCGAAGGCGATCGACGGGAGCTGGAACTGGAACGAGGCCATCTTTCCGTATCACTTCGATGCACCGGAGGCGTCGAAGAACGACGCCGACAGCGCCCCGTTCGTGCCGAAGTGCGTCGTGATCAACCCGTTCTTCGACTGGGGGGCCGACCGCCGGCCCGCCACGCCGTGGCACCGGACGGTCGTCTACGAGACGCACGTGAAGGGGTTCACCGAGCGGCATCCGGGCATCCCCGACGAGATCCGCGGGTCGTACGCCGGGATGGCGCACCCCGTGTCGATCAAGTACCTCCAGCAGCTCGGGGTCACGGCGGTCGAACTGCTGCCGGTCCACCAGTTCGTGCAGGACTCGACGCTGGCCGACAAGGGGCTCCGCAACTACTGGGGCTACAACTCGATCGGCTATCTCGCGCCGCACAACGAATACGCCGCGGGCGGGCAGCTGGGCCAGCAGGTCCAGGAATTCAAGCAGATGGTGAAGACCCTGCACGACGAGGGCATCGAAGTGATCCTCGACGTGGTCTATAACCATACGGCCGAGGGGAACCATATGGGGCCGGTGCTGTCGATGAAGGGGATCGACAACACCGCCTACTACCGCACGGTGCACGGCCAGCCGCGTTACTACATGGATTACACCGGTACGGGGAACAGCCTGAACATGCGGCACCCGCACGTGCTGCAGCTCATCATGGACTCGCTGCGCTACTGGCATCTGGAGATGCACGTCGACGGATTCCGGTTCGACCTCGCGTCGACCCTCGCTCGTGAGCTGCACGACGTCGACCGCCTCTCCGCGTTCTTCGACATCATCCAACAGGATCCGCACATCTCCCAGGTCAAGCTGATCGCCGAACCGTGGGATGTCGGAGAGGGCGGCTACCAGGTCGGCAACTTCCCTCCCCTCTGGTCGGAATGGAACGGAAAATATCGCGACAACATCCGCGATTTCTGGCGCGGGACGGACTACAGCCTCGACGACTTCGCGAACCGGCTCACCGGCAGTTCCGATCTTTACGAGACGACGGGACGCCGGCCGGTGGCGAGCATCAACTTCGTGACGGCTCATGACGGCTTCACGCTGCGCGACCTCGTGTCCTACAACGAGAAGCACAACGAGGCGAACGGCGAGAACAACGCCGACGGCGCCAATGACAACAACTCCTGGAACTCCGGCGCCGAGGGTCCCACGGACGATCCGAACGTCAACGCGCTGCGGAGGCGGCAGCAGCGGAATTTCATCACCACTCTCTTCACCTCCCAGGGCGTCCCCATGCTCCTCGGCGGCGATGAGCTCGGGCGAACGCAGAACGGCAACAACAACGCGTACTGCCAGGACAACGAGCTGTCATGGTTCGACTGGGCGAACGTCGACGGCGAGCTGATGGCGTTCACCGCGCGTGTCATCAAGTTCCGCAAGGAGCACCCGGTGTTCACGCGGCGGCGCTGGTTCATGGGACGGCCGCTGCGCGGGGCGGATGTATCCGACATCGGCTGGTTCAAGCCCGACGGCGGGCAGATGAGCGACCAGGACTGGCAGAGCGGCTTCTCGCGCTCGATCGGCGTCTTCCTCAACGGCGAAGCGATTCCGACGCCGGACGGACGCGGCGAACAGATCATCGACGCCAGCTTCTACCTTCTGTTCAACGCGCACTACGAGTCGATCCAGTTCAGGCTGCCGACGGGTCTGTGGGGCAACCGGTGGGTGAAGGTGCTCGACACCAACGACCCGATTCCCGACCTGCGGGAGAGGGGCGAGATCCACGCGGGCCAGGAGCTGTCGGTGCAGGCCTATTCGGTGGCTGTGTTGCGCCGGCTGGATTAGGGACCGACGTTCACCGCAGAGACGCAGAGGACGCAGAGGGACTCAAAACCGTTACAGTGTGTCCCGCGTCTCACCTCAGAGCACTATGAACCGACCGATCGTCCAGGCTGTCCTCATCGTTCTCATCGCTTCCGTGATCGCCGTCGTGGCGAATGCAGTCGCCGGGCGGGAGCGGAAGCTCATTCTCCCCGGGTACTATCCGAATGCCCTGCGCGTTCCGGAACGCGCGCCGGAGAAGCCGGTCACAAGCCCGGCGCCGCCAACCGCTCAGCCCATGACCGAAAGCGTGGCGCCTCCTGTCACGGCAACCGTCAATCCCGCCATTCCCGCGCAGCACCCAGCACCCAGCACTCAGAACCCAGCCCGCAGCACTCACGCAGCACCAAGCACTCAGCACCCAGCACCCAGCACTCAGCAAGCCGTGACGCGGCAGTTCCTTCCCCACCCTGACCGAGCCTACGAAGAGATCGGCTATGCCGACGTCGCCCATCTGCACGCGCAGGGCGCGCTCTTCCTCGACGCCCGCCGGACCTCGGTCTTCGAGGAGGGCCACATCGCGGGCTCGCGTCCCTTCTCCGTGTGGGAATCCGATATCGACGACAAGGTGAACAAGCTCTTCGAAGAGCGCCCCGACCCCGATCAGCAGAATCTGCCGATCGTCATCTACTGCAGCGGCGGCGCGTGCGAAGACTCGCACATGCTCGCGCAGAAGCTGTGGGGCATCCAGTTCAACAACGTCTACGTCTACAAGGACGGTTATCCCGACTGGGTGAAGCGCGGCGGGCCGACGCGGAAAGGCGCGACGCCATGACCGCGCGCGAAGCGCTGACTCATCCCTGGCTGACCGTGCGCGTCCAGATCGCGCTCGGCGCGATCTTCGTCGCCGCGGCGCTGCCGAAGATCGCCGACCCGCCGTCGTTCGCGCACATGGTCTACAACTACCGGATCCTTCCGGCGGGCCTGATCAACATCTCTGCGCTCGTCATGCCCTGGGTCGAGCTCCTCGCCGGCCTGGCCCTCATCCTCGGCGTCTGGAAGAGCGCGGCGCGTAACGTCATCGCCGCGATGCTGCTCGTGTTCATCATCGCCATCTCGCTCAACCTGATCCGCGACAATGCCATCGACTGCGGCTGCTTCGACCAGAGCGCGGCCAACCTCACGCACGAAGAACGGCTCCAGGACATGAAGATGGTCATCCTCCGCGACCTCGGCATGCTGCTGATGGTGGCGCAGCTGTGGTGGGCCGGGCGAGTGGAGCCGCGGGCGATCCCGCCCGCGGAAGAGTGATACCGGCGGGCGAGATCGCCCGCGATTCGGCGGGCGAGATCGCCCGCGGCTCCACATTACAATCTCCCCCCATGCGAAACAGACTTCTCGCTCTGGCGGTCACGATGGCAACCATGCAGGCAGGCGCGGCTGAGACTCAGCTCGACAAACTCACGAAGGGACAGGACGTCAACGGCTTCCGCGTCGAGGCGGTCTACGTCGATGATGCCGGGAAGCCGATGGGCGCGCGGTTCATCCACACCGCGAGCGGGTTCACGCTCGACCTCCTTCAGATCGAGTCCGTTCCGCAGGGCTACACCTGGATCAACTCGATCCCGGTCTCCGACCAGGGCGAGCCCCACACCCAGGAGCACCTTCTCCTCGGCAAGGGAACGAAGGGGCGCTCGTTCGCCGGTCTCGACACGATGTGGCTGTCCGGCTCGAGCGCGTTCACGCAGCAGTGGCGGACGAGCTACCACTTCAACACCGCCGCGGGTCCCGACGTGTTCTTCAACCTTCTCGAGCGGCAGCTCGACGCGATGCTCCATCCGAATTACACGGATGAGGAGATCCGCCGCGAGGTCCGCAATTTCGGCGTCACGCGGAATCCGGACGGCACGCTGCGGCTCGAGGAGAAGGGCTCCGTCTACAACGAGATGGTGAGCTCGACCGGCAACCCGTACCGGCAGCTCTTCCGCGCGGCGGGCCACGCGGTCTACGGACCGAACCATCCTCTGGCGATGAACTCCGGCGGCGAGCCGTCGGGCATCCGGACGATGCAGCCGAAACACATTCGCGATTTCCACGCCTCCACGCACTTCCTCGGCAACATGGGCACGATCGCCTCGTTCCCGAAGAGCGTTCCGATCGACGGCATCCTCGCGCGAGTCGACAAGATCCTCGATACCGTCGATCCATCGGGCAAAAAGCGCCCCGCCCATTCGCTCGACTCGCTGCCGAAGGCACAGCCGGCCCCGGCGGGTGCGATCCGGTACACCGAATATCCGCATCGCAACGAGCAGCAGCCGAGCCCCATCGGGTTGTGGTGGCCGGCGAACCGCGACCTCGACCTCAGCGAGCAGATCCTGGCGCAGCTCTTCTTCGACAACTTCGCCGGCGACGCCACGACGAATCTCTACAAGCTCTTCATCGACAGCAAGACGAGGAAGCTGGACATCGGCGCCAAGCAGATCTTCAGCAATGTCGGCGACTGGGGCGGCCATCCGATCTACATCGCCATGACCGACGTCGCTCCGTCGAACTTCAACGACGCGCGCCTGTCCGAGATCCGGAAGATCGTGACCGACGAGCTCGCGCGCGTGGCCGCATTCAAAGACAGCTCGCCGGAGCTGAAGGAATTCAACGAGCGGATCGCCAACCGCCTGACGGAGCTCGAGCGCGATCTCGCCAAGTTCGTCAACTCCCCTCCCGGATTCGGTTTCCGAGGGTCGGGGTCGAGCTGGATGGATGCGCTGCTGGCGCTGGAGCGCACGCCGTCGTTCAAGAAGTCTCTGACGATGAATCCGCAGCTCGATTTCGTGCGCAAGCAGCTGGCCACGAACAAGAACTTCTGGACCCGGTATCTCTCGAAGTGGCAGATCACGAACACCGTGCCGTACGCCGTCGCGGCGCGTCCCAGCCCGGCTCTCATCCAGCGCGAGGACGCGGAGCGCGTCGCGCGCGCGAAAGCAGAAGCCGAGAGACTGAAGCAGGAGTTCGGCGTGGCGGACGAGCAGGATGCGATCCGCCGCTACCGCGCCGCCTACGACGCCGAGTCGGCGCGCATCGAGGAAGAGGCGAAGAAAATCGCGACGCCGGAGTTCGTGTCGTCTCCGCCGATGACGCTCGACGACTCGCTCCAGTACGCGGCCAAATCAGTCGAGGGCGTTCCCTTCGTCGTCTCACGGTTCGACGCGATGTCGAGCGGCATGACCGGGCTGGCCCTGCGTCTCGACGGCATCCCGCGCGAACAGCTGCGCTACCTGTCGCTGCTCCCGGGACTGCTCTCGCGCAGCGGCGTGATCGAGAACGGCAAACCGGTGTCGTTCGAGGAGATGAGCGAGCGCCTGCGCAAGGAGATCCTTTCGCTCGATGCGTTCTTCGTGACCAATCCGCGCACGGAGCGCCTCGAGCTCGTCGTGCGCGGATCGGGCATCGGGGCGGACGAAGCGCGGCGCTCGATCGACTGGATGAACCTCATCCTCAGCGCCCCGGACTGGCGGCCGGAGAACCTGCCGCGCATCCGCGACGTGGTCGACCAGGCGCTCAGCAACCTCCGCAACACGACGCAGGGCTCGGAAGAATCGTGGGTCCAGAACCCGCCGAACGCGTGGCGCATGCAGCACAACCCGACGTTCCTCGCGGCCGATTCGTTCCTCACCCGCTCCCACAACGCGCTGCGTCTGCGCTGGCTGCTGAAAGAGGCGCCCGTGGCCGATCGCGAAGCGCTTACGAAGTGGTTCAACGATCTGGCCGCGGCGGCGAGCGGCAAGACCCGCGCGCAGCTCAAGGAATTGATCGCAGCTCCCGCACCGAATGCGATCGCGACCGATCTGCTGAAGGATCTCGACCTGACCCTGATCGAGATTCCCGACGACAGCCTCGCCGCCGACTGGAGCTACCTCGTCCAGGCGCTGCGGGACGACCTCTTCACGCCGCCGGCCGTCGCACTGCAGAACCTCGATGCGCTCCGGAAGCACATCCTGCGGCGCGCCAATGCCCGGACGTACGTGGTCGGATCGGGTGAGATGGAGAAGGCGCTCACGCCGAAGCTTGGGGAGCTGGTGAAGACGCTTTCGGCAGAATCAAGAACCGCGGGCGAGATCGCCCGCGCTCCACACATTGTCGCGAGATTGCGGCAGCGTATGCCTGATACCAAGCCTGTTCACGTTGGACTTTTCAATCCGAACAAACCCGGCGGCGTCATCGTCACCTCGGTGCCCGGCGCGCACTTCTCGGATTTCAACGACAAACAGAAGCAGCTCGACTTTCTCGCCTCGCGCCTTCACGCGGGGTACGGGGCTCATGGCATCTTCCTCAAGACCATCGGCGCGGGCCTCGCCTACAGCAACGGCCTGCGCGCCAATGTCGCGGGCGGCCGCATGGGCTACTACGCCGAGCGAACGCCGGAACTCCCCCAGACCGTTCGCTTCGTCGTCAACGAGCTCAAAACCTCGGCTCGCGATCCGAAGCTCGGAGATTACGCGGTGGCTCAGGTCTTCGCCGAAAACCGCGCGGCCGCGAGCTACGAGTCACGCGCGGAAGCCCTCGCCGCCGATCTCGCCGACAACCAGCCGCCGGACATGGTTCGCAAATTCCGGCAGTCCATCCTCGAGCTCCGGAAAGACCCGAACCTCGGCAACATCCTGTTCGATCGCAAAGACCGCGTCTACGGCCGCTTCATCCCCGGTTACAACGTGAAGGCGAGCGAGGTCCCGGACGGCGTGTTCTTCGTCATCGGCCCCGAAAAACAGCTCGACGCCTGGCAGGAGTACCTGAGGGAAGTCGAAGGCGCGGATTCAAAGCTCCACCGGCTGTACGGCCGCGATTTCTGGCTGCCCTGAGTCAAAGATCCAAGGTCCAGGGTCCAGGGTCCATGGTCCAATTACGGCTGCACCCACCCCGCGAAATTCATGACCCCGTTCTCGATCTTGATCATGGCCACGGGCTTGATCGGATTGCGGTCGGGGCCCATTGTGATCGTCCCGGAGACGCCCTGGTAATCGCGCGTGGCGGCGATCTGGTCGCGGATCGCCTTCCTGTCCAGCGAGCCGGCGCGCGTGATCGCGGCGGCGATGATCTTCAGCGCGTCATACCCGAGCGCCGCCGTCGCCTCCGGATTCTTTCCGTGACGCCTGTTCATCTCCGCGACGAACTGCTTCACGACCGGACGATCGTCGCCGACGAAGTAGTGATCGGAAAAGTACGAGTTCTCGACCGACTTGCCGCCGATCTCGATGACCGTCGGGGAATCCCATCCGTCGCCTCCGATCAGCGGGACGTCGAGGCCGAGGTCGCGGGCCTGGATGGCGATCTGGCCGGCGTCGGTGTAGAAGCCGGGGATGAAGACGATGTCGGGTTTCGCACGGCGGAACGCGGTCAGCTGCGGACGGAATTCGGCGTCGCCGCCGACATAGCTCTGCTGCGCGACGATTCGGCCGCCTCGGGCCGTGAACTCCTTGCTGAAGAACTCGGCGAGGCCGACCGAGTAATCGTTCTTCTTGTCGATCAGCACCGCGGCCGTATTCGCTTTGAGCGTGTCGCGGACGAACGCGGCGAGCGCCTTCCCCTGATACGGATCGGTGAAGCAGACGCGGAAGATGTACTCGCCTTTCTGCGTGACCGCGGGATTCGTGGACGACGGCGAGACCATGGGAACGCCGTTCGCCTGGGCGATCGGCGCGGCCGCGAGCGACTGATTGGAGGAGTTCTCCCCCACCAGGGCGATGACGTCATCGCTCGTCACCAGCTTCGTCACCACCGACGCCGCCTCCTCGGCCCGCCCCTGGTCGTCCTCGACGACGAGGCGGATCTTCTTTCCCAGCAGCCCCCCGGCGGCATTGATCTCGTCGGCGGCCAGACGGACGCCGTTGACGGTCGAAGTCCCGAACGAGGCCTCGGGGCCGGTGAGGGCGCCATACACCCCGATTGGAATTTCGGCGCTCTCCGGGGCAGTTTGGCCTTCGCGACCGGGACCACACCCTGCAGCGAGCAGGACAGCGAGCAGAACGGCAGCTTTGCGATTCACGGTTCCGGTTCCCCCTCATCAACGACTAGAATGCCGCGTTTTCGAACGCCAGAGTCTAACGGAAAGGATTCACCGCTTCATGCAGGCCAACGATATCCGCAAGGGACAGGTCATCATCTTCGAGGGTGACCTATGCAAAGTGATGGAGTTTCGGCACCACACGCCGGGAAACCTCCGGGCCATGGTGCAGGCCAAGCTCCGGAACATGCGCACCGGTAACCAGTTCGAGCACCGTTTCCGGTCGCAGGACCCGATCGAGCCGGCCTACATCACCCAGCACGAGATGGAGTACCTCTACTCCGACGGTCACGCGCACCACTTCATGAACACCTCCAACTACGAGCAGGTCGAGATCAGCGAAGAAGACCTCGGCGACGCCGCATCGTGGCTCGCGCCGGGATTGAAGATTCAGGTGCAGTTCCATGAGCAGCGCCCGATCGGCATCGAGCTGCCGAAGACCGTGAAGGCGAAAATCTCGTCGACCGAGCCGATGGTGAAGGGCGCCACCGCGTCCGCCTCGTACAAGCCGGCCACGCTCGAGAATGGCGTCGTCGTCCAGGTCCCCCCGTTCGTCACGGATGGCGAAGAGATCATCGTCGATCCATCTGAAAATCGATATCTCGAGCGCGCGAAGTAAGCTGTGGGCCGCGTGGCCTCAGTCCATTTCCTCTGTACAGCATGTGAGCGGCGGCTCGGCCGCGAAGCGGGCGAGCCGTCGCAGCCGTGCGAACACTGCCGCGCCCCCTCCCCTGTCACCGCACCACCCGTGGGCTCGATCATCGATCGCTGCGCCGCGTGCGGCCACGATCAGCTCTACTTTCAGAAAGACTTCAACCGCAAGACCGGCATCGCCCTGGTCGTCGTCGGCTCCATCTTCGTTCCCTGGACGTACGGTCTCTCGCTCCTCGGAGTCACGATCCTCGACTACATCGTCTGGCGCATGGTGAAGGACGTGATCGTCTGCTACGACTGCCAGGCCGTGCATCGGGGGTATCCCGCGAATCCGCGGCTGCAGCCATTCGATCTGGCGACGCACGACCGGCACGTCTACGGCCAGGCACCCCCGGGCGCGGAATGAAGTGTCCTGGTGTCAGGTCTGCAAAAACAACTTTTCTTCCAATAGTGGTGTGCGCAATGCGCACACCACTATTGGAAGAAAAGTTGTTTTTGCAGACCTGACACCAGGACACTTCTAAATTCGCTTTTCCGTCGACTTGTCGAACAGATGCATCCGCGCGACATCCACGCCGAGGGCGGTCGTCTCCCCCAGCTTCGGCGCCTGATGTGCTTCGTACGTGGCGATCAACGGGATCTCCCCCGCGCGCAGATGGACGACGGCTTCATGGCCCACCATCTCCACCAGTTCGACCTTCGCCTGGATCTGCGCCGCTGAGCCGCGGAAGCTCTCGGGGCGGATGCCCACGAGAACGTCCGTCGATGGGATCGAACGTCCGAGGGGGATGCTGAACGATTCGGCTTCAAGCCGCCCATCGCGCACCTTCGCGGGAAAGAAGTTCATCGGAGGCGTACCGATGAACTGCGCGACGAAGATCGTGGCCGGACGATCGTAGACCTCGAGCGGCGTGCCCACCTGTTCGATCCGCCCGGCGTTCATCACGGCGATGCGATGGCCCATCGTCATCGCCTCGACCTGATCGTGCGTGACGTAGACCGCCGTCGTCTCGAGCCGCTGCTGCAGCTTCGTGATCTCCGCGCGCATCTGCACGCGCAGCTTGGCGTCGAGGTTCGAGAGCGGCTCGTCGAACAGAAACACCGCCGGCTGCCGCACGATGGCGCGGCCGAGAGCCACGCGCTGACGCTGGCCGCCTGACAGCAGCTTCGGCCTGCGATCGAGGAGCGGTGTGATGCCGAGGATGGAGGCGGCGTCGTTGACGCGGCGGTCGATCTCGGCCTTCGGCGTCTTTCGCATCTTCAGGCCGAAGCCGAGGTTCTCGCGCACGCTCATGTGCGGATAGAGGGCGTAGGTCTGGAAGACCATGGCGGTGTCGCGATCCTTCGGCTGCAGGTCGTTGACGACGCTGTCGCCGATGGAGATCGTGCCGGCGGTGACGTCTTCGAGACCGGCGATCATCCGGAGCGCGGTCGATTTGCCGCAGCCGGAGGGGCCGACCAGCACCATGAACTCATGGTCCTTGATCTCGAGGGAGAGGTCTTCGATGACCGAGACCGGGCCGTACCGCTTGACGACGTTGTCGAATCGAACGGCTGCCATGAGGCGATCTTATACCGGCAGGTGCACGAGCGCGGACAACCAGCCGCCGAGAACCTCGCCGATGACGACCGCCACGACTTCGACGTAGAGGATGCCGGTCGCGGCCATCGTTGAACGGATGCGCACCGTGCCCCACACCATCGGGAAGAGCACCATCGGGCCGAGGAGGCCCCATCCGGCGCGCATCCAGAAGAAGATGCCCTGCCGGACCGCCACTTCCTGAAAGATCCCGCCGGCCAGGATGGCCATCACCACCACCAGCAGCTTGAAGCCGGTCGCCGCCACCGTGGCGAGCGCCAGGCGTTTCAGCGGCTCGATCGGCATCCCGCGCACCACCAGATACCAGTGGCCGAGCGTCATCGCCAGATTCACACTGCCTAGAAGCGCGATCGTGCTGAGGGCACCGAGGAAGCTCCAGGCCATGTGACGGGGAGCGATGGCGGCGTCGTACGCGAAGATCGCCGCCGCGAGATAGAACCCGCTCAGGATCAGAGACGCGGCGCGGAAGATCAGCCGCTTCGGATAACGGAGGACCACCCAGAGGAGCGCACTGGCGACGATCGTCGCCGCGTCGGCCGCGGCGAGGTCGCGCCGCCCCGCCATCATGTGGGCCACGCCGGCGCCGGCGGAAAGCCCGGCGCCGAGGAGCAGGATGAGGCGATAGAACTTCACGCCGGCGTTGCGCCGCCCGACCAGCGGGAGAAACAGGTAGAGACCGGCGGCGAGCTCGATCAGAAAGAGGGCGAGAAGCATCAGTTCACAACCGCGCTCGCGCGCAGAAACCGGAATCCTCGGGCTTTCAGCCGGGGGATCTCCGCGGCGAGCACGTCCAGCGTGACACGGTCCGGATGGCCGATCCCGATCGCGATCCCGCGTTCTTCGGCCATCTTCGCGAGCGCGGCCAGCTGCTGACGGACCGCGAACGTCGTTCGCACATCGTCCAGGAACACGTGACGCGCTGCCGTGCGGACGTTGAGCTCGCGGGCGACGTCTTCCGCGACCGACTGGCCGACCGTTCGCGAGTCGACGAAGTACATCCCCTCCGGCAGCGCGCCGATGACCGAGGCCATGACGCGGCGATCGGCGGTCGCGCGCGAGCCCATGTGGTTGTTCACGCCTCGCGCATGCGGCACGGCGCGCACGTTCTCGCGGACGAGGCGGGTGATCTCGGCGTCGGACATCGAAGTGAGGATGGCATTCTCACCCGGCGACTCCTTCCCCATCGGCTCCATCGGCAGATGGACGAGGATCTCGAAGCCGCCGTCATTGAGACGATCGGCGATCTGCGCCGCGCGGTTGCCGTTCGGCAGGATGGCGAAGTTGATGTCGGGGTCGAGCGCCATCACTCGATCGAGCGGCTGCCCTTCGAATCCGAGGTCGTCGATGATGAGGACGATGGAGCCCTTTGGTTTGGGCTTCGTGGCCGGTGGTGCTGCAGGTTTCGCCTGGGGCGTCGTCTTCCGTTCGGCGATCGTCTTGGCGATCGGCTCGACCTTCGGATAGATCGCGCGAAAGACGATGTATGCGAAGAGGCCGAGGATTGGGATGGCGGTCAGAACGGCAATCGTTCTGAATGACCCTCCATTGCGTCCCTCCCAGCCAGCCACTCGGGTGATTTTAGCGCAGGACGGTTAACCGTTAACCGTTAACCGTTAACCGTTAACCGTTAACCGTTAACCGTTAACCGTTAACCGTTAACCGCGAGGGATCGTAATCGGTCCGTCCGGAGCGTTAAGCCCCCACGTCATCCTGAGGCGCGAAGACGCCGAAGGATCTCAGGTTACGTAGCTCGAGGCCCTTCGCCGCCTTCGCGGCTCAGAGGCTGTGAAGAAATCCAGAGTGGCTCGCGCTGGTGGCGCTTACGGCCCGAACGCGAGGCGCGAGGAGGAGGCGATGCTGGGACATCGCGGACGACGAGCAACGAAGCGAGCGGGCCGTAACCGCCACCAGCCCGGAGGGTTGTGGGCGGGACGGCAGCATCTGCTTCGCTGCGCCTCGCTTCTGCCCGCCGTCACGCACACAACGCGGGCCGGTTACGGTTAACGGTTAACGGTTAACGGTATCCGCCGGAATCGTCGCCAGCCACACATCGCTGCTGGCGCGCCGGCGCGAATAGAACAGCCATCTCCCGTCCGGCGAGAGCTGCGGATCCTCGATGTAGAGATTCGACTCCGGGAAGTGCGTCACTTGTTGCGGCTCGGCCTTCCGCCAGTTCTGCGCCGGACCGGGAACTCGATACACATTCTTGTGGTCGTTCTGGTAGTACAGCCAACGCCCGTCCGGTGCGAAGAACGGATGGCCGTCCTCTCGATCCGTGGCCACGACCTTCAGCGGTGCCGATCCATCCACATTCCTTGCCTTGATATCGCTGGTGCCGCGCGTGCCGATGACCTGGTACGCGATCCACTGCCCGTCGGCCGACACCACGTGAAACGAGCGCACGGCTTCGTCGTCGGTGAGCGCACGATCCTTCCCGGTCTCGAGATCGTGAATGATGATCTGGCGTTTCTTCGCATCGAAGAAAGTGATGGAACGCCCGTCGGGCATCCACGAGATGAACGCCGTTCCGGGCGCGACCGGCCGCGGTCCTGCACCATCTGCGCTCATGATCCAGACGCCCCCACCCCTGTTCTCGTTGATCCCCGCGGACCGTACGAACGCAATGCGTGAACCGTCGGGCGACCAGCGCGGGATTCGGTCGCTGTTCCCCGGATCGCCGGTCAGCTGCGTCATCAGCCCCGTCCCCACCTCGGCGCGCCAGATGTGGGACGCTCCGCCGCGGAATGACTGAAAGACAACGGCATTCGCGTCCGGCGAAACAGTCAGGAAAGGATTCGACGCCTGCCCCGTCGTAACGGGCTGCGGGGATCCCTGAGTTCTGCCCGCCACCGGATCGAACCGCACGCGCTCGATGTTGAACACGATCTCCTGAGCCGCAAAAGCGAGCGAGCGCCCGTCACGCGAGAGCGAAGGATGGACGCTCGACCCCGGACCGGCCGTGATTGCCTCGGGGGCCCCCTCTGCGGCGCCGCTCTCGGACACTCGAATGCGGTGCAGCGCTCCGTGCATGCCAGGCTCGGGGTCGCTGTAGATGACAGATCTCGAATCGGCTCCCCACACTCCGTGCCGCCCCGCCGCAAGTACCGTCGGTTTTCCGCCGCCGAGCGGCGCGATGTAGATCGCGTTCGGCTGCTGGGTGTTGAAGAGCAGCCACTTCCCGTTGGGCGACGGAGCCGGGTACAAAACGAAGAGATGCTCAGGCATCTCGATCGGGATCTCCTGTGCATCTCCTCCCGCCGCGGGCACGCGGAAAATCCGCTCGTTCGACCACGCGCCGCGCACGAACACGATCGCCGAACCGTCGGGCGTCCACGCCGGATAGTAAGAGTCATCAGCGATCTTTCTCGCCGCGCCGCCAAGGAGTGGCATGAGCCAGAGGTCGCCGCCGCGCAGCGGCATGTTCGGATTGGCGAACGTCACGCCCTTGGCACTGGAGCGTGTCGAGACGAACGCGATCTGTTTGCCGTCGGGCGAGATCGCGGGCTGCAGATCATCCGAAGGATGGTTCGTAAGATTGATGTCCGGGCCGCCGGAGATCTGCTTCAGATAAACGTCGAGATCTCCGCTGCGGTCGGAGACGTATGCGATCGTCTGGCCGTCCGGAGCAAATGTCGGCTCGCCTTCGTATCCCGGCTCCGTCGTGAGCGGAGCGAAGGTGATCCCGGCAAACGGCGAACGCTGTGGTGGCACCACCGCCGCGCTGGAAGCGAATCGATAACCGGCGAACGCCGCAGCGACGATCGCCAACACGGCGAGGGAGATCCGCGCCGCGCTTGACGGGCGCTGCGGCCTCGGCGCGGTCAGCTGTGCGATACGGCCGTCTTTCGCGCGCCGGAGATCGATCGCCAGATCACCGGCATGCTGATATCGGTCAGCCGGATTCTTGGCGAGCGCCTTCGCCAGGATGTCGTCGACCGCCGGAGGCAACGCCGCGTCGGCATCGGTCAGGCGCCGAGGCTCGACGTTGAGAATCTTGTGCGCGATGCCGACCGATGACGATCCGTCGAACGGCCGCCGCCCGCTCAGCATCTCGAACAGCACGATCCCCAAAGAGAAGATGTCCGTGCGGTGATCGACCGGACGCGCCTCGATCTGTTCCGGCGACATGTAAGGAGTCGTCCCGACGATCGTACCTGTCGCTGTCAGCTTGTGCGACTCCGCGGTTGCGATCGCGCTGGAGAATGGTTCGGTGGAGAGGTCCATGAGCTTGGCCAGTCCGTAATCGAGAACCTTCACGTCGCCGGAGGGTGTGATCATCACGTTCTCCGGTTTGAGGTCCCGGTGGACGATCCCCGCGCTGTGCGCGGCGGCGACAGCCGCTGCGAGTTGTGCCGCGATCTCCAGCGCTCGCTTCGGTGCGATCGGGCCGCGAGACAGCGCTGACCGGAGGGACTCGCCTTCCACGAGTTCCATCACGAGGTAGGCGCCTCGCTCGTTCTCCCCGAAATCGAACATCGTGACGATGTTGGGGTGGCTCAGCGCTGACACTGCCCGCGCTTCATTGAGGAAACGCTCCCGCCGGCCCGGCTGGCCGATCGCGTCCGAAGGGAGCACTTTGACGGCGACTTTCCGGCCCAGCCGGGTATCGCGCGCGAGATAGACCTCCCCCATCCCTCCCGCTCCGAGGAGGGACTCCAGTCTGTACGGGCCGAACGAGGCATCCGCGGCCGGCGGCAGGCTCATGAGGGAACCCCTAAAGTGTAGTGCAGGGGCCCTTCACCCCCTTGACAGAATCACCGCCAGTCCATATTGTTAGCACTCGCGTGGCTTGAGTGCTAACAGCGCTCGGCCCACGGCTCGAACTCAAAACACGCGGCGTCCTGCCGCGAGGTACAAGTTCAATGAAAGGAGATGTTTACATGGCCACAGCAACGGCAGTCGATCTGAAGCTTCGCCCCCTGTACGACCGCATCGTCGTGCGGCGCAAGGAAGCGAAGGAAACCATGCGGGGAGGAATCATCATCCCCGATACCGCCAAAGAGAAGCCCCAGGAGGCGGAAGTCATCGCCGTGGGTGAAGGAAAGTTCAACGAAGAGGGCAAGCGGATGAAGCTCGACGTCAAGAAGGGCGACACGGTCCTCATCGGCAAGTACTCCGGCACCGACATCAAGATCGACGACGTCGAGTACACCATCCTCCGCGAGGACGAAGTCCTCGCAATTGTCGAGTAAGCACGAGACAGGAGAAACACCATGGCTAAGAAAGTTACCTACGGCGAAGAAGCTCGCCAGGCAATCCTCAAAGGCGTCAACAAGCTTGCTGACGCAGTGAAGGTGACGCTCGGTCCCAAGGGCCGCAACGTCGTCATCGAGAAGAAATTCGGCTCCCCCACGATCACCAAGGACGGCGTCACCGTCGCCAAGGAAATCGAACTGAAGGACGAGCTCGAGAACGCCGGTGCCCAGATGGTCCGTGAGGTCGCATCGAAGACCTCCGACACCGCCGGCGACGGCACCACCACCGCAACCGTCCTGGCCCAGGCGATCTATCGCGAGGGCATCAAGAACGTCACCGCCGGTGCGAACCCGATGGAGCTCAAGAAGGGTATCGAGCTCGCGGTCCGCGCGGCGGTCGACGCGATCGACAAGATGGCCAAGCCGGTCGAAGGCAAGGACATCGCCCACATCGGATCGATCTCCGCGAACAGCGATGAAGAGATCGGCGGCATCATCGCCGAGGCGATGGACAAGGTCGGCAAGGACGGCGTGATCACGGTCGAAGAAGCCCGCGGCCTCGACACCGTTCTCGAAGTCGTCGAAGGCATGCAGTTCGATCGCGGCTACCTCAGCCCGTACTTCGTGACCGATCCGGAGCGCATGGAGTCGGTTCTCGAGAACGCGAAAATCCTCATCTACGAGAAAAAGATCTCCTCGATGAAGGACCTCCTCCCGATCCTCGAGCAGGTCGCCCGTCAGGGCAAGCCGCTCCTCATCATCGCTGAGGACGTCGAGGGCGAGGCTCTGGCCACGCTCGTCGTCAACAAGCTCCGCGGCACGCTCAACGTCGCATCGGTCAAGGCGCCTGGCTTCGGCGATCGCCGCAAGGCCATGCTCGAAGACATCGCCATCCTCACCGGCGGCAAACTCATCTCTGAAGACCTCGGCATCAAGCTCGAGAGCGTCAAGTGGGAAGACCTCGGCGACGCGAAGCGCGTCACCATCGACAAGGACAACACCACCCTCGTCACCGACACCGACGACAAGGCCCGCAAGGAGTCCATTGCCGGCCGCGTCAAGCAGATCCGCTCCCAGATCGAAGACACCACCTCCGACTACGACCGTGAGAAGCTCCAGGAGCGTCTCGCCAAGCTCGTCGGCGGCGTGGCCGTGATCAAGGTCGGCGCTGCGACCGAGACCGAAATGAAGGAAAAGAAGGCCCGTGTCGAGGACGCGATGCACGCGACCAAGGCCGCGGTCGAGGAAGGCATCGTCCCGGGCGGCGGCGTCGCTCTGCTCCGCGCAGTCGATGCAGTCGAGAAGGTCAAGGCTGAAGGCGATGTGCGCACGGGCGTGATGATCATCAAGCGCGCACTCGAGGAGCCGTTCCGTCAGATCGTGTTCAACGCCGGCCTCGAAGGTTCGGTGCTCCTGAACGCGGTCCGTCTGAAGGGCGGCACGTTCGGCATCGACGCCCGCAGCGGCAGCTCCGAACCGGTCGACATGCTCAAGACGGGCATCATCGATCCGGCCAAGGTCACCAAGCAGGCCCTGCTCAACGCCTCGTCGATCGCAGGTCTCATGCTCACCACCGAAGCTCTCGTCTCCGAGATCAAGGAAGAAGAGAAGGGTGGCGGCGGCATGAACCCGGCGGCCGGCATGGGCGGCGGCATGGGCGGCATGTACTGAGCGTCAAGCCACAAAGCGATTCGCCAAAGGGCGGGCCGAAAGGCCCGCCCTTTTTCTTTTGGCCATTTGTGATCCGCGTAACGTCCGGTGCGTGCCCCCGGAGGGAGACTCCCCTCATGCCGCTCAGCCTTTTCGAGGCGTTTACCGGCCTGGCCGCCATCCTCGCCTGCAGCATCGTTGCGGGTGTCTTTCTCTGCGCGCGCGACATCGAGCCTGACGACCATCGGGACTGGACGCTCCGCCCGCGGCGCTAGACCTGGACCCTGGACCCTGGACCCTGGACCCTGGACCTTCGGCTCGGCCTTCGCCGATTCCTTCCGTCTATCGCTTCGGCGCGATTCGACCTTCGACCTTCGACCTTCGAGTCTCCAAGCGGAGTCCATGGGAACATCCCAGGGTCCAGGGTCGAAGGTCGAAGGTCGAAGGTCGAAGGTCGAATCAAGCCGAAGGCGACTATCCTCGGCACCTGCACGGACGAAATCGAAGTCCCCGGGTCCAGGGTCCAGGGTCCCGTCACATTCCTGCGAAAAGCGCGGCGAACAACTCGATCCCCTGCCAGAGGTTTTCCAGCCGGAGGTTCTCGTTTGCGGCGTGCTGGTTGTTGTCGTGATTGACGATCGGCACGCCGATGACCGGAACTTTCCCGCCGCGCTGGAACAGGTACATGGGGATGCTCCCGCCCAGCGACGGCAGGAGCACGGGTTCTGATCCCGTCGCAACCATCGCCACGTCGATCACCCTTTTCGAGATCAAAGAATCCATGGGGGTTCGGGCCGCCGGATAACCGTGGCCCCATACGAGCTTCGCGACGCGAGGATGCGCACCACGCACTTCGGCCGAAGGCGGCTCTCGAACGATGTGAAATCCCCGCCTGACGATGTGTCGCTCGACGAGTGACTGAGCCCGCTCCGGAGACTGCGCCGGCACGAGTCGAAGGTCGAACGACGCATGCGCCTCGGTGGGGATGCTGTTCGAGGCGCGGGCGCCGACGTGGCCGCCCGCGATCCCTCGAATGTTGAGCGCAGGCTTGAGAATCTCTTCGTTGAGCGTCGCGCTCCCCTCCGTCCGGCCGAGCGCGAGCTCACGGCGGATCTCCTCGTCGAACGCGGGAGCCTTCGCCAGGGCAGCCCGTTCGCTCTCGCTCACAGGCACGACGTCATCGTAGTAACCGTCGATGAGAATGCGCCCGTCCGAGGCGCGCATCGACGCGATCAGATGCGTGAGCATGACCAGCGGATTGGGAGCCCAGTTCCCGTAATGACCACTGTGCAGGGCGCGCAGAGGGCCGTAGACGGTCAGCTCCGCGCCGGTCACTCCCCGCGCGCCGAAGTAGAGAAGCGCTCTGCGGCTCTGGTGGACGGGACCGTCGCAGAGGATCCAGGCGTCCGGTGAGAGTTCCTTCGCGAATCGATCCAGATAATGATCGAGATGAGGCGAGCCCGCCTCTTCCTCCCCCTCGAACACGAACTTCAGATTGATCGAGGGGGCGATCTTTGCGGTGCGGAGGGCATCGAGTGCGGCAAGCATGGCCACGATGGGCGATTTGTCGTCACTGGCCGATCGCGCATAGAGGTGTCCGCCGCGGATCTCGGGCGACCATGGCGCAGAGGTCCACTGAGCGGGATCGACTGGCTGTCCGTCGTAATGTGCGTAAAACGCGATGGTCCGTTTCGCGCCTTTCCGAGGCACATCGGCGACGACGAGCGGGGGCGCGCCTTCGCCGCGCAGCAGCCGGGCTTCGATTCCCCGCTTCGCGAACATGCCCACGATCGCCGCCGCGTTCTTCTCGATATTCGGCGTGTCGGAAGCCACGTTCGGGATGGCCAGGAAGTCGGTCAGCTCAGCGAGAATCTGCTGCTGGTTCGCCCGGTGATGCCTGCGCGCGGCATCGACGGCCTTGCCGGGTGTAGCAGCGACGGCCGCGGCGGCGGAGGCGACGAGGAGGAGGGCGCAGAAGAAGACTCGCATGAGGTGAGTCTATCGTGTGGAGCCGCGGGCGATCTCGCCCGCGGGTTCTCATTCCTTTCGAGGGGACGACGCGGGCGGGATCGCCCGCGACTCCACTTACAACGGCCAGAAACAGAATAGGCGGGCCTTTCGGCCCGCCTTTCTGCTCTCTCTCTGTAACGCGGCTCCCGTCAATGCTGCATGCGCAGCGTGTCGGCGAGAGCGAAAGCCGGAAGTGGCTTTCCAAAGAAGTAACCCTGCATGTCGGTGCAGCGGCGGGCCAGAAGGTACGACAGCTGTTCCTTCGACTCGACGCCCTCGGCGATGATGCGGAGGTCGAGCCCACGGGCCATCGTGATCATGGCCTGCACCATCGCCGCGTCATCGTTGCGCTGCATCATGTTGTGGACGAATGTCGGAGCGATCTTCAACGTGTCCACTGAGAGCGTGCGGAGATCGGTGAACGAAACACCGCCGGCGCCGAAGTCATCCACGGCCACGCGCGCGCCAAAATCCTTGAGGGTCATGAGGATGTCGCGAGCGCGCCCGCTGCGGGCCAGCGTCGCTTCGGTAACCTCGAACTCCAGGCTGGACGGGGCGAGGCCCGAGTTGGCGACCGCATCGGCGAGGATCAACTGGAGGTCGCGGTTATGGAACTGCCGCGACGAGAGGTTCACCGCCATCCGGAAGCCTTTGAGACCGTCGTCCTGCCACTGCTTCGCCTGGCGGCATGCTTCCCCGATCACCCAGCGTCCAATCTGGCCGTCGAGGTTTCCCTGCTCAGCGGCGGGAAGAAAGTCCGCCGGCGCGATCAGCCCGATGTCGGGATGGCGCCACCGCACGAGCGCTTCGACACACTCGATGCGTCCGGTCTGTACGTTCACCTCCGGGTGATAGTGCAGCTCGAATTCATTGCGATCGAGTGCGCGTCGAAGGCTCGCCACCAGCGAAGCTCTCTCGATGGCGCGCGCGTTGAGCTCGGGCACGTGGAAGCGGAACATGTTCCGTCCGCGCTCCTTGGCCTGATACATGGCTTGGGTTGCCGCGCGGATGAGTGGCTCGGCGGCCTGGCCGTCGGAGGGCGAGACGCTGATGCCGATGCTCGCCTTCACGTCGATGCTGTGGCCACCGATCTGCACGGGAACGGAGATCGCATCGAGGATGCGCTGCGCCGCGATCGCGGCGTCAGTCTCGCTCGACATCTCGGCGAGGACGACCATGAACTCGTCACTCCCGAAGCGGCAGACCGTGTCTTCGCCGCGGACGGCGTTGGCCAGCCGGTCGGCAATCTCGCGCAGCAGTGCGTCCGCGATGCCGTGTCCGAAGGTGGTGTTCACCAGCTCGAAGTGATCGAGGTCGATCACCATGACCGCGGCCGGCTGCTGATGCCGCCGGGCGCGGGCAAGCGCGACGTTCAGCCGGTCGATCGCCAGCGACTGATTCGGCAGCGCGGTGAGGACGTCGTGATACGCCTGGAACTCCATGCGCTGCGCGGCGGTGCGCTGCTCGGTCACATCGAACATCGCCGCTTCGATCCAGATCTTCGAAGCCTCTTCGACCTCGACGAGTTTGATGTTCTGCAGGACCCAGGCAACGGTCCCGTCTTTCCTGCGAATCGCGAGCTCCACGTTGGAGAGCCGATTCAGGTCGGGCAGGGCGGCGGCAATGGAGAGCGTGTCCGATGCGTTGACGAAGGCGAAGCGCCCCGTGGCGAGAAGTTCCTCACGATTCGTGTACCCGAGCATGCGTGCGCAGGCGTCGTTGCAGTCCAGCAGGCGGCCATCCAGCGTCTGCCTGTAGATGGCAACCATGTCGAGTGCGAAGGAGTTTTCGGTCATGAGGCTTCTCATCTGTTATGCGGACAAATACAGGAAGCAACTTAGCCTCTGTGCAAACACACAGGTATCCGGCGATGGTGCGAATTACGGGTATACCGAAGGTTATAGCGGACCTGCGGACGGTACCTAAGTCGTTAACCGTTAACCGTTAACCGTTAACCGTTAACCGCAGGGAGCGTGACACGCCTCACGTCATCCTGAGGCGCGGAGACGCCGAAGGATCTCAGGCTACGCATCTTGAGACCCTTCGCCGTCTTCGCGGCTCAGGGTGACGTGGCCAGATACGCGGACTTACGGTTAACGGTTAACGGTTAACGGTTAACGGTTAACGGTTAACGGTTAACGGTTAACGGTTAACGGTCAGACGAGCCCGCGCTCCTGCGCGTACAGCGTCAGCTCGACGCGACCGTGGACTCCCAGCTTCTTGTAGATCGCGTGCAGATGCGTCTTCACCGTACCCTCGCCGATGAAGAGCTTCGTCGCGATCTCCTTGTTGCGCAGGCCCGCGGCGACCATCTTCACGATCTCCGCCTCGCGCCGCGAGAGCACCTCCGCGGCGTGACGCATTCCGTTCTGGCGCTCCAGCATCCGGTCGAGCGCGCGGACGATCATCGACTGATCGAGCGTCCGCTCGCCTTTCGTGACGCGCCGCACCGTATCGACGAGCGAGACGGCCGCTGCTTCCTTGAGAACCAGACCCCACACCCCGTGCTCCATCGCCTGCAGGACCTCGTCATCTTCCATCGAAGCGGTCAGAAGAACGACCCGCGTCGTCAGATGATCATCGTGGATCTGTTTGAGCACGGACAGGCCGTCGCCGTTGGGCATCCGGACGTCGAGCACCAGGACATCCGGCTTGTTTGCGCGCACGGCGGCGATCGCTTCCTGCCCGGAAGTGCATGTGGCGAGCACCTTGAAGCTCTTGTCGCGCTGGAACAGCTGCGACAGACCTTCGAGAATGATCGGATGATCGTCAGCGAGAACGAGCGTCGTTGGCATCGGTCGATCCACCCCACCCCAGAGGCACCGAAATGCTGATTGTGGAACCGTTGTCCGTAGAGTCTACGACGAGGTTGCCATTCAGCGAATGAACGCGTTCGGCCAGGACCGTCGGCCCCCCCCCCGATTCCCTCATCTGGGCGAGCGTCAGCCGCCCCTGGAACGGGAAGCCATTGCCATTGTCGGCGACCTTGATCTGCATCTCGCCGTCGGCCGTTTTCAGCTCCACCTCGACGAGTGACGCGTTCCCGTGCTTCGCCGAGTTCATCACTGCTTCGTGAATGAGCCGGAAGGTCTCCTGTCCCAGGTAGGCCCCGACGAGGGGCTCGATGTCGGCAATGTCGTAGACGATCCTGATACCCCACTGCTTTTCGAACCGCGCGCGGAGATCCTCGAGCCGGGCCGTGAAGTCGTACGGTGTTTCGCGCCGCAACGGACGAGGACGCAGCTGCTCGACGAACCGGCGCAGTTCCCGCTGGTCGGCCATGATCGTTCCCTGCGCGTCGGTGATCATCCGCTGCGCCTCCGCCGGGTTTTCCTCGATGTGGCTGTGAATCGTCTCCAGCTGCAGCACGACGCCGGTGAACGACTGGAGCAGGCCGTCGTGAAGATCCCTCGCCACACGCGTCCTCTCCTGCGCCACGGCATCGCGCACGGCGAGGTCAGCATGCGACGTCGCCTCGAAGCGCATCGAGGCCAGCGTCGCCACGATTCCGGCGGCCAGAAGCATCGCTTCCGGCTCGACCTTCGGCGAACACACGAAGAGCCGGCCCTGTGCCTCTTCCGCGTCGATCGAAACGCTGAGAATGACCTCGCCCGCGCATCTCGATGCGATCTCATGATGGATCGCCTGCTCCACGACCGACGGCTTCCCGTCCGGAACCCGCAACACCCTCCCACCCGACATCAGCACGAAATTCGTCGCCTCCAGAGATTCGTCGACGAGGGGATCGGGCGCTTCATCCTCTTCGCGCCAGGTGGAACCATTCGCATCCGACTCCACCATGGTCATCCATGGCTCATCGCGCTCGGAGAACACCAGAATCACGCGTTCCGCATCGAAAAGAATGCGCGCGTTTTCGGCACACTCCGACGCGAGCGTCCGGTAATCCGAATGCACGTTCCTCGGCCATTGGGCCAGGGCCGCACAAATCTCTTTGAAACCCTGCATGGACCGGAGTCCATGGTAGCTCACCGGGCACCGCGCCCGACCTCCAGGCCCAGGTACATGACGCGGGGATCGGTCAGCGAAAAAGCGATGGCGCACCGGCAGCATTGGGCCTCATGGCTATCGAAGTGGAGCGCGGGGCCACCTAGCCCGCGGTCTTCACGCCGAGCAGTCGGGGGGCGCGCTTCGCTTTGGGCGCGGGCGAGGTCGCCCGCGCTCCACCGTTCCCGCCTTGTGGGTTCGTTCAGCGAGGGGGTACCGGCGAGATCACATCCCCTCGACCAGCGACTCCAGCGAGGCGATCTCGCGACGGATGGACCTCCGCCGCTCGATCAGATGCTGATGTCTGTCGCGAGAGAACAGTCCATGGAAGAGCGCGCGCACTCGTCCCACGGCGTCATCGAGATCCTCCATCAACTTCAATGCCGCGTATCCGATGACCGGGAGGGCGAAGAAGGTGACGATCGCAACGGGGAGACCCCACATCCACCACACCAGACCGCTCACCGCCATCCACCAGAACGGATAGATCGCCAGCGCGGAGACGAACTTGACCGTGGCCATCAGCTCGCTGCCGCCGCTGAACCTCTTCGCCAGAAGGTCAACGGCCATGTATGGCACGTAATGCACGAGCATTCCGGCCGCCGCCACCGGAAACAGCAGGACCAGTCGGGCAATGATCCCGAAATCGATCCGCGTTCTCAGCTCGTGCGGCTCGATCCCCGCACGGCGCAGTTCCGATACGAACCGGCGGATCTGGGACTCGAGGCGCGCGAGGCGCTGGGGGTCCCGATCGCGCAGCGCGTGATAGCCCGCCACGAATCGCCGGCGCAGCTCCAGCTCTTCCGCCAGCGGCTGATCGTCATCGGAAGTAAAGATGTCTTCGGCATGCGCAACGAGCTCGAGAGCGGCGTGCGAGTCGGCTTCGAGCGTGAGAGCCGTCAGGCCGTTCTCGATTCTCTCGGTCAGCGCGCGAACTTCTTCATGCGGCGGTTCTGAACCGGGGGTGCCCGCAGCCGCAACCGCCAGCGGCTCGCCGAACACGATCATCGCTTTGCTCCTGAACGTCTGCTTCTCGGTGTAGTAAATGCCCGCGGGCACGATCGTCATCCCCGGAAGGGATGATCCGAGTGCGATGCGTGCCGCGCCGGTCTTGAATTCGCGAAGGCGTGCGTCGCTGTGCGTCGTACCTTCCGGGAAGATCGCGATCGCGCCGCCGGAAGAGAGGATGTCGCGAGCGCGCGCAAACGTCTCCGCGTGGGTGCCAGCCACGTTGTCCTGCTTGCGATAAACCGGGACTGAATCGAAGACTCGTACGAAATATCCGATCAGCGGCATTCTGAAGAGCGGAGCCTTCGCCAGGAACGACACCTTCCGCGGCACGAATCCGAGAATGAACAACGGATCGACGAGGCCGTTGGGATGGTTGACGGCGAAGATGACAGGCAGGCCCGCAGGGATGTTCTGCGCGCCGACGATCTCGATCCGGCGGTAGTAAATCTTCAGCATCCGCCGGAACAGCGTGGTCAGAAAGGCTCTCATCGACGAAACCGCAATGCCACCGAATCGTAAATGAATGCCGGAAGCGTCGCCCGTTAGAATGGTCCCATCCATGAAGCGCTTTGCCCCGTTCCTGGCGTGCCTCGCCGGTATTGCTGCGCTTTTCGTCCTGATTCCGCGGTTCAACTCGTCCCAGCCGCATGGAATCCGGCTGACCCGGGCTCAGGCCAGAGCTGTCGCGGACGCCGAGGCGCGGCGGGCGGGCATACCCGTGGATCAGGCGTGGTCGAGCCTCAACTGGTCGGGCTCCGGACCGCTCGATCAGGTTCTGGACAGGAACCCGGAGTTGCGCCGCAGGGCCATGGAGGACCCGGCCATCGGCCCCCGTCTCGGCGGATATCGCGCGACCTACTACCGCCGCGGGCTGGAGAAGTTCGTTCCTTACGGCGATGTCGTCGTGAATGAGCGAACCGGCGAAGTTCTGATGCGCCGCCTGCGGCTCAGAAACGAAGAGCCTGGAGCGCGTCTGGAAGAAGCCGAGATCAGGAAACGCGCGGACGCATTCGTCTCATCACGATCCATACCGGGCGCGCCCACCCCGCAGTTCGAGGATGCGCGCCCGAACCGTCTCAGGAACCGCACGGACTGGGTCGTCCGCTACCGGATCCCGTCCGATTTTCCAACCGGCGCCGTCGTCCCTTATCTGTGGGTCCATTTCGCAGGGGACAAATTCACCGGCTGGGGCCTGATCGAAGAGTACGCGGACGGACGCACCTTCCGCGGCGACAACGCGGGGGAGATCGTCGCCACATTCGGACGCTACGGCGTGATGTACACGCTGCTCCTCATCCTGCTGACAATCTTCCTGAAGAAGTATCACGCCGGCGAAGTCGGGGTGGGCACCGCTTCCCTGCTCTTCTTCGTTCTCCTCGGCCTCTCGATCGTGATGAACATGCTCATCGGAGCGTCGCGCGCGGAGGGAACCGGATTCGGAAGCATCGATGCGCAGTCCACGGCGTGGGCCGTCGGCGCATTCACGGTCCTGTTCTTCGAGCTGCCCGCAGCTGTCCTGGCGTTCTTCGCATGGGCCGTCGGCGAGAGCTACGCGCGCGAGCGGTGGGGTGAACGGCTCGCGTCGTTCGACGCCCTTCTGCGCCGCGATCCGTTCAACGCGACCGTCGGCAGATCGATCCTGCGCGGCGTGCTGGCTGCACCGGCCGTGGCGGCGGGTGCGTTCCTCATCAGCCTCATCGCGATGGCTCTCGGCCTGACTCATCCTTCCCTCGGTCTCGGCAGCGCGATGATCGTCGTCCTCGGCGGACCGGCCGCGGTGCTCGTGGGCTCAGCGGGAGAGGCGATCGGCTTCTGCGTCATCGGTATTCTGTTCGTGCTCGCCGCCGCGAACCGGCGGCGCATCCTTCCCGTCGGAATTGCGGTCGCGTTGCTGTTCGGGGCGATCTCGTCCGTTGCCGCACCACCCACGGAGCCTTTTCTCCGCAGCCTGGGATTCAACTGGGGTGCCGCGGCCGTCACGATCGCGGTGTTTCTGGCGTGGGACCTTCTTTCGGCAACGGTCGCACTTTTCGGCGGCGCGCTGCTCGTGTACGCGCTGCCGGTGCTGTCGGTCAGCGGCGGCGAATTCTTTCAATCCGTGGCGACGACCATTGCCATACCGCCGGGGATCCTGCTCGTTTATTCGATCGCCGCCCTCATGACGCGGCGCGAGGTCGTCTACAGCTACGAGGATCTCGCCCCTCACGTGAAGAGAATCGTGGAGCGCGAACGCGTCAAGGCCGAGATCGATGCCGCCAATCGCATCCAGGCCGCGCTGCTGCCACTCGAATCGCCGGAGGTTTCCGGCGCCTCGGTTGCGTCGCATTATCGCGCTGCCACGGAGATCGGCGGCGACTACTTCGACTTTCTCCCTCAGGCCAATGGTCAGATCGGCATCGCCTTCGGCGACGTCTCCGGTCACGGCCTCACCAGCGGCATCGTCATGGCCATGGCCAAGGCCGCCCTGCTCGTCCAGCTGAACAACGATCCATCTCCGAGGACGGTGATGCAGGTTTTGAATGACATCGTGATCCGGACCGCACCGAAGCGGATCCTGATGACGTTTTTCTTCGGCCTGCTCGACGCGCGCACTCACAAGCTGCGGTTCTCATCCGCCGGTCATCTCGATCCCTATGTGTTTCGTGCCGCTTCGGGGAAGCTCGAATCGCTGTCGTCGTGGGGATTCCCCCTCGGCGTGCGCCGCAGGGAAGCATTCCGCGAGCACACGGTCGACTTCAGCGCGGGCGACCGCCTCATCCTCTATAGCGATGGGCTGATCGAAGCGCTCGACGACGATGGTGAGCCGTTCGGATTCGATCGTTTCGAGCAGACGCTCGTACAGAGCGGACACCTGAGCGCCGAAGACATCAAGAAGACCCTGCTCGCCGCGGTGAAGAAGTTCACGCGCAACCGCCCCCCGGAGGACGACCAGACGCTGGTCGTCGTCTCGTTCGATCAGCCGGCCGCCGACTTCGTACCGAAGGCGGCGGAGGCCCTGGCCGGATATTCGGTCAATTGACCCATTTTGGATTTTGGATTTTGGATTGGCCCAAATCCAAAATCCAAAATCCAAAATCCAAAATCGACCCCCCCCGCCGCCCTCCCCGGCTTCGCATAGAATCCCGCCCCTATGGCAAAGACCCAGGACACACAAAAGATCATCTATTCGATGGTCGGAGTCTCGAAGTTTCACGATAAGAAGCCTGTCCTCAAGGACATCTACCTTTCCTATTACTACGGCGCGAAGATCGGGGTCATCGGTCTGAACGGGTCGGGCAAGAGCTCGCTGCTGCGCATCCTGGCGGGCGTGGACAAGGACCACATCGGGGAGACGGTGCTCTCTCCCGGCTATACCGTCGGATTTCTCGAGCAGGAACCGCGTCTCGATGAGACCAAGACCGTCCGGGAGATCGTCGAGCAGGGCGTCCAGCCGATCATCGACCTGCTGAAGGAATTCGACGAGATCAACAACGCCTTCGGCGATCCCGACGCGGACATGGACAAGCTGATGGACCGCCAGGCGAAGGTCCAGGACAAGCTCGATGCCAGCGGCGCGTGGGATCTCGATTCGAAACTCGAGATGGCGATGGACGCGTTGCGCTGCCCGCCCGGCGACACCCCCGCCTCTGTCCTGTCGGGCGGTGAGAAGCGCCGCGTTGCGCTCTGCCGTCTTCTTCTGCAGGAGCCGGACATCCTTCTGCTCGACGAACCGACGAACCATCTCGATGCCGAATCGGTGCTCTGGCTCGAGCAGCACCTGCAGAAGTATCCCGGCACGGTCATCGCGGTGACGCATGACCGCTATTTCCTCGACAACGTTGCCGGCTGGATCCTCGAGCTCGACCGCGGTCAGGGCATTCCATGGCAGGGCAACTACACCTCCTGGCTCGAGCAGAAACAGAACCGCCTCCAGCAGGAGGAGAAGTCAGAATCGCAGCGGCAGAAAACGCTGCAGCGCGAGCTCGAGTGGATCCGCATGTCGCCGAAAGCGCGACACGCCAAAGGCAAGGCCCGCATCAACGCCTACGAAAAGATGCTCGACGAGGGATCGAAGGAAAAGGTCCAGGAGCTCGAGCTCTACATCCCCGCGGGCCCGCGCCTGGGGCAGGTCGTCGTCGAGGCGGACGAGGTCCGCAAGGCGTACGGCGACAAATTGCTGATGGAGGGGATGACCTTCAAGCTCCCGCCCGGCGGCATCATCGGGATCATCGGCCCGAACGGAGCCGGCAAGACCACGCTCTTCCGGATGATCATCGGTGACGAGAAACCCGATGCCGGAACGATCCGCGTCGGCGAGACCGTCAAGCTCGCTTACATCGATCAGAGCCGCACGCTCAGCCCCGACCAGACCATCTATGAAGAGATCACCGGCGGATCCGATCTGATCATGCTCGGCGACCGGGAGATGAACGGGCGCGCCTATGTCGCGCGCTTCAACTTCTCCGGCCAGGATCAGCAGAAGAAGGTCGGCGTGCTCTCCGGTGGTGAGCGCAACCGAGTCCATCTCGCGAAGATGCTCAGGGAAGGCGCCAACGTCCTGCTGCTCGACGAGCCGACGAACGACCTCGACGTCAACACGATGCGTGCGCTCGAAGAAGCTCTCGAGAACTTCGCGGGTTGCGCCATCGTCATCAGCCACGACCGATGGTTCCTCGACCGCGTCGCCACGCACATCCTCGCCTTCGAGGGCGACAGCCGCGTGTACTGGTTCGACGGCAACTTCAGCGAGTACGAAGAAGACAAGAAAAAACGCCTGGGCGCCGACGCCGACCAGCCGCACCGCATCCGCTACCGCCAGCTGAGCCGCTGACCCTGACCGAACGATGAACGAGGAACAGATGCCCACGTCATCCCTGAGCCGGCGAAGCACGGCGAAGACCTCAACTTACGCAGCTCGAGGTCCTTCGGCGTCCTCGCGCCTCAGGATGTGGGGGGGGGCGCCGTGCAGCTCATCGAGATGACGCCGTATGAAGACCAGCTGCTGGCGAACACGAACTACACCGCGCCGAATCTTTTCCCCGCGATACTACTTCACCGACCGCGATGCGTTCCGTACGCCGGACATCACCTCGACCAACCTCGCCGTCAACTACCGCTATCCGATCACACGGTTCGAGCTCTTCGCGCAGGGTGAGCTGCTCAATGCGTTCGATGAAGAGAACTTCACCGTTCCCAACGTCACCGTTTGCCCACCAGCCCCGGGCTTCGGCCCGGGGCTTTTTTTCGCCCTTCGTTCGCGTACACGGGCCCTGCCTTCAACCAGCCGGACAACCCGACGCAGTACACCACCCGCGAAGTCCTGGCAATGGTCGAGCAGTGGTTCTACCCGCAGCGCAACGCCCAGGGCCAGTGCGGCCCTGCAGAACACGATTGACGTCGTTTGAGGCCCTTCACCGTCTTCGCGGTTCAGGGTGACGTGCGTGCAGACGTGCGTGCAGACCCGCGGGCGATGTCGCCCGCGCTCCATCACGCACGGACTCCGGCGACTGACTACGCTTCACCGTCACCCGTCACTCGTCCCTCGTGACCCGTCGCTTCCAGACTCCCCTCCCTTCCGCAACCGTTTCGGAACATAATTCGCCCGTCGATCACAGTAACGACACATGAGATCGGCCGCCGGCGGGCTCGGCCCGCCCCGGCCACAGAGCAACAAGGAGGGACAACCGATGAAACTCTTCTGGCATATCCTCGTGGTCACGGTCCTGGTCCTCGCCAGCGTGGCGGCATTCGCACAAGGGACCACCGGCACTTTGACCGGGACCGTTACTCATGAGGGCAACCCGTTGCCCGGCGCAACGGTGACGATCTCGTCCCCGAGCCTGCAGGGGACGCGCACCACCGTCACGAGCGACACGGGTGGATACGTCTTCCCCGGCATCCCGCCGGGCGAATACACGGTCGCAATCGAGATGAGCGGGATGCAGACCGTGCGTCGCACCGTTCGCGTCGGCATTGCCACGACGGCGCGCGCGGACGCGGACCTTCGCCTGACGTCCGTGAGCGAAGCGATTACTGTCACGGCCGTCGCTCCGGCAGTGCTCGAGACCTCGGAGGTGGCGACGAACGTTACCGCCAAGATGGTCGATGAGCTGCCGATGGGACGTACGGTGACGGCAACGGCTCTTCTCGCTCCGGGCGTGACGGCCGCTGCCACCGGCAACGCGAACCAGTTGCAGATTTCCGGCGCCGCCGGCTACGACAACCTGATTCTCGTCAACGGCGTCGTGGTCAACGAGAATCTCCGCGCGCAGGTGCATAACCTGTTCATCGAGGACGCCATTCAGGAGACGACGGTTCTGGCCGGCGGCATCTCGGCGGAGTACGGACGGTTCACTGGCGGCGTGGTCAGCTCGCTCACGAAGTCGGGGGGCAACGAATTCTCCGGTTCGCTGCGGGACAGCCTCACCAATGCGGCGTGGACGGAAAAGACACCATGGCCCAATCAGGCTGACCCTGACGACAAGCTCAATGAGGTCTACGAAGGCACGCTCGGTGGATATGTCATCCGGGACCGGCTGTGGTTCTTTGCCGCCGGCCGCAGCGTGGAATCGGCGACGCAGCGGTTCACCAGCATCCAGAACATTCCGTACACCTTCGGCGTCGAAGAGACCCGCATGGAAGGAAAACTGACGGGACGCATCTTTCAGAATCACAACCTCGTGGCCAGCTATCTCGACGTTGCCACGACCGAGGCGAATACGGCCTTCGGCACCGTTTACGACCTGAGGAGCCTGTACAACCGGGAGTTGCCGAACTCACTGGCGACGTTGTCGTACAGCGGCGTGCTCACTCAGAACCTGCTGCTCGAAGCGGCGTGGTCGCAGAAGGATTTCGCGTTCGTCGGCAGCGGTGCTCCGACGCGCGATCGCGTCGAAGGCACGCTACTCGTCGACACCTCCAACGGCAGCCGGCGGTACTGGTCGCCGACGTTCTGCGGCGTCTGCACCGACGAGGAGCGCAACAACAACTCCTGGATCCTGAAGTCGACCTATTACCTCACCACCGGCTCGCTGGGCGGCCATACGATCGTCGGCGGTCTGGAGAACTTCGCCGAAACCCGGCTCGCCAACAATCACCAGTCGGGCAGCGACTTCCGAATTCTCACCAGAACCGTTCGCGATGGCAACGCGATCCTCTTCGGTCCACATGGCGGCCCCTACCCGATCTTCACGACCGGCACGATCATTCAGTGGAACCCGATCCTCTTCCCGTCGCCCGGCAGCGACCTTCAGACTCGCTCGGTCTTCATCAACGACAAGTGGGATCTCAATCAGCACTTCAGCTTCAACATCGGGCTGCGCTATGACAAGAACGACGCCACCGATTCGTTCGGCAACGTCGTCTCCGACGACAGCGCATTCAGCCCGCGCCTCGGCGCCACCTACGACATCTTCGGCAACGGCCGGAGCCGGGTGAACGTGACCTGGGGCCGCTACGTGTCGAAGATCATGGACGGCAACGTCGGCGGTGCGGCCAGCCCGGCCGGTAACCCGGCGTCGATCACTTTCTTCTACCGCGGCCCCGGCATCAATACCAGCGCCCCGTATCTCGATCCCGCCGCGGCGCTCACGGCGATGTGGGCGGCATTCGACGCCGCCTATCCGAACCTGACTACGTCGAACTATCTCGACCATCCGTGGTTCCGTTCGGCATCCATCCCCGGCGCTTCGACCATCTTCGATCAGTCCATCGTCTCGCCGTCGATGGATGAGATCACGGTCGGATACGGCGCTTCGTTCCTGACGAACGCCTTCGCGCGCGCCGACTACATCATGCGCGACTGGAAGGATTTCTATCAGAACCTTCTCACGCTGGAGACCGGACGCACCGCGGATGGCCGGGGGGATCGCTCTCTCATGCGGAACACCGACGAGATCGTCCGCGAGTATCGCGGCTTACATATCCAGGCTGGATGGCGTCCGAGCCGTTACAACCTCGGCGCCAGCTACACATGGGCCACGCTGGAGGGCAACGACCAGAGTGAAGGAACCGCCACCGCCACGAGTCCCAACACGACGCTCTCCGGCTGGTATCCCGAATACCTCGGTTACGAGCGCCGCATGCCGATCGGATCGCTCGATGGCGACATCCGCCATCGCCTCAAAGCGTGGGGCGGCGTCGACCTCTCGCTCGGACCGGCGGGGCGCGTGAACGTCTCGCTTCTCCACACGTTCAGTTCAGGTTCAGCTTATGGCGCCGCCGGCACCATCGATGCGTCCGGCATTACCACGCCCTTCGCCGGACGGCCGACCAACCCGGGATATGCCGCGACGAGCTCCGGCATCCCGTCGCGCCTGGGCGATCAGCATACGTACTGGTTCACGGACCGCGATGGTTTCCGGACCGACGCTTTCAATCAGACCGACCTCGCGCTGAACTACTCGCTGCCGATCTGGCAGGTCGAGCTGTTCGCGCAGGCGGAGATGTTCAACGTCCTCAACGCCGACTCCGTCGACAGTCCGAACGCCACCGTGCGCACGCGCCGGAGCGCCGGCGCCGCATCGGGACTTGTCGCGTTCAACCCGTTCACCGACACTCCCATCGAGTGCCCGCAGGGCGCGCCTGCCTCCCAGTGCAGTTCGATGGGCGCGCACTGGCAGAAGGGGCCTGACTTCGGCAAGCCCACCGGACCGGGCTCGTATCAGGAGCCGCGGAACTATCGCTTCTCTGTCGGACTGCGGTTCTAGAACAGTCCGTTCCGCAGTTGTAGAAGCCCCGGCCGCAAGGCCGGGGCTTTTTTTGCGCCGTAATTCTGGGTGGAGCGGATCCGGCCGGGTTCACTCGGTCTTCGTTCTGAAAGAGCGGCGCCGCCCTTCCGCGGGGCCCCATCTATACTTTTGGATCGAAAATCCAAATATCAGAATTTGGAAATTTCGTAACAAGAGTGTCAATTTGTGCAACTCTATGTGACGAAAAGGTATCAGTCCGTTTTGCGGCACCGGCGACACGTGTGCAGAAGACGCCGCCCAGGCAGCTAGGGTTCCATCATAAGGAGGAGTTTCTATGAAGTATTCAATCCGTTTCCTGGTCGCAGTGCTCGTTTGCCTGCCGGCCATGACTCTGTTTGGACAGGGGACTACCGGTCAGCTTTCAGGGACCGTCACGCAGGACGGAGCTCCCCTGCCGGGCGTGACCGTCACCGCGAGCTCGCGCAACCTGCAGGGCGACCGAACCACGGTCACGAATGATTCGGGCGGTTACACCTTCGGATCGCTCCCGCCGGGAGCGTATACGGTTCGATTCGAACTGGCCGGTCTTCGGACTGTGACGAAGCAACAGCAGGTCGGTCTGGCGCAGAACGTAAGGGTTGATGCCGACTTGCAGCTCGCGACGGTCAGCGAGGCCATCACGGTCACGGCGAGCGCGCCGGCGGTTGCCGAGACTCGCGAAGTTCAGTCGAACTACGACAGCGAGTTGATCGACGAGCTGCCGGTGGGACGCTCCCTCACCGCGATCACCAACCTGGCGCCCGGCGTGACGGGGGGAATGAATGGACCGTCGATTTCCGGCGGCTTCTCGTTCGACAACCTCTATACGGTCAACGGTGCCGTCGTTCAGGAAAACCTGCGCGGCCAGCCGCATGACCTGTTCATCGAGGACGCCATTCAGGAGACCACGGTGCAGACGGCCGGCGTCTCCGCGGAGTTCGGTAACTTCACGGGCGGGGTCGTCAACGCGATCACGAAGTCCGGTGGCAACGAGTTCAGCGGTTCGCTCCGCGACACGCTGGTGAATCCGGCCTGGTCGGCCAAATCGCCGGACGTCTGGACACTCGACTCGAAGCAGCCGGGCGGGATTCGCCGCGTTCCGCAGAAAGAAAACGAGAGCTCGCTCAACCAGACATACGAGGCCACCTTCGGCGGCCGGATCATCCGCGACCGTCTCTGGTTCTTCTTCGCGGGTCGCGAGGCCGAGGTTGACGCCGAGCGCGTATTCGGCGGCGGCAACAGCGAGCGCTTCACGTTTCTCACTTCTCAGCGCCGGCTCGAAGGCAAGCTGACCGGCTCCGTCACGCCGCGCCATTCGCTGGTCGCTTCCTACCTGGAGGCGCCGATCACCTCGCAGAACGAATGTCAGGTCGTCGGCTGCTACGACGAGATGGGCCTGATCCCCTCATCCGCGCGCGCACAGGAATTCCGCACGGCGAACTACAACGGCGTCATCACCAACAACTTCCTTCTCGAAGCGCGGTACTCGGAGAAGTACTTCACCTTCATCGACGTAGGCGGCACTGATCACGACCGCGTGACCGGAACGCCGATCCGCCTCGGTGCGGCGGGCGGCCGTACGACGAATGAGTCGTACTTCTGCGGCAACTGCACGCCGGAGAGCCGCGACAACGACGCCTGGGGCGTCAAGACCACCTACTTCCTCGGCACCGGCTCGATGGGAACGCACAACATCACCGCCGGCTATGACAAGTGGCACGAGACGCGCCTTTCCAACAACTACCAGTCGCCGACCGACTACGTCATGTGGGCGGGTAACTCGGGCATTTATGCGCCCAAGCGCGTGAACGGCCAGACGCTCATATCGCTCGCCGGTGGGCCGACCCAGACCAATGAGTACCTGCTTCATTTCCCGATTCTCGCCAGCTCACTCGGTTCGGACCTGAACACGGACGCGCTCTGGATCAACGATCGCTGGGACGTCAGCAACCGCTGGGCCGTCAACCTTGGTCTCCGCTACGACAAGAATGATTCGAAGGACAGCGCCGGGAATCTGATCGCCAATGACGCCAAGCTCAGCCCCCGCATGGGCGTGAGCTTTGACCCGTTCGGCAATGGCCGCCTGCGGATCAACGCGTCGTACGGCGTCTACGTCGGCCGCCTCGCCGAGACCATCGCCGGCGCCGGTTCGGCCAACGGCAACCCGGCCGTTTTCGCCTGGTATTACCGTGGACCTTCGATCATCGATGCCACGCCGGAAGATGCCATGCGCCGGATCTGGGAATGGTTCGACGCGCAAGGTGGTCCCCAGAACATGGCACCCTGGACTTCGAACGTCCCCGGCACGCAGAGGCAGATTCCCGACCAGCTGGTCTCTCCGAACGTCGCTGAGATCGCAGTCGGCGTCGGCTCGCAGCTCGGCAGAGCCTTCCTCCGTGCCGACTACGTCAGTCGCGACTGGCGTGACTTTTACGCCGAACGCCGCACGCTGGCCATCGGTACCGTAACCCTCCCCAATGGCAGCATCGCGGACAAATCACTCGTCGGAAATACCGACGCCCTGAAGCGCACGTACGACGGCCTGACGGTGCAGGCAGGGTTCCGCCCGAGTGCCCGCATCAACATCGGCGGCAACTACACCTGGTCCGAGCTCAGGGGCAACGCCACCCTCGAGTCGGTCGGTTCGGTCGTCCTGACCGAGACCGCCGGCGAGTACTATCCGGAGTACCTCAACTTCGCGAGAAACAAGCCCGAGGGTTTCCTGGCGGGCGACCAGACCCACAAGGTCCGGGCCTGGGGGAGCATCGATTTCCCCACCGCAATCGGTAACTTCAATGTGAGCGCCATTCAGTCGTTCGACAGCGGCGACGCCTACTCGCACACCATTTCGGTCAATCCCTCGCTGACGATCAAGAACCCGGGTTACCGGACGCCGCCGCAATCGGTCACATACTTCCTCAGCGACCGTGGAGAGTTCCGGTTCGACAACACCACTTCGACCGGTCTCGCCCTCAACTACAACACGAATCCGTCGTGGCTCCGTGGCGCGTCGTTCTTCGTGAACGCCGACATTCTCAACGTCTTCAACGAGGACAGCGGCTCGTTCAACACGGACATCCTGTCGCAGACCAGCAGCGCGTGCATTCAGACCACGGGGCCCGATGCCGGCAAGCGCTGCGCCACGTTCAATCCGTTCACCGACACGCCGGTCGAAGGCGTGCACTACGTCAAGGATGCCCGGTACGGCAAACCGACCTCCGAGACGATTCCTCTCGTCAATGTTGGCGGTCTTTCGTTCGGCGGCAGCTTCCAGACTCCGCGTACCTACCGCGGCTCGTTCGGTATCCGCTTCTAGTCGCTCCGCCTGTATGGTTTCGAAAGCCCCGGCCGAAAGGCCGGGGCTTTTTTTGCGGCGCTTTCCGTCCGTCCCCAGGCGCACCGGCGTCACGCCCGCGTACAATCCCCTGCCGTGCGCCGGCTTCCGACCCTCCTGGTCTTCATCCTCCTCACCAGCTCGATCGGAGCGCAACCTGTGATGTCGTCTCTTTACGGACGGATCACGTCCGGAGGAAAACCCCTCCCCGCGGTCACGATCACCGTCGCTTCTGCCGCATTCCTCGGCGTACGCACCACGACGAGCGGCGCCGGCGGCGACTATCTTCTGCGCGCACTTCCCCCCGGTATCTATGACGTCGAGTTCTCACGCACCGGCATGCAGACGGTGCTGCGCCGTGTGAAGCTGCTCGTCGCGGATACGGGACGGCTCGATACCGAAATGGCCGCCAGCGACGTGGAGGAGACCGTCACCGCGACGACGCTGATGCCATCGCTTCTCGAGACCCCACAATTGCTGACGAACATCGACACCGCCACCGTCGACCGCCTTCCTGTGGAGCGATCGATTCACGGACGTCTCGCGCTGGCGGCTGGTCTTCCGAGTCCCTCCGGCCTTTCGCTCGTCGATGGAATTCTTCTCCGCGACACGGTCAACGAAAGCATCGCCGAAACCACCGTCGTGACCGGCGCCGCCTCGGCTGAATACGCCTCTGCAGACGGAGGTTTGATCGCGACGCTCACCCGGTCCGGCGGCAATGCGCTCGCCGGCTCCGCGCGGCTCTCGTGGTTCCAGCACGGCGACGAGCTCCTCGAAGGCGCGCTGGGCGGCGCCGCGATCGAAGACCGTTTGTGGTTCTTCGGGGCGGCGAGTGAGGGAAAGACCGTGGCCAAAATCACCGGCGACGTCGTGGAGAACCAGACCCTGACGCTCGCGTACCATGAAGAGACATCGGCACGCTATGACGGCGTAGTCGGTTCGGCCGGAACGATCGAGGCTCTCGCCGCGCCGGATCAGTGGTCGGTCAAAGGTCATGCATTCATCTCCACCGCGGGCGCTGGCAGCCACAGCCTGGTTGCGGGGAGCGAGGTTCTCGGCGACGGGATCGATTCCGCGTATTTCGTCAACGACGTCTGGCGCAGCGGTGGCCGCTGGAGCATGAACCTCGGCGTACGCCGCGCGGAACGAACCGAGCCGAGACTGGGCGGAGTGTACGACTTGCGCGGGGACGGCGAACATCGGCTCGGCGCTTCATGGTCGCGTTACACGAGCGCCGATGAAGCCACGGTCACGTATGGCTGGCGGTTCGGGACCGGGGGCTACGCACGTGCCGACTACATCCGTCGCGACGCTGAAGTGACCACCGACCGCATCCAGCTCCACGGGAGTTACGATCTTTTCAGGCTCTTCCGCTTCGGCGGGCATTACACGGCGAGCGTCCGCGGCAATCTCGACGTGCGGCGGCGCGCGGCGGGATGGTTCTGGTACGAGCCGCCGGTCGGCGCAGGGAGAATGACCGTCTCGATCCTGCAGCGTTATCTGGCCAGCGAGACCGAGACGTTTTTCTCAACGGATCTCAGCGGCATGTACACGTACCCGGTGAACGCCGTGACGACGTTCCTGAAAGTCGACTTCATCAACGCATTCGACCGCCCGGCCTTCGCGACCGACGACCTGGCGGTGCCGCGCACGTGGCGGGCGTCAATGGGAGTGCAGTTCTAGCCTGGAGTGCGGTAGCGCGACACTCGAGGAGATGCGGCCGCGGGCGGGCGAGGTCGCCCACCCTCCACCGAGCTCGGATTCTTGCGAAGATCAGTGGAGCGCGGGCGACCTCGCCCGCGTCCGGCCGCAGCAAGCTGCCGCACTCGTCCAGATCACTTCCGGCCACGTTTGACGGGTCCGCGGGGCGCCGTATCAGGCCGATCTGCAAGCATCCAGGTCATCGCCGCGAATGCGGCCGTGGCGCGCGTCAGCTCATCGCGATCGATCTTGTCCAGCGTATCCGCGGGCGTGTGGTGATAGTGGAAGTAGCGGGTCGCTTCAGTGATCAGCCCGAAGCCCGGCACCCCGGCATCGACGAGCGGGCTCGTATCGGCGCCGCTGTATTCGCTCGTCTCGAACGCCGTCGCCGGCACGCGGCCGAGCACCGGCAGAAACGGGGCGACGAATGCATCGCGTACGGCGCCGTCAAGCGTGGTCCGGAATCCGAGAGGAGTGGCGGCGCCGGCGTCACTCTCGAGCGCGGCGACATGCTTCGGGATCTCGGCGGCGTGCTCTTTCGCGTAGGCACGCGCCCCGCGCAGGCCGTTCTCTTCGTTCATGAACAGTACCGCACGGATGGTTCTCCGCGGCTGAAGCCCAGTCGCCTTGATCGCGCGCATCGTGTCCATGGTCATGGCCACTCCCGAGGCGTTGTCGATCGCACCGGTGCCGAGGTCCCAGGAGTCGAGATGGCCGCCGATCACGACGATCTCGTCGGGCTTCTCGCTGCCGCGAATCTCCGCGACGACATTCGCCGACTCGACATCGGGAAGCGTTTTCGGTGTCAGAAGCAGATGCATGCGCACGCGTTCTCCGCGCGCCAGCAGGCGCTGGATCAGCATCGCATCCTCGGCCGTCACCGACGCGGCGGGGATCTTCGGCTGTTTGCCGCCGTAACGGAGCGACCCTGTATGCGGGGTCCGCAGCGAATCGGAGCCCACCGAGCGGGTGATGACGGCCACCGCCCCATACTCGGCGGCGCGGTCGGCACCGCTGCCACGGAACTCGACCGCTTTTGAATACGCTTCGAATGCATGACCGGCGCGGACCAGATCGAGGTCCATCGCCGCACTGTAAAAAACGATCCTGCCGGCGATGCCTTTGCGGCCGAGGCTCGCGAGATCGTCGTAAGTGCGCACTTCGACGACGGTGCCGTTCAGACCTTCGGCCGGCGTTGCCACGCTTCCGCCCAGCGCGGTGAGAACGATCTTCTGATCGTTATGAGAGATCAGGCGCCCCCGTTCGGCGCCGCGCACCCATCGTGGAACCATGACCTTTTCCCTGCGGACCGGGATGCCCCACTCCTCGAATTTCGAGGCGGTCCATTTCACAGCGAGCTCCGCGCCGCGCGAACCGCTGAGACGCGGCCCGATCTCGTCGGAGAGATGCGCGGTGATGTCGTATGCCCGCGATTCGGCAAGCGTGTGAGCCACGATGCGATCAGCAGGGCTCTGCGCCAAGACGGGAACCCCGACGACGAAGAGGAATGCGGTCAGAAAGCCCTTCGCCCCCAGGCCCCTTGGACCTTGGACGTTGGGCGACCAGTCAGGCCTTTCGTCTTTCCCAAGGTCTAAGGTCCAAGGTCCAAGGTCCATTCTCAGATCTCCTCCGTGTCGATCTGTGCGCGCTGCAGCGAGCCGGAGTAATCGACATAGATCGATTTCCACTCGCTGAACACGTCCAGACCGGCGACTCCCGCCTCGCGATGCCCGTTCCCGGTCGCCTTCGTTCCGCCGAAGGGCAGATGGACTTCGGCGCCGATCGTCGGGGCGTTCACGTAGAAGATGCCCGTGTACATGTCGCGCATGGCGGTGAAAGCCTTATTCACGTCTCGCGTGTAAATCGATGAGGAGAGTCCGTACTGAACGCCGTTGCCGACGGCGATCGCTTCCTCGAGCGAGTTGATCTTCATCACGGCTGTGACCGGCCCGAAGATCTCTTCCTGCGCGACGCGCATGTCCGGCTTCACATCGGCGAACACGGTCGGCTCGTGGAAAAAGCCCTTCGAGTAATCCCACGTGTCGTTCTTTCCGGTGATCGCCTTTCCGCCGGCGACGACCTTCGCGCCTTCGTCGAGACCGATCTTCACGTACTTCTCGACCGTCTTGACCTGGCCCTCGGACACATTGGGGCCCATGTCGACGTTCGGATCGAGGCCGTAGCCGACGCGCAGCTTCTTCGCGCGGCCGGCGAGCTTCTCGACGAACTGGTCGTAGACCTTCGCGTGCACCGCGATGCGCGACGCAGCCGTGCACCGCTGCCCCGCCGTTCCGAACGCTCCCCACAACGCGCCGTCGACCGCGAGATCGACGTCGGCGTCGTCCATCACCATGATGATGTTCTTGCCGCCCATTTCCAGGTGAAGGTGCTTGAAGGTCGGAGCGCAGGCGATGGAGATATCGCGTCCGACCTGCGTCGATCCGGTGAACGAGATCACCGAAACCTTTGGGTTCTTCAGCATCGGCTCGCCGACTTCGCGTCCGCCGCCGGTCACGACATTGAACACGCCCTTCGGAAGACCCGCTTCCTCGAACGCTTCGGCCAGCATCACGACCGACAGCGGGGTGAGCGACGCCGGCTTGATGACGACCGTGTTGCCGCAGATCAGCGCGGCCATGCCCTTCCATGCCGGGATGGCAATCGGAAAGTTCCACGGTGTGATGAGACCCGCCACCCCGAGGGGCATGCGGACGGACATGGCGAATTTGTTGTGCAGCTCAGACGGGGTGGTCTGTCCATACAGGCGGCGCCCCTCACCAGCAGCGAGGAAGGCCATGTCGATTGCTTCCTGAACGTCGCCCTTCGTCTCGTCGAGCACTTTCCCCATCTCGCGCGTCATCTCGCGAGCGATCTTTTCCTTGTCCCGCTTGAGAATGTCGCCGACGCGGTAGAGGTACTCGGCGCGGCGCGGCGCAGGGGTGAGCCGCCACGATTCGTACGCCTTGTGTGCCGCGTCGATCGCGGCGGAAACGTCGCTCTCGTCGGATTCCTGAAACGTCCCAATCAGGTCGTCACGGTCGGCGGGATTGCGGTTCTCGAACGTCTTCTTCGTTCGTGATGCGACCCACTCTCCGTTGATGAAGTTTTTGTATTCACGCGAAGGACGAAGACCTTCCGCACTGGACGATGGTTTGGCTGCGATGGATGACATAGGTTTGCTCCCGGGATTCCTTCAGAGTCCGTCCGATTTTGGATTTTGGATTTTGGATTTTGGATTTTGGATTGAACAAATCCAAAATCCAAAATCAACGATTGACTGTGCCGCCGGCCGGCTTGGCCGATCCCATGTCGACGGAGCCGCGGAACTTCGCGCCTTCGGCGACGATGATCTTCGGCGCCTTGATGTTCCCGTCGACCGTCGCGGTCATGACGAGCTCGAGACGGTCATCGGCGGAGATGTCCCCGGTGACCTTTCCTTCGACCGTGACGTTGCGGGCATGAACGGTCGCTTCGACACGTGCCTTGGTGCCAATCTGCAAATCACTCTGCAGGTTGATCTTGCCGTGAACCGTACCCTCGACGAGAACGGGCTCGCCTCCGCTCAGTGTTCCGTCGATCGTGACGTTCGGGCCGATGTAGGTGGTGCTCGGTCCGGCCTGTCCTTCGGGCGGCCGGAGAGGGACGGGCTTGGGAGGGGGCTGATCCTTGGAAAAAAGCGCCATGCGGCGGGCAGCATAACAAAGTAGACTTCGCGCCGCTTTATGAGAAGAACGACCCTGATCCTCCTCATTCTCGCGCTCGCCGCGTGCAAAGGTCGCGGCGACAAAAACCAGCAATATCGGACTGAGAAAGTCGACCGCGGAACGATTACCAAAACGGTCACTGCCACCGGCACTCTCTCGGCCGTGACGACCGTTCAGATCGGCAGCCAGGTTTCCGGCGTGATCTCCCAGCTCTACGCGGACTTCAACAGCCGTGTGGAGAGGGGGCAGCTCCTCGCCGAGCTCGATCCGACGCCGTTTCAGGCCCAGGTCGAACAGCGCCGCGCCGATCTGACGCGCGCACAGGTCGAGGCAGCCAACGCGCGCATCACATTGCAGCGGCAGCGCCGCCTCTCGGAATCAGGGCTCGCCGCGGAGGCTGAGCTCGACGCCGCGAAAGCTCGCTACGATTCCGCGCAGGCGCAGGTCAGCCAGGCCGCCGCGGCGCTTCGTCAGTCGCAGACCAACCTGAAATACACGAGGATCACCTCCCCGATCGACGGCATCGTGGTCGACCGTAAATATGACGTCGGCCAGACCGTCGCCGCGTCGTTTCAGGCACCGACGCTCTTCTCGATCGCGCAGGACCTCACCAAGATGCAGGTGCAGGCCGATGTCGACCAGTCCGACATCGGCGCGGTGAAAGTCGGCCAGCCCGCACGGTTCACCGTCGACGCCTATCCCGATGAAGAGTTCCGCGGCCGCATCTCCCAGATTCGACTGAACGCGCTCGTCAACCAGAACGTCGTCAGCTATCCGGTGATGATCGAAGTACCGAATCCCGATGAGCGTCTGCGGCCACAGATGACCGCCAACGTGACGTTCGACGTCGCGACCGTCAAGGACGTGCTGCGCATCCCGAACGCCGCACTCCGGTTCCGTCCGGAGAGCGAGCGCGGCCAGCAGACGCAGGGCGGAAGCGGTGGCGGGTTCGAGCGCCGCGCCGCGCAGAGCGGTCAGAGCGCACCCGGCCTCGCGGGCGCAGCGCGGCAGCTTCCTGGCGGACGTCCGGCCGGAGCGCGGCCACAAACGGTCTACACCATGACGGCCGACAACAAGCCGAAGCCGGTACAGATCCGCACCGGCATCACCGACGGCCGCCATACGCAGGTCGTCGACGGCGAGCTGAAGCCGGGCGATCTCGTCATCGTCGGCATGGCCACATCGAAGGTCGAAGGACCGCCACCGCCGGGTTCACGCCAGGGTGGCGGCGGCCCGGGCGGAGGCGGAAGGCGCTGACCGTGACGCAGCCGGTCATCGAAATCCGCGGGCTTGAAAAGGTCTACGAGATGGGCGAGGTCGAAGTCCGCGCGCTCGCCGGCGTGGACCTGCTCGTCGAGCCCGGAGATTTCATCGCCATCATGGGCCCGTCGGGCTCCGGCAAGTCGACGCTGATGAACATCATTGGTTGCCTCGACCGCCCCACCCGTGGTTCCTACAGGCTCGACGGCGTCGACGTGTCGGAGCTCGGGCGCGATGACCGCGCCGTCATCCGCAACGCGAAGATCGGCTTCGTCTTCCAGAGCTTCAATCTTCTCTCCCGCACATCGGCGATGGAAAACGTTGAGCTCCCCCTCCTCTACGGCGAGTTCGGATGGACGCGTGCGCAACGCCACGAAGCGGCGCGCCGCTCACTCGAGCTGGTGGGCCTGAAAGGACGGGAAGGTCACTACCCTTCCCAGCTTTCAGGCGGACAACAGCAGCGCGTAGCGATCGCCCGCGCTCTCGTGACCGATCCGGCGATTCTTCTCGCAGACGAACCGACGGGCAACCTCGACTCGCGAACCTCGATCGAAATCATGGGCATCTTCCAGGAGTTGAACGATGGGGGGAAAACAGTCGTGCTGATCACGCACGAGCCCGACATCGCTCAGCATGCGAAGCGCATCGTCCACGTCCGCGACGGTCTGATCCAGCAGGACGAGAAGATCGCCCAGCATCGCGTCACGACAACCGCCACATCATGAAGAACTCCGTGCAGCGTCTCGGCAACATCACCATCGTCGGCCTGAAGTCGATCGGCCGGAACAAGCTTCGCTCCATGCTGACCGGGCTCGGCGTCGTGATCGGCGTTGCTTGCGTGATCGTCTCCGTCGCCATCGGCGCCGGAGTCGCGAAGTCCGTCTCCGACATGATCGGCTCGCTCGGATCCAACTTCATCATGATCATGCCCGGCGCTGCCACACAGGGCGGCGCGCGCATCTTCACCGGCCAGTCGAATCTCACCGAAGAGGATGCCGCGGCGATCCGGGCAGAGGCGCCCGCTGTGGCGTACGTCTCGCCGCAGCTGCGCACGGGCGGCCAGGTCGTCGCCGGCGAACTGAACTGGAGCACACAGATCTACGGGGTCGGCGTCGACTGGCCGTTCATCCGCGCGTGGAACGTCGCCGAAGGAAACTTCTTCACCGAGGCCGACGTCCGCGCCGGCTCGAAGGTCGCCGTCCTCGGCACCACCGTTGCGGAAAATCTCTTTCCGGGCGGAGGGGCCATCGGCTCCACGATTCGTGTGAAGAACGTCCCCTTCAAGGTCATTGGCGTCCTCGACAAGAAGGGCGGCAGCATGATGGGCTCTGATCAGGACGACATGATCGTCGCTCCCTACACCACCGTGATGAAGCGCGTGATGGGAACGAACCGGATCGGCATGATCATCGTCTCCGCGTCCTCAGCCGAGGGCGTGCAGGATGCGATGGATCAGATCGATACCCTGCTGCGCCAGCGGCATCGCATCCCGCCGGGCGGTGACGCCGACTTCATGATGCGGTCGCAGGAAGAGATTGCGCGCGCGAACGCGCAGCAGGTCAACACCATGCGGATGCTCCTGCTCTCGATTGCCGGCATCTCCCTGTTCGTCGGCGGGATCGGCATCATGAACATCATGCTCGTCTCCGTGACCGAACGGACGCGCGAGATCGGCATCCGCATGGCCATCGGCGCGAAGGGCCGCCACGTCCTCCTCCAGTTCCTCTTCGAGGCCATCACGCTCTCGATCGTCGGAGGTCTCACCGGCGTTCTGCTCGGCATCGCAGCGGCCGTACTCATCGGGAAGGCGGCAGGCTGGCCGATCGTGGTGAGTCCGAGCTCGATCGTGATCGCATTCCTCGTGGCCGGAAGCGTCGGAGTCTTCTTCGGATTCTATCCGGCGAGGAAGGCGTCGAGACTCGACCCGATCGACGCGCTGCGGTACGAGTAAGGCTGTCATCACGAGCGCGTCTGAAGTGGTTGAATGATAGGTCGCGGCGCTTGCCCCAGCGTCCCCGGCAACTTCGTCGCGCAGCATGCGCGCTCGAGCGCCAGACGGTCGCGCTGCATCTGCCGGTCTTCCGCAAAGGCGGCGATCGTCGCCTCGAGGACGCCGCGGACCTCGGCATCCGCCGGCTCGACCAGGCTGTAGTGAATCCACTTCCCGTCGCGGCGAGCGCTGACGACGCCCGCGCGTCTGAGATAGGCGAGATGACGGGAGATCTTCGGCTGGCTTTCGCCGAGGACGTCGACGAAGAAGCAGACGCAGACTTCGCCGGCGGAGAGGAGGTTCAGCAGGCGCAGGCGGGTCGGGTCCGCGAGCGCCTGGAAGAGGGTGACGAGGTCACGGGTCTTCATCGAGGTCCATCATACATACGCTCAGACGAATCTGGACCCTGGACCTGGCTGGACCCTGGACCCTGGACCCTGGACCGTGGACCTTGGACCGTGGGCCTTGGACCGTGGGCCCTCCGATCTCGAGTTCTTTTGTATTCGGATCTTCCCCGGCTTCGGAGCGATTCGACCTTCATCTTCGACCCTCGACCTTCGCGAATCCACTGGATTGGCCTCCCAAGGTCCAAGGCCCAAGGTCCAGGGGTCCATTCCTTACCGAATTCCGAAAGAACTCCCCAATCTCAATCGGCTGGAAGAATGGCAGTTATTTGCGTGTGGTAGCATCCTTTTTCCATTCACCGATAACAATCTCCAGGAGAAGCTTCCTCATGCGTAATCTCGCCCGGATTCTGTCCGTGATCGCTATCGTTGTTCTCGTCAACACCGCGGATGCCCAGACGGTCAGGACCGTCATGAACGCGGCGGACAGCGGAACGGGGTCGTTACGCGACGCGCTCGCCACCTGCACTCCCACTCCCTGTGAAGTGCGGTTCGACCCGACCGTGTTTGCCGGTCCGACGACGATCGTTCTGTCGAGCGGGCTCACCGTCCCGAACGACGTCGTGATCGACGGATTCACGGGGATCGGTTCCCCGAACACCGCCTCCTTCCCGGCTCCCGACAATGCCCTGCGGAAGGTGACGATCGCCGCGGCGTGTACGGGATGTACGGCGATCACGTTTCCGGCCGCGAACACGATCCCCTCGGGCGTGAAGGGTCTGATCATCCAGGGGTTCTCGAACGGAATCTTCATCCAGGGCAGCCAGGCCAAGGTCACCGGCAACTGGATCCGCGGAAACACCAACGGTGTGGTGATCTCCGGCGCAACCTCGACGCAGCTGAACTACATCGGAGGGCAGCTGCCCGCCGACCGCAACATCATCGGCGGCAACTCCGGGACGGGGATCCAGGTCAGCGGGCCGTCGGTGATCAACACGAACATCGACGGCAACTTCATCGGCACGGGCCCCACCGGGACCTCCGCCGACGCCAACGGCACCGGCGTCTCGGTGAGCGGCGCCGCGGGAACGGCCATCGGCGATGTCGTCGGAAATCTGATTACCGGTAACGGGATCGGTGTGTCCGTCGGTGCGAGCACCGTTCCGTCGACCATCCGCAGAAACCTCATCGGCATCACGGGTCTCGGCAACAGCAACGCCGGCCTGGAGATCAACGCCAACCAGACGATCACCGAATTCAACAGCTTCCGCGGCAATGTGGGCGACGCGGTCCGGGTCACCAATGGGATCGGAAACATCATCCGCGACAACATCTATGAGTCGAATGGCCTGCCGATCGATCTCCAGGCATTCACGAGCTTCGATGGTCCCACTCCGAACGACGATGGAACGGGCGACTCCGACGCCGGCGGCAACAACATCCAGAATTACCCCGCCATCCAGTCCGCGTTTTACGATCCGCTGTCCAATGCCGTCACGGTGACATTCAATTTCAACTCCGTCAGCGCGGCCAGCAACTCCTACATCATCGCGCTGCACAAAGCGGAACCGACCGGTACCAACCCGGGAAGTCTGCAACTGGCCGGCAGCCAGTGCTTCGTGCAGAAAGTCTTCGCACCAAATACGACTTTCTTCTTAGGCACGGGCCTCGCTGTCGGCGATCGCATCGTCATGACCGCCACCGGCTACGCCGACACGGCCTGTCCAACGCCGTTGACCGTGGCCGACGGGACGTCCGAGTTTTCACCTCCCGCGGTCGTGGCCCTGCAGCCCGGGGTCGTGACGAACACGAGCGACTCCGGCCCAGGCTCGCTGCGGCAGGCCATCCTCGACGCAAACAGCGGCGTGTGCCCCTTCACCGGGTGCACCGTGACGTTCGCGATCCCGACTACGGACCCTGGCTACAACGCATCCACCGGGACGTGGACGATCCAGCCGGCCACCGAGTATCCGGCGATCAATCGCGGAGATCTCTACTTCGACGGCACTACGCAGGCAACCTTCATCGGCGGTGACCCCAATCCCGCCGGGCCGGAAATCGTGATCAGCGGATCCCTCCTCGCTTCTCCGTTCGCGAATGGTTTTCAGGTCCTGGCGAGCACGGCGCACGTCGAATTCGTCGAGTTCCAGGGTCTGGTCATCAACGGCTTTGCGGACAACGCCATCATCTTCCAGGGAACCAGCGCGACGGCCGAGTCACGCTTCCATGCGGTCCGGCGCTGTTACATCGGGACGAACGCCGCCGGGACGGCCGCCGTGCCGAACGGCAACGGAGTCACCTTCGGACCGTTCGCGAGAAACAATCAGGCCGGCACAGGAATCGCCATTCCGATGATGGTTGCGAAGTCGTCCGCGACCTCGTTCTCCAGCAGCGGCGGGAACGTGATCAGCGGAAACGCCGGCCCCGGCGTTCTGATCTCACACGGCACCAACAATACCGTCCAGGGCAACCGCATCGGGACCGATGCCAGCGGCGCCTTCCCTCTGCCGAACGCGATCGGCGTGAAGATCCAGGGGTTCATGGCCACCGGCAACAAGATCGGCGGCGATCCCTTCTGGGCCGAGAACAACACCATCGCCTTCAACACCGGTTCCGGCATCGAAGTGAACAGCGAGACGACCGGACACTGGTTCGATCGCAACAGCATTCATGCGAATGGCGGTCTGGGGATCGATCTGATGCCGGCCGGACCGACACCGAATGACCTCGGCGACGCCGACACGGGCGCGAACGATCTCACGAACTTTCCGGTCATCACCTCGGTCACGTACGGAGCCTCCGACACCACGGTTTCCGGCACGATGAATGGGCTTCCCGGCGCGACCTACGAGATTCAGGTCTTCACCAGCACAGCTCCCGACCCGAGCGGCTTCGGCGAAGGCCAAACCTATCAGGCGTCCGCGAGCGTCACGACGGACGTCAGCGGCAACGGAGCATGGAGCGCGCCGGTGTTCAGCGGCGTGCACCGCTGGGTCTCCGCCACGGCCACGTACCAGCCGAGCGCACTCCCGCGGGTCACCTCCGAATTCAGCGCCGTCTTCAACACCGCCCCTGCCGGCGTCGCCGACACCTACTCGACCAACGAAGACACCGTCCTCAACGTCACCGCACCCGGCGTCCTCGGCAACGATACCGACGCGGACGGCGATCCTCTGACCGCGGTACTCGTCACCGGCCCGGCCAGCGGCTCGCTCACGTTCAGCACGGATGGCTCGTTCACCTACACGCCGGTCGCGAACTTCAACGGGCCGGTGACGTTCACCTACATGCCCAACGACGGCCTTGCGAACGGAAACACCACGACGGTCACCCTTAACGTGATCGCGGTCAACGATCCGCCGGTGGCCGTGGCCGATGCGTTCGCCGGAACAGAAGATGTACCGCTGACACAGCCCGCACCGGGCGTCCTCGCCAACGACTCCGATGTGGAAGGACCGCTGACCGCGGTCCTCACCACGGGCCCGGCCAACGGAACCCTCACGCTCAATGCCGACGGTTCCTTCACCTACACACCGAACGCGAACTTCAGCGGATCCGACAGCTTCACCTACCAGGCCAGCGACGGTACCGCGATGAGCGCGCCGGTCACGGTGACGCTCTCCATCGCCGCCGTGAACGACCCGCCGGTGGCGGTCGATGACAGCACCTCCACGTCCGCCGGCGTGCCGGTCACGATCAACGTCCTCTCCAACGACAGTGATGCCGACGGCGATCCGCTGTCGTTGACGCTCTTCTCCCAGGGCTCGCAGGGCACGGTTTCGTGCACGACCACCGGCTCGTGCACGTACACCCCGAACGCCACGGCCACCGGCTCCGATTCGTTCACCTACAAGGTGTCGGATGGAAATGGCGGCCAGGATGACGGAGTGGTTTTCATCACGATCACGGCGATCTGTCCGAATGCTCCCAACCCAACGTTCCCGGCCGAGGGCGCGACGAACGTTCCGACCAGCGGCACGATGAGCTGGGATGGGTCAGCCGAGATGTTCGAGGTCTTCTTTGGGCCGGCGGGCGGCGGATGTTCGATGTCTCAGGGCTCGTTGCCGGGCAACACGTTCCGCTATGCGGGTCTGGCGAGCGACACAGAATACGAATGGCGCGTCGTCGCGGGCAGGACCGGGTGCCCGAACGCCAGCTCGCAGTGCCTGCGCTTCCGTACCGTGAAGACGTGCACCACCGCTGCTCCCACGCCTCTCAGCCCCGTGCCGGCAGCGAACGTTTCCTCTCCGATCACGTTCAGCTGGACCGCCGTCCCGGGCGCGACGAACTACAAAGTCTTCTCCGTTTCCGGCTCCAGCGAAACACTTCTCGGCCAGACGACGAGCACCTCGCTGCTGGCGTCGCTTCCCGACAGCGCGTCGAGCTGGTACGTCGTCGCCGAGAACGTTCCCGGGTGCGGCGATCTCCGGTCGGCGTCCGTGAGCTTCCGCGTCTGCAACGCGCCGGAGCGGCCGCTCGCGTCGGTCATCGGCGAATCGACGTCCGGTCAGACGTACACCGTGACCTGGGAGGCCGTGCCGAACGCGAATCGCTACGAAGTGCTCGAGGCGAACAACGCGGCGTTCGTCGATGCGATCTCGTTCACAACGGAAGCGCTGTTCATGACCTTCACGAAGGACGACATTCAGCACGCGACGCCGTTCTTCTACCAGGTCCGCGCATTCTCCGATTGCTTCAACGGGCCCGGCGCGTCGTCGCCGACGATCCGCGTCGTCGTCGTCCCGGTCCCGCCGCGCGAGACTCCGAACACGAGCGCCAATGCTCCGGTAGGATCGACCCGCCCGATCACGATTCAGGTCTTCGTCCCCGGCGAGCCGGGACGGACGTTCCGCTTCACCGCCGCCGGCGACCAGTCGTGGATGACCGTGCGTCCCGAATCAGGTGAGCTGCCGGAGAGCGGGATCACGCTCGAGGTCACGGTCGATCCGCGGAACCTGCCAAACGGCACGTTCACCGGAACGGTCATCGTCAGCTTGATCGAACCGGCCACCGGACGCATCTCGCTCAACTCGAATCACACGCGGTCGACGCCGATATCGATCAACCTCGTCACTCCTGTCACACCGATCAGCCCCGGACCGCCGACGGCGAGCTCTCTCATCATTCCCGCGGTCGGCCACCTCGACGGCTCCGATGCGAGATGGCGTTCGGACGTGCGCATCGCCAACACGTCGCTCAACGTCAGCCGCTATCTGGTCACGTTCACACCCGGCAATCCCGCGCAGGGCGTGAAGCAGACGAGCCTCGAGATCGGGCCCGGCATCACGACCGCTCTCGACGACATCGTTCGCGCCTGGTACGGGATCGGCTCTCTCGGCGAAAGCTCGAACGGCGTGCTCGAAGTGCGCCCGCTGAACACCGGCTCGAACTCCACGTTCAAGGCCGATCCACCCAGCGTGTCGCTGGCGACCGTGGTCACCAGCCGCACCTACGCGCAGACGCAGAGCGGTACGCTCGGCGAATTCATCCCCGGCGTTCTGTTCTCCAACTTCGTCGGCCTGGCCGGGTCGGGTCAGGCTCAGCCGATCCTCAACCTGCAGCAGATCGCGCAGAATCAGGCGTACCGCACGAACGTCGGCGTCGTGGAAGCGTCGGGCGAACCGGTCTCGGTAGTCCTCAGCATCTTCAACAGCGCCGGCGACAAGCTGAAGGACATCCCTCTCGGCCTGAAGGCGAACGAACAGCGGCAGCTGAATTCGCTGCTGGCAGAGAACGGGATCGAGCTCGCGGACGGACGCATCGAGGTGAAGGTCACCGGTGGTGAGGGTCGCGTCACCGCCTATGCGGCCGTGATCGACAACCGGACGAAGGACCAGCTGTTCGTCCCCGCCGCAACGCTCGGCCAGTTCAATTCCAGGAGATACGTCATGCCGGGCATCGCCGACCTGGACAGCGGCTCGGCGCGGTGGCGTTCCGACATGCGCATCTTCAACAGCGGCAGCACGCCGCAAGGCGCAACGCTCACGTTGCATCCGCAGAACAACAGCGGCACTCCGCTCACCGCAGCCGTCACGGTGGAGCCGGGCGAAGTGAAGGTGCTCGATAACATCGTCCGGAATCTGTTCGGAACCTCCAGCATGGGGGGCGCCGTTCATGTCGACACACCGACCGAATCCTCGCTCGTCGTCACGGCGCGCACCTACAACCAGACGGCCAATGGAACGCTCGGCCTCTTCATCCCCGCAGTGACGCCGCAGCAGGCCATCGGGGGCGGCGAGAAGTCGCTCAACCTCGTGCAGGCCGAAGACTCGGTCCGCTACCGCACGAATGTCGGCATTGCCGAAGTGACGGGCAACCCGGTGACGGTGGAGATGATGATCCACCTTCCCGATTCGAAAGTGACTCCGCGCATCGAGATCCCGCTGTCCGGAAACGAGTTCCGGCAGATCGGCGTTCTGCGCGAGCTGGGCATCGGCAACGTGTACAACGCGCGGGTGTCGATGAGGGTGATCAGCGGAGAAGGCCGCATCACGGCCTACGGCTCGGTGATCGACATGCGGACCAACGACTCCACGTACGTCCCGGCGCAGTAAGTGCGCGGCCTCTCCTCTACGGAGAGGCCGCGAGCGCCTGAACGATCCGCGCGACGAGCAAAGCATCATCTTCGACGAGAAGTACATCGCGTTGAGGGCTCACATCCGGAATGATATCGCTCTGGAGTGCGGCAGCTTGGAGAGCGTCTCAAAAAGCGTGTCATCCCGAGCGTGAGCGAGGGATGACAGAGGAAGTGCGGCAGCTTGCTGCCGCCGGACGCGGGCGAGGTCGCCCGCGCTCCACTGATCTTCGCAAGAATCCGAGCACGGTGGAGGGCGGGCGACCTCGCCCGCCCGCGGCCGCATCGCCTCCTCCTCCTCCTCGCCACGACCTCAGTGCACGTGTGCCGCCGGCGGCGTTTTGTCCTCCCGCCCTGGGACCTTTGCGGACTTCTCCGCCGCGCGCAAGCCCGAGAGCGCAAGTGTCCTCCCCGGCGCGCGGCGCAGCGCGTTCTGATACGCCGCCGCGGCATCAGCGGCGCGGCCCGCGGCGACGAGCTGTTCGGCGAGCAGCTCCGCGGCGGGTTTGGGAACGTCGGGCGGTCCGAATTCAAATGGCAGTTGGCGCTCCTTCTTCGCCGCGGCCTCGAGGATCGGGAGAGCCTCGGCCCGTCTTCCTTTCGCAATCAGCAGCAACGCCTCGGCTTCCTGCAGCATGACCTCCGCGCGCTCGCGACGGCCGGCATTTCCCTCGGCGCGACCGGGATTGGCGGCGAGAAGCGCCTCGTGCTGCTCGCGAAGAGCAGCCGTATGGCTCTCCACCGCCTTCGCGTCGCCCCGTTGCGCGGCGGCGATGACGGCTGCATAAGTCAGAGTGAACGCGACGTTGGGCGCTTTCACCTCTTTCGGCGGCGCGAGCAGGTCCGCTGACGTGAGCGGCTGCCCGCCGGCGACGTGATGCGCGATCATGTCCGCGTAGTCGCCGAGCCTCTGCCGCGGCGAGTCCGTCTCCGAACCGGCGACGAACTCCGCCGGAAACGCATAGGCCCGACAGGCATCGAGCATCCGCCGCGCGTCGTCGAATCGCTGCTGCTGCAGATATCCATAGTGGAGCCAGATGGGATAGTGACCACAGTCGGCGGCGGGCTTCGACCTGGCGGCGCGCTGCTGGTTCACCGTGGCGATCGCGCGGATGTTCGCGTCGATCACGTCGTCCCACAAGCCAAGAGCGATGAAGATGTGCGAAGTCATGTGCAGCGCGTGTCCGGCGTGCGGAGCGACGCTGCCGTAGAGCCGCGCCGCGCGCATGCCCAGCGGCGCATGAACGGGATCGTCGTAGCTGTGGATGAGGTAGTGCAGCACGCCCGGATGACGGCGGTTGGCCGGGAAGACTTCCTCGAGCAGGGCCGCCGACCGCATGTAGATCGCGAAATCACGTCCTTCGTGTGAGGTGCCGAGGATGGCCAGCGCGTAGAAGGCGGTGGCGTCGACGTCATCGGGATACTTTGCATGCAGCGCACGCATCGCATCGGCATACAGAAAATCGCGCTCGGTCTTCGTTCCCTCGCCGTACAGCACGTCGAGCGTGCGCAGATAATCCCGTTCGCGCTCCGTCTTCGCCTTCGCAAGCCTCTCCTCGGGTGTCTTGCCGAGACGCGCGAGGACGGCGCGAGCAGCCTCGAGGTTCTGCTGGAACCAGATCGGATGCGTGTGCGTCATCGCCTCGCCCCAGAACGCCATGGCAAACGAGGGATCGGCCTGCTGCGCTTTCCGGAACAACTCGGCCGCGCTCGCATACTCGAAGTTATGCAGTTGCGCCAGTCCCTGAAGAAAGGGTTCCTGAGCCGCCGCGGCTCCGGAGTTGGCAAAGGAGACGCTCCCGACTTCGAGCGGCTGCGCGGAGAGACCGGTGGCAAGGAGAACCGTGATCAGCACGAGCTTTCGCATGAGGGGGAATGATAAGGCATAGGACTTCATCCCGAGCGAAGCGAGGGATCTCCGGTACCACCGGCAGGATGTGGCCCACAAGCGGAAATCAGTGGAGCGCGGGCGACCCCGCCCGCGTCTCCCGCAACATCCAGCGCGGGCGAGGTCGCCCGCGCTCCACTGGTCCTCGGCTTCGATCTCCATCCTGCCGGTGCTTCGCTCGGGATGAACCCTTCACGCTGGCCGGCCGGCCAGCCTTCGCACCTCGTGTGCCAGGTCGATGGGATCGATCGGCTTCTGGCGGAACACGTCGAATCCCGCTTCGGCGATCCGCGACTGTTCGCCGGGCCGGCCCAGAACGGTAAGTGCGAGCGCAGGCGTCGTCCTGGCGCCCGTTTCCCGTGAGCGGAGCTCGGTCAGGAACTCGCAGCCGTCGAGATCCGGAAGCGCGATGTCACAGATGAGGACGTCGGGGTTCCAGCCTTGATGCAGGACATCGAACGCTTCGACGGCGCTGCCGCTGCATTCGACCGTGGCGCCACAGTGGCGGAGCGCCGCGGCCAGAACTTTCCTGTTGTCGGCCTCGTCTTCGACGATGAGAACGCGGACGCCGTCGAGGTTCGGCAGCGCCATCGCCCGCAATTCCGCATCTCGCGGAACGGTCTCGTCGGGCAAGGTCGCTGTGTGAAGCGGAAGCCGAATGGAAAACGTCGAGCCTTTCCCGGGCCCTGGACTCGACGCGCGCACCGAGCCTCCGTGCATCTCCACGATGTGACGTGAGATGGACAGACCGAGACCGAGCCCGCTCTGCCGATCGCCCCGCAGGTCGTCGCCCTGCCGGAACCGTTCGAAGATGTGCGGAAGCCGTGAGGGGAGAATGCCGCGTCCCGTGTCGGTGACCTCGATGACACCATCGCGAACATCGCGGCTGAGCCGCACGCCGACGGAACCGCCTTCGCCCGTGAACTTGATCGCGTTGCCGATCAGGTTTCCGATCGCCTGCTGCAGCCGGAGAGGGTCAGCGAATACATCGAATGCCTCGTCGTCGCAATCGGCTGCCAGCGCGATGTTCTTCGCTTCCGCCGCGGGGCGAGCCTGGGAGATCGCGTTCTGGAGGACCGTGCGCAGATCGAGCGCGCGGAGTTCCAGTCGGAGCTTCCCCGAGGCGATACGCGATTCGTCGAGGAGATCCTCGATGAGTTTCGCCTGCGCGAGCGTGCTTCGTTCGAGCGCGTCGAGCGCCTCCCGGTTCGTCTTCTCGTCGAGTCCTCCGAGTGCGAGCATGCGCGTCCAGCCGAGAATGGACGTCATCGGCGTGCGCAGCTCGTGCGAGATGATGGCGATGAACTCGTCCTTCGCACGGTCGGCCGCTCGCATCGACTGCAGCTCGCCCGCGGCAAGCTCGTTCTCTCCCTCGAGGAGCTTCAGCCGGACGAGGCTCGTCACATCTTCGACGGAGTGGATGATGTACGCGACGGCGCCGTCGATGACGACCGGCGTATTGATCGGCTTCCAGTACCGCTCCTCGAACTCACCGGACCCCGGACGGCGGATGTCGTACTTCTGAACCGCCATGAAGTGAGGGGCGGCGGTGCGTAGAACCGTTTCGAGCGAAGCGCGGAGGTTCCTCGTTCCGGTTGCTTCGGGATCGTTGGGATTGTCGGGGAACACGTCGAACACCCCACGCCCGATGATCTGCTCGCGATTCGTGAGGGTGGCGCGAAGGTACGCGTCGGTGACGGCCACGATCACGAACGTGGGGTCGAGCACCAGATACGCGCCAGGTGCGGCTTCGATCAGACGGAACTCGGACCGTGACATCGCACAACAGTGCAACAGGGCGGCGGCCGCGAAATGCCCGAACGGTGTGATCCTCAAAGATGAGCCCGCCCATCGCAGAGCACATGAATGCCCAGTTTCCTGCCGCAACTTTCCGCGTGTGCTAGAGTGACAATCCATCGCAGCAGGCTCCCGCGCGCTTCCTTTTGCGGCGGGAGATGAGTCTCGGGGAGGGCTTGTGTTCTCACCCCCACGCCGGTCGATGAAGGCCCCTCTTCCAGGGAACGAGGTGGCGAGGCTCGAGGCTCTCCGCAGCTATTCGATCCTGGACAGCCCGCATGAAAAGGCCTTCGATGATCTCGCCCGGCTGGCCGGGCAGATCTGTCAGACGCCGATCGCGCTGGTCAGCCTAGTGGACGCCGAGCGGCAGTGGTTCAAGTCGAATCTCGGTCTCGACCTTCGTGAAACGCACAGAGAGCTTTCGTTTTGTGCGCACGCAATCCTCGGGGATGACATTTTCGAGGTCGAAGACACGCTCGAGGACCCGCGCTTCGTCCGGAACCGGCTGGTCACCTCCGATCCCAAGATCCGCTTCTACGCCGGGATGCCGCTGGTCACGTCGCAAGGCGCGGCCATCGGTACGCTCAGCGTGATCGATCGGATTCCGCGCCGGTTGACGACCGAACAGAAGGAGGCCTTACGCGTTCTGGCGCGTCAGGTCGTCGCGCAACTCGAGCTCCGTAAAGGCGCTCTGATCGCGCAGGTCGAACTGCGACGCCGCATCCTTGACCAGCATGGCGACGAGCGCGCTGCAACGCTCGCACAGGGGCGCGGTGTCGTCCACCGCCCAGTTGCACGCCTCGGGGCTCGCGCGGTGGGTGAGCTGCACCATCGGCATGCGGCAGTTGCCGCAGTGCCGCGGCCGCAGGCGGCGGAACTCCGCGCTGAGCCGCGCGTAGAGCCTTCCCGGTGTCAGGGTCTGCCTTTCCATACAACGAGCTTGCACCGCGGCGCCGCGAATGGCACCGTCCGAAGTGCCTAACTTTGTGTAGGAGTTGCGTCCCACCCGTGACGTATGAAACTTCCATTTCGGGCGTTGCGCCGCCACCCTTGGGTAAAATCCACCCATGCAAGACAAGAACGCGAATGACAAGCACGT
>CALMZP010000118.1 GCA_937870635.1 uncultured Acidobacteriota bacterium | reverse complement strand
TCCATGCCGTTCCGCGAAGACGCGCAACAGCTCATTCAGCAGAAGAAGTTTGACGACGTCGAATCGCTCTGGATGTCGCAGCTCGACTCCGACCCGAGCGACGTCGAATCCTTCGTCTCGACCGCCAAGGCGCTCCGCAAAGCAGAGCAGAGGACGCAGTCCGATACTCTTCTGGGCCTGCTCGCCGATTCGCTTCGCGAACGCGAGCTGTGGCCGCAGCGCCTGATCGTCCTCAAGGAGATCGGCCGTCTCTCCAAGCATCCCGCCACGATGCGGCCGCAATTCGAAGAGGCCTTGAAGAAGGGCCTCGGCTCCCACAAGAGCTTCAAGCGCGCGTTCGAATTCGCGAAGTTCAACGACCCGCAGAGCAATCCCGTCGAACGGACCGAAAAGATCGAGGCGTGGCTCACCTACGACGAAGGCGAATGCTTCTTCATGCCGGGCCGCGGCGCAGGGCGGGTGATCGAGCTGAACCCGGAACTCGGCATCTGCCGTCTCGATTTCGAGAAGGAAAAGCGCGTGTCCGTTCCACTCGGCGCAGCGGGAAAGTTCCTGACGCCCCTTCCTGAGGGTCACCTCCTTCGGGAGAAGTTCACCGATCCGGAAAAGCTGCGGGCCGAGGCGATGAAGTCGGCACCGGAGATGTTCGCGCGGGTGCTGCAGAGCTTCGGCCGTCCCATGACGATGCCGGAAGTCCGCGACGCGATGATCGGCATCGTCCCCGAAGAGAAGTGGACGAGCTGGTGGACGTCGGCGCGCAAGAACCAGCAGATCGTGGTCAGCGGCACGGGCGCGAAGGCGACGTATTCATGGAGCGCCTCGACCGGCGACGCGGAGAAAACGATCCGCCGCGATTTCGAGAGGGCCGACACGAAATCGAAGCTCGACCTCGCGCGCAAGCACAGTGGCCGCAGCAAAGAGCTCGCGGACTTTTTCTCGACGAGTCTGGCCGCAGAAGCGGGCAAGCTGGTCCGCAGCGACGCGCCCGCGGCCTGGCAGATCCTGACCGTGCTGGAAGCGCTGCCCGGCAAGTACACGGCGCCTTTCGATCCGGCCACGCTCCTCACCGGCCCCATGGCGTCGCGTGTCATCACCGGCGTCGCCGACAAGACTCTCCGCGAGAAAGCGCTCTCCCTCGTCCGCGAGAAGCATCCGGAATGGCAGAAAGTGTTCGCCGAGGCGTTCTTCCTCGATGACGAGCCGCGCATCCTGACCTACATCATCGAGGAGCTGGAGAGCGCAGGGCAGAAGGAGATCCGCGACCGGCTCATCGACGAGACCCTTCGTTATCCACGCCGGCATCCGCGAGCGTTCTACTGGCTCGTCAAGCGGATGAACGACGACGAGGTGCTTTCCGAGCGCGCGAACTACAACCTGCTCTTCCAGATCCTCGATGCCATCTCCTCCGACGAATTCGCGCCGATGCGTGCGCGTCTCAAAGATCTCTTCGACAAGCCCGGCCTGGCGATCCGCATCCTCATGAGCCAGGACAACGAGGAGCAGGCGCGCAAGCTCGTCGAGAACCTCGAACGGTACGGGGGACTCGAGGACTATCGCCGCGAGAATCTGCGTCACGCGGTCCTCATGAAGTACCCGACGCTGCGCGAGCCGCAGGCCGAGCCGGTCTATGCGACCGCGGAGATGCTCGAAAAGAAACGCGCCGAGCTCGATCAGCTGGTCAAAGTAGACATCCCGGCCAACTCCAAGGCCATCCAGGTCGCTCGCGAGATGGGCGACCTGCGCGAGAATTTCGAGTACAAGGCGGCCCGTCAGCGCGCCGAGTATCTGGCCGCCCGCGTGGGCGAGATTCGCGGAGAGATGAGCCGCGTCCGCGTTCTCGATCCGGCGGCGGTCGACACCTCTGCCGTGCGCGTGGGAACGAAAGTCGAGCTCTCGAACGGCGACGTCCGCCGCGAGGTCACCATCCTCGGCCCGTGGGAATCATCACCCGAGCACGGCGTCTATTCGAACCAGTCCGAGATCGCCAGGAAGCTCATCGGCCACGTAGCCGGAGACATCGTCTCCTTCATGGGTAACGACTACCAGATCGAGACGATCCGGAAGTGGACGGAGTGAAGGATGAAGGATGAAGGATGAAGGATGAAGGGAAGAACTTCATCCTTCATCCTTCATCCTTCATCCTTTGTTAGAATCCCTGCCGCTGGAGGGTCCTGGTTCCCATGACTTACGTAATCGCTGAGCCTTGCATCAACACGAAGGACACCGCGTGTGTCGATGTGTGTCCGGTGGACTGCATTCACCCGCGGAAAGACGAGGCCGATTTCGAGAAGGAGACGATGCTCTACATCGATCCCGAGGTATGCATCGATTGCGGAGCGTGCGAGCCGGCGTGCCCGGTCCAGGCGATCTTCCCGCAGGATCTCGTCCCCGAAAAATGGGCACAATACACGCAGATCAACGCTGACTGGTACAAGAATAGAACTTGAAAAGGGTGAGCCCGGTCACTAAATTGGCTGCAGGACGCATGTAGATTCCACCAAGCATTCAGCAACGGCCGGAAAACGGCAACAAAAGGGGCGTAGCGCCCCTTTTTCATTTTCAGCAGATCTTTGAGAACCTGATCGAGACCCTTCAGTTACGCGCCCACCTCGGACCCAACCACGGTGGCGGGCGAATGGGCATGCCGCCGTGGACAATTGCTGAAGCTACCTCTCTCTCTGCAACGCGTTGCCGGAGGGTCTCGACCAGGTTCTCAACCCGGGCGGGTATGCTTACGCGAGATGGTTTCCCCGCGGGCGCGTTTCCTCCTGGTCTTCTTCCTTCTCCTTGCACTCTTCGAGATCCCGCTTCTTCTGGAGCCGGTGGATCGCAATCTCGTGCAGCCCTTCACGCGAGGAATCGCGGTCGTGTCGGGAGCTCTGCTGAATCTCTTCGGCGGCGGCGTCACGGTGGCCGGGACGATGCTGATCAGTTCCTGCTTCAGCGTGAACATCAACAACGGATGTAATGGTGTGGAGGCGATGCTGTTCCTCGTTGCGGCGGTGCTGGCCTTCCCGGCGCCGCCGAAGGCACGGGCGATTGCGGCCGCAACCGGCGTCGCGCTGATCCAGGGAGTGAATCTGATCCGCGTGCTCAGCCTCTATCTCATCGGCTGCCATCGCCGTGAGTGGTTCGACACATTCCATCTCGCGATCTGGCAGACGGTCGTCTTCGCGGTGGCCATCCTCTACTTCGCTGCGTGGACACGACGGGGGACGCCGGCGGGCGATGCGCAGAGCGCTTAAGTTTGCCGCCGGCGCCGCGATCGGGATCGGGCTTTGGACCTTTGCCTCGGGAGGCTACAACGCAATCCTGGCGACGTTCGCCGAGCCACTCCTGCGGATCGACTCACGGTTGCGGGGGGTGGAGGTGTTCTCCAGCGGCCAGCGCATCCTCGCTCGCGGCGATGCGGATCCGACGATCCCTGGCGTCATGATTCCCGCCCACCAGCTCACCTACAACATCGTCCTGCTCCTCGGACTCCTGGCCACAAACGAGTCGGTGCTTCGCGATCGAGGCTTTCTGCGGCTTCTGCTGGCGATGGGGATGCTCTTCGTGACCCACGTCCTCGCGACCGTGATCGCGTTCGAGCTCACCTATGCGACCCGAACCGGACCTTGGGGAGCCGCGCGGTACTCGCCGCTGGCTCAGGATTTCTGGACCGCGCTCGAGTACGGCTACCGGCTTTTCGGCATGTTCGCGATCGCGTTCGGGGTGTGGTGGGTGGCGCGCGCTCACGCGCGCGAATTGAGACTGGAGCCTTGAGAGTTGACGATGAGGTTTGAGAGTTTCACGTGACGTGGCGGCCGCTTCTCAATCCTCAATTCTCAATTCATCTCCCTTTGAGCATCCCGAAGATCCCGCGCACGATGGACTGCGTGACCGTACGGGTGGCCTGTCTGGCCACGTTTTGCGCCATGCGGCTGCCGAAGATCTGATCGACCGCGGACTTTTCTTTTCGGGGCCGGCGCGCCGTCGTGGTGCGGCGCGGTGCTTCGTCCGGCGCTTCCCACGGCGCGCGATCGGACTGCCGTGGCGGCGGGGGAGGGGGCTCGACCTGCTCGACGGCCGCGGCTTCGTCCAGCTTGCGCTTCAGGATCTCGTGCGCGCTCTCGCGGTCGATCGGCGTCGCGTATTTCTTCGCGACGGATGACATCGCAATCGCCTGCAGATACACCGAATCATCGACCGCTGACATCAGCGAAGCGGGAGCCAGGATCTGCGTCGATGCGACGGGGGTGGGAATGCCCTTCGGGTTCAGCACCGTCACGAGCGCTTCGCCGGTGCCCATGTTCGTGAGCAGCTTGTCGACCTCGTAAAACTCGCTCTCCGGAAACGTCGATGCGGTGGCGCGGATGTTCTTCGCATCTTTCGCCGTGAAGGCGCGGACGGCGTGCTGCACGCGGTTGCCGAGTTGTGCGAGCACGTCTTCATCCACGTCCTTCGGCGTCTGGGTGATGAAGAAGACGCCGATTCCTTTCGACCGGATCAGCCGCGCCACCTGCTCGATGTGCTCGACGAGCGCCGACGACGAATCTTCGAACAGGAGATGAGCCTCGTCGAAAAAGAACACGAGCTTCGGCTTTTCGACATCCCCAACCTCGGGCATCCGGTAGTAGAACTGGCCGAGGAGCCACATGAGGAAGGTGGAGTAGAGGCGGGGCTTGTCCTGGACATCGGCGAGCGAAAGGATGTTCACGATTCCGCGGCCGTCGGACGACGTGCGCATCAGATCGGCGATCTCGAGCTCCGGCTCGCCGAAGAACCTAGCCGCGCCCTGCTGCTCCAGCTCCACCATCTTGCGCACGAGGACGCCCACGGTAGCGCCGGACATGCCGCCGTATTGCTTGAGCTCCGCCTTCCCCTCATCGGAAAGGTAGACCAGGACCGACCGCAGGTCCGCGAAATCGAGGAGCGGCATCTGCTTGTCGTCGCAGTATTTGAAAACCATCGCCAGGACGCTCTGCTGCACGTCCGTGAGGTCGAGGATCTTTCCCAGCAGGACCGGTCCGAACGAGGAGACGGTGGCGCGAACCTGTGTGCCGCGGGCCCCCGTCAGGCTGAAGAACTCCACCGGAAAGGACGCCGGAACGAAATCTTTTCCGACGCTTTTCATGCGCGCCGTGAGCTTGTCGTTGACGACGCCGGGAAGAGCCATTCCGGCCAGGTCGCCCTTGACGTCGGCGAGGAACACCGGCACTCCATTCCGGGACAGACCCTCCGCGAGGAGCTGGAGCGTGCGTGTCTTGCCTGTGCCCGTGGAGCCGGCGATCAGTCCGTGGCGGTTGAACATCCTCAGCGGGACGCGGATGGTGAGGTCCGCTCGCGGCGAACCGTCGCGTGTGACGTTTCCCACCTCGATGCACGGCTCGTTGAACGCATAAGCGGACTGAAAAGTCTCGTCGAAGGAAGTCATCGCTGCCGAATATGATTTGGCGGAGGAGAGCTGTCAATGAAGATCGGATTCATCGGACTGGGTGCCATGGGTTTCCCGATGGCGCGTCATCTCGCCAGCGAGCACGAAGTCATCGTCTGGAACCGCACCAGGGAAAAGGCGGAACGCCACTCCCGCGAGCATGGAACGAAGCTCGCCGGAGACATCAGAGACTGCGCGAACGCGGACGCCGTTCTCACGATGCTCCCGACCAGCCGGGAGGTCGACGAGGTCGTCGATCTGATCGCCCCGGCTCTCCGCAAGGGGATGCTGTTCATCGATGCAACGAGCGGAGACCCGAATGCCAGCCGCCAGACCGCTGCTCGGCTCGCTGAGCTCGGAGTCGATTTCGTCGACGCCCCCGTCACCGGGGCGATCGTCGGCGCGGAGAACGCGACTCTCACGATCATGATCGGCGGCACGTCCGCCGCGTTTGAACGGGCGAAGGACATCCTCCGCCTGAATGGAAAGACGATCATTCACGTCGGAGAGGCCGGTGCCGGCCACGCCATCAAGGCGCTCACGAATTCGATCATGGGCGCCACCGTCTGGATCACGGCGGAATGCATGCTGGTCGCGAAGCAGTACGGGATCGACATGAAGACGGCGTTCGCCGTGACGAACGCCGGTAGCGGCCGATCCAACGCCTCGGAAAACCTCCTCCCGACGCGGCTGGTCGAAGGAAAGTGGCCGCTCGTCTTCAAGCTGGCCCTGCACGACAAGGACATCCGCATCGCCACGTCGATCGCTCATCAGCAGCATGCGTCGACGCCGATGCTCGCGCTGACGTCACAGCTCTTCACGGGCGCGCTGCACGAGCTGGGCGATCAGGCGGACTATATCGAAGTGGCGAAGATCGTCGCGCGGATGAACGGGACGGAGTGGTGAATCGATTTTGGATTTTGGATTTTGGATTTTGGATTGAACCCCCCGTCAATCCAAAATCCAAAATCCAAAATCCAAAATCCAAAATGGTTAGAACGTCGACCGGATGATGCCTCCATCCACCTGCAGCGACACTCCCGTGATGTAGCTCGCGCGCTCGCTGCACAGGAACGTCACCGCGTTGCCGATCTCCTCGGGACGGCCGAAACGGGCCATCGGGATCGACTGCTCGACCTTCTTCGCGTACTCCTCGATCGAGATTCCCTGTTCCTTCGAGCGGATCTCGCTGAGATGGACCTGGCGGTCGGTGAGGATGTGGCCCGGCAGTACCGCGTTCACGAGGATGTTGTCCTTTGCCACCTGATCGGACAGCGTCTTGGTCAGCCCCGAGAGGCCGGCGCGCAGGGTACTGCTGATCGTGAGCAGGTCGAGAGGCTGCTTGGCCACGAGCGATGTGATGTTGACGATGCGACCCCAATTTCGCGACTGCATGTCAGGAATGACGAGCCGGGAGAGTCTTACGACGTTCATCAGGGTCGAATCGATTCCTGAGCGCCATTGCTCCTCGGTCAGCTGCATGAACTTTGCGGCGGGCGGACCGCCGGTGTTCGTCACGAGGATGTCGACCTTGCCGAACGTCGCGATCGTCGCTTCGACCCAGCGCTCGAGATCGGCCGGGCTGGAGACGTCGCAGGCCATCGCCAGGACCTCGCCGCCGGCGCTCTCGATCGACTGCCGTGCCTCATCGAGGTTGTCGGTCGAACGCGAGCAGATGGAGAGGCGGCAGCCTTCTTTTGCCAGCGCTTCGGCGACGGCGCGGCCGAGGCCTTTGCTGGCGGCGGCGACCATGGCGACACGGCCTTTGATCCCGAGGTCCATCGACGGCGGACGATATCATTCGGTGCAGATGGCCACTACCTGCCCCAGCTGTCAGTCACCGCGTACGCGCCGGGGCGGGACCGTGATCTGGATGATCGACCTGGCGCTCGTCGCCATCGCCATCCCCATGGTCCTGGTCTGGGAGCTGAACGCCGCGATCGTGGCGGGGGTCATGATCGCGATCATCGTTCTGGCGCACCTGGTCTTCAACCAGCGGGTATGCCTCGATTGCGGGGCGCAGTGGCGGCCGAGGTGATCGCGCGGAGACGCGGAGAACGCGGGCCCGGGATGACAACTGCATGTTTTGGTGTTAGATGGGCCGCGCAACCGCATGCCTGACCCACAACACATCCGCAATTTCTCGATCATCGCCCATATCGACCACGGCAAGACGACGCTGTCCGACCGTCTTCTGCAGATGACGGGCGCCGTCGAAAAGAGAGAAATGCACGAGCAGATGCTCGATGACATGGACCTCGAGCGCGAGCGTGGCATCACGATCAAGGCCCGCGCCGTCACGCTCCGCTACCAGGCGAAGGACGGCCAGGTCTACACGTTCAACCTCATCGACACCCCCGGCCACGTCGACTTCTCCTACGAGGTCTCGCGCAGCCTGGCCGCCTGCGAGGGTGCCATCCTCGTCGTCGATGCCACCCAGGGGGTCGAGGCGCAGACCCTCGCCAACAGCTACCTGGCCATCAACAACAACCTCGACATCCTTCCGGTCATCAACAAGGTCGACCTCCCTTCGGCCGAGCCGGAGCGCGTGCGCGAGCAGATCGAGAACGTGATCGGTCTCGACGCTCACGATGCGGTCCTCGCTTCCGCGAAGGCGGGAATCGGGGTCGAAGAGATCCTCGAAAAGATCGTCACGAACATCCCTGCACCGAAGGGGAATCCCGACGCGCAGCTTCGTGCGCTTCTTTTCGATTCCTGGTACGACCCCTATCGCGGCGTCGTCTGTCTCGTGCGGATCGTCGATGGAGTGCTTCGCAAGGGTGACCGCGTGAAGTTCGTCATCACCGGGCGCGAGCACGAGGTCACGGAGATGGGCATCTTCACGCCGAAGCCGAAGGCGATCGATTCGCTGGGAGTCGGCGAGGTCGGCTTCTTCTCGGCGAACATCCGCGACATCGCCCAGGCCAAGATCGGCGACACGGTCACGCTGGCGAAGGAGAACCCGACGCCGTTGCCGGGCTTCCAGGACGTGAAGCCGATGGTGTTCGCGGGACTCTTTCCGATCAATACCGAGGATTACGAGAATCTAAGGGATGCGGTCGGGAAGTTGAAGCTGAACGACGCCTCGTTCAGTTACGAGCCCGAGAACTCCGCGGCCCTTGGATTCGGTTTCCGCTGCGGCTTCCTCGGCCTCCTGCACATGGAGATCATCCAGGAGAGGCTCGAGCGCGAGTTCAATCTCGAGTTGCTCACGACGGCTCCCGGCGTCCGTTATCGCGTGACGCTGACCGACGGCGAAGTGATCGAGATTGAGAATCCCCAGAAGCTTCCCGATCCGGCCAAGATCGCCATCATCGAAGAGCCGTTCTTCGAAGTCACGATGCTGACCACCGACGAATTCGTCGGGCCGATCCTCGCGCTGGCGATCGACAGGCGAGGCACGCAGAAGAAGCTGGAGTACGTCAGCGCCAATCGCGTGATGATCGTTTACGAGATGCCTCTCAACGAGGTCATCCTCGACTTCTTCGACAAGCTCAAGTCGATCTCGCGCGGTTACGCATCGCTCGACTATCAGTTCATCGGGTACAGGGCGAGCGATCTCGTGAAGATGGACATTCTCGTGAACGGAGAGCCGCTCGATGCGTTGAGCCTCATCGTCCACAAGGAGAAGGCGTTCGCCCGCGGCAAGCTTCTCGTCGAGAAGATGAAAGAGTTCATCCCCCGGCAGATGTTCGAGGTCGCCCTCCAGGCAACCATCGGAAATCGCGTCGTGGCGCGAGAAACTGTCAAGGCGCTGCGAAAAAATGTCCTCGCGAAGTGCTACGGCGGCGACATCACTCGCAAACGGAAACTCCTCGAGAAACAAAAGGAAGGCAAGAAGCGCATGAAGCGCGTTGGCAAAGTCGAGATCCCGCAGGAAGCCTTCCTGGCCGTCCTCAAAATCGACTGAGACCCACCTTCACCGCAGAGACGCAGAGGACGCGGAGGGACGCAGAGACGGCAGGAAGCCTCTGCGTTCCTCTGCGCCCTCTGCGTCTCTGCGGTGAGCGTCGTCCCCCGTCCGCGCCTCCCTTGAGACTCCGCTCACGCCGAAAAATAACTTTGGCCCGCTTTTGGCTCTGGTTACCGTCGATTTACCTCAATGCGCTGCCGATCCGCTTCGAGAAAGGCCGTCATGCATTCGACGCGTCACAGAACCGGGCCATGTCCGGCTCACGCTGACTTCGAACCGGAGTTTTGAGGTACAAGTGGGGCGCCAACAGGAGGAACGCTCTTGCGTAAGTCACTGCTTGCTGCCGCGCTGCTGGCGCTCGGCGGATGCGCCACCGCCACCGTCGACATGGAAGAGCCTCGCCGAGTCCTTGGCACCGAGAACAACGTGCGCATCGACGCGCAGGTCTTCGCGGAGGAGCTCAGCGAGTCGTCGCGGATCGCGATCGCGTACGACGTGACGAACCAGCGCAATCAGACCATCGCGATCGCCGACCTGATTCCCGAAGCGGACTACGACCCTGATACGCAGACTGTCACGGTCAGCATCGGCTCGGAAGTGCCAGGCCACGAGTTTCTGCCGCGACTCATCACGATTCCTCCGGGAGAAAAGAGGACTTTCGAAACGGTCGCGCGCGTGAACGTGATCGTCAGCCGGACCGTTACACCGACCACGCGTTTTCCGAATGCCCTGCGCATCAAGCTCAACTTTCTTGGAGACACGAGCCGGTTCGAGCAGCTGATCGGCATTCCGGAGCGCGCGGTGCGCAGCCCTGAGCTGGCCGAGGAACTCTTTCCGGTCTGGCTGGAGAGGAACGAGACGGTCTTTACGAACGCGCTGCCGATGCGCTGGACGTTCGAGCCGGACTCGAGGCCCGGGCGCAGTCCGCGGACGGGAAGGCGGGGATGAATCGCGGCTGCCGGCCCGATGCTCCCGGAGTCGCAGGGCAAGTGGAGCGCGGGCGACCTCGCCCGCGTCCCCCCGCCCCGCGGGGCGAGGTCGCCCGCGCTCCACTGAGCAGCCTCAAAGCCAATCAGAAGCTCTTGATGGCTTCCGGCTCGTTCTCGTAGACCTCGAACACCGTGATCAGCTGCGTCACGTGCAGGAGCTCATTGAGCTTCGCCGGAAGGTGGAGGAGTTTCAGCTTGCCGCCGCGATTGGCGACGGTGGTGTAGGAGCCGACGAGCTCGCCGATGCCCGACGAGTCGATCGTCGTCACGCCGCCCATGTCGAGCAGCAGGTTGTTGTGGCCCTGGTTGAGCGCGTTGGTGATCACCTCGCGCAGCTGAGAGTCACCCGACCCGATCGTGATCTTTCCTTCGAGCTTGATGACCTCGACTCCGTCGACGGTGTGTGTGCTGGATTTCATTGCTTTCTCCTTTGACCCGATGCTGCAAGAGCCTCTTTATGAACTTTTTGCGATTCCCTGCTGCGCTGCCAGATTCTTGGTCATGACCAGTGACGTCCCGCCGTTCGGATGAAACGAATAGTCGACCCGGTCCATGAAGGTTTTCATGTAGAAGATCCCGCGACCGCTGGTCTTCATCAGGTTCTGGGGGTTCAACGGGTCGCTGACATTCGCCGGATCGAATCCCGCTCCCTCGTCGGAGACGGTGATCTCGAGCTCTGACCCGCGAAGATCGAACGTCGCGTTGACCTTTTTCCGTATGTCTAGTTTGTTCCCGTGCTTAATTGCGTTCGCCACCGCTTCGCGAACGGCCATTCCTACCCAGTGGGATCCGTCCTCATCAACTCCCGCGTTCTCGCACAGGTGTTCTGCGATCACCTGAACAAGTTCGATATTTTCGAAGCGGCTGCTGATAGTGATCTCGATCCGCTCGCTTTCGCCACGTTCCATCGGTTGAACGAGCGGCATTCTAAGTGAAAGTCGCCGGGATCAGGAAACTGGCCGCCGGAGGAATCGGCGCCTCCCGCCTCCCGTTGAGCAGCCCATGTCGCGGGTTTCCGCCACCGTTGCCCTCCTTTCCTTCCTTTTCGTAGCCGTCTCTGCCGCTGCGGGGGCGGATCTCCAGCGGCAGATGGAAGCGGTGGAGAGCATCCGCGGTCTGACCTTCCGGGAACCGGTCCGGTCCGTAACGATCGACCGGGCCGAGTTGCCCGACCGCCTCCGGAACCAGCTCACCAGGACCCTCCCGTACTCGATCGACGAGTGGGCGGGCATCCTCGAGGCGCTGCTCCTCATCGAGAAGGGCCCGGGCAACCCGTTCGACAGGCTCATCGATCTTTACGAAGCGCAGGTGCTCGCTTACTACGATCCCGACACCCGCACGTACTACGCGCTCGCCGAACCTCCCCCCGCCCTGCAGAATCTTCCCGGTGGCCTCGCCACGGCAGATGGAGTCATCGTCCACGAGCTCGTGCACGCCCTGCAGGATCAGCATCACGCGATCGGGCGCCGCGCGCTGTCACTTCAGAAAGATACCGACGGCAGCCTCGCCTACCATTCGGTCCTCGAGGGTGAAGCGACGCTGGTGATGCTCGCGTACCTCATCGGACAGAGCGGCGCCGACTTCGACACGCTGGTCCGTCAGCCGATGTTCGACGGCCTGCTCGCGTCAGCTGCCAGCGCCGACATGACCGTCGATCCCTCCACCCCCCGATATTTCGCCGAGTCGCTGAAGTTTCCTTATCTCCAGGGCTTGAGCTTCGTGATCGAGGCCTACCGCCGCGGCGGCTGGAAAGCGATCGACCGCGTTCACAGCAATCCTCCGCGGTCCACGCGGGAGCTGCTGCATCCGGACGATTACTTCGAGGGGCGCTTCACCCCGGAGACATTCATACCGAAGCCGCCCTTTCCGGTTCCCACCATCAGCGTCGAGCACCTCGGAGAGTTCCATTGGGGTTTTCTCGCCGGAAAAGAGAATGCGCGCGGGTGGATGTCCGACCGCGTGACGATCGCGCACGACGCGGCGTGCATCCCGACGGTCCTCGTCGAGACGTCGTGGGAGTCCGAGGCGGCGGCGGAGAGGTTCGCGAAGGCGTACACAACGTTTCTCGACAACAGGGACATCGGTTTCCTCCACACGCAGAAGGGAAAGGATGTGCGTGTCGCGTACGGCGCAGACCGCGAGCTGATGGAACGCTTTCTCCGATGAACGTCAATTACGAATCGCTCGAGAACGATATCGTCACCGGCACGTTCCGCCAGGAGCTCGAGAACGAGCTCTCGGTTGGCTTCCGCATGATCCGCGATTCCGGCGAGCGCCTTCCGGTGGCCTCTCACTACGCATCGCAGATCGCGGCGATCGTCGCGAAAAACGCACCCGAGCCGCTCAATCCCGAGCTCGCCTTCAACGTGTATCAGGAGATCCTCGCCGCCTGCGAAACCGCCCGCGCCACAGTCCTCGGCGAACCGGTTATCAAACCGTCGTGATGGGGATTTTGGATTTGCGATTTTGGATTTTGGATTTGAATCAATCCAAGATCCAAACTCCAAGATCCAAGATCCAAGGTCAAGATCCAAGGTCCAAGGTCCAAGGTCCAGTCCCATCTCGCAGTAAACTCCCCGCCGTGAAGCACAAGCTCCACACCAGTTACCCCGCGTTGTCGTCGTTTGCGACCACCGGCGGTTGAGCCTGCAAGCTGGGTCAGGATGACCTGCGCTCCGTGCTCTCGAAACTCCCTTCGAACGAAGGGCTGGGGGATCTTCTTGTCGGAACGAGAACCGCGGACGACGCGGCGGTTCTTCGAATCAGCGGCGATCAGGCGATCGTCCAGACCGTCGATTTCTTCACGCCGATCGTCGACGATCCGTACGTGTTCGGTGCGATCGCCGCGGCGAACTCCGTCTCCGACGTCTACGCGATGGGCGCGCGCCCGATCCTGGGTCTAGCCATTGCCGGCTTCCCGACCGACAAACTGCCGCTGTCGACGCTCGAGGAGATTCTGCGCGGCGGCGCAGCGAAAGCCGCCGAGGCGGGGTTTCCCATCGGCGGCGGGCACACGATCATCGACGATGTGCCGAAATACGGCCTCGCGGTCACAGGCATCGTCGCGGTCGATCGCCTGGTCCGCAACTCGACCGCAAAGGCCGGCGATTTCCTCTATCTGACGAAACCGATCGGCAACGGGATTCTCGTCAGCGCGTATCGCGCGCGAACGAAGAGCCGTCTGTTGAAACGCGGCGCCCCTTCGCTCGATCAGGCGATCGAGTGGATGATGGCGCTCAACCGCGACGCGGCGGCGATCATGGTCGAAGCGGGTGCCAGCGCTGCCACCGACATCACCGGTTATGGTCTCGTCGGCCACCTGCGTGAGATGTGCGACGGCGCCGGTCTCGGCGCGGAGATCCGCGCCGGCGCGGTTCCGGTTCTCGACGGCGCGCGCGATTATCTGGCGCGGGGACATCGACCAGGGGGCACCGTGCGCAACGCGGAGACGTTTCGCCCGCATGTGAAGGTGACCGTTTCGGAATCCGAATACATATTGATGTGTGATGCGCAGACGAGCGGCGGGCTGCTGATCGCCATGGCCCCGGAACGTGCTGCGGCGTTCGAGCGCGCCGCCACCGAAGGCGGCCTGTTCTGTGCAAAGGTTGGAAGGATGATGGACGAGAGCGGACTCATCAGCCTCGTCCCGTGAGGAGATTGCACAATGGCAGACGAAGCCCGCCCCCCGGTCGATCAGGAGAACGTTCAGACCGTCGAAGGTGAGAACGTCACATGGATCGAGATCGCCAGCACTGGCACGGAGGATGAGGCCACGCTGCTTCGCGGATTTCTTGAAGCCGAGGGGATTCCTGCGCAGATCGAGAACGTAAAATTCTCGATGGAGCCGATCAACTTCGGCACGATGGGCGATATTCGCATCTACGTAGGACAGCAGGATGAACAGCGCGCGCAGGCACTCCTGCGGCAGCGCGAGCGCGCGTACGAACGCCTCGACGATGACACCGAGACCGTCGTCACCGATGAGGGCCCCGCGGACATCGACGATTCGGCGTCTGCAGAGACTGAACCAGAGCAATGAGCGAATTGCCACCGCCCGAGCAGGAGCCGAGCGCTCCGGTCATGCCCCGGTGGGTGCCGATCGCGATCGGAGCGGTGCTCGTATCGCTTGCCGCGCTGGCGGTGATCACCGGGCTGCGGTATCGCGACAACACCCTGGTCAACATCATTCGTCCGCAGTCTGAAGCGCGCCGCAGCTCGGGGGGGCCACCCGGCGAGCCGGAGCCCGGCGCGTCGCTCGTCTTCCCCGGTGACGCGGGTGCGAACGTGCCGCCGGCGAACGCGCCGTACGAAGGTGAGACCCGCGCCACGATCGAAGGCGGACCGGAGGGCGTGAACGCCGTCGTCCGGATGAACGCGCGGCGCGGAATGCTCATCACGTCGAGCCCCCCCGACGCCGTCGTCTATGTGAATGACGTCGCCGTCGGCCAGGCAAAACAGTTCGATTCCGAGGATGAGGTGTACGACTTCGCGGCGGCGGGAAGCTATGACGTGAAGATCGTCGCCCCCGGCTTTCAGCAGCGCCACTTCGTCGTGACCGCAGCCGACGACGCGGAGCGCGACATCGTGCACATCGACGTGAAGCTTCAGCCGTTAACCGTTAACCGTTAACGGTTAACGGTCAGTGGTGTGCTGCCTGCGCGGCTTCCTTCGCCTTCTTCGACTCGGCGATGATCTTCTCCTGCAGGTTGCGCGGCACTTCTTCGTAGTGCGAGTACTCCATGTGGAACGTGCCGCGGCCCTGAGTGATCGACCGGAGCGTCGAGCCGTACGTGAGCATCTCGGCGAGCGGTACGCGCGCTTTCAATGTCTGCGAGTCTCCGTCAGCCTCAGCATCGACGCCTTCCATCTTTCCGCGACGTGAGGTCAGGTCGCCGGTGAGGGCGCCGATGTACTCGCCGGGGGCGGTGATGTCCACGTGCATGATCGGCTCGAGGAGCGTCGGCTTGCCCTGCTCCATGCCCTGCTGGAACGCGAGCGAGCCGGCGATCTTGAACGCCATTTCCGAGGAGTCGACGTCGTGATACTGGCCGTCCTTGAGGCGGACGCGGAAGTCGACGACCGGAAATCCGGCCAGATAGCCCTTCACGCGCGCTTCCTGAATGCCTTTCTCGACGGCGGGGATGTACTGACGCGGAATCGCGCCTCCGAAGATCTCGTCCACGAATTCGAAATCAGCACCGCGCGGCAGCGGCTCCATCGTGATCTTGCAGTCGGCGAACTGGCCGTGGCCGCCGGACTGCTTTTTGTGCCGCCCGTGCGCATCGGACGCGCGCGTGATCGTCTCGCGATACGGAACCTTCGGCGGATGCAGGATCACATCGACGCCGTATTTCTTCTTGAGCTTCGAGACGACGATCTCGACGTGAAGCTGTCCCTGACCGCTGATGAGGAGCTCTTTGGTCTGCTCGTCGCGGCCGAACTTGATCGTTGGATCTTCCTCCACGATGCGGGCGATCGCCGTCCCGAGCTTGTCTTCGTCGCCGCGGGCCTTGGCTTCCAATGCAAAGGATATGGCCGGCTCCGGGTAGGTGACGAAGGGGAAGGTGATGACGTGGTCCCTGGCGGAGAGCGTGTCGCCCGTGTGCACGTCCTTGAGCTTGGCGACGGCGCCGATGTCGCCCGCTTTCAACTCTGAGACGGGGCTTTGCTGCTTGCCCTGAAGGAGCTGGAGCTTGCCGACGCGCTCCTCGTGATCGCGCGACGCGTTCCAGTAGGTGGCGTCGGATTTCAATGTGCCGCTGAACACGCGGAAGAGTGACACCCGTCCGGAGAAGGGGTCCGAGAAAGTCTTGAAAACGAGTGCCCCGGGGAAAGCTTCGGCCCGGCGGTCGAACGTGATGGCCTCGCCTTTCTTGTCTTTTCCTTCGATCGTTTTCACTTCGTCTGCAGCCGGCAGGAGGGACACGAAGGCATCGAGAACGGCGTGTCCGCCGACGTTGTGGGAAGCCGAGGTGAGGAGCATCGGGTAAATCTGATGGTGGAGGACTTCGCGCCTCAGGCCGTCGACGAGATCTTCCTGAGAGAGGCCTCCCTGATCGAAGAACTTCTCCATGAGCTTGTCGTCGCCCTCAGCGACCTTCTCGATCAGTTTCTCGCGCCACTGGGCAGCTTCGTCCTTGTACTCGGCCGGGATGTCCGCGATCTCGACTTTTCCGGACGTGTCGGCCGGGTAACGGTAGGCCTTCATGGAGATGAGATCGATGATCCCCGAGAAGTCCTTCTCTTCGCCCATCGGGATCTGAATGGGGACGACGTTCTTCCCGAACTTCTTCTGCAGGGCGTCGAGTGTGCGGGAGAAGGAGGCCCGCTCCCGGTCCATCTTGTTGGCGATCACGAGGCGGGGGAGGTTGAACTCGTCGGCGAACTTCCAGACCTTCTCGGTTGTCACTTCTACGCCGGTCACGGCGCTGACGACGATCGCGGCGGCATCGGCGACGCGCATCGAGGTGCGGGTTTCCATGAGGAAAATCCCGAAGCCGGGGGTATCCAGGAGGTTGATCTTCGTGTCTTTCCATTCCGCGAACGCGATCGCGGCGGAAATGGAGTGCTTGCGCTCGATCTCATCCGGGTCGAAATCGGTGACGGTGGTGCCGTCCTCGATGCGGCCGAGCCGCGTGACGCCGCCGGAGTTGAACAGGAGCTGGGAGACCAGGGTGGTCTTGCCGGTATCGTTGTGACCTGCCAGCGCGACGTTACGGATCTCGTTTCCAGAGTAGACTTTCATGACCGGAACCTCAGCAGGGATTTCACAAACAGGCGGTAGATCATAATTTAAAATGGCGGGCCGGGCGTGTCAGGTCGCAGGAGTTATCATTGTCCATTCGAGGAGCTCCCCCCACCGGTTCCGGCGCGGATGCTCCTACGTACGAGTCCGCCGGAGAACTACCCCATTTGAAACTTGGCCGTTATGAAGTTGTGCGTGAGCTTGGCAAGGGAGCGATGGGAATCGTCTACCTCGCCAAAGATCCGCTCATCGGCCGCCTCGTTGCGCTGAAGACGATCCGGCCGGCCGCGAACTACGACGACGACGAAACCAAGGAATTCCAGCAGCGCTTCATCCGCGAGGCGCAGGCAGCGGGCATCCTCAACCACCCTTCCATCGTCACGGTCTTCGACATCGGCCAGGACGAACCGACGGCGATGAACTTCATCGCCATGGAGTACGTGGAGGGCAGCAATCTCAAAGAGGTGCTCGCGCAGGGACGGGCGCTGACCTTCGAGCAGATCGGGGAGCTCATCGCGCAGATCGCTGACGCGCTCGACTTCGCGCACTCCAAGGGAATCGTCCATCGCGACGTGAAGCCCGCCAACATCATTCTTCTCGACGGCAATCGAGCGAAGATCATGGACTTCGGCATCGCCAAAATCGCCACCGGCGGCGGCAACCTCACCAGCACCGGCCAGTTCCTCGGCACGCCCAACTACATGGCCCCGGAGCAGATCAAAGGGACGCCGGTCGACGGCCGCACCGATCTGTTCTCGCTCGGCATCTGCCTCTACGAGAGCCTGACGCGGCGCAAGCCTTTTGGCGGCGATTCGCTCACGTCGATCTCGTACAAGATCGTCCACGAGCCGTTCCCACCGCTGCACGAGATCAACCCGCAGATTCCCGAGGGCTTCGAAGAAGTCGTCGCGCAGTGCCTGGCCAAGGATCCCGCCAAGCGTTATCAGCGCGGCCGTGAGCTCGCGAGCGCACTCAGGGCCGTCGTCCGCGGCGAGCGGCCCAAGCGCGCCGAGCCCATGCTCAACGAGGAAACGGTCGTCACGAATGATCGCGACCGCCTTCCAACCATGGAAATGCCGTTCCCCGAAGCGGCGCAAGTGGACGATGGAGGTTCCGCCGCACGCCGCGTCGGCGCGGGATCGGCCGGAACGCGGCCCGCGGCCGCAGGTGCTGCAGCGGCGTTCAGTACAAGGAAGAATCCGGTCGTCGACAAATTCAGCCAGACGCTCAATCAGCTCAACGCACATCCGAAGATGGGCCGGAAAGTTCCGGCACCCCTGGCGGCGGCGATCGTCTTTCTTCTTGCGGCCGGACTGCTCATCGCGGTCGTAACCATTCGTAATCGCCACGTGCCCGTGCCCGTCACTGACACCGCGGCGGTGGAGTTGCGCGAGAGGGAGCGGCAGCTCCGCACCGAGGGAAACGAGTTCCTGCGGCAGGGGCGCGTTCGTGATGCCTACGACCGTTTCGAAGAGCTGGCCAGGATCGCGCCGAACTCACCGGCCGTGAACGTCCTTCTTCAGAAAATCTCGGCGCTGCGGACGCAGGAAGACATCGGCCGCGCCCAAGTCATTCTCGCGCAGCAGAAACTCGACGAAGGGATCGCTCTCATCAACCAGAAGAAGTATCCCGAGGCGATCATGGTGCTGCAGACGTCGCATTCGCTGAATCCGAATCACCCCGACGTCGAGCGCTATCTGCAGACCGCGCAGGAAGAGCAGGCCAAGGTGGAAGCGGCCCGTGTTGCGCGTGACCAGCGTGCTGCGAATGCGCAGGGGCAGGCCAAGCAGCCGCAGCGGGGCCCGACTGGCACCCTCCCCGCGGTCCAACCGGCACTGCTGACCACGACCTTCACGCACCCGTTCAACGAGGGCTACATCATCGTTAGGGCCGGGGCCGACACGATCGTTCAGGAGAATCTCTTCGAGGCGGGAGGCCGCTTCATCCGCCGGAGAACTCCGAAGCCGGTGAACGCGACGACGCAGATCGTCCCGAAGAACACCGATCTGCAGGTCTGGATCGTCGTGCCGGGCCAGAGAGTCAACGAGCATCACACGCTGCCCTACAACTTCCGTCCCGGAACGACGCAGCGGCTGACCATCACGTACAACGCGCAGAACAAGACGTTCGCGTACGTCATGAACTGATGTTTTCCATCGTCTCCCGTGACGAGCGATGGAGTCTCGGCTCGCCGGACATTCTTCACGATCGGCGGCTCACCCACGGCGAAGCGACTCTCCTCGGCTCCGAGATCGTCGCGACCGACGCGGTCGATCGTGAGCTCCTCGATCTGTCCGAACAGGAGATGAGCGCCGCTCGCTCCACCGTCGTCGGCGGACAGGCCCGTCTGGAGGCTCGCATCGTCGCGACGGCGCGCCGGACACCTGCGTCAGTCATCACGGAATCGGTGATCACTTTGTCGGCAGGAGCGCTGTCGGTCGTCACGTCTCCGGCTCACGCAGACGCCGATCGGGAGCGCCTGTTGCGGATCGCAGCGCGGGAAATCGACCAGTCGGCCCACGCGCATGGCATTCCGATGATCTGGAAAAACGGAAGCGCTTCGGTGCTCCTGCACGAAGCAGCCGGGCATCCCGCCGAACACGGCCACGCTGCGATTCGATGGCCGGGGTGGTTATCGGTCCGCGACGAACCGTCGTTCGAGTTCGATGACGCCGGACGTCCGGTCAAGGCGGTGGACCTGCTCCGAGGCGACAGACCGGCGGCCATGAGACGAAGCTCCTTCGCCGACGTCCCGCTGCCCCGGCTCTCGAATGTGGTGGTCCGGCACGACGGCGCGCCGTTCGAAGCACCAGCGACGCATCTCGACATTCTTTTGATCGCTGGAGGCCGTTACGATCCGCTGACCGCCACGGTGAGCATCTTCGTCGCGGCCGCCGATCTCGTCGAGGATGGTGTGGCGCGCGGCGTCCGTCCATTCGTGATTCGCGAATCACGCGAACGGATTGCGAGTGCGATTCGAGGTGCCCGCGGCGAGCCGGAGCGATATCCGGGCGTGATCTGTTCCACCGAAGGACAGGAGATCTTCGTCGGATCGCACGCGCCGGAGATCCTCGTGGTGTTCTGATGGCCGAGACCTATCGAAAGCGCGGATCGATCGTGAGGTACGAGAACGGCGTCTTCGTTCGCGTGCGTGAATCGGGAGAAGCGGTCGAGGACGGGATGCTCTTTCGATGCGCTCCGGCGCCCGGCGGAAGTGATGCACCCGGCGTCGACGATGGAGAGTTGCGACGATTCGTCGGGCGTGTTCAGACAGCGTCGGCCGACGTGGCGATCGAACGGCTCATCGTCACCGAAGGGCAGGCCATTCACGAGTTCGCGGGACGATCGTGGACGGAGAAGACGCGGCGCGTCCACCTGTCACTCGTCAAGCACGACCGCCGCGTGCTCATCGACGAAGACACGTATGACACGACGGCCATCGATGAGATCGCGCCGCCGTTCGCGAAGATGGGCCGCGAGCGTCCCGCTCCGCCGGTATTGCGCCTCGCCCCGCGGGTGATGGCGCCGCTGACGCGCTCGCTCATCGGCGTGGTGCCGCCGAACGTCGGATTGCACCAGCGCGCGGGAGGTATGGACGGCAAGGGAAACCCGATTCTCGATTCAGTCGGACCCGAATGGCCAAACTGGTACCGTCCAAGCTACCGCCTCCGGCCGTTGCGCATGGCGTTCAACCTCGTGGCGACGTGCAGCGTCACCGAAGTCAACGAGGATCTGCCGAGGGCCATCGCGCTGCTCGCTCCACCGCAGGGCCTCGTCCTGGACGTCCTGTGCGTCGAAGGCGATGAGGTGTATCCCACATCCCTGCGGATCATCCGCATCGATGCGATCTCGGAGCCCACTCGCCGCTATCCCTACGGCCCGGGCGTCTGGGCGGGGGAGGGGGAGGTGGCCACCTGAGCACTCCGGGCCGCTCGTTCGGGGCCCTCGCGATTGGCGGCAACGGGATGATTCGACCTTCGACCTTTGGCCTTCGACCTTCGGGATGTCAGCGGGGTCTCGGCTCCGTAGGTGCAGTTTCCAGTGCACGTCCAAGGTCGAAGGTCGAAAGTCGAAGGTCGAAGGTCGAATCCGGCCGAGGCCTCGGTGGGTCGCCCGCGGGCCAAGCGAGCCGAAGCCGAAGGGACCGTGCCGATGACATAATCGGTCCCGCATGAGCTCCAACCTCCGACAGATCGAATTCCTCGCGCGCGCGATCGTCAACCGGCTCGAAGACCGCGGTCTCATCGAGTTCCACGATGCCGAGACCGGCATCCAGGTCGTCGTGAACACCCTCAATGACCAGATTCGCCGGTTCGAGGCTGAAGACGCGCTGCGATCCGACCGCCAATGACACTGGAAGCCAAACTCGAAGAGCTGGAACGCCGCAAACGTGAGAGTGAGCTGGGCGGCGGCCAGCAACGCATCGACCGTCAGCACTCCGAGGGAAAGCTCACCGCGCGTGAGCGCATTGCCCTTCTTTTCGATCCAGGCTCGTTCCAGGAGCTTGACCAGTTGGTCGTTCATCGCTCGACCGACTTCGGCATGGAGAAGCAGCGGATCCCTGGCGACGGTGTCGTGACCGGTTACGGAACCGTGCAGGGACGTCCCGTCTATGCCTTCGCGCAGGACTTCACCGTCTTTGGCGGATCGCTCAGCGAAACGTACGCGGCAAAGATCGTCAAGATCATGGATCTGGCGATGAAGAACGGCGCGCCCATCGTCGGGCTCAACGACTCCGGCGGCGCTCGCATCCAGGAAGGCGTCGTCTCCCTCGGCGGCTACGCCGACATCTTTCTCCGCAACACGCTCGCTTCCGGTGTGGTGCCGCAGATCTCCGCGATCATGGGCCCCTGTGCCGGAGGCGCCGTGTACTCCCCGGCCATCACCGACTTCATCCTCATGGTGAAGAACACGAGTTACATGTTCGTCACCGGGCCCGACGTCATCAAAACGGTGACTCACGAAGAAGTGACGAAAGAAAAGCTCGGAGGCGCCGAGACGCACAGTCAGATCTCCGGCGTCGCCCATTTCGCGGCGGAGTCGGATGAAGACTGTCTCGGCACCATTCGCGAGCTGCTCTCCTATCTGCCGTCGAACAACCTCGAGGATCCGCCGCACATCGCCACGCGCGACGACATCAATCGCGTCGACGCGCAGCTCGACACGTTCATCCCCGAGAGCTCCAACCAGCCGTACGAGATGCGCGATCTGATCCGCACCATCGCCGATGAAGGTCACTTTCTCGAAGTGCATCAGCAGTACGCGCGCAATCTGGTCGTCGGGTTCATCAGGCTGAATGGATATCCGGTCGGCGTCGTTGCCAATCAACCCGCGTTTCTGGCCGGCGTTCTCGATATCAACGCGTCGCGAAAGGGTGCGCGCTTCGTCCGCTTCTGTGACGCCTTCAACATCCCTCTCCTCGTATTCGAGGATGTTCCTGGTTTCCTCCCCGGAACCGATCAGGAGTACGGCGGCATCATCATTCACGGAGCGAAACTTCTTTACTCGCTGGCCGAGGCCACGGTGCCGAAAGTCACGGTGATCACGAGGAAAGCGTATGGCGGCGCGTACTGCGTGATGAACTCCAAGCACATCCGCGCCGATATGAACTTTGCCTATCCGACGGCGGAGATCGCGGTGATGGGCGCGGAAGGCGCTGTGAACATTCTTTACAAGGGTGCCGGTGGAGATCGAGAGGCGAAGATCGCCGAATACAGGGAGAAGTTCGCCAATCCGTACATCGCCGCGGAGCGCGGCTATGTGGACGAGATCATCGAGCCGCGCTTCACGCGCCGGAAACTCATCACCACGTTCGCCATGCTTCGTAACAAGCGCGACAGAAATCCGCCACGAAAACACGGCAATATCCCCTTGTGATCATTCGCGGCCGCCACCCAAAAGCAACCGCAGAGACGGAGAGAACGCGGAGGGGACGCGGAGGGTCTCGCCTTCTCTGCGTCCCTCCGCGTTCTCTGCGTCTCTGCGGTAAGGGTCTCTCCATCGCGTTCCTCCTCGTCCTGGCCTGCTCCCGGGAAACTCCCGCCCCAGCCCCCAGGCCTCCGATCGTCCTCATCTCCATCGATACGCTCCGATCGGACCGGCTTCCCATGTACGGCTACGAGGGCATCGAGACGCCGCACCTCGATGCTTTTCGCCGCGACGCCATCCTGTTCGAGCGCGCGTACTCGCACGCACCACTGACCCTTCCCTCGCACGCGTCGCTCATGACCGGGCTGCTTCCCCCTCAGCACGGAGTGCGCGGCAACATCGGCTACACGCTGGACGGTCATCCGACGCTGGCGTCACTGCTCAGTGAGAACGGCTACGCGACCGGGGCGGCCGTGTCGTCTTACGTCCTGCGCCGGGTGACGGGTATTGGCAAAGGTTTCGAGTTCTATGAAGACCAGATCCTGCAGCGCGGCGGTGAGTCCGTCGGCGGGATCCAGCGGCGCGGCGGCGAGACTGTGGCGAAGGCCGTCGACTGGTTGAGCCAGGAACGCGACAAACCGGAATTTCTTTTCCTCCACCTCTTCGAGCCGCATACGCCGTATGAGAATTCCTACGACGACGAGATCAGAGCCGTCGACAGGATCCTCGGCGCGTTCTTTCAGCAACTGAAGCAGATGAACCTGTACGACGAGGCCCTGATCGTGATTCTTTCCGATCACGGCGAAGGCCTCGGCGACCATGGCGAAGATGAGCATGGGATCTTTCTTTACCGCGAATCGATTCAGGTCCCGCTGGTCGTCAAGCTCCCGAGGCAGGAACGTTCCGGCAAGACCGTCACCCACGCGGTGCAGCTCATAGATGTCATGCCGTCCGTCCTCGCCGCGGCCGGGGTGAAGCCTCCGGACGGACTTTCGGGACGATCTCTCATCGAGGACAGCACCGCTCGAACGGTGTACAGCGAGACCTTCTACCCCCGCATTCACCTCGGCTGGAGCGATCTTCAGTCGGTCATCGATGGCGACCGGCATTTCATCGAAGCACCGCGTCCCGAGTTGTACGACCTCTCTCGCGATCCGGAGGAGAAGACGAATCTCGCCGAAGAGGATCGCCGAGCACTGTTCGAGCTGCGCGAGCAGGCCAGGAAGGCGCGCGGTACGTTCATGGCTCCGGATAAGATCGATCCCGAGGAGGCAGCGAAGCTCGCGGCGCTCGGCTATCTGGGGGGGACGGAGAACGCCGCGGACGCGAATCTTCCCGACCCGAAGGATCGCATCGGTGAGATCGCTCAGATGAACGCAGGGGTGCGGCTCGCGGATCGGGGCGAGCATGACAAGGCGATTGCGGCTCTGCGGGCGGTGATCGCAAAGAATCCGCGCTTGACTGACGCCTGGACGCATCTCGCGCGAACGTATGAGTTGAAGGGTGACTTCGGCAGCGCCGTCGATGCCTATCGGCGGAGCATCCAGCTCGCGCCGGCGATGTCGTCGGACAAAGCGCTGTCGCTCGCGGCGCTCTACCTCAACCTCGCCAATCTCGAGGAGGCGGAGAAGCATGCGCAGCTGGCGATGCGTGGACATCCTGCCGCGGGGCGGATCGTGATCGGACGTGTCGCGCTCGCGCGTCGTGACCTCGCGACCGCGAAACGCCAAGGGCGGGAAGCCGGGTCCGATCCGTCATCGAAGCCGGCGGCGCTGGTCCTGCTTGCGCAGGTGGCTTTGATCGAGCGCGATTTCGGGCAGGCGATGAGTCTCGCCGACGACGCGGAGCGGCTGACGCGGGAGACCGGCGCGAATCCCGTTCCGCTCGTCGATTACGTGCGCGGAAATGTGCACGCCTTCAGCGGACGTGCGGCGGAAGCCGAGGCAGCCTTCCGGCGGGAGATCGAAACGTTTCCGCATGAGCGGGAGGCCTATGCATCGCTGGCCGTCCTGCAGCTGCTGCAGGGGAAGGGCGCCGAGGCGGAGGCGACGATGCGACGATTTGTCGAGGCGAATCCCGGGAGCGCGTCCTACCTCTTTGCTGCCCGGACGTTCGCCGAGGTGGGCGACCAGCGGCGGGCGGCGGCGTGGAGAGCGAAGGCCCGGTAGTCACGAGGGCGGGCGAGGTCGCGCACCCTCCACTGGGTCGCGTTTCCACGCGAGTGAGTGGAGCGGCGGGCGACCTCGCCCGCGTTCACCCCTATGTAACATGTTGTTGTGACTCCACTCACCATTTCGTTACAATCCGCGTCCATCCAATCTAGTTTCCCCTTCCAGCTCCACCAACCATCAGGAGGAAGAGATGAGGCGAACCATTGTCCTGGGGGCCATCTTCGCGCTGCTGGCCACTGTTGTGCTCGGCGCGACCTACGGCACGATCAAAGTCACAGTCACCGACACCGATGGCGCTCCGATTCCGGGCGCGACCGTCGAAGCGACCTCGCCGGTGTTCATCGGCAGCCGCACGGCGGTGACCGATTCCACGGGGACCGCGCTCCTCACGGCGCTGGTGCCGGGAAGCTACAGCGTGCGCGTCTCGCTGGCCGGTTTCCGGTCGGCCACGATGAAGACGCACATCTCGCAAAACGAGACGACTGAGCTGAAGACGGCTCTTGCGCTGGCCACGGTCGCCGAGTCGATCACGGTCACGGCCGAAGCGCCGCTCGTCGAAACCAATCGCGCGACGGTTTCCGATGAAGTCACTCTCGCCGAAGTCGAATCGCTGCCGGTCAGCCGTGACTATCGCGGATACGCGCAGCTCGTCTCGGGCGTCAACGTCGTTCCGAACCAGGGTGGCCGCGACGTCCCGGTCGATCCGGCGTCGAAGGGTGGGAACAACTATCGCGACCGTACTCCCGAAGGGCGCACCGGCGGCACCGGCTCGCGCGACAACCAGTATTACCTCGACGGTCTGATCATCACCGACATCTCATCCGGTGTCGGGAGCATGTCGTTCAACAACGAAGTCATCCTCGAGCAGCAGGTCATCACGTCGGGGATTCCGGCCGAGTTCGCGGGCGGGAAGGGCTTCGTCGGAAACATCGTCACCAAGTCGGGTGGCAACGAGTTTTCGGGCTCGGTCAATTACTACATGATGAGCCCCGACTTCTATTCGGATTTCAAGACCAGCGACGATCGTCTGCACACGAACCTCGAAGACAAGAATGACGCCGCGTTGACTTTCGGCGGGCCGCTGATGCGCGACCGTGCCTGGTTCTTCCTTTCCGGACAGATGCGTGAAAATTCCGACGAGGTGCAGCTGTCGTCGTCCGCCTCTCCGACTGGCGGTAAGCAGGAGTATAAAAACGACCGGAAGAATTATTTCGGAAAACTGACCCTCAAGCCGACCGCTGAGACGACCATCATCGGCCAGTATTTCGCCGACCCGCAGGAGACGTCCGGCTCGACGAGCGTCAACACGCCGCCCTCCCGATATGACGTCATTGAGAGCACGCCAAAGACCATGTGGGTGACGGGCCAGCACCTGTTCGGCGGCAAGTTCCTCCTCGATGGACGGGTGGGGCAGATGAAATGGGATTACTTCCAGGGCGCTGCCGATCCGAGCCTTGGACCGCAGAACACTGTGCTTTACGACAACGCTGAAGGTGCCGTTCCGAACTACCAGCGCCTTCTGGGGGGCTCGGCCACGGCGTTCACGCAGGTTCAGAAACGCGATCAGGTCGATCTGTCGGGAACGTACTTCCTCAACGCCGGGGCCAGCCACACCATCAAAGCCGGTCTCCAGTACAACAAGCTACAGGACATGACCGAGAGCACCTTCCTCAACGGGATGACCTTCACCTCGATTGCATCGCGGTACTCGGGCATCACCTGGAACGAGCTGTACACGCGCAACATCAGCCGCACCGACAAAGACTACATCTACAACAAACTCCGCAACGACAAGTCATCGGCGGCGTTCCGGTTCGCGGACAAGAACGGCGACGGGACCTTGAGCGTCGAGGAATTCAACAATCTCACCTTTACGTCGACGGCCGGAAATCCGAACGGGGAGCTCAACTACTTCCGCAACCTCATCGTCCAGTCCGGCGCCAACAACGTCCGCCAGGACTACAACGTGGTGTTTGTCCAGGACGACATCATCATCAACGATTACGCGATCAATCTCGGCGCGCGCGTTGAGGATCTCAAGTACGTGGCCTCCGACGGCTCGACGATCGTCGACATGGACCCGACGGTTGCGCCTCGTCTCGGTCTGACCTGGAACGTAGGCGGACAGGGACGGCAGAAAGTTTCCGCGTTTTTCGGCCGCTACTACGACCCGATCCGCATGGACATGGCCCACTTCGCGGGCAATGTCTCCGGGCGCGTGCTCGACGAGCAGGTGTGGATCGGCAACGACTGGTACACCTATCGTACCCGTGGTTCGCGCGAGCGGCGGGACGCCGGCTTCGCGCCGAACATCGAGAGCCCCTATCAGGATGAGTATTCGCTCACCTATGGCATCAATGTTTCACCGATGATCGGATTCACCGCACAGGCCTACCGCCGGACGGATCACAACCTCGTCGAGGACTACGACCCGGCCGTCTATTTCGATGGCGCCGCCGGCAATCTCAGCCTGGGACCCGAGGACTTCGGCTATGGGCCGGAAGGTCCTGGCAATGTGAACTACTTCCTGGCAAATCTCATCGGCGCAAAGCGCGAGACGATCGGCATCGACCTCGCGATCGAGCGCCGCTATGCGAACAACTGGCGTGGCAGCGTTCAGTATTCGTGGAAGCAGGGCAAGGGCAACACGAGCTCCGATGCCAATGCCGACCTGCAGGGTGATCTGCTGGAAGTCGATCCGCGTCAGCCGTACATGAACGGCCGTCTGCCCGGAACGATCCCGCACCAGATCAAGCTATACGGCATGTACAAGACGCCCATCAACGTCGAGATCGGCGCGCTCTACTACTGGAGCGCGGGCTCGTATTTCACGGAAGGCGATCGTGCGTACGGCATCGTCATTCCGCACGATCTGACGCCCAACGACTCGCACGACTTCAACTTCACGAAGCTCGGCGACAAGCAGCATCCGAGCTTCTCGATCCTCGACCTGAAGTTCGCGTACAACCTCGGCCTGATGCGCGGCGCGGGTCTTGACCTCTTTCTCGACGTCTACAACGTGTTCAACAACCAGGACGCGCTGTACCAGGAGATCGTCCACAACGATCTGACCTTCCCCCGGTTCGGGGAGACGAGGACGATTCTCGATCCGCGGCGGTTCCAGGTGGGAGCGCGGGTCAGCTTCTAGGCAGTTTTCCCCGGTGGGGGCGGGCGAGGTCGCCCGCCCTCCATATGGGTCGCGTTTCTTGCGCGAGTGCGTGGAGCGCGGGCGACCTCGCCCGCGCACTCCAACTCGCCACCTTCCTGTGTCGGATTCTTCATGAATCCGTAACCCGGCATCCACAAATATGGATCGTCCGGACCCCTCCCAGACCTCAAATCATGTAATTTCTGTGGTTTGGCGGATGTCATCATTCGGCAGCCGGTTTGCCTCTTCGTGACCTCATCGTTACAATCCCGCCACGCAAGGTTCAGGGAAGTCACAGAAGGAGGAGTTCAAAGATGCGCAATTTCGTAAGATTTGCCTTATTGCTGCTCCTGATCGGCACGCTACCGCTTGCCGCACAGGAACAGACTGCTTCGATCCAGGGCACGGTCACCGACCAGAGTGGCGGGGCCCTGCCCGGCGTCACCGTCGAAGCGGTATCAACCAAGGGTGTGAGGCTGACCACCCAGACTGACAGCGCGGGCAGTTACCGCTTCCCCGCGGTTCCGCCGGGGACGTATACCGTGACGGCGACGCTGGCTGGTCTCGAGCCGGGAGTCGTCCGGAACATGGATGTCCGTGTTGGCGTGTCGCCGAGAGCGGACATCACCCTTCGCGTAGCGGCACTCGCGGAGGCGGTGACGGTGACCGCCGAGGCGCCCCTCGTCGACGTGACGTCGAGCGCCACGACGACCGAGCTTTCGTCCGAGGAGTTCGAGCAGCTGCCGAAGGGCCGTGATTTTTCGACGGTCATCACGCAGGCAGCCTCAGCAAACTTCGAGACGAAGCAGGGCGCAGGCGGGTCCGGCGGCATCTCGATCGACGGCGCTTCCGGATCTGAAAACGTCTACGTGGTCGACGGTGTCAACACGACGAACCCCCAGACGGGAACTCAGGGAAAGATCGTCGTCACCGATTTCGTCGATGTGATCCAGGTCAAGTCGGCCGGATACCAGGCGGAGTTCGGCGGCGCGATCGGCGGCGTCGTCAACGTCATTACCAAGACGGGAACGAATGAATTCCGCGGCTCGCTCGGCGCTCAGATGATCAACAACGAGTGGGGCGGCGCGGCCCGGCCGACGCTGCAGATCAGCGCCGCCAACGCGCGCCAGCATGAGTACGTGACGTACGACAAGGACGACCAGACGATCGTCGAACCCACGATCACTCTCGGCGGACCGATCATGCGCGACCGTCTGTGGTTCTTCGGCGCCTATTCGCCGAGCACCCGCGACACCGACCGCACCGTCACCTTCCTCAACGGGTCGACGTCCACCATCAACCAGGAGTTCGTGCGCCAGAACTGGGCGGGCTCGCTGTCGGGCAACCTCGGCTCGAAGCTGCTCTTCAAGGCCTCCGGCAACAACAGCGGGTACGAGGAAACCAACATCCTGCCCGGCGTCGACGGCCGTGGCAACCCCAATCCTGCGGCGTATGAAGGGCAGACGCTCGAGCGCGAGAACTGGACGTTCTCCGGCTACGCCGACTTCATCGCTTCGCCGGAATGGTATTTCTCGGCGAAAGGCGGCCGCTACTACGACAACCTCTCGCAGGGCGGCATCCCATCCGATCCGTACGTGTGGTTCGCGGGCGGCTCGCCCAGTGTGTTTCCCGGCATCGATCCCGCCATCGTTCGCCCGGCGGGATTCCGCACACTCACCAGCAACTCCGCCATCACGAAGGACGCGTACACCCGTGACAGCTTCGACTTTGACGCGACGTGGTTCCCGACATTCGCCGGAAACCATCAGATCAAGGCCGGCGTTCAGCGTGCGAACCTGAAGAATGAAGTCAACAGGGGATTCCAGAATCACGTTTTCCGCACTTACTGGAATACTCCCGGACCATTCGGCACGCAGCAGAACCGCGGCACCTACGGAATGGTCGGCGTCTACGTCTTCAAGACGTTCGGCGCGGTCGAGAGCGAGAATACCGGTCTCTTCCTCCAGGATTCCTGGACGACGATGAACGATCGTCTGACGCTCAACATCGGCGTTCGAGCGGAGCAGGAGAAGGTTCCGAGCTACGCTGATCCGGCGCTCGGCCTTCCTGAATACGCAATCCAGTTCGACTACGGCGACAAGCTGGCACCGCGGCTCGGCTTCGCCTATGACCTCTTCGGAACTGGACGCACGAAGGTCTTCGGCAGCTACGGCAAGTACTTCGACGTCACGAAGATGGAAATGCCTCGCGGGTCGTTCGGTGGCGACAAGTGGATCTGGTTCAATTTCGCCATCGAAAACCCCGACTGGACGAAGTGGAACTGCACGAATGTCGGTACGAGTGCGAGCACCCCTCCGACGTGCACCGGCGGACTCGAGTACGTCAACAATGTGAACCTTCGCGCGGTGAACTTCGACCTCATCGAACCCGATCTGAAGCCGATGGAGTCGGTGGAGTTCACCCTCGGCGCCCAGCACGAACTGAGCAGCATGTTCGCACTCGGCTTCCGCTACGTGAACAAGCACCTCGTCCGGACGATCGAAGACGTCGGCGTCCTGGTCGACCACGGTGACGGATCCTCATCCGAGGAGTACTTCACCGCCAACCCCGGTTTCGGCGTGGCCTCGCGCATCCTCGCTCCGACCTGCCCGAGCTGCCCGGCACTTCCGAAAGCCAAGCGGGATTACCAGGCCTTCGAGTTCGAGGTCACCAAGCGCTTCTCCAGCAACTGGGGTGCGCACGCGAGCTACGTCTACAGCTCCCTCGAGGGCAACTATGGCGGCCTGGCCAGCTCGGACGAAAACGGACGCAATTCCCCGAACGTCAACCGCTACTTCGACAATCTGTTCAACAGCTTTGACGCGAATGGCAAGCCGGTGGAAGGCAAGCTCGCCACCGACCGGCCGCACGTCTTCAAGGCCCAGGTCAGCTACGCTCTTCCGTGGGGAACCGCGATCGGCCTGAACCAGTACATCGGCAGCGGCACGCCGAACTCGACGCAGTTCTACTATCACGGCGTTCCATTCTTCGCGTATGGCCGCGGTGACATGGGCCGGACCCCGACCCTGAAGCGGACCGATGTCCAGGTGCAGCATGGCTTCAACGTCGGAGGCCGTTACGGTCTCCAGGTCGGCGTCAACGTCCTCAACCTGTTCGATCACGACACCGCCGTCAATGTGGTCAACGACTTCAGCACCACGAGCGTCGACGTCACCGACGAGACCTTCTTCCAGGGCTTCGACCCGCTGACGAGAATCGGCAACGTCGAGAACAACCGTAATCCGCTGTATGGCCAGGCCAATCAGTTCCAGGACCCGCGCGAGGTTCGCCTCTTCGCGAAGTTCACGTTCTGATCGGGGCGCCTGTCATCTTTTTGTGGAGGGCGGGACTTCGGTCCCGCCCTTTTTTTTGGAGGTTCCATGAGATTGAGATCGAACATCTTCGCTCTGCTCTTCACAGTCCTCCTCGCGCTGGCCGCCGCCTGCGCGACCTCTGGCGCAGATCAACCGCCCCAGGTGGCGCTGGTCCAGATGTCCCACCTCCCCAATACCCGCGTGCAGTCCGCGTCGGGACTGCCCATTCAGTACCAGTTGAAGATCTCCAACGACCTCCCGTATCCCGTCACGCTCGTATCGGTGGAAGTCGAATCCGTCGGGCAGTCGGGCGCCTATGAGATGAAGCGCGTCCGTCACCAGTTCGACAGAATCATCGCTGCGAACTCGGTCGAGGCGATCGACCTTCGTGCCTGGGTCCAACCGCTTCAGGCCGATGTCAGCGGGATGGTGACTACGCCGGTCATGTTGCGCGGCTCGGCGCGGTTCGACAGTGCGAAGGGCAGCATGCGGCGCAACTTCGTCGGGCGCGGACAGTAAACGCCGTCCTTCTTTTTTTTGAACACCGATCAGCTGGCCGGGACTCTCGTCGCATCGACCGTATTCGGCGTGCTCAGCTGTTAACATACCGGCTTTCCCCAACAAACGGATTTCGGAGGAAAGATGGCCCGGCGTCTCCCCTTAGCGCTCTCGCTTCTCCTTCTGGTGATGGCTTCTTCGCTCCCGGCTCAAAGTTCGACGTCGGGCGCGATCGCGGGTCAGGTGACCGACTCCTCGGGCGCCGCCCTCCCCGGCGTGACCATCGAGCTCACCGGCGCCGCCATGCAGGGCACCCGCTCGGCCGTGACCGATTCCCAGGGACAGTACCGGATTCTCAACGTCCCGCCGGGTCAGGATTATCGGATCACGGCGACGCTCGAGGGCTTCGCGGTCTCCACAAAAACCATTCAACGTGTGTTCCTCGGACAGGAAGGCACGGTGAACTTCAATCTGAGCGCGGCGCTGGCTGAGGCGATCACGGTTACGGCGGAGGCGCCGCTGGTCGATGTCTCGAAAACGACGACAGGGGTGAACGTCACCTCACGTCAGTTCGAGTCGCTCCCGACGCAGCGTTCGTTCCAGCAACTGACGACGCTCGCTCCCGGCGTGACCATGGAGATGGGCGACACGCGCGCGGCTCTCGCCAACAGTCCGAACGTCGGAGCCTCGTCCGCGCCGGAGAACAACTACATTATCGACGGCATCTCCACGACCGATCCCCGTTATGGAACCTCGGGCACGAACCTGACGATGAACTTCGTCGAAGAAGTGCAGGTCATGACCGGCGGTTACTCGGCGGAGTTCGGAAGATCGACAGGCGGCGTCTTCAACGTCATCACCAAGTCGGGCGGTAATGAGTTCCATGGCGATGTCTTTGGCTATTACAGCGCCGCCGACTTTTCGGAAGCACGGGTCCGCGAGGCTTCCAAAGGCACGAGCTTCGAGTCGGAGCTCAGCGATCGCGCCGACGTCGGACTCTCGCTCGGCGGGCCGGTGATGCGCGACCGGCTGTGGTTCTTCGGCGCGTTCAATCCCTCGCGGCGCACGACGTTCGTCGGCGACTCGATCGACCAGGAAACGGGCGAGCGCTACTCGGCGGAAGGAATCGAGTACGACACTGACACCGACAGCTACGCGGCGAAGCTCACCTTTGCGGCGAACACGAACCACAATTTCGTACTGACCGCATTCGGCGATCCAACGTCGCGCGAGGGGTGGCTCACTCCTTACGGCGCTTCCTCCGACCCCGGCGCGGCGCTTCGCACGCAGGAGATCGGCAGCAGCAGTTACAACTTTCGCTACAGCGGCATCTTCGGCTCGAGCTTCCTCCTCGAAGGAAACTTTGGCCAGTACACCAAGGAGAACAAGCTCGCGCCCTCCACGGATGAAGGGCGCAATGTCCCACGCCAGCTGGACGAGGTCAACATCTGGGAGCACGGTGGGTTCCAGCGTTTCGCGAACGACGAAGCCACGCGCGATGCCTACGCGATCAAGGTGTCGAACTTCTTTCGGGCGCACGAGCTGCGCTATGGCATCGACGTCGAGGAGAACGAATACATCGCCGACCTCCACGAGACGTGGTACCGCTTCTTCGGCCCGCGCCGCATCGTTCGGTCCGGGACAGAGCTCTGCGCGAGCTGTGACCGCATCGAAGAACGCAGCTACTTCGTTCGAGGCTCAGGAACCACGAGGAACTCCGCGTACTTTCTTCAGGACCAGTGGAAGCTTCTGTCGAATCTTCAGTTCAACCTCGGAGTCCGTTACGAAGAGCAGCACATGGAATCCGGACGCGGAGTCTTCGTGGCGGCGAACAACGACGAAGTCCTGAGTCCGCGCCATCAGGATTCATTCACACTCGACGGAAACTGGGCGCCGCGGCTCGGCGTCATCTGGGACCCGATGAACAACGGCCGCGGCAAAATCTATGCGTCGGCCGGGCGATTTTACGAGGCCATTCCGCTCGACATCAACATCCGTGCTCTCAACGGCGAGGACTACATCATCAGCCAGTACTACCACCCGACCGGCCGCCACGGCGCGGACGACTGGTGGAACCCAGCCGGCACACCGATCAGCCGTCCGGGATGGGAGCGCTACGTTCAGTCCGTCCTGACCGCGGCCACCGCCACGCCGCTGTCCGAGGATTTGAAGGCGCAGTATCAGGATGAGTGGCTGATCGGGGCGGAGTATCAGTTCGGCGCATTCTGGTCCGCCGGCGCACGGTATGTCGACCGCCGCATCAAGCGGGTGATCGAAGACTTCGGCGTGTTCGGCGATCCATCCGATCCCCTGCACCTCACCGGTTACTCCATCGGCAATCCGGGCGAAGGTGCCCTGGGGTCGGACTTCGACAAACCGAAGCGTACGTATCAGGCACTCGAGATGACGCTGCAGCGCGCGTTCTCGAACAACTGGCAGCTGTTCTCCTCATTTGTGTATGCCCGTGCTCGTGGTAACTACGAAGGGCTCTACATGACGGGTTACGAGCAGCTCGACCCGAACATTCTCGCCCTCTACGACATCCCGTCGTTCCTCCAGAACGCCGAAGGAAAGCTTCGTGCGGACAAGCCGTATCAGGTCAAGGTGCACGGATCCTATCGGTTCCCGTTCGGGTTGACGGTCTCGGAAGGACTCTTTGTTTCGGCCGGTGTACCGATCTCGACCCAGGGGCCGGAGATCTACAACGGATACGGCGACGGCACCATCTTCCTTTTGCCGCGCGGCTCGGCCGGGCGGACTCCGACGTACTGGAGCCTCGACCTGCACGCTGATTACCTCCTGCCGATGTTCAAGGGGACGGGGCGGGGTCTGTCGCTGATCGTCGATGTCTTCAATGCTCTCGACAATGACGAGACGCTCGAAGTCGACCAGGACTATATCTATGAGGGGATGCCGGGGATCGAGGAATGGGAAGAGGACGAGAACCTCGATTTCTTCGGCAACCCAGCCTATAACGAGGAGTTACCGTCCAGCCCGTATTACGGCACGCCGATCCGGATCCAGGCGCCCCGTACGGTTCAGCTGGGGGTGAAATTCACGTTCTAGCAGGGACCTAAGTTCTTAGCTGTCAATCGTTAACCGTTAACCGTTAACCGTTAACCGTTGAGCGAAGTCCGCTGATGGTGGAGCCGCGGGCGATCCCGCCCGCGGATCTCTTCCGCGTCCGCCACCGCGGGCGAGATCGCCCGCGGCTCCACTCACGTAACGGAATAACCTCCTCACCCACCGCCGTTTACTCGTGCCCGACCAATTGACCCGGCGGAAATCGCTGTGTTAAAAGGGCGGGTCCATTTCTGGAGGTTTTCTTGTACGCCATCATTCGTTCCGGTGGAAAGCAGTACCGTGTTGCCGAAGGCGAAGTCGTTCGCGTTGAACGGGATGTCCTCGGTTCGGCAGACAAAGACAAAGTAACGTTCAGCGAGGTGCTCATGATCGGCGGCGACCAGCCGAAGGTCGGCGCACCGACGGTTCAGGGCGCATCGGTGGTGGCGACGGTCCTTCGCGAGTCGCGTGGGGACAAGATCATCGTCTTCAAGAAGAAACGCCGGAAGAATCACACCAAGCGGAAGCACGGCCACCGTCAGGATCTGGTCGAGCTTCGCATCGACAGCGTCAACGTCTAAGGCGCGACTCAGGGGGCAAACCAAATGGCTCATAAAAAAGGACAGGGTTCATCGCGCAACGGCCGCGACTCGCAGCCGAAGATGCTGGGTGTCAAGCGGTTCGCCGGTCAGTTCGTGACCGGTGGCTCGATCATCGTCCGCCAGCGCGGCACGAAGTTCTATCCCGGCGTGAACGTCGGAATCGGACGCGACCATACGCTCTACGCCAAGATCGACGGCGTCGTCGACTTCAAGGACAAGGGCGAGCGTGGCCGCTTTGTCACGGTCACGCCGGTGACCGCCGGCGAACAGGCTTGATTTCCTCATGTTCGTAGTCTCTCCAGCCGCCTTCGGGCGGCTTTTTTCTTTGGCTGGCTCCAGGCTCTGGGCTCTGGGCTCCTGGGAGGTCTTTGCCACGATCCCCCCCAGAGCCAAGAGCCAGGAGTCCGGCGCCGCAACGGGGTATAGTCAGTTGGAACACCCCTCGCACTTCCAGCAGCAATGACGTTCATCGACCAGGCGACAATCCGGGTCAAAGCCGGCGACGGCGGGAGCGGCTGCGTGGCGTTCCGCCGCGAAAAGTTCGTCCCGAAGGGTGGTCCCTCCGGCGGCGACGGCGGCGCGGGGGGCTCGGTCCTGATCGTGGCGTCCAAACGCCTCAATACCCTCTATCACCTGAAGTTCAAGCGTGAGTGGAAGGCGGGCCGCGGGGAGCACGGGATGGGATCGAACTGTTCGGGCGAAGCCGGGGCGGACTCGATCGTCGAGCTGCCGATCGGGTCGGTCGTCCGCGATCAGGCTACGGGCGAGATTCTGGCCGACCTCGTGGAGGACGGGCAGACGATCGTTGTCGCGAAGGGCGGACGCGGAGGGCAGGGCAACCAGCACTTCGCCACCGCGACGCGTCAGGCGCCGCGCTTTGCTCAGCCCGGCGAAGAGGGAGAAGAGCGCGAGCTTCTGATCGAGCTCAAGCTCATCGCCGACGTGGGGATCATCGGACTGCCGAATGCAGGGAAATCGACCCTGATCTCCGTGATCAGCGCGGCCAAGCCGAAGATCGCCGACTATCCGTTCACGACACTCGTCCCCAACCTCGGCGTCGTGAGCGCGGATGATGACCAGACCTTTGTCGTGGCGGACATCCCAGGACTCATCGAAGGCGCCCATGAAGGGCACGGCCTCGGCGATCAGTTCCTGCGTCACGTGGAGCGCTGCTCGGTGCTGGTGCATCTCGTCGACCTGTCGCTCAACGAGCATCCGGAGAAGGATGCGGAGACGGTTGCGCGCGAACTCGCTCTCTACTCGCCGCTACTTGCTGGGAAGCCGCGCATCGTGTGCGGATCGAAGATCGATTCCGCGATCGAAGGAAACTCCGCGAAGCTTCGCGCGTGGGCTACGAAGAACGGCCACGAGTATCACGAGATCTCGGCAGTCGTGGGCGAAGGAGTGAAGGATCTGATCCGGATGCTGGCGCGCATCGTTCGGGAGGCCGCGCAGGAGGAAGTGGAGACGGCATCCACGCCTGGATGAGAATCGCGATCTGCGGCGGTACGTTCGATCCGTTCCATCGAGGTCATCTCGACCCGGTTCTCGCGGTGCGCGACGAGCTCCAGTGGAGTGTGATCCTGTACGTTCCCGCCTGGCGGCAACCCTTCAAGACTGACAGGCAATCGGCATCGGGTTACCACCGTTTCGCGATGGCAGTTCTCGCGACACACACTCTCGATGACGTGTTCGTATCTCCGCGCGAGCTCGACCGCGGAACGATCTCCTACACCGTGGACACGCTCGAAGAACTCCGGCGCGAGTATCCGGAAGCCACTCTCGACTGGATCATCGGAGACGACAACGTCGCGGAGCTGAGATCGTGGAAGAAGATCGATCGTATTTTCGAGCTGGCAAACTTCGTGGTGCTGACGAGACATGAGAGCCGCGACGCGGGCGAGGTCGCCCGCTCTCCACTGGTCTCGGGACGCATCACGACGGCGGAGAAACGTGGCACGTGGGGCGGGATCGTTTTCGCCAGGAACGTGCAGGTTCCGGTCTCGGCAACCGACATACGCAGGCGAGTTCGCGCGGGCGAAGGGATCAGAGATCTGGTCGATCCGCTCGTGGCGCGGTACATTCAGCACAACCGACTCTATCAAGAGGTCCAAACGTGACGGATTCCATCGAAAGTCGTGTACGCGTGGCTGTGGCAGCAGCACTCGACAAGAAGGCCATCGATCTCGATGTGCTCTCCGTGGGAGAGCTCACGTCGATCGCCGATTACTTCATCCTCTGCTCGGCGACCTCCGAGCGGCAGGCCCAGGCGATCGCCGACAGCGTCGTCTCGAAGCTCAAGGATGATCTGGATGTGAAGCCGCTTCTGGTCGAAGGAACGACACCGGGCCGCTGGATCCTCCTCGACTTCGGTGATTTCATCTTCCACGTGTTCACCGAAGACTGCCGGCGCTTCTATGGATTGGAGAGGCTGTGGGGCGATGCGCCGAACGTGACGGCGGAGTACAGCGAAGAGGCGCCCGCGCCGCGGAATGCCATCAAGAAAACGTCGTGACCCGCGCCTGAGCGATTTCTTTCGCACGCGTGTGCCGGCCCTGCGCAACCTTCTGCAGACCGTCGGCAAGGTGCTCGATCACGACGTGCCGATCCTGATCCGCGGCGAGTCCGGCACCGGAAAAGACCGTCTCGCCCAGGCCATCCATGCCTGCAGCGTCCGCCGCGAGAAGCCGTTCGTGGAGATCGACTGTCCGAGCATCCCCGTCGAACTGTTCGAGAGCGAGATCTTCGGTCACGAGAAAGGAACGTTCACCGACGCGCACGCGCGCAAGCTGGGGAAACTCGAGGCCGCGGGCGAAGGCACGGTGTACTTCGATGAAATCTCCGCGCTGACCCCTCCGCTGCAGGCGAAACTTCTACGCGCCCTTCAGGAAAAGAGCTTCACCCGCCTCGGCGGCAACGACGTCGTTCCCTTCAAGGCGCGAGTGATCGTCTCGACGAGTGCCGACATTGAAACGATTCTCGCTGCAGGCACGTTCCGGCGCGATCTCTTCTACCGGATCAACGTCGTCACCGTCACGATGCCGCCGCTTCGCGAGCGCGCCGAGGACATTCCGGCGCTCGTTGCCGAATTCGTGGGACGGCGCAGGAAGGTGGATGACGAGGCGATGTCGCTTCTCACCGCGCATCCCTGGCCCGGCAACGTTCGCGAACTGCGGAACGTCCTCGAGCGCGGGGTGCTGGTGAGCGAGGGGAATCTGACCGCGGATGCGTTTCCGCTGCAGGCACAGGAACTGGTGGCGGCCGCGGCCCGCGGTGAATGGTCCCTGGAGCGACTCGAAGCGGCCTACATCCGGGAGGTCCTCCGAGCGACCCGCTCCAACTTCTCCCGCGCGGCGGAGATCCTGGGAATCAATCGGAAAACATTGCTGGAAAAGCGAAGGAAGTACGGGATCGAGTGAGGAAATTTTGGATTTGCGATTTTGGATTTTGGATTGAAGTCCGTCTAAATCCAAAATCCAAAATCCAAAATCCAAAATATGAAAGTCCGCATCATCCAGGCCGGCTCGAACGCCGACAAAGAGCTGGGAGCGGTTGCCGGACGCTACCTCCAACGGATCAGGCATTTCTTTCCAATTGAGGTGGTTACAGTGGCTCCGGAGCGCGGTAGACAAGCATCCGATGATGCGTCTATCATGCGCGCTCAATCCGCGCGCCTGGGGGCCGCGATCCCTGATCGCGGGTACACCGTCGTCCTCGATGAGCGCGGTGAAAACCTTGATTCTTTGAAGTTTGCGAGATGGCTGGAGCGGCTGACGATCGACAGTCCATACGGCGTCACCTTCGTCATCGGAGGCGACGTCGGGATCGACGACAGCGTACGCAACCGTGCCGACAAGCTGCTGGCCCTCTCGAAAATGACCCTGCCGCATCAGTTCGCCCGGGTTGTACTGCTGGAACAGATCTATCGGGCATGTACGTTGATGCGGAACATCGCATACCACAAGTAAGGAGCCGGCTCTGATGGCGAGAACGAAGACCAAAGCAAATCCGTGGCAGCCCTACGAGGATGCCCTGCGGAAGAAACAGAATGAACTGTTCGACTCCTACGAGCGCGACAAGGCCGCGGGCAACGCCCTGCCCGATGACGGGATCCAGGACCTGGCCGACAAGGCCGCGAGCGCCTACTCGAAGGAACTCAACTTTTCCCTCTCCGACGCCGAGCGCAACCTGCTCATGCTCATCGAAGAGGCGTTCAACCGAATGAAGGCCGACAAGTTCGGCGTCTGCACCAATTGCGGCGCCACGATCGGCGAGAAGCGCCTGCAGGCTGTCCCCTGGACGCCGTTCTGCATCGACTGCCAGGAGCTGCAGGAAAAGGGACTCCTCACCTAGGCCTCCCTGCCATGATTCTTGTATTTTGAGGGAGCGGGGAACCGCTCCCTTTTCTATTTTGGATTTTTGATTTTGGATTTTGGATTTTGCCCAAACCACTCCAGAAGGTTCTCGACGCGATCGCGAAGAAGGCAACTCCGCCGGTAATCCTCGTCGGCGGCTCATCTGAGTTTCTTTCCGAGCGCGCATTCCATGAGATTCGCGATGCGATCATCGCCGCGAATCCCGGGATCAACGTCGAAGCGTTCGAGCCCGGATTCGAGCTCGCGGCGGTCATCGATTCCTTTCGCACGATGTCGCTCTTCGGCGGGCCTCGCCTCATGGTGCTGCCCGAGGTCAATGCGTTCGTTTCGGCGAAAGAGCTGACGTCCCTGTTCGACAAGTCGGTGAGCGAGTGGAAGAGCGCGAAGACCGACCGCAAGCGCGCCACGGCCTCCGCCAAGCTCCTTCACGTCCTCGGTCTCGTCGGGTGTGATCTCGACATGAAGGACAACGCCATCGCGAACGCCCTCGGCGTCCCTCTCGACGACACGCTCACCGCCATGCTCACGTTCAGCCGCGCAACGGGCAAGAAAGCGGGACGTGGAGAAGATGATGCGGCTCTCCTCACGGAAGCCGTCGCGCGCGGAGGCGCCGCGGGAACGATTCTCCTCATGCGGAGCGGCGGGGAGATGCCGCGGGAGTCGGCAACGGTCGACCTGATCGATCGAAACGGAGCGGTCGTCGTCGCAGACGTGTCGCGCGAGAACTTCAACGCGGTGCTGGCCGAGGCCGTGGCGGAGGTCGCGGCGGAGGCTGACGTGAAGTTCGAGCCCGCCGCCTTGAATCGCCTCCGGCAGAAACTCGGAATCGAGCGGACGCTCGCCGACAAGTTCGCGAAGGACGTTCCCGATCTCCGGATCGCTGTATCCGAAGCCGAGCGGCTGGTGACTCTTGCCGGTGCGGGTGAGCGTGTCACCGCGCAGATGGTCGATCGCGAAGTCGAGTCGGTGGAAGGGGGCGCACGCTACGAGCTCGGCTCGCTCTTTACCGAAGGGAAATACGTGGAGGCGGTCTCGAAGCTGCGCGACCTCGTGGCGCAGGCGAGACGGGACGACCCGAAGGCCTCCATCGAGATCCAGTACGGCCGCTTCCTCTTTCCTCTCGCGGATGAGATCCGGCAGATGATCGCCATTCACTCCTATGCGCGCGGCCGGAAGATCGACCTCCGCTCCAGCATTCAGTACAACCGCTTCAAAGACACCGTGGCCGACTCCCTTGGCGACTATCTCAAGGGCCTCGGCCTCGTGCGACAGCGCCCGCATCCGTTCCCTCTCCACAAGAAGTGGGAGGCAGCACGAACTCAAGGGGAGGCGGATCTCTTCCGGGCGCTGGCTGCCGTGGCCGACATCGAAGTGAAGCGAAAGTCGGGCGGCCTCCCCGTCGATCTCAGCATGGAGACATTCCTTCTCTCACGCGTGCGCAGATGATCGAGCTCAGCGCGGACCTCGGTGAAGCCTCCGATGATCGCGGCCGCGAAGTCGAGCGCGCCATCTGGCCGTTGATCGGTGCGGCGAACGTCGCATGCGGCGGGCACGCAGGAGACGAGAACTCGATGCGCGAGGCAGCGCGGACGGCCGCGCGGCTGGGCGTGATCTTCGGGGCGCATCCTTCTTATCCGGATCGCGCGAATTTCGGGCGTAAGACGATGAGCATCGATCGCGACGCGCTCGTTGCGTCGCTGGTCGAACAGATCGAGGCATTGCGAGCGATCGGGGCAGCGGAAGGCGTGACGCTCCAGCGGGTGAAGGCGCACGGCGCGCTGTACAACGACGCGCATCGCGACCCAGCCGTGGCGAACGCGATCGTCGAGGCGGTGCGCCGCTTTGGCGTGGCCATCGTCGCGATCGACAGCTCGCAGATCGCCGCCGTTGCCCGCAAAGCGGGCGTACCCGTGATCCGCGAGGTGTTCGGCGACCGCGGTTATCGGCCGGACGGCTCGCTCATCCCGCGATCCGAGCCGGGAGCACTGTTATCAATAGAGGAAGCCGCCGGGCAGGCCGCGCGCTTCGCCACCGCCTCGGACTTCGACACGCTGTGCATTCATGCGGACATGGAGGGGGCGGTGGAGAGGCTTGTGGCGATTCGGAAAAGAATCCTTCTCCCCCACCGAAGAGTGGGGAAGAAGGTGCCGCGCAGCGGCGGATGAGGGGGCAGGGAGCGGGGATGGTAAATGTTCAATGTTGAATGTTGAATGTTCAATGTTGAATGGTGAATGGTGAATCCCACAGCCCCTGATTCAACATTCAACATTCACCATTGAACATTCACCATTCCCGTCCCTTCGACTTTCTCGAACGTCTTTCATTCGACTTCGCGCAGCCCCTCATCCGGCCTTCGGGCTATCGAATCCCGTTCCCTCGAATCATTTCCCCGTACCACCGTCCGCTGCTCTTGATGGTTCGCTTCTGCGTGGCGTAGTCCACGTGCACGATGCCGAACCTTTTTGAATAGCCGTGGCTCCACTCGTAGTTGTCGAGGAGTGACCACACGAAGTAGCCGCGCATGTTCACTCCGCGGCGGATCGCCTCGCCAACCGCGGCGATGTGTGTCTGCAGATAGTGGACGCGCAGCGGATCGTCGACCGCCCCATCGACTGCCGACGGCGGATCGTAAAACGCCGCCCCGTTTTCCGTCACGTACAGCGGCAGGTCGCCATACCTCTCCTTCACCCACACCAGGATGTCGGTCAGCCCCGCCGGGTAAAGCTCCCAGTCGAGCGTCGTCCGGATCGCATCCGGCTGAGGCACATGGCTGGCTCGCTCGATCACCTGCTGCGGATCATTTCTCACGACCGACCGCTTGTAATAGTTGATGCCCAGGAAGTCGATGGGCTGGCGGATGGAGTCGAAGTCGGAGGAGGGGAGCTTCGGCCAGGCTTCACCGAACATCTTCACGACCTCGTCCGGATACGATCCGCGGAAGAGCGGGTCGAGGTACTGCTCGTTCATGTACGCATGTGAGCGCCTGGTTGCCGCCAGATCTTCGTCGCTCTGCGAGGCTGGATACTTCGGCTCGAGGTTGACCACCGTGCCGATCTGATTCTTTCCGACCGCACGATACGCAGCGAGCGCAGCACCGTGGGCCCGCATCAGGTTGTGCGTCGCGATCGGCGCCTCGAAGTGGTTCCGATGTCCGGGCGCAAGCACGCCGTGAAGGTAGCCGCCGTCGGTCACGACCCACGGCTCGTTGAGCGTGACCCACATCGGCACACGGTCGTCGAACGCGCGATAGACGGTCGTCGCGTACTCGGCAAACCAGGACGCGACGTCGCGGTTGAGCCAGCCTCCGAGGTCGTCGAGTGCGGCCGGAAGGTCCCAGTGATAGAGGGTGACCAGAGGCTGGATGCCTGCGGCATGCAGCTCATCGAGTAGCCGGCGGTAGAAGTCCAGTCCAGCCTGGTTCACTCTCCCTTTTCCCTCGGGGTAGATGCGCGTCCAGGCGATTCCGAACCTGTAGGCGCGGAGGCCGAGGTCGCGCATGAGGGCGACATCGTCCCGGAAGCGGTGATAGTGGTCGCAGGCGATGTCGCCACTATCGCCGTTGCTCGTGCGACCCGGGGTGTGGCTGAAGCGGTGCCAGATTCCAGGACCGGCGCCGTCGGCGAGAGGCGAGCCCTCGATCTGATAGGACGCGGTGGCGGCACCCCAGAGGAAATCGGGGGGAAAGGGGGTCTTCGGCTTCGTTGACATTGCCATAGTGCTGGGATAGCGTACCCCAGCACGTGTAACCGGTTACAGCGATATGCCGATTTCAACGGCGTCCTCGAAGCCACGCAGCACGTCTCGCACCCGGCCCACCACGATCAAAGAGGTCGCGGCCCGCGCAGGAGTATCTGTAGCTACTGTTTCCCGTGCGCTGAACGGCATCGGCCCCGTCAAGCAGGCCACTCTCGACCGCGTCCTCGAAGCTGCCCGCGCACTTCGCTTCGTCCCGCACAGCGGCGCGCGCAGCCTGAGCACGAAGACGACGCACACGATCGGCCTGGTCCTTCCCGATCTTCACGGTGAGTTCTTCTCCGAGGTGATCCGCGGCGCCGACCTGGCAGCGCGACGCCGCGGCTATCATCTGCTCGTCTCCGGATCGCACAACAATGCCGATGACATGGCCGCGGTGCTCGGCGCGATGCGCGGGCGAGTCGATGGCCTCATCCTCATGTCGCCGGAGCTCGCGATCGAAAGCATCGTCAGCGAGCTGCCGGCAGCGATGCCTCTCGTGACGGTGAGCGGCGAAGCGAAGCGCTTCGCATCGGTGACCATCGACAATTACGGCGGCGCGCGCACGGTGATCCGTCACCTGGCTGCTCTCGCCCATCAGCGCATCGCGTTCATCACGGGGCCTGCCGGCAACGCCGACGCGGCCGAGCGCCTGCGCGGTTATCGTGACGCATGCAGGACGCACCTGGTTGTCTGTTCATCCGATCTCGAGTTTCCTGGTGATTTCAGCGAAGAGTCGGGCTACGACGCCGCATTGAAGATTCTGGAGATGAAGCCGCGCCCGACGGCGATCTTCGCCGCCAACGACGCCATGGCGGTCGGAGCGCTCTTCGCGCTCCGCGAGCACGGAGTTCGTGTGCCCGAGGATGTGGCCATTGTCGGATTCGACGACATACCGATCGCGCGCTACGTCACACCTCGTCTGACCACGGTCACCGTGGCGATTGCCGAGCTCGGTCGGCGCGCGCTGGAAGTTCTTCTCGATACAACAGTGAATAAGGATTCGCGGCGGCCGCCACGCGAAACGTTGTCCACGACACTCGTGGTCCGCGAGTCGTGTGGTGCAACAGCAGCCGCGAAACGCATGAAACGATCTTCAGGAGGAAAGTCATGAGGCGTCGAAGCACTCGTTGGAATTGTCCGTTGCTCGTGGCACTGCTCGCGTTTCTGCTGGCCGTACCCGCCTGGGCGCAGATCAGCACAGCCACGGTTTCGGGTACCGTCACCGACGCGACCGGTCCCGTTCCGGGAGCGCAGGTCGTGGCGTCGAATACGCGGACCGGCTTCAGCCGCGAAGCCACAGCCGGCGTCGACGGCAGGTATCAGCTGGGCGGTCTCCAGCCCGGCACCTACACCATCACGGTGAAGGCCGAGGCCTACAGGGAGCAATCACGCACCGTTCAGCTTCTCCTCGGCCAGGAATCAACAGCCGATTTCCGTCTGACCGTCGACGCCGTGTACGCCGAGACGCTGACAGTCGTCGGCGAGGGAACGCCGGTGCTGGTCGATATGCGTTCACCTGAGATCAGCACCAACATCACACAGCAGCAGATCGAGAGTCTGCCACTGAACAACCGGAATTTCCTCGCCTTCGCCGGCCTCGCGCCGGGTGTCTCGTTCACGGCGAACACCGACGCCCAGGGGCAGGTCTTCAGCAGCGGCGCTCAGGACGCGAAACAGGTGAACGTGTTCATCGACGGTGTGTCGTTCAAGAACGACATCATCAAAGGTGGCGCATTCATGCAGGACTCCAGCCGCGGCAATCCCTTCCCGCAGAGCGCCGTGCAGGAGTATCAGGTGCTGACGCAGAACTACAAGGCCGAGTACGAGAAAGCCACCGCCGCGGTGATCACGGCGGTCACGAAGTCGGGAGGCAACGACTTTACAGGCGATGTTTTCTGGTTCTTTCAGGACAAGGGGATGGTCGCGCAGGACGAGTTCGCGATCCGGCGCGGCGACAAGAAGGCGCCTTACGAGCGCAACCAGTACGGCTTCTCTCTCGGCGGTCCGATCATGCGGGATCGCATGAACTTCTTCGTCACGGCCGAGCGCAACGAGCGCGACGTGGTCAGCTCCATCGTTCATGGATCGGAGTGGGCCAGCCGTCCCGCCAACGTGGCAGCCATCCTCGACGGTTATGAGATCGGGACCGTCAGCGCGCCGTTCGAATCGACGCTCTGGTTCGGAAAAGTCTCGTTCCAACCGTCCGGAACCCAATCGGCGGAACTCTCGATCCACCAGCGAGATGAAAACGAGATCCGCGGTTTCGGCGGACAGCGCGTTCGCGAAGGCGGCTCCAACATCGTCATCGGAACCGACGCGGCGACGCTGCGGCACCAGCTCGTCTTCAGCGAAAACGCTCTCAACGAAGCCAATCTCGCTTATCAGAATCTGGCGTGGGCCGATACCGCCACCGATCTCGGTCAGCCGCACCGCAACTACATCAACCTCCTCGATATCGGGAGCAAGGACTTCATCCAGGATCTCGAGCAGAAAAGGATCACCTTCCGCGATGACCTGAGCCTCTATGCCGACTGGCGTGGATCGCACACGTTCAAGGTGGGCGGAGTCTTCAGCAACGTCGATTACAGCCTGACGAAGGCGGCATTCGTCAGCCCCTACTTCGAGTACCGGAGAGAGGAGAACTGGCAGTTCCCCTTCAAAGCGCGCTTCGGTTTCGGCCAGCCTGACCTCACCTTCGACAACACCCAGTTCGGTGTTTACGCCCAGGACGACTGGCGCATCGCCCGCTTCACGCTCAGCGCAGGTCTCCGCTGGGATTACGAAACCAACATGCTGAACAACGACTGGGTGACGCCGCCCGACGTTGCCAACGGACTGCGCACGGCCTGCCGGACCTACAGCCAGCCCGTCGGCGGCCGAACCGAGTGGTGCATCCGCGATCTGTTCGACGTGGACGACTACATTTCCACGGGCGACAACCGTGAATCTCCAACCGACATGTTCCAGCCCCGTCTCGGACTGAGCTGGGATATGGCCGGAAACGGTCGCACGGTGGTCTTTGGAGGATGGGGTCTCTACTACGACCGCGTCACACTCAACGACATCTACGACGAAGCGTTCCGCCATCAGTGGAAACAGTACGAGATCTGTTTCACCAAGGACGGCACACAGCCGCGCGATTGCGGCTCACCCGCCGTACAGTGGGACGAGCGGTATCTGAACGCCGACGCCATCCGCCAGCTGGTCGAGAGTGGCGTCACTGGCGGCCCGGAGATCTATCTGCTGGCCAATGACACCAAGGCGCCCCAATCGACGCAGTGGACCTTCGGAGTTCGCCAGCAGCTGAGCCGCAACTGGCTCGGATCTCTCACGTACGCCAACTCACGAAGCAAGAACGGTCTGGCCTGGAGCTTCGGCACGCTTCCACCCGACACCAAGTTCAACGATCGGTGGGGCAGCTGGGTCAGCATTCCGGGTTACGCAATCATCCTGCGCAGCTACGACGAGCGCCGCCGGGAGTACGACGGCGTGTACCTGACGCTCGACCGGCCGAGAACGGCTGGCTCGCGCTGGGGCGCCAACATCGCCTACACGTGGTCGAAAGGTTTCCAGAACGCTTCACTCGATGACGGCGTTGCCTTCTCGTTCGACTTCCTCCCCGGGAACTGGCCGATGTTCCCCTCCAACAGCGACGAGCGTCATCGTCTGGTCATGAGCGGCAGCGCCGGTCTGCCGTTCGGATTCGAAGCTTCCTCGATCGTCACCCTCGCCTCCGGTACACCGTACAGCGGCACCAACTGTCTGGAAGGATGGGATAAGTGCCGCTTCCTCCCGAACCAGATCCGCGTGGAGCCGGAGTCTTTCCTCGGTATCGACGAATTCGGCTATCGGAGCGTCGACGCGCGCCTGCAATGGGACGCACCGCGGTTCGGAGATGTGAAGATCAGCCTGATCGGGGAGGCGTTCAACGTCTTCAACTTCGACAACTTCGGCTGCCTGGAAGGATGGGCCGGCGCCCCGGGCGAGCCCAACCCCCGTTTTGGTCAGCCGACCTGCGCGTTCAACACCCGCCGCTACCAGGTGGGCACCCGCATCGCGTTCTGATGAAAATCCAATCGTCCGCGCGAAGGAGAGTGGCGCAAGCCACTCTCCTTCTGTTTTTTCTGGGATGCACGAGCTCGGCTGACATGCGCCGGCGCGCCGCCAACCCGAGCGTCTCTCCCATCGTCGACGAGCTCCAGCGCCGCACCTTCCAGTGGTTCTGGGACACGACGAATCCGGTCAACGGACTCGTGCCCGATCGCTGGCCGACGAAATCATTCAGCAGCGTCGCGGCCGTGGGATTCGGCCTGACGGCCTATCCGATCGGGGTCGAGCGGGGATGGGTCACGCGCGAAGCGGCCCGCGACCGCGTGCTGACGACTCTTCGCTTCTTCTGGAATGCACCGCAGGGAACCGCGGCGTCGGGGATGACCGGCTATCGCGGCTTCTTCTACCACTTCCTCGACATGCAGACGGGCCACCGCTTCGAGCGCGTCGAGCTGTCGTCCATTGACACTTCGTTGTTCATGGCGGGAGCGCTGTTCTGCCAGTCGTATTTCGATCGTGATGATCCCGCCGAGCGCGAGATCCGCGAAGTTGCCGAAAAACTCTATCGCCGCGTCGAATGGGATTTCTATCAGGTTCACTCTCCCGCGATCACGATGGCCTGGACGCCCGAACGCGGGTTCGAGCGCGCAGAGTACCGCGCGTACAACGAAGCACACCTGCTCTACATCCTCGCTCTCGGTTCTCCGACCCATCCGGTGACGGAAGCCGCCTGGCCCGAGTTCATGAAGACGGCACAGTGGGGCGAGTTTTACGGATACGAGCACGCGAATTTCGCGCCGCTCTTCGGGCATCAGTACTCGCATATCTGGATCGATTTCCGAGGAATCGCCGACCATTACATGCGGGACAAGGGGATCGACTACTTCGAGAACTCGCGCCGCGCCACGCTCTCGCAGCGCGCCTACGCTATCGACAATCCCAACCGCTTCGCCGGATACGGCGCGGACATCTGGGGGCTCACGGCGTGCGACGGTCCGATCGACGGCACGTATGAAGTCGACCGCCGGCCCATTCTTTTTCACACCTACCACGCCCGCGGCGCCGCGCGAGGCGAGATCCGCGACGACGGCACCATCGCGCCGACGGCCGCCGCATCATCGATTGCGTTTACCCCCGCGGAGTCGACGGCTGCCATCGAAGCGATGGTCCGCCGTTACGGCGACAACCTGTACAAGCAGTACGGATTCGTCGACGCCTTCAACGAGACGCTCAGGGGCACCGACCTCAAGCTCCAGCACGGTCATGTCGTTCCCGGCGCGGGCTGGTTCGACCACGACTACCTCGGCATCGACCAGGGCCCGATCGTCACGATGATCGAGAATCACCGGACAGGGCTGGTGTGGAATGTCATGAGGAAGAATGAGCACCTCGTTCGGGGACTGAAGCGGGCGGGGTTTACGGACGGGTGGCTGCCTCAGTAGAACCCTAATGTTGAATGTTGAATGTTCAATGTTGAACTGAAAGGCCGAGACGATGCGCTTCAACATTCAACATTCAACATTCAACATTCAACATTTGCTTTTGATCGCGATTCTTCTCGCATGCGCCCCCCGTGACGACGGCCGCGTTCACATAGAATTCTGGGCGCTGGGCCGCGAGGGTGAAGAGGTCGTCAAGCTCGTTCGTGATTTCGAGAAGCTGAACCCCACCATTGCCGTCGATGTGCAGCAGATGCCGTGGACGGCGGCACACGAGAAGCTTCTCACTGCGATCGTCGGCGATGCCACACCCGATGTGGCGCAGATCGGCAACAGCTGGGTTCCTGAGTTTCAGGCCGTCAACGCCATCGCCGACCTGCGGCCGTTCGTCACCTCGCTCGATCAGGCAGATTACTTTCCCGGCATCTGGAAGACGAACGAAGTCGACGGGGTGCTCTATGGAATTCCCTGGTACGTCGATACGCGCGTTCTCTTTTTCCGGCGCGATCTTCTGGCCGCGGCTGGCTACCCCGACGGCCCGAAGACCTGGACCCAGTGGCTCGACGCATGCGCGAAGCTCAAAGCGCAGGGCACTCCGTGGCCAATCCTCCTGCCGACGAACGAATGGGCGCAACCGATCGCCCTTGGCCTGCAGCAGGGCGCGGAGTTCCTGCGCGAGGACGGGCGCTACGGCGATTTTTCCAATCCGGCGTTCATTCGCGCGCTCGATTACTACTTCGAATTCTTCCGGCGTGGATATGCTCCGGTCATGACCGCCGGGCAAGTCGCCAATCAGTATCAGCAGTTCGGTGAGGGCGATCTCGCCATGTTCGTGGGCGGTCCGTGGCAAATCGGCGAGGTGAAGCGGCGGCTGCCCGAAGAGTTTCAAACGAAGTGGATGACCGCGGCCCTGCCCGCACCTGATGGGAAGCCGTGGCCGGGCGCGTCGCTGGCCGGCGGGGGGAGCCTCGTCATCTTCAGCCGGTCTGAGAAGAAAAACGCGGCGTGGAAGCTCATCGAGTATCTGTCGCAGCCGCAACAGCACGCCCGATTTTTCGATCTGACCGGTGATCTGCCGGCCCGCCGCAGCGCCTGGAACGCGCCGGCGGTGTCTGCCGATCCATATCTGAAGGCCTACCGTCAGCAGCTGGAGAACGTCGTGCCTACGCCAGACGTGCCGCAGTGGGAGCAGATTGTGACGGCCGTGTTCGACGTTGCGGACATGGCCATCCGCCGCGGGACGCCGCCCGCCGAGGCGGCAAGGAGCCTTGATCAGAGGACGGATGCGATCCTGGAGAAGCGCCGCTGGATGATGGCCCGGATGGAGAGCGCACCGTGACGAACGAAGGCCGCGCTGCGATCTGGTTTCTCGCGCCCGCGCTGACGGTGATCTGCGTCTTCTTCCTTCTGCCCGTCGCCGCGGGGTTCGTGCTCAGCGTCACCGACTTCGACATTTACGCGCTCGCCGACGTGCGCAACATCCGGTTCGTCGGTTTCGGCAATTACGAGGCGCTCTCGAAGAGCCCCGTGTTCTGGGCCGCGCTGCGAAACACTCTGATCTTCGCGATTCTGGCCGGTCCGCTGACGGTCATCGCCTCACTCGGATCCGCGCTGCTTCTCAACGCGAAGCTCTCGCCCCTCAAGCCGCTCTTCCGCACGATCTTCTTCGCCCCTGTCGTGACCACACTCGTCGCGGTGGCCATCGTCTGGCGGTACATGTTCCACCCGCGCTTCGGCCTGCTGAATACGGTCCTTGGGTGGTTCGGCGTCGAAGCCATCGACTGGCTCGGGGATCCGCGCTATGCGCTTCCGGCGATTGCCATCCTCGCGATCTGGAAGAACTTCGGCTACAACATGATCATCTTCGTCGCCGGGCTGCAGAGCATCCCCGACGATCTCTACGAAGCCGCCAGGATCGACGGCGCCGGCGCCCTCCGCCAGTTCCGCCACATTACTCTGCCGATGCTCGGGCCGACGTTTCTCTTCGTCGGAATCATCACCGCTATCGGCTACCTGCAGCTCTTTGCCGAACCGTATGTGATGACGCCGGAGGGTGGCCCGCTCAACAGCACCCTCTCGGTCGTCATGCTCATGTATCGCGAAGGGTTCCGCTGGTGGACCCTCGGCTATGCGGCGGCGATCGCCGCCGTCCTCTTCGTGATCATCGTCGCCACGAGCCTCATCCAGTTGCGCCTGCGCCGGAAGGAAGCATGAAGAAGACGCTCCTTCTGCTCGCTCTCGTTCTTGGCGCCATCGTGACCGCCACGCCGCTGGTCTGGATGGTGTCGGCATCACTGATGCCGGGAGGAGAGGCTACAGCTGTACCTCCGCGGATGTTCCCGAGCCGCGTGACCTTCGAGCATTACGCCGAGATGTTCAGCCGCCTCAACCTCGGCCGCTCGTTCTTCAACAGCATGTTGCTGGCAGTGTCGATCACCCTGATCTCGGTGCTCTTCAACTCGATGGCCGGTTACGCGTTCGCGCGACTCCGTTTCCGCGGGCGCGACCGGACGTTCGCCCTGCTCATCGCCGCGCTGGCCATTCCGGTGCAGATCTCGATGCTTCCCCTCTTCCTTCTCATGAAGTGGCTCGGGCTCGTGAACACCTACTGGGGCGTCATCATCCCCGGCATGGCCAGCATCCTCGGCATCTTCCTGGTGCGACAGTTCATGTTGTCGATTCCGCAGGATCTTCTCGACGCGGCGCGGATCGACGGCGCGAGCGAGTGGAAGATCTACTGGTCGATCGTCCTGCCGCTGGCGCGTCCGGTCCTCGTCACGCTGGCGATCTTCACGTTCATGAACATGTGGAACGACTTCATGTGGCCGCTGATCATTCTCACGGACAGCGACAAGTACACGCTGCCAGTCGCTATCGCGAATCTCTCCGGCGAGCACGTCATGGACGTGGAGCTGATGATGGCCAGCTCCGTCTTAACCGTCACCCCTGTACTGATTCTCTTCCTGGCCCTTCAGCGGTATTACATCGCGGGGTTGATGGCGGGAGGGGTGAAGGGGGAGTGACGATGACCTCATCCCGAGCGAAGCGAGGGATCTCCGGAAGCACCGGCAGAGGTTGTTAACCGTTAACCGTGCGCGGGCGAGGTTGCCCGCGGCGGCTAACGATCACCAGTTCCTCACCGAAGGCCCGACGGGTGAAGAGCTGGAAGGCTCGAGGAGCCGCGACGTCGCCGGCTTCACCCGCGGCATGGAACGCCTGGGCGGGTTTGGCGGGCGCTCGGATACCTCGCGGAGAGTATGACGTTCGGCGGAAAACCGGATGCAGACCGGAAGCGGCTGGAACGTCTGACCAGAGCAACCACGGTCGACGTGAAGAATGTAGCGAAGCGCTGGCTCGATGCAGACGCTGACCGCGAATCTCCCGAAGTCTCTGGAGAGTGACGAGGCTCGATCCCGGGGCGTTGCAGGGCTATTTGACACTCGCGCCCCGATCGGCGACCATCACCAGCTTCCGTGATCATTGGTGTGGTGTAGCTCAGTTGGTAGAGCGCCGGATTGTTAATCCGGTGGTCGGAGGTTCGAGCCCTCCCGCCACAGCCAGTCTCTTTGATAGACCTGCGCGGAACGCCCCGCCGGCGACCGTGCTGAGGGATCTCAGATCATTCGACGATACGGCGGCCATCCAACGTCAACCTCCAGCGGATGCCCCGGCGGTGGAGTTCGGCGGTGTAGACGGAGTCGTGCCGCAGCCGGCGCGAAACAGCCATCGCAACGGCGGTCGCGAGCACCAGCGGCAAAACGATTGCGTAGTCACCCGAAAGCTCGAATCCCAGCACCGCCGCCATCAGGGGAGCGTGAGTGGATGCCGCGGTGGTCGCCGCCATTCCGACGAGCGCGTATCCACCGGCCGCGCCCACATGGGCGCCGAACACCCAAGACAGGATCGTGCCGTACAGAAAACCAACCGCGCCACCGATGAGCATCGTCGGAGTGAAAACGCCTCCGGGACTTCCGGACGAAACAGAAGCGGTCGTGGCGATACACTTCGCGATGAGCAAGACGGCGACGAACCCGACTGCGTACCTTCCATCGATCAGCGCGTCAAGCGGCTCGTAGCCATTGCCCGCGACCTCCGGAATCAATATCAGGAGACTGCCGCAGATCAGACCGCCGAGCGCCGGTCGCCACGGCGTGCGGAAGAAAGGGTGGGCGAACCATTCCTCAGCGTGCGCGAGCAGGCGCATGAAACCTTGCGCGGCCAATGCGGCAACCACACCGAGCATGCCGAATGCAAACAGCTCCAGGGGCGAGTGCAGCGCGAAGGTACGAACGCCGTAGAGCGGCTGGTCACCCATCGCGGCGCGCGTCGCGGCGGTCGCAATGACAACGGCGACGAGCGTCGGCAAAACAACTTCCGCTGCGAACACTCCGGTGACGATCTCCAGCACGAACAACACCGCTGCGAACGGTGTGTTGTAGGCAGCGGCGAATCCGGCGGCCGTACCGGCGGCGATCAGGACACGGACGCGATCGGGTGGCAGCGAGAGGCGACCTCCGATCGTCTGGCCCGCGGTAGCCCCGAATTGTATGAGCGGACCTTCGCGGCCGAGGGAGCCTCCCGTCGTGATTGCCAGCCACGAAGCGGCTGACTTGAGCAAAGTCAGTCGCATCGACAGGTGGACATTCCCCGCGACGACAGCTTCCATGACATCGCTTACGCCATGTCCACCACGCCGCCGCGCCGCGAACGCCACCAGCACGCCCACGCCTAGTCCGCCGAGCGCCGGAAGACCGAGTCGTCCCCACCATGGCAGCCGGGCCATCGCCGAAGGAACGTCACCCCGGTGGATAGACAGATCGAGAATCGCGGCGATCGAGCCGCGAAAAGCAGTGGCGAATGCTGCCGCGATGAGCGCGGTGATCACCAGGCCGACCGCAAATCGCAGCCCGACCGTCGCCATCTGCAATCGTTTCAGACCGGCAGGATGGGCGCCCTGCGCGTCGTCCCCACCCGCTCCATCCCGTTCGTCGGCGTCCGTCATGAGAGAAGATCCCTATTGCCGGGCCCACCAGGCGCCGCAAAGCGAGGCTTCTGCGCCCATTTTCTCACAGCAACTACCTGGCACCGGGTCGACTTGCGGACGGCCCGCTCGGCGACCATCTCCAGCTTCCGCTCATTGGTGGAATGTGGCGATCATAGGTCGATCCGCCCCACGATTCACGCTTACTGTCGTTCCGGATCAGAACTCGATCTGGGCACCAAGCTCCACCACCCTGTTCGGAGGAAGGCGGAAAAAACGGGCGGCGGTCTCGGCGTTCCGCATCATCGATGCAAACAGCTTCTCCCGCCACTGCATCATTCCGCTGGGACGTCTCGTGACGATCAGGGTCTCGCGTCCGAGGAAGTAGGTCGTGTCCATCGGAGGAGCGGGCAGTCCGGCCGCGGCGGCTCGTTCCATGAGCGCCGGCACGTCGATGTCCTCCATGTAGCCGTATCGTGCTTTGAGCCGGTGAATCCCCTCTCCGAGATCCTCGATCGTGAACCGTTCCTCGTCCGCGATGTGCGCCACCTCCTCGGTCAGGAGCGTGAGCAGGATGACGTTTCTATGAAGCGCCTTGTAGTGTTTCAAGCTGTGGAGAAGCGACGACGGAACGGCTTCCGGATTGCGATGCATGAACACGGCTGTACCTGGCACGCGTACCGGAGGGCGGATCCGCAGCGACTGAATGAACATTTCGGTCGAAAGCGCACCCTCGCGCAGCTTTCCTGTGAGGATCTCGCGGCCGCGGAGCCACGTGGTCATGATCGTGAAGACGATCACGGCGATCAGCAGCGGGAACCAGCCGCCCGCGGCGATCTTCGCGTAGTTCGCTACGAGGAATGCGACGTCCCCCACCAGAAAGCCGACACTGACGAGTCCCGCAACGATGCGGCTCCATCCCCGAAGCTCGCGGGCCACCACGTAGGCGAGGATGGTGGTGATCAGCATCGTCGTGCTGACGGCTACTCCGTATGCCCCGGCGATGGCGCTCACCGAACCGAACCCGATGACCAGCGCGATCGTGGCGATCATCAGCGTCCAGTTCACCGTCGGCATGTAGATCTGACCGATCTCGGCACTCGAGGTATGGATGATCTCCATGCGCGGGAGGTAGCCGAGCTGGATGGCCTGACGCGTGAGTGAGAAAGCGCCGGAAATCATGGCCTGCGAGGCGATGATCGTCGCGCATGTGGCCAGGATCACGAGTGGATACAGAGCCCACTTCGGAGCCAGCAGGTAAAACGGATTCGTGGCGGCGCTCGGATTCTCGATGAGCAGCGCGCCCTGCCCGAGGTATTGCAGCATGAGGGCCGGTGCTACGATGAGGAACCAGTCGATCTGAATCGGGCGGGAGCCGAAGTGCCCGAGATCCGCGTACATCGCTTCACCGCCGGTGGCGACGAGGAAGACCGCGCCCAGCACGAAGAAACCTGGCACCCCGTTATTCATGAAGAAGGTGACAGCGTGAACAGGGTTGAGTGCGAGGACCACCGACGGATGCCAGAGAATGCCGCGAATGCCGAAGATCGCCAGCGTCGTGAACCAGAGCAGAGCAACGGGTCCGAAGATGATCCCCACACCCGCGGTTCCCCGTCGCTGAATCGCGAACAGCCCCACCAGCACCATGATCGTGATCGGGACGATGTACGGTCTGAAAAAAGGCGTCGCCACCTCCAGTCCTTCCACCGCGCTGAGCACCGAGATCGCGGGGGTGATCATGCCGTCGCCATACAGAAGGGCGGCGCCGAATACACCAAGGGCGACGAGCGTGGCCTTGACGAGGGTGTGTCGCCGCCTGGTCGTGCCGATCAGGCCGAGCAGCGCCAGGATGCCGCCCTCCCCGCGGTTGTCGAAGTGGATGACGTACAGCTGATACTTCAGTGTCACGACGATCACGAGCGTCCAGAAGATCAACGAGAGAACGCCGTAGATGTTGGCCTGATTGAGCGGCATCGCATGCGGCCCGTGGAAGCACTCCCGCAGCGCGTACAGCGGACTCGTCCCGATGTCACCGTAGACGATCCCGAGCGCAAGGAGCGATAACGCAAGCAGCCGTTTGGGGCCGGGCTCGCGACCGCAGGGGGTTGCTGGTGAAGGGTTTTTGGGTGGTGCGTCGCCGGATTCGGCAAGCGGATTCTCGGTGGGCATCGACCGAGGCAGTCTAGCCGCGGATTTGGTTGACCCGACGAAACTTAATGGTTTCTTAAGGTCAGAGTCAGACTCCGCACGCACGTCACTCATCAGCCACCTCTCGCCGGGCGAAGAACGATGGCGTAAAGATCCAGACGAAGAGCAGCACGCTCCGCAGCAGCGGCCGGTCGGGAGAGCCCAGCAGCGTGAACCAACCGTGACCGACCTGGGTGGCCAGCACGATCTCCGTTCCCATCGACAGCACGAGCCACGCAATTCCGACTCCGAGCGCATGGGTTACCGTGGCCCGGCGCGCGGCGACTCGTGAATACGCGAAGGCGGTCGCGATCACGGATGCGATCGTCGCGGCCGCTCCTGTCAGTCTCGATCGGGGCTCGATGGTGACGTGCGCGGCCGCCACGAGTGTGGCGGCGACCACCCAGAACGCCGCCACGAGCGCTGCCGTCGTGGCAGGGTGATGATGTCGATACGCGAATCGCCCGGCGGGGTGAGCCATGGTGGTCATCTCGACCTCCTGACTCTTTCAACCGATCGTCACAGTCGCAGTCGCGAAGAAAGGCGAAGGATTCGCGCTGGAAACTCGAAATGGTTCATGAAGAAACCATTAAGGCCGTTAACGGTGAACGGTGAACGGTTAACGGGCTAGACCGGCTCGGCAATGAACCGGTATCCCACCCACGGTTCGGTGACGATGTAACGCGGCAGGGACGGGTCCGGCTCGATCTTCTTCCGGAGTGCGCTCATGTGGACGCGCACCGTGTCCGCCGTGGTGCCCGCCGCGTCACGCCAGACGCGCGCGATGATGTGGTCCGTGAAGACCGGCTTGCCGGCGTTGACGGCGAGCAGCTCCAGAAGCGAATATTCCGTCGGCGTCAGATGCACGTCCCGGCCGCCCTGGACGACGCGACGCCGCTCCAGATCGATCGCCAGACCATCGAAGGCGAGGGTCTTCAGCGCCGCCGCTCCGATCCGGCGGAGCTGGGCCCGGATGCGCGCCAGGAGCTCGGCCACCGAGAACGGCTTGGTCACGAAGTCATCGGCACCGAGATCGAGTGCCCTGATCTTGTCGGCATCATTGCCGCGCACGGAGAGGACGATGATCGGAATCTGCGCGGTGGCCCGGATCGCCGAGATCAGCTCGAAACCGTCCGAGCGCGGCATCGACAGGTCGGTGAGCACGAGGTCCGGCGCATGCTTCTGAAACGCGCCGACCCCCTCCAATCCGTCGCCGGCCAGAATGACCGAGTAACCGCTGACGCGCAGCTCGCGAGCCATCGACTCGCGGATCGCGGGATCATCGTCCACTACCAGAATCACCGAGGCGAGAGTCACGGGAACTCCAGTTGTGAAATTGCGGCCGGAAGCAGAGCCGCGGGCAAATCGACACGGGCCACCGTGCCGCCACCTTCTCGCGGAGTGATGCCGATCGAACCGCCATTTGCCATGGCGAGACTCCGCGCGATCTCCAGCCCGAGCCCGCGCTGTGCCACGTCGCTCGTCGCCCCTGACAGCAGATTGCCCTCGGCATCGGCGACGCCCGCAGGGATCCCGGGTCCGCGGTCCAGAACTTCGATGCGGATGCGGGTGGGATCGAGCGGATGCGGTCGCGCTGAAAGCTCGAGCGCCGCGCCGGGCGGAGATACTCGGTGCGCGTTCTCGATGAGGTTCACGAAAATCTCGAGCGCGAGGGAGGGATCGACGTTGGCATCGGGGCAATCCTCGGCCACTCGAATCGTGACGGGCCTCGAGTCGAACACGAGAGGGAGATTGTCACGGACGGCACGGAAAATGTCCGCGGGCGGCGTCGGCTCGCGTCGTGGCTTTGCCTTTCCCGCTTCGAGCCGCGCCATCGAGAGCAGATTGTCGATGCGCCGTTTCAGCCGCTGCGCTTCCTCGGTGATTCCGACGACCGCCGGCTTCAGCTCATCGTCAGCATGGGCCTTTCGCTTCAGTGTTTCGATGTGAACCGCGATGCTCGTCAGGGGCGTCGTCAGATCATGTGAGACCGCGCGCAGAAGCGACGTCTTCAGAACCTCGCTCTCGCGAATCGCTTCCATGTGAGCGTTCTCTTCGATGAACTTCTCCCGCTCCACCGCGAGGCCTACGAGTCCCGATGCGGACACCAGGGCATGCATGGATGCTTCTGTGCCTCGCGCAACGAGTGCGCCCGCCGTTTTTTGCCCGATGATCAGAGGGAGATAAACATCCCGCCCGAGAGCAGAGGAGAACTCGAGAGGCTCCTTGTGCCGGCCGATGCCGGCGATCAAATCCTCGATTTCGTCGGGTTTTTCGCCCACCCACCAGATCACCCTCTGACGGTATGGGCTTCCGTCGAAAAGAACCAGCCCGCCTTCGCGGGCGCCGAGCAGCTTGAGAGCACGGCCGGCAGCCTCCCCGAGAGCGCCGACGCGGTTCGTCGCGGTAAAGAGATCGACGCTCAGGCCGTACAGCGTTTCGAGCTCGGTCCGTCGTCGTTCCGCATTGTCAGCCTGGGTGTGCGACGCGATCACGAGGCGGCTCACGATGACCGAGGTGACGAGGAAGGCGGCCAGGGCAACCCAGTTCGCGGGCTCCGCAATCGTGAACGTGTGCAGCGGGTCGAAGAAGAAGAAGTTGTAGCAGAGCGTCGCAGCAATCGACGCGAGTGCGCCGGCGAGGAACCCGCCCCGCAGCGACGAGAGCAGGACGATGATGAGAAAGGCGAAACCAGCCGTGTTCGCGTTCAGCCGCATCGCGTATCCGACGGCCGTCACGCCAGCAGTGCCACCGATCGCGACGAGCCACGGCATCAGTTTTCTCATGATTCCGCGCAAGGTCACGCGAACAGGGATACCACGAATCTGACCCAGGAGTCGTTCACCCTTACAATTCGATCCATGTCGCTCCTCGGCGTCGACCGCCGCGCGTGGCGGGCCCTCATGGCTGCGCAGCTCGGGTGGATGCTCGATGCCATGGACTTCCTCCTCTTCACGTACGCCGTCATTCAGATCCGCGAAGAGTTTGGCCTTTCCCGGCCGATGATGGGCGCCCTCACCTCGGTCGCGCTCGTGGCGAGCGCCGCCGGAGGAATCCTTTTCGGACACCTCGCCGACCGTCTTGGCCGTGTTCGTGCGATGACGATCAGCATCCTTCTGTACTCCGGCGCCACGGCGGGACTGGCGACGGCCACAGCTCTGTGGCAGCTCGTCGCCTGGAGAGTGCTGGTCGGGATCGGCATGGGTGGAGAATGGTCGGCCGGATCGGTCCTCGTGGCCGAGACGTGGCCGGCGCAGCATCGAGCGAAGGCGATGGGCATCATGCAGTCCGGCTGGGCGATCGGAGCTCTCTTCGCGGCGGCGCTCTCCGCGCTCGTTCTCGAGCGATTTGGCTGGCGCGTGCTGTTCGTGATCGGCGTGCTCCCGGCCTTCGCCGCTTTCTTCATCCGACGCACGGTGGAAGAGCCAGAAGTGTGGACGGAGCGCGTCGCATCAACCGTTCGATGGCGGGACATGTTCGGCCCCGCGCTCGTTCAACGCACGGTCGTGGCAACGCTCGTCGCGAGCAGTGTTCTGGTCGCGTACTGGGGACTCATCACCTGGTTGCCGGCGTTCCTCGCGTCGCCGGTATCCGAAGGAGGAGCGGGACTGAACATCACCCGGTCGGCGGCCTGGCTCATCGTCGTTCAGGTGGGCGCATTCCTCGGATACATCACCTTCGGATGGATTGCCGACCGGATCGGACGCCGACCGGCGTTCACGCTGTTCATGGTCGGTGCAACGGCGGTCGTCCCCATCTTCGCGTTCGGCGCGAGGTCGGGATACACGCTCCTGGCAATCGGCCCGTTCGTCGGGTATTTCGCGCATGGGTACTTCTCGCTCTTCGGGGCGATGTTGTCGGAGCTGTTTCCAACCGCCATCCGCGCCAGTGCACAGGGCTTCTGTTACAACGCCGGCCGTCTCGTTTCAGCGGCCGCGCCGCTCGCGATCGGGTCCGCCGCGCAGACATACGGCCTGGGGGCGGCGATTGCGGCGAGTGCGATGTTTTTCGCCGTCGGCGGTGGTCTCATCTGGATGCTTCCCGAGACGCGTGGCCAGGAACTGGCGCGTTGACATCCCGACATCCGGTGCGGTCCAAACACCTCTGTGCACTCTGTGTCGTCTGTGGTTGACCGGCGGCGAATCGGAGCTCTCACTCGAACTGCACTTCCCACCCTCTGCCCCAGCTTGAGCGGGGCCTTTTCCGTGAATGCGATCTTCACGAGCAGGACGCGGGTGTCGATCGGCTTGGACGGATCGGGAGGGTTGAGCCGCCGGCTCACTACCGCGTGAGGGATCTCCTCGACGGTTCCCTGCCAGGACTTGTCATGGCCTTCGGCCGCGATCGTGACCGCCGCGCCGGGCTTGATGCGCGCGACGTCGAACTCGTCCACCTCGGATTCGACCCGAAGGTGCGACAGGTCGGCGATCGTCACGACGTTCTCGCCTTCGACGACAGCCGGCGCCACGTCAATCTCCGCGATCGCCGTGGGTCAGCTTCAATGCCCCGCGTACCAGTCGTAACCGCGGTCGGCCCAGAAATCAGGCGGGCGAACGTCCGTGTAGCGGATCGTGCCGATGCGCTTGATGCTCTTGATGCCGTACTTGATCGGCATGGCCAGGCGCAGCGGCGCGCCGTGATGCCAGTCGAGCGGACGATCATTCATCTCGTACACGAGAAGACTCTGCGGATGCAGAGCGCTTTCGATGTCGAGGCCGACGTAGTAACCGCGGCCAGGCGTTTCCATCGACACGTAGCGGACTGGAGACGGTGGCGGATACCGAGCGATCAGCTCGCGCAATCGCACGCCCTTCCACTTCACGATCGTCGACCACCCTTCGATGCATCGCAGCTCGGTGATCATCTCGTGCACCGGAAGCTGCCGGATTTCCTCGAGCGTCAGAGACGCCGGCAAGGCCGCGCCTTCGATCGCCAGGCGCCAGGCATTCGCGTCGACGTTCTCGACGAGACCGAGGTGGCCGTTCACGCGGGCTTTCGTGACATCGGATGGGCGAAAGAGAGGGCTGAGCCGATCCGGCGAATAGAAGGCCCGCGCGATCGACTCGTTCATCCAGAGGGCGCGGCGAAACGGCAGCTCGAGTCCGCCCACGCGCGGCCGCGTGCGCAGCCACCTGTAACCCGCAAATCCTGCCGCGGCGGCGACCGCCATCGTCGCGAATCCGCGCCGCGACAGCCGCCGCACTGCAGCGTCGACGTCTTCGTCAGTCATGGCGTACCTCGTAACCGACCACCATGGCCCTGAAGTTGTTCCACCCCGCGCGCATGACCTGAATGACGTGAATCACGAAGAAGACGACGAAGCCCACCGTGATCCAGAAATGAAGAAACCTCGCCATCGGATATCCGCCGAACAGGGCGGTGAGCCAGGAGAGCTGCACCGGTTTGTAGATGGCCAGTCCTGTGAGCAGCGATCCGGCACCCATCATTGTGATCCCGATGTACGCGAGACGCTGGATCGGGTTGAACTTCTCACGCATCGCGCGCCACTCACCCGCAACGATCAGGTACGCGACGTAGAGAAGACCGTTGATCGCGAACGGCCACATGAAGAAGAAATGCAGCGCCATTCCCTCGGCGAGACGGTTGTTGATGCCGAGCTGCCGCCATGTGGGCTGATCGAGATTCATCTTGACCAGGTAGAAGTCGCCGAGGCCGATGCGGTAAACGGGGTAGGCCCAGTAGATGAGGATCCCGCTCCAGATCATGAGAAAGAGGAGCGGAAAATTGATCCAGTGAAACCACCGGATCGCGAGGGGGTGCTTGCGGACGAGCCTCTTCAAGAAGTCACCGTCAGTAGGATGCGCGTCGAAGCGCCGCGGTTTCAAGCTTGCCGGTCGTCGGCCTTGAGACTCCGCTCGAGCGCGATCGTCCGCCGGTAACTCTCGTCGTAGGCGACGCAGGAGCGGCATTCGCCGAGGTGCGCGACCGCCGCGGACTTTTTTTCGGGTGTCATCTCGTCCGCCACGAAGTCGTCCAGCGATTCGATGAAGTCTCTGCAGGTGATCGATTCGCGTTCCGTCATGGTCTTTCTCTCAAATGCGGGTCAAGCAGCGTGCGAAGAGCTTGCCGTCCGCGGTGCAGCCGGACTTTGACCGCAGTTCTGGTGATCCCGAGTGAATGCGCCGTCTCCTCCGGCGTGAGCTCCTCGATGTCGCGAAGGAGGAGGACGACGCGATACGACTCGGGCAGCTTCTCGATGGCGTCCCGGACGATCCGGCGAAGCTCCTTCTCCTGGAGCGTTTCGTCGGCTCCGCGCCAGGGGACGGAACTCGCGACCTGGTGTCCATCCGCGCGGAACTGTGGGAGCAGCGGCTCGATGCTCTCCTCCTGGGCTTGACGGTTGAGGGAACGGAGCTTCATGAGTGCCGCATTGACGGCGATCCGATGAATCCAGGTAGCCAGCTGCGAGGTGCCTTCGAAGTTGCCGACCGATCGAAAGATCGAGATGAACGCATCCTGCACGGCGTCGCGGGCGTCGTCCTCGTTGCGCAAGAATCGTTTCGCCACGGCGAGCATCCGCCCGCCATGGACTTTGATCAGGCGATCGAACGCATCCTCGCTCCCCGCCCGGAGGCCGCTGACGAGGTCGGACTCGGACATGCAGGGGGAGTGTATGCCTGGAGTGCGGCAGCTTGGAGACCGTCTCAAAGCGTGTCATCCCTGTAGCGTGAGCGAGGGACCTGGGGGATGGGCGGCACGAGGCATGATCTTGGCGCCACCCGCCCACCCAGGTCCCTCGCTACGCTCGGGATGACATTGGGTGCGACGGCAACGGTGCCGCACGGTGGCGAAGACAACCGCTTTTATCGTTCATCCCTGTGCCTGCTGCCTTGACTGCACTCCGAATATTTGACGCGTTATCCCCTGTTCACTAGACTCGCTTCCCCGCCGTTTCTGGAAGGGGCGACGTAGCCAAGTGGTAAGGCAGAGGTCTGCAAAACCTTTATTCGCCGGTTCGATTCCGGCCGTCGCCTCCAATTTACGGATCGCGGCACCCGCCGGGTTTACGTTCCTGCCGACGGTCGAGTCACACGGCTGGTACCTCCTGGCCCCGTTCCGCTGGTCCCGCAAGGAAAAAGTCCTTCGCCGGCCCGAGGTTCTCGACGGTCTGGTGGTCGATCTCGAAGTGAGGTTCCGGCGAGGATCGATCGACGCCGGCGTCAGCTCGAGCGGCTTTGACGCAGCCCTCCTTCGCGACCGTATCGTGCGGATGCTGCAGCTCGATGTCGACACGGCCGAGTTCGCCGAGCTTGCACGATCCTCCCCTGCCCACGAGTGGGTGGCCGGGGCAGGATTCGGCCGGTTGCTCTGCGGAACCACGCTCTTCGAGGATGCGGTCAAGATCATCGCCACGACGAACACGACGTGGCGCCAGACCGTGCGCATGGTCGAGCTGCTCGTCGAGAAGTGCGGTGTGCGATCGAAGTCGGGATTCGCCGCGTTTCCTCAGCCGGCGGACATCGTCCGCTTCAGCGTCGACGAGCTTCAGCGCGACTGCCGACTCGGCTACCGCGCGAAGTCGATTCACCAGCTGGCGGCAGGAGTTGCATCGGGAACGATCGACCTTGCGGAGGTCAGCGAAGCTTCGCAGACCACGGAAGGATTGTTTCGGAGCTATCGCACGTTACCCGGTGTCGGACCCTACGGAGCGGCTCATCTGCTCGCCATGGACGGCCGCCATGACTTCATCGCCGTTGACTCCGAGTTCCGCCGGTTTGTCCGCGAAACGTACCATCGCGGAAGGAAAGTCTCCGATGCCGCGATGCTGCGGCGGTACTCGAAATGGGGACGGTGGAAGTATCTCGCCTACTGGTCGGAACTGTGGAAATCAGTGGCCGAGCGTTTGCAGCCCGAAGCCGGTGGGGACAAATAGTGTACTCCCCGCGGAGCGCGAGTGGCAGCTTGACCGGAGCCGCTGCGAACCGGATAGTGAGACCCACGTGGACGACAGGATCAAACAGCTTCTCCGGGACCTCGGCACTGCCATCAACGAGTCGATTTCAGGCTCCGACGACGTCAGCCGCCAGATCCAGAAAATTCGCGACGAGGGCTACAACCTTTACGTCGTGCTCGATGCCACCATCGGCTTGAACAGGAACGACGGCGACGAGGAGGGGGAAGCTGTCCCGGCAACCACCACCGAGCTCACTCTGCGCGATGAATCGCGCGAAGAGAGCGTGCAGTTCCGGATCAACGTGAATGATCTCGGCCTACTCCGGTCGCTCGGCATCGATCCGACGCGCAAGGTCAGGACGGCGCGCCGTGTCGAGCCTCTGGCGCAGACCAGTGACGATTGAGCTCCTTCGCAACCTTCACGACCTCGCGCCGGACCAGCTCCGCGCGACGCTCGGCGCGATCGTGTCTCCACCGTTCCGTGTCAAACAGATCGAGGAGTGGATGCACGGGCGCGGCGCCGGATCGTTCGACGTCATGTCGAACATCCCCAAAGATGTTCGCGCGGATCTCGCCGCCCGCTTCACTCTGGCCTTTCCCCACGTCGTCGAACGAACCGAACCTGCCCCTGACGGGACGCAGAAGTACCTGTTCAGCCTCGCCGATGGGAATCGCATCGAGTCGGTGTACATGCCGATGGGCGAGAGGACGAGCATCTGTCTCTCGTCTCAGGCCGGATGCGCGGTCGGCTGCACCTTCTGTGTGACGGGGTTTTTCGGTGCCGGCAGAAACCTGATGCCCTCCGAGATGCTGGGGCAGTTTTTCGTCGTCCGCAATGAAAAACAGATTCCGACGGAGTCGATGAATGTCGTGTTCATGGGCATGGGCGAGCCGCTCCTGAACTTCGAAAATCTCGTCACGACGCTCGACGTCCTCTACATGAACATCGCGCCGAAGCGGATCACCGTATCCACGTCGGGCATCATCCCCGGCCTCCAGGAGCTGGCGAAGCTCGAACGGCGTCCCAATCTCGCCGTGTCGATCAATGCGCCCGATCGCAAGCGCCGCGAAGAGATCATGCCCATCACCACGAAGTATCCGCTCGACGAGCTGATGGCGGAGCTGCGGCGCTTTCCGCTGGAGAAGGGGCGCGACATCACCATCGAATACGTCCTGCTTGCCGGCTACAACGATTCGCCCGCTGATGCCCGTGCACTCGCGAAGCTCATCCGCGGATTCCAGTCGAAGGTCAACGCCATTCCGTTCAACGAGGACGTGAACCTTCCCTCATGGATGAAGCGGCCTTCCGAAGCGGCGATCGATCGCTTCGTCGACACACTGGTCGACGCCGGGGTGCGCGTCACGGTGCGCCGCTCGAAAGGCCGCGACATCGCCGCGGCATGCGGTCAGCTGCGCGGCAAGACGGAGGCGAAGAGCCGCGCTACGGGCGGACGCATCGTCGCAGGGCGACGATGAGAATCATTTTGGATTTTGGATTTTGGATTTTGGATTGCTCCGGAATCTCAATCCAAAATCCAAAATCCAAAATCCAAAATCGCCTCATCTGAGCGGAAACTCCCGGATGGCCGTATGAATGGCGCCGCTCGGATGGAGCTTGCTCGAGTACAGCGTCACCCTGCTGACCTTGAAGGGCGCTGAATCGTAGCTTCCCAATGCCTGTTCGAAGGCCTCGATGCAGGCGTGCGGCCACGGGTCGCGGATGCGCATGATCGTCAGGTGCGGCTTGAAGTGGGCCTCATCGAGCGTGATTCCCGTCGCGGTGACCGCGTCGCGCACTTTCGCGGCGACATCGATGAACGGTTGCTCCGGATCGAGTCCCACCCATCCGACTCTTGCGCGACGCGGATTCGGGAAGAATCCGCAGCTGCGGAGCCGTGCCTCGAACTGCGGCGTCGTCCTGAGCCGCGCGTCGATTGCCGCGCCAAGGTCACCAACCAGGGATTCATCCTGTTCGCCGACGAAGGCGAAGGTGAGGTGCTGGGTCTCGGGCCGCACGTAGCTCGCCGGACCGAGCCTGGGCTTCACGGCCAGGACGCGCCTGTTCAACTCTTGCGTGACTGCATCGGGGAGCGATGCCGCAACGAAGAGGCGCATGTCACTCCTTCCGGTCAGCCTGTCCTGCGAGGAACTCCGGCGTGAAGATCTCGCGGATCTTCTCCTCCGGCAGGAGCTTCTTCTTTCGCAGAAGGTCCGGAATCGGAGTTCCCGTCTTTGCGGATTCCTTCGCAATTTCTGCGGCAGCGGCGTACCCGATGAGCGGGTTCAACGCCGTCGCCAGCGACGGTGAGCGGATGTAGTACGCCTCCGTCCTCGACCGGTCGGCCTCGATTCCGCGGATGCAGCGTTCGGTGAAGACCGGCAGGAAGTTCTTGAGGATCTCCATCGAGAACGTGACCTCGAACGCCATGAGCGGCATCATCACGTTCAGCTCGAGCTGTCCCGCCTGCGATGCGTAGGCGACCGCCGTATCTGCGCCGATGATGTGAAAGAGGACCTGGTTCATGCACTCGAGAAGTGAGGGATTGACCTTCCCCGGCATGATCGACGATCCGGGTTGAACGGACGGGAGGACGATCTCGGCGAGTCCCGTCTGCGGACCACTGGCGAGCAAACGGAGATCGTTCGTGATGCGCGTCAGCTCGAGGGCCAGGTTCCGCAGCGCCGCGGACACGGCCACGACCGGGAGCTGTGACTGCATCGCTTCACGAAGATCATCGGTTGCCTCGAGTGGCAGGCCGCTGATGTCGCTGAGAAGACGGACGACCGTGAAACGGTATCCGACCGGAGTGTTGATCCCGGTGCCTGTGGCCGTTCCGCCGATGCCGAGGATCCGGAGCTCTGAAGACGCGTCGCGAAGGAGTCGAGTGGATCGCCGCATCGCAGCCGCATACGCCTTGAATTCCTGTCCCAGCGTCACCGGCACGGCGTCCTGCAGGTGCGTCCTGCCGGACTTGATCACGCCGCTGAACCGATTGCCTTTGTCGTCGAGCGCACTTCCGAGATCGTCCAGCGCGGGCAGAAGCTGATCGAGAAGGAGAAGCGTACCGACGCGGATCGCGGTCGGAAAGACATCGTTCGTCGACTGCGCCATGTTCACGTGATCGTTGGGATGAATCGGCTTGTAGCTTCCGATCTTTCCTCCCAGCTTCACGTTCGCGAGGTTCGCGAGAACCTCGTTGCAGTTCATGTTGAACGAGGTGCCGGCGCCGGCCTGGAAGACATCCACGACGAAGTGCCGCGCGAACTTCGTCTCGTCCGCAAGAATGTCGTCGCACGCTGCCGAGATCGCGAGAGCCAGTTTCTCGTCGAGAGTTCCATGCTCGAGGTTCGCGAGCGCGGCCGCCTTCTTGAGCTGGATGAATGCGCGAATGAACAGCGGATGCTCGCGAAGCCCGCTGATCGGATAATTCTCCACGGCCCGCTGCGTCTGCGCGCCGTAAAGCGCGTCGTCAGGGACCTGGACCTCGCCGAGGGTGTCGCGTTCGATTCGCATGGATGCTGGTTGGCTCTTGGCTCTTGGCTCTTGGCTCTGGGGAGAACCCGGCGTCCCAAGAGCCCAGAGCCCAGAGCCCAGAGCCAACGAGAGCCAACTTCATGCCTTGAGGGCTGCGAGCTTCCGTTTCGACTCCTCGAAGACCTGCTTGTGGAGCGACTGGCCATGGGCATCCATCGTCACGATGGCCATGAACTCCTCGACCCACAGATGCCAGATCGCCTCGGGACTGCCGAGATCCATCCAGTCGACCCCATCCACACGCTTGATCGACGCCGCGCAGACCTGCGCCGCGCCGCCGATCGCATGCATGTAAACGGCACCGTACTCGCGGCAGGCGTTGAGGGTCTTTTCGCCCATCCCACCTTTGCCGATCACACCTCGGATCCCGAAGTTCCTGATGACTTCCCACTGGTACGGCTCTTCGCGCGAACTGGTGGTCGGGCCGGCCGCCTTGCAGACCCACCTGTCACCCTCTTTCACCATGACCGGGCCGCAGTGGTAGATGATCTGGCCCTTGAGGTCGACAGGCGGTTTGACGCCCTCATGGAGGCGGTGGTGGACGGCGTCGCGACCTGTGTAGAGCCGCCCCGAGATCGAGACGGTGTCGCCGACATGAAGGGAACGGATGGTTGCTTCGTCGATCGGAGTGGTGAGTTTGACGGTCGCCATGTGTCGGCTCAGTACAGCCATTCCCCTGCATTGCCGGCCATGTCCACCGTCACACCTCGGCGTCTGTAGGCCCAGCACATGTAGGCGACGCTGACGAAGAACGAGGCGGGCAGGCGGTTCTGCTTGCCGATCTTGCAGGCGAGGAGGGTGGTCCTGCCACCGAAACCCATCGGGCCGATGCCGGACTGGTTCGCCTTGTCGACGACGCGTGACTCGAGGTCAGCGAGAAGCGGATCGTCGTTGGTGTCGTCCATCGTGCGAAGCAGCTGCTCCTTCGCGTACGAGTAACCGGTGGCGCGATCCCCGCCGATGCAGACGCCGAGGATTCCCGGGCCGCAGCCCTGTCCCTGCGCCTGGAGGACGGCGTCGAGAATCGCGTTCTCCACGCCCTTCAGATCGCGTCCGCCGAGGTCGGGATGGGGGAGCGAGTACTGCGCGTTCATGTTCTCGCAGCCGCCGCCCTTGAGCATCAGCTTCACTTCCACGTGCGGCTTGCGCCACTGCATGAAGTGAAAGACCGGCGAGCCCGGACCCGTGTTGTCGCCGGTGTTCTTGCCGGTGATGCTGTCGACGCTGTTCTGCCGCAGGTATCCGACCTTCGTCGCTTCGCGAACCGCCTGCGTGGCGATCTCCTCGAATTCGATCTGGTCGTATCCGACCGGAGTGTGCACGTAGAAGAGGATGGTCCCCGTGTCCTGGCAGAGCGGCAGCGAGTTTTCGCGCGCCAGGCCGATATTGCAGCCGATGACGTTCAAGGCCACGTCGGCGTTCGATCCTTCCGCTTCCTCTTTGCGCGCAGCGGTGACGGCGCGGACGACGTCATCCGGCAACTGAGTCGAGGTTCTTCGGATCAGTTCGAGGATGGTCTGGAAGAGCGCGGGCTGGGCGGAGATGTCGCGAATGGGAGCGGATGCAGTCATGGTCGTCGGGAGTCTATCAAGCCGTTAACCGTTAACCGTTAACCGTTAACCGTGATGGCGGTCATCGCGTTTCGGGTGGAGCGCGGGCGACCTCGCCCGCGGCTCCATGGGATGGCATTTTGCACGCGGAATTACCGGTAAAAGTTGCCGGTTTAGCAATCTGAGTATGGCAGACTCAATGCGAGGTAACACGATGAATTTCAATAAGCTAACGGTCAAGGCGCAGGAGGCGGTCGTCGACGGGATGAACCTCGCCCGTGGCGCCGGAAACCCCGAGACGACGCCTGAGCACCTCCTGCTTGCGCTGCTGCGCCAGGAGGGTGGGATCGTCGTCCCGATCCTCAACAAGCTCGGCGTGAATCCGGGGACCGTCGAGGCGGAAGTCGCGGCCGAAACGGCGAAGTACTCGAAGGTCGGCGGGTCGTCGGCCGAGCCGATGGTGTCGAGCACCCTTCGCAAAGTCTTCGACAAGGCATTCGACCTGGCGACGCAGTTCAACGATGAATACGTGTCGACCGAGCATCTCCTCCTCGCGGTGGCCGAGGTGAAGGAGACCACGGCGGCGAAGGTGATGGGGAGGCATGGCGCCGTCCCTGATGCACTCCTGAAAGGTCTCCAGTCGGTTCGCGGGACGCAGCGCGTCACCGATCAGAATCCGGAAGACAAATACCAGGCGCTCGAAAAGTACGGGCGCGATCTGACCGATCTCGCGCGGCGCGGAAAGATCGATCCGGTCATCGGCCGCGATGAAGAGATCCGCCGTGTCATTCAGGTTCTCTCGCGGCGAACGAAGAACAATCCGGTTCTCATCGGCGAGCCGGGCGTCGGTAAGACGGCCATCGTCGAAGGTCTCGGGCGCAGGATCGTGGAAGGCGACGTTCCTGAATCGCTGAAGAACCGCCGCCTCGTCGGCCTCGACCTCGGCGCCATGATCGCGGGCGCGAAGTACCGCGGTGAGTTCGAAGACCGCTTGAAAGCCGTCATCAAGGAGGTTGAGGAGAGCGACGGTGCGGTGATTCTCTTCATCGACGAGCTGCACACGCTCGTCGGCGCAGGCGCGTCGGAGGGAGCGATGGATGCGTCGAACCTCCTCAAGCCGGCGCTCGCTCGTGGCGAGCTGCGGACGATCGGGGCTACCACGCTCAATGAATATCAGAAGCACATCGAGAAGGACGCCGCGCTGGAGCGGCGGTTCCAGCCGGTGTATGTCCCCGAGCCTTCGGTCGAGGACTCGATCGCGATCCTTCGCGGGTTGAAGGAGCGCTACGAAGTCCATCACGGCGTGAAGATCCAGGACTCGGCGATCGTCGCTGCGGCGACGCTGTCGCACCGCTACATCACCGATCGGTTCCTCCCGGACAAGGCGATCGACCTCATCGACGAGTCCGCCGCGCGCCTGCGCGTGGAGCTGACTTCAAGGCCGGAAGAGATCGACGAGCTCGAGCGCCGCATGAGGCAGCTCGAGATCGAACAGAAGGCGCTGGCGAAGGAAGACAACCCGTTCGCGAACCAGCGCCGTGAAGGAATCGAATCGGAGATTGCCGCGCTGCGCGAGCAGATCTCCGGCCTTCGGGCGAAGTGGGAAGGCGAGAAGGCGGTCATCGACCAGATCAACGAATTCAAGCGGCGTCTCGAGGAGACGCGCGAGGCCGCCAATCGCGCGGAGCGCGATGGAGATCTCAACAAGGCCGCGCAGTTGCGCTACGGCGACGTGCCGCAGCTCCAGCGCGACCTCGACGCCGCGAATGCGAAGCTCGTGGAGCTGCAGAAGGGCGGCGCCCTGCTGCGCGAAGAGGTCACCGACGAAGACATCGCCGAGATCGTCTCGAAGTGGACCGGAATCCCTGTCACGAAGATGCTCGAGTCGGAGATTCAGAAGCTGATCCGGATGGAAGACGTGCTCCGCAACCGCGTCGTCGGCCAGGAGGAACCGGTTGCTGCCGTCTCCAATGCGGTCCGGCGCTCGCGCGCGGGGCTCAAGGACCCGAACCGGCCGATCGGCTCGTTCATCTTCATGGGGCCCACGGGCGTCGGGAAGACCGAGCTGGCCCGCGCTCTCGCCGAGTATCTCTTCGACGACGAGCACGCCATGATTCGCATCGACATGTCCGAGTACATGGAGCGCCACGCGGTGGCGCGCCTGATCGGAGCGCCGCCCGGATACGTGGGCTACGAGGAAGGGGGGCAGCTGACCGAAGCGGTGCGGCGCCGCCCCTACTCGGTCGTGCTGTTCGACGAGATCGAGAAGGCGCACCCGGAGGTCTTCAACATCATGCTGCAGATCCTCGATGACGGACGCCTGACGGACTCGAAGGGCCGGGTCGTCAATTTCAAGAACGTCGTCATCATCATGACCTCGAACGTCGGGTCGCAGTACATCCACGAATATCAGCAGGGGACGAAGTCGCCCGATCAGGAAGAGGCGATGCGCAACAAGGTGGAGGAGGAGCTGCACCGTCAGTTCCGCCCCGAGTTCCTCAACCGCATCGACGACATCATCATCTTCCATGCTCTGGAGATGGGGCACATCAAGCGCATCATCGAGATCCAGCTGAAGAAGCTGACGGCGATGCTCAGCGAGCGCGGCCTCACGGTCGACATCAGCGATCATGCGAAGGAGTTCCTCGCCCGCGAAGGCTACGATCCGGCGTTCGGAGCGCGTCCGCTCAAGCGAACGCTCCAGAAGGAGATCATCGATCCGCTGGCCATGCGCCTCCTCGAAGGCAAGTTCAAGCCGGGCGACACGGTCTTCGTGAACATGAAGAACGGCAAGGTGGACATGTCGCTCGAGCCGGAGCCGATGAGCGTGCATTGAGGGAGTGACGAGTGACGCCGGCCTGCGGCCGCGTTGGAGAAGATGTTCGGGCCATGATCGGGATTGACGTGGCGCCGGCTTCAGCCGGCGGCTCTTTGTCGGTCGCCCGATCGCCGGCTAAAGCCGGCGCCACGTCAGTCTCCGCAAGTGTCACTGATCTTCAGGGCAGCGAGGACTTGGGGGTGAAGGGGGCGGCAGGCATGATCTTCGAGCCGCCCTCAGGTCGCTCGCTACGCTCGGGATGACAGCGAACCCGTCACTCGTCACTCCGTCACTCGTAACTCCAGGTGGACGCCGCCGCCGCTGATGCCGTACAAGCTCTCGACGGCATCATGACTCGCGCCCACTGGACTCTCTTTGCACTCGTCGTTGTCGTCGCCACCGCCCTTCGGTTGTGGGGCATCGGCACCTGGGCCCTCAACAACGACGAGATCGCCGAGGTCCGATGGTCATCGGGCACTTTCCGTGAGCTCATCGGCGAACTGAAGCGCGACCAGGTCCATCCTCCTCTCGATTACGTCGTCCAGCACGCCCTCGGTTCCCTGCATGCGGTCGAATGGGCGCGCCGCCTCCCCGCCGTGATCTGCGGCGTCTTCACCATCGTGTTCCTCATGTTCCTCGGCAACTTCTGGCACTCGCCCGTGGCGGGCATCGCCGCCGGAGCGCTTCTCGCCGTGTGGCCCAGTCACGTCCGCTATTCGCAGGAGGTGCGGCCGTACGCGATGGGGATTTTCTTTCTAGCCGGAGCGTTCGTGGCGCTCGAGTTGTACGCGATGACAAGGCGCCGCGGATGGGCGATGTGGTGGTTCGCGCTCGTGTTCCTCTCCGGGGCGACGCTTTATCTGGCCGGGCTCGTCGCCGCGATCGTGCCGACGCTCGAACGCGTGCTGGCGAAGGACCCCGACCACATCGGCGCCATCCACCTCTACATCCATGCGGTCGAAGCCTCCGACCGGCCGCAGCGCGCCGAGCCCTATGCCGACCGCATGCGCGGCGCGGTGCCGGGCGCGAACGGAAGTCTGGTGGTGGTGAAAAAGACAAGTAAGAAATAGTCCCAAGTCCCAAAGTCCCAAGTCCCAAGTCAAAGATAGAGACTTGAGACCTGAGACTCGAGACCTGAGACTCGAACGGAGTGAGAGATTATGCCTACCGCAAAGGTTCGCAATTTAAACAATAACGAAGTCGGCGACATTGAATTGTCGGACGCCGTGTTCGGCGCTGAGGACTGGAGCGGCATCGGCGCCTACGCGCGGACGATCGAGCCGATTATCCTGGAAGCACAGCGGTACGACATTCCGGACACGCCTCACCCCCTGACCCCTCTCCATCGAGTGGAGAGGGGAGTCCGTCCGAGCGCGTACCTGAAGATCTCGGACGGCTGCAACGCCCCCTGCACGTTCTGCATCATCCCGAAGATGAAGGGCAAGCTGCACAGCACGCCCGCCGGCGACCTGGTGGCCGAGGCGCGCCGCCTCGCGGACGAAGGCGTGCGCGAGATCGTGCTGGTGGCGCAGGACAGCACGGACTATGGCCGCGACCTGGGCCTGCGCGACGCGCTGCCGGAGCTGCTCGAACGGCTGTCCGCGGCGGTGCCGGAAGTGCCGTGGCTGCGCATCATGTACGCGTATCCCGGCCACGTCACCCCGAGGCTCGCCGAGACGATGGCGCGGCTCCCGAACGTCGCGAAGTACATCGACATCCCGTTGCAGCACGCGGCTGAGAGCGTGCTCCGGCGCATGAAGCGGCCGAGCAACACGCGCATGGTGCGCGAGATGTTCGCGACGCTGCGCGCGTCGATGCCGGACATCGCCATCCGCACGACGTTCATCGTCGGCTACCCGGGCGAGACCGATGAGGAGTTCAGCGAGCTGCTGGCGTTCGTGCGGGAGATGGAGTTCGACCACATCGGCTGCTTCACGTTCTCGCCGCAGTCAGAATCGCCGGCCGCAAGCGAACCCGGCCAGGTGCCGGAGAGGGTGAAGAAGCGCCGCCAGCGCCAGCTCATGGAAGTGGCACAGCAGGTCTCGATCATCCGCAACAGGCGCATGGTGGGCCGCGAGATAGACGTGCTCGTCGAGTCGCTGGGCGAGAGCGAGGACGGCGAGCCGAGCGGGATCGCGGTCGGCCGCTCGTATCGCGACGCGCCGGAGGTGGACGGGCTTGTGCTGCTCGAGGGCGACTTCCAGCCCGGTACCTTCGTGCGCGCGAAGGTCACGTCGTCG
>CALMZP010000117.1 GCA_937870635.1 uncultured Acidobacteriota bacterium | reverse complement strand
GTCTGGGGCAGGTTGAGGGTCTTCTTGTAATCGCTACTGCTCGATTCGGCCATGGTGACCGGCCAAACTAGCAGCGGGAGGGGGCTATTTCAAGCCGTAACCCGTTAACCGTTAACCGTTAACCGTTAACCGTAAGTCCGGTGGCCGGCGGAGCTGCGGGACGGTCCCGCCCTCGGGTTCGAGCCACGAGGGACGCGGGCTACACTCGCTGCGGTTAACGGTTAACGGTTAACGGTTAACGGTTAACGGTTAACGGCTACATGCTCCCTGCGGCCAGCCCGCGGGGCGGCGACACGCGGAGCTTCTGGCCCGGCTTGAGGACGGCGTTCTTCGAAAGATCGTTCAGTTCGCGCAGGTCCCCGACGGTCAGGTTGTTGCTCTTCGCGATCGAGTAGAGCGTGTCGCCCTTGCGCACCGTATAGAAGATCTTCGTGTCCTCGGCGTGCCGAAGCAGGGAGCCGAGGCGGCGAGAGTGGACGGGGAGGTAGATGGAGCGGCCGGCTCGCAGCGATTCGTTTTCGCCCAGGCCGTTCATCGCACGGATCGTTTCCGGTCTGGTGCCGAGCTTCTTCGCCAGCCTGGGGATCGTATCGCCTTTGCGAACCGTGAAAGCGGCGACAGCGATTTTCGAATCTTCCTGGCCGGCCGTTGCAGCGATCTCAGCGACGAGCGCCGCGGCGGCCGACGGCACCTTCAGCGTCGCGCGCCCCGGCGGGACGAGACCGCGATACAGCGCGGGATTCAGGTCGCGCAGTTCCTTTTCGCTGAGGCCTGCTGCTTCGGCGAGATATTCGAGCGACACGGGGCCGCCGATGATCACTTCGCGGTGATCGCCGGGCTGTGGCTCATCGAGGCGGAATCCGTACGTGGCGGGATCACCGGCGATGAGGAGCGTCGCGTAGAAGGTTGGTACGTAGCCGCGGGTTTCTTTTGGGACCGCGGTGAGCTCGAGCAGTTCCCAGAACGTGGTGGCGCCGGTGCGATCGAGTGCCCGGCGAACACGGCCGGGACCGCAGTTGTAGGCCGCGAGAGCCAGCGGCCAGTCTTCGAACTGCCGATAGAGGTCCTTGAGGTATGCCGCCGCCGCGCGCGTGGAGCGCTCAGGGTCAGCGCGCTCGTCGACCCACCAGTCGACGCGCAGACCGTACTCACGCGCGGTCTCGGGCATGAACTGCCAGATCCCGTGCGCTCCGACGCGCGAGGTGAGCGTGGGGATGTAGGCGCTTTCGATGACCGGCAGGTAGGCGAGCGCTTTCGGAAGCCGCTGTTCGGTGAGCGCCTTGTCGATCATGCGCCGGTACTGTGCGGAGCGGAGGAGCGAGGTCTGGATCTTGTCGCGCAGCGCGGTGCTGAAGTAATTGAGCGCTCCGTGGATGGTGCGATGGTCGGGGATGGGCATCGAAGCGACCGCTTCGAGATCGACCTGCGGCGCACCGACGGGCTTCCCTTCGCGTGCGACGATCTCGGTGTACGCCTCTTCGAGGTCGCGGCGAAACGCTTCGCCGTCAATCTGTCGTTCGGAAGCGCGTGGAGAGGGCGGGGCCGTGGCGGGAGGTGGAGTCGTGCCCGCGCACGAGATGGACAGCAGAATGGCGAACGGCGGCAGCCATCGTCTGAGATTCATCCGCACCCTCCCTCGCAGCCGGTTGTTTCAGCTCTGATCGACCCGGACGCTGACCGAGACCGCATGGACGTCCGAAGTGTCTCCGAGTTCGACGCGCTCGGACTGCTCCTGGACGACCCCGTCTCCGTCTTCAAACGATACTGTAACTCGCATTGCGCGAGAGCGCGAGATGGTCTCCGGGGGAACGGCGAGATTGACCGCCTTCTGGATCTCCCGGCCGATGCCGCGGGCTCCCGTGAGCGAAGCCGGCCCGGCTTCCTTTTTCGGTTTCGGCGTCGAGGAGGTCGCTTTCTTGCGAAGGGCCTCGAGCTCGGCCATGACATCGATGGTCGAGCGGACCTTGACGGTTTTCACTGGTGGAGACGGCGCCGGTTTTTCGGCCGGCTGTTCGCCTGCCACGGCCTCGGCGGCCTGGCGTTCGTCCGTGCGTGCGGCGGCGGGGACTCCCGCAGCGACCGGCACGAGCTCCTCTTCGCTCTCGTTGAGCTCCTCGATGAGCTCCTCCACGGCGCGGGCCCGCCCTTCGTTCGGAGGTGTCTGGGAGGTTGCCGGTGCAACCAGGCTCGATGGTGCGTCCGATGATCGTCCCGGCTGCTCCTTCATACGGAACTGCGCGACGTCGGCCAGTCCCCGCGGCGCAGGTTTGGCCGGCTCTTCACCAGTCATACGTCTGCGGAGCGTCCGCAGCGTGAGCTTCGAGATCAGCTTCAGCGTCTCGAAGACCCCGACGCCCGTGGATGCGACGGATTCGATCGACTCGTACTTCCGCTCCGGGTCGAGCGCGTCGAGCATCGATTCGACAGCGGCCACGTTCGGAAGATCGCGCTTGTTCAACTGGATGACGAGCGGGATCTCATCGAGCTCGAGTCCGATCTCGGCGAGGTTCTCGCGAAGGTTTCTAAAGCTGTCGATGTTGGCGTCGAACATCGCCATCTGCGAGTCGGCGACGAAGACGAGGCCGTCGACGCCTTTCAGCACGAGCTTGCGCGTCGTGTTGTAAAAGACCTGGCCGGGAATCGTGTAGAGCTGGAGGCGGGTCTTGAAACCGCCGATCACACCGACGTCGATCGGCAGCAGATCGAAGAACAGCGTGCGGTCGGTTTCGGTCTCGAGGCTGACCATCTCGCCCCGGCTGCCCGGCGAGGTCTTGGCGTAGATATGGTGGAGGTTCGTAGTCTTCCCGCAGAGGCCCGGACCGTAGTAGACGATCTTGGCCGCCATCTGCATCGTTGCGTAATTGAAGAAGACCATCCGAACCCGGGCTCCGACCTTTGCTGAAACAGCGGTCGATGGTAGCACCCGCTACTTTCGCGTCGCAAGGTTCGACCCGGTGATCCACGCAGCCAGAAGTTTGTAGATTTCTGCAACTTGCGCGTCATCGCCGATCGCGGCGACATGGCCGGCCATGGTCGCCTCGTCCCCCCTCGCCGCCGGTCCGGTGAAGCGCTTCGGATCGTCATGGGCGGCCCAGTTGGCAATCGCGGACTGGGCGAGGGTGACGATGTCGCCCCGCACGTCTTCGAGGCCGGCCCGCCGCATCATGTCCGCGGAGATGTCGAGGATCGCGGCGACGTAGTTCGAGCCGAACACCGCCGCCGCGTGATAGAGCGGCTTCTGTTCGGCCGAGACCTCCGCAAAGCGCGCTCCGACCGCGGCGGCGATCAGCCGTGCCGTCTTGCGGTGCTCTCCCTGGAAGACCACGAGCGTGTCCGCGAGGTCGGAAGGCTGGCCGACCGGCGGGAGAGCTTTGAGGGGATGGAGCGAGAATCCGCCGCCCGGCGCCGGCAACGCTCCACTCGCATGAAAGATGATTGCCTCCGTGGGAGGAATCCTCGCCACGACACTCTCCACGGCGCCGTCGCTCACCGCGACGAGGATCAACTCGGACTCGGCTGCGAGGTCGAGGATTTCGCGGCGCGGCACCTCGAGCAGCTCGGGCAGCCTGCTCTTCGATTCCGGCCGGAGCCAGACTCCGGCGAGCGGCCAGCCGATCCTTCGCCAGGCGGTGCCATAAGCCCAGGCAGCGCGCCCGCCGCCAAGAATCCCCAGTCGCATCGTATCCTTAGGGTAACCGGTAACCCGTTCACCGTTCACCGTTCACCGTTCACCGTTAACCGTCAGCTTGTTCATTGTTTCCGTAAGTCTGCCATCACGTCACCCTGAGCCGCGAAGACGGCGAAGGGTCTCAAGCTACGCAACCTGAGATCCTTCGGCGTCCGCGCGCCTCAGGATGACGTGGGGGTTACACTCGCTGCGGTTAACGGTTAACGGTTAACGGTTAACGGTTAACGGTTAACGGTTAACGGTTAACGGTTAACGGTTAACGGTTAACGGACATCGCCATGATGAGAAAGCTGGCCATCGCAATGATGCTCCTCGCCACGGCGGCGGCGGCGGCGCCGCCGAGCACATGCGGCCTGGGAGATCCGTATGCGAAGGCCCTGTGCGCCTATCAGCGCCGGCAATTCGCGGATGCGGAGGCGCAGCTGCGCGCGATCGCGGATACCGGGAAGCCGTCGCCGGAGACGGTCAAGGCGATGTATTTCCTGGCACGTACGCTCATGAAAACGGGGCGATGGCAGGAAGCGGCGAACGTCTTCGTCAGAATCTACGAGAGCGATCCGCCGTTCTACGACGCATGGAACTGCGACTTTCTCCTGGGCGAGTGCAGACGGGCGATGGGGAAAGGCTGAGGGGCGATGCCTGCGTCGAACTTTGAGCTCCGCCGGAAGCTGCTTCAGCTCGAGGCGCTGTACGACGTGGGGCGTGCGCTCGACACGCTTCTTCCGGAACCCGAGCTTCTCGAGGAGCTGATGCAGCGGGCCGTGGCCGTGCTGGACGCCACGACCGGGTTCGTTTTCTCCGTGGATGAGAAGCTGAACGTGCAGCACATCTTCACCTTTCTGAACGAGGCCGGGTCGCCGGAGGCCATCCTGTCGGAGCCGCCGATTCGTCAGGTGCTCGCTTCCCGCGAGCCGATGTCCGTGACGGTCTCAAGGTTCCTCGGCGGACCGGGGAGCGACCTGCTCGTTGCGCCGATGGTGTCGGGTGAGACGATCGTCGGAGTCATCGGCGTGGGCGGAAAAGAAGCGCGCGGAGAGAAGGCCGGAGCGTTCGTCGAGGACGATCTGCGCTTTCTGGCGTCGCTCGCATCGATCGGTGCGGCGGCCGTCGACAACACACGAAGGTTCCACCGCCTCGACCTGATGCGCGAGACTCTCGAGGACGAGAACCGCTCTCTCAAGCAGCGGATGCTTCGCGAGTACAGCGATCGCCTCATGGTCGGCGACTCTCCGAAGATGCAGCGCGTGATCGACCTTGTGGCGCGCGTCGCCAACAGTCAGGCCAACGTGCTCATACGAGGCGAGTCGGGGACGGGCAAGGAGATGGTGGCCCGGCTCATCCACGGAAACTCGCCGCGCAAGGACGGGCCTTTCGTGGCCATCAACTGCGCGGCCCTTCCGGAAACGCTCCTCGAGTCCGAGCTTTTCGGCATCGAGCGTGGTGTGGCGACCGGCGTCGAGGCGCGTCCCGGCAAGTTCGAGCTCGCTCGTGGCGGAACGGTATTTCTGGACGAGGTCGGGGACATTCCGCTCACTCTGCAGGCGAAGCTGCTGCGCGTCCTGCAGGAGCGCGAGGTCGAAAAGCTCGGTGGACGACGGCGCATCCCGATCGACGTGCGCATCCTCTCGGCTACGCACCGCGGGCTCGAGACGATGATCGAGACCGGTGAGTTCCGCCAGGACCTCTATTACCGGCTCAAGGTCGTGGAGATCACGCTTCCTCCGCTGCGCGAGCGGAAGGAGGACATCCCCAGGCTCGTGCGCTTCTTTCTCGACAAGTACGGCCGGCGCGAGGGGCTGCAGGACGTCCGCATCACGCAGGAAGCGCTGCAGAAGGTCATGCGCTACGGTTTCCCCGGGAACGTCCGCGAGCTCGAGAATCTGATCGAAGGGGCGCTCGCGCTCACGGTCGACCCGGTCATCGACCCGGGCGATTTGATCCTGCCCGAGTCCGCGGGTGCCGCCGATGTCGGGGGACTGGCGGGCGACCTTCCGCCGCTGGAGGAGCTCGAGAATCGGTATATCGCTCGAGTGCTGGCGCATACGAAGGGAAACATGTCGGCGGCGGCGAAGATCCTGGGGATCGATCGCAAGACCTTGTATCGGAAGCGCGAGGATCTGTCCCATTTAGCCCCAAATGGGGAGTTTTGGGACGTCCATTGATAACACGCCTAAAGTCATGAGTTTACCTCCGGCGTTTTTCCGCTGACTCGACGACTGTGGCACAATGCCACATTCGCCGAAGCGGAAAACATTTGTTTTCTCTCGTGTAAACTACGCACCGTCAGAAGGTTAGGAGAGATTTCGCTGATCCGGCATCCGTGGCAGTCGCGTTGCTCAAGGCTCACCCCGACGATTGAGGGGGAAACCGATGAATCACTTCGCACAAGCCCGCGCCAAGACCACCGAATCGCTGCTCAGCGCCAGTTACGTTCTGCCGTCCGTGCTGGCCGTCAACACGGCAGCGCTGTTCGCGCTGGACGCCCTCGGCGGGATCCCGCGCTGGATCAAGACCGCCGCCGCCCTGTTTCTCGCCTTCTGATCTCTCCGTCCCTGCTCAGGATTTACGGATGACCATGACCGCCGAGCGGCAGATGGAGCTGACTCTTCCGATGGTCCCGGACATCGAGATCGCCGCTGCCCGCGCAGCGGGTAATCTCGCCCGGGAAGTCGGAATGAGCGCCGAGAGGATCGATGAGATGGCTCATGCGATCATCGAGGCCTGCATCAACGCCCGGGAGCACTCTGGTTGCGCCGACCAGCGCATCTACTTAAGATTCGTCGGCACCTACCAGAGCGACGGCAATCCGCGGATCGATGTCTGGATCACCGACCACGGTCGTGGCTTCGACCTGGCGGAAGCACGCACCCGCCGTCAGAAACTCGGACCGGCTTACAAGCGCGGTCGAGGGATCCAGCTCATGGAAGCGCATATGGACGAAGTGGAGATCATCAGCGGGACTGCCGGCACAACCATTCACATGGTCAAGTACGAGAACCCTGCGGACGAGAAAACATCATGACTGAGGAATTGAGAGTTGCCGTCGACCGCCGCCCGGCCGGGGCCATCCTCCACACGAAGGGCTACATCAACAACGTGGGAGGAGAAGAGATCGCCAACCGTGCCTATGAGCTGATGGACGACGGTGTGAAGGTGATCCTTCTGAATCTGAAGGACACGAAGATCGTCAATTCCATCGGCATCAGCATCCTCATCGAGATCATCGAGAAGATGATGGAAAAAGGCGGCCGCATCGCGTTCTGCTGCCTCACCCCGGTCATCCACAAGACCTTTCAGATCATGGGCCTCGCCAACTACGCCACCATCTACGACAGCGAAGACGCCGCCCTCAACGATCTGAATCTCAAAGCGTAACGAGACACGACTGCGGGGACGCTCCTCGTCCTGCTGATATCCTCCGACCATGCCCCAGGTACGCCGCTTCGCCGATTTCCTTCTGGAACTTCAGCAGCTCGAGCGGGCTTCGATCGGTTCGCAGGCGCCGAGGATCCTCGAGGCATTTACCAGGCATACGTCGTTCGACATCGGGGCGCTCTATCTGCGCGATGGTCGCGATACCCCGCTTCGCCTCTGCGCGAAGGGCCAGCAGTTCGTGGCTCCCGAAATACTCGACCGCAGCGGCGACCTTCAGCTCGACGGTCCCGCCCATCTGCTGCTCCCCCTCCGCAGCCAGCGCGAGGACCTCGGCGTACTTGCGCTCGTCCCGCGGGGCGACGACGAGCCGTCCGACGATGATGTGGCCGTCGTCCGCGCCGCGGCCGACTACCTCAGCACGCTCATCTCCAACCAGCGCCTCCTCCAGGAAGCGAGGGAAGGGGAGTTTCAGCTCAAGTACCGGCTCTGGGAACTGGAGTCGCTTTACGACATCGGGCTGTCCATCGCATCGACGCTGAACATCGACGAGCTCGCCGACGAGATCCTCTTCAGGATGATCTCGCTCATCAACGCGCGTCGCGCGGCTCTGTTCCTCCGCGAAGGCGACGGCTACGTTCTCTATCGGTCGTTCGGCGGGGTCAACGGCCAGTTTCTCGACCGCGACATCGCCGCGGAGCTGATGCGCGAAGGGGAACCGATCAGCTTCAACGAGAAACTCGACTGCATCTTCCCCGAGTGCTCGGCGTTCGTCGCTGTGCCGATCCGCGGCAACAACGCCATGATCGGAGTCCTCGCCGCTGCGGATCGCGAAAGCCGCGATGGCTCGACCGGTTCCTTCGAAGCGAACGAGATCCGCCTGCTCGGTCTTTTTGCGAGTCAGGCTGCCATTGCGCTCGAGAACGCGCGGCTTCACAAAGAGGCGCTCGAGAAGCAGGCCATGCAGCGCGACCTCGAGCTCGCCGCCACGATCCAGCGGGACATTCTTCCGAAGGCCATACCGAAGCTGAGCGGAATCGAGCTCGCCGCGCTCTCCCGGCCTGCGCGGCAGGTCGGCGGTGACTACCACGCCTTCGTCGAGCGGGATGGGGTGCTCACCATCGTCGTCGCCGACGTCGCCGGCAAATCGATGCCGGCGGCCCTCCTCGTGTCTGCTCTGCACGCGGCCATCCAGCTTCTCTTCGCGGAAGGACGGGACATCGGTGACATCACGACCGAGCTGAACAAACACATTCACCGCTGGTCGGCCGAGAACAAGTTCGTGACGATGATCGTGGCCTCGATCGACACGGAAGCGGACACGATCGAGTTCGTCAACGCGGGGCACAATCCCGGCTACATCGTTGTCGAGGGCAAACTCGAGACTCTCAAATCACAGGGATTGCCGATCGGCATCCTCGGGCAGAGCCGCTACAAATCGCAGACTCGGTCGTTCCCGCCCGGATCGCTCGTCCTGCTCTACAGCGACGGCATTACCGAGGCGGAGAATGCGGCGGGGGAGGAGTTCGAGAACGAGCGGCTCGAGCCGCTCATCGCTCTCGATGGTTCGGCAACGGCGGAGATGCTGCGCGACCGCGTGGCTGAAACCGTTGACGCCTTCGTCGCCGATGCTCCGCAGAAAGACGATCAGACGCTCGTCATCGCGCGCCGAGTGTGACGAGGAGTGCGGCTCCCGCCCTGAAGATCGAAAAAGCAACCGCAGAGACGCAGAGAACACAGAGGGGACGCAGAGGGCCTCAACTTTCTCCGCGTCCCCTCTGCGTTCTCTGCGTCTCTGCGGTGAGCGTCGTCGATCACTGAGCGCGGTCGGCTGAGGAGGATGCCCTGTCACCGCCCTTTGAAGAGCGGCGTCCGTTTGTCGAAGAACGCCGCCATTCCCTCCGCTGCGTCATCGGATAGAAACGCGCGGACCTGGTGCTCGCTCTCCGTCGAGAGCTGCGCGCCGAGATCATTTCTTTCCGATTGCCCGAGCGCTCGCTTGACGTCTGCGATGACGAGCGGCGGCGCTCCGGCGATCGACTCGGCCAGCTTCCCGGTTTCATCGGCCAGTGAGCCGGCGGAGACCACGCGGTCGATCATCCCGATCGCGAGCGCTTCCGAAGCGCCGATCATTCGCCCGGTCGCCATCAGCTCGAGCGCGCGGCCGCGGCCGACGAGGCGCGGCAGAAGCCACGTACCGCCCCAGTCGGGATGCAGCCCGATCCTGATGAACGTCTGTCCGAGTTTTGCCTCCTCGGCCGCGATCCGGTAGTCGCACGCCAGCGCGAGATTGCACCCAGCGCCCGCGGCGACGCCGTTGATCGATGCGATTACTGGCGCGCGCATCGAGACGATCTGGAGGATGACGTCGCGGCCTGCATCGAGGAGCGTCCGGAACGAATCGACGTCGCGGGCTTTCTGCAGGCCCGACATGAAATCGATGTCGCCGCCGGCGCAGAACGCACGCCCGGCGCCGGTGATCACCACGACGTGGCAAGCGCGGTCGGCGTCCGCCGTCCGCAGCGCCGCGAGAAGTTCCTGACGCATCGTCCCGCCGAATGCATTCAGCTTGTCGGGACGGTTGAGGGTGATGGCGCCGACAGCGCCTCGCAACTCGTATTCGATGAGCGACATGGCTCCGGAGTTTAACGGTAGACTCCCTCTGATGGCGTATGGCTTGGCCAGGGTGGGAAATCGGCGCGTGGTCCGGCGGCCCTATTTTTTCGAGATCTTCATCGTCGCCAACTTCGCGGTCATCGTCTGGTTGACGCTCGGCTTCAATCCCGTAGTTCTCCGAACGATCCCGGACACCTTTCAGACACTCATCCCCTCGATGGCTGTTTACGCAGTGGCGGGCGTGGCCATTCGAGCAGTCGTTGCGGCCGTGCGGCGCGAGCTCCCGGTCTATCTGCGTTTGCTGCGCAGCGCCGGCTGGATCGTGGACACCATTCGAGTGGTCATCGCCACGGCGCTGATGGCGCACACCTATTTCTGGATCAAGCTCCTCGTGCCGCTGCTGCATCCACGGAACTTCGACCAGCTTCTGTGGGACCTCGATCAGAAGATGTTCCTGGGATACTCCCCGAACATCCTCTTTCTCGACCTGTTTTCTCCTGCGCCGGTCCTGCGGTTCATCGACTGGTCGTACGCGCGGATTTTTTTCGCGAGCATGACCATCGCATTCGTCTATTTCCTCTCGGCACCGTCGCGAAGGGTGCGGACGGGATTCGTCACCGGCACGGCCGTCCTCTGGCTCATCGCCGCGTGGCTGTACCTTCTCATACCATCACTAGGCCCCGCGTATCGGTTCCCCGACGTCTGGATGCCGCTGGCGGACTCGTTCCAGGTGACGCAGACGATGCAGGCGACGCTCATGCGGAACTACCAGAACGTCCTGCAGTGGCCCACGGGAGTGGCGAGAGACATCCAGATCATGTTCGGCATTGCCGCGTTTCCCAGCCTTCACGTCGGATTCCAGGCATTCGCGTTTCTTTGGATGCGCCGGCTGTGGGTGTATGGGGAAATCGTCTTCGGGGTCTTCCTCCTGATCATCCTCATCGGCTCGGTCGTGACCGGCTGGCACTACCTGATCGACGGGTTCGCCGGGGGCCTCCTTGCGGTGGGCGGCTACCTCTTCGGTTCGCGGCTCTGGCGAATCCGCGAGTGGCGGCGGCTCCGCAAGGCCATCCAGCGCTGAGCGGGCCCGTCAGAATTTGGCTGCGGCGGAGGCTGTTTTCACAGACCCATGCCCGCCACGACCAACTCGACGCTCGGCGCGCTCCTTTCGGCACGAACCGCCGAAGGAGCTCCCGAACTTTATGACCGCCTCGAGAACAAGGCCGTGCGGTGCCACGCGTGCGGCCATCGCTGCAAGATCCTCGACGGGCTGAAGGGGATCTGCAAAGTCCGCTACAACGAAGATGGCGTGCTGAAGGTGCCGCGCGGGTACGTAGCCGCGCTCCAGGTCGATCCGATCGAAAAGAAACCCTTCTTTCACGCGTATCCCGGCGCACTCGCACTCTCCTTCGGCATGCTGGGTTGCGATTACCACTGCGGTTACTGTCAGAACTGGGTCACGTCACAGGCCCTGCGAGATCCCGTCGCGGGCGCCACTCCCACCGATATCGAGCCGGCCGGGATCGTGAAACTGGCTCTGCGCCACGGAGCGAAGGTCATCACGTCGACGTACAACGAACCCCTGATCACGTCGGAATGGTCGGTGGAAGTCTTTCGTGAGGCGAAGAAGGCGGGCCTGGTCTGTTCCTATGTATCGAACGGAAACGGGACGGAGCGCGTGCTCGATTACGTTGCGCCCTGGATCGATCTGTACAAGGTCGACCTCAAAGGCTTCAGCGACCGCCATTACCGCGACCTTGGCGGCACGCTGCAGCCGGTGCTCGACACGATTCGCGGCCTGAAGCGGCGGGGCATCTGGGTCGAGGTCGTGACACTGATCGTTCCCGGTTTCAATGACTCGAGCGAAGAGCTGGCGGACATGGCGGCGTTTCTCGTGAGCGTCGATCCCGACATCCCCTGGCACGTCACTGCGTATCACCAGGATTACAAGATGACCGAGAACCCCGACACCGACGCGGGCACGCTGATGCGCGCGTACGAGATCGGACGGCGCGCCGGATTGCGCTACATCTATCCGGGCAACATTCCTGGCGGATTCGGCGACCTCGAAGGCACGCACTGCCCGGGATGCAACGCGCTCGTCATCGGCCGCCGCGGATTTCGAGTGACCTCGTTCCGCCTCATCGACGGGCGCTGTCCGGATTGTTCGACTCCCATTCCCGGTGTATGGGGCGACGGAACGGCTGCAGTTGGGCGAAGCGGCATCCCCATGCCGGTTCGTGCGTGAGCGATCGGATAGACTGCCGTCAGACCTTGAACTTCATTGACATCGGAAGCATCGACGAGATCCCCATCGGCCGCCCCACGACGCGAGTGGTCGACGGCCGCAAGATCGCGGTCTGCCGCACGAAGAGCGGCATCCACGCGCTCGACAATACCTGTCCGCATCGCGGCGGTCCCCTGGGCGAAGGCGACCTGATCGGGGAAGAGTTGGTCTGCCCATGGCATCTCTGGTCGTTCGACGTGAAGACCGGGAACTGTCCCGGTTCGAACGACGTCGGTGTTGCGGCACATGACGTGAAAATCGAAGGGAACCGCGTTCTCGTGCGCCTGGCACCGCCGCGGCCGTTACCGGAGCTGATTTGAATCCCAAACCATTACGACAGGTCGATCTCTACGGAAAGGCCGGAAGGCTCGAAGCGCTCTATCGCGAGCTCCAGGACCCTGCGGCCGTTGCCATCGTCTGCCACCCGCTGCCCACTCATGGCGGCACCCTGCACAACAAGGTGGTTTTTCGCGCCGCGCGTGGACTGGAAAGCGCCAACGTCGCGACGCTGCGCTTCAACTTCCGCGGTGTCGGTCAGAGCACGGGAACATTCGACGGAGGAGAAGGGGAGCAGGATGATTTTCTCGCCGCCCTCGCGTGGGTGAGAAAACATGTCCCCGGGAAGAAGATCCTCGCCGGCGGATTCTCGTTCGGCTCGTGGATCGCCAGCCGTGCGGGATGCGAGGTCCCCGACATCGCCGCCCTCTTCCTGATCGGAACTCCGGTGAACAAGTACGATTTCGGTTACCTCCGCCATTGCGAGAAGCCGATGCTTTTTCTGCACGGAACACAGGATGAGCACGGCGATGTCGCAAAGCTCGAGAAACTCGTCGAGGGCGTTCGCAACGCCGAGAGCGTCGTCGTCACCGGCGCCGATCACTTCTTCACCAAACAGCTGGAGGCCGTCGAAGAGACGATGCGCAGCTGGGCCACCGAGATGATCGAGGGGTAGGGGGAAGTGGAGAGCGGGCGACCTCGCCCGCGCATAGGCCGTCGCGGGCGGGATCGCCCGCGCTCCACTGATTGTGGCGAGCGCCGCGCTCCCTCACAGTGTCTCTCTCAGAAATCGCAACCCCAGGATCGTCCGAGTGCCGTGCCACGTGAAGAGATGTCCGGGGAACGGTCCGATCACACGGGCGTTCGTCCGCGCTTTCACTTCTTCCGCGTCGGCGGCGGTGAAGGCGTAAGGCTCATCGGGCAGAAACACGATCTGCGGCTCGAGCGAGGCCATGCAGTCGAGGTCCATCTCAGGGTAGCGGTTGCGATGGCCAAGGACGTTGACCCCGCCCGCGCTCTGCACAAGCGCCGAGACGTAGGTATCGCCGCCGCACCACATCCACGGCTTTTTCCAGATCGCGCAGGCAAACGTGAAGGTTCTTTGGGGGAGCGCCCGCCGTTCGACGCGAAGCATCTCAACCAGCTCGCCTGCGCGCGATTCCTGCTGATGGATCGATCCCAGGATGCCGATGAGCGTGTCTACGTCTTCGACAGTCTTCGGCTCGCTGACGAAGACCGGCGCGAACTGCTCGATCTCTTCGCCGTGGCGGCGCAGATTCTCTTCCAGGTTCATATAAACGAGATCGGGCTGCAGGTCGCGAATCGCCGCCACATCGGGGTTTTTCGTTCCGCCAACGCGCTGACATTGAATGTCCGATGGATAGATGCAGAAGTCGGTTGCGCCGGCGACGGCTTCGCCCGAGCCGAGATCGAACAACGACTCGGTCAGCGAGGGTACGAGCGATACGACGCGCCCTGGTGGAGAGTCAAAGCGGAAGGTCCGGCCGCGAACATCGGTGATCACGCCCGCGATTCTAACGAGGTCAGGTGAGTTGCTTGCGGTACTTCGGATCGAGCGCGTCGATGAGTCCGTCGCCGAGGAAGTTCAGTCCCATGACCGCGAGCATGATGGCGGCGCCGGGAAAGATGGCCAGGTGATTCGCCAGGCCGAGATACCGTCGTCCGGCCGTCAGCATCGCGCCCCACGATGGCGTCGGCGGCTGTACGCCGAGGCCGAGGAACGAAAGCGCCGCTTCCGAGAGGATGGCGCCGGCGAGACCGAGGGTTGCCATGACGATGACGGGGTTGATCACGTTCGGGAGGACGTGGCGGATGATTACGCGCGGCGATCGCGCCCCGAGAGCGCGCGCCGCCGTCACGTACTCCATCTCGCGGACTTTCAAAACCTGCCCGCGGACGAGCCGTGCGTAGCCGACCCACCCGATGGTGGCCAGGGCGAGGACGACATTGTTGAGACTTGGCCCCAGAACGGCGACGAGCGCGATGGCCAGCAGAATCCCTGGAAAGGCGAGAAGGATGTCGCAGAGCCGCATCACGACGAGATCCATCAGGCCGCCGAAATAGCCGGCCATGGCGCCGAGCGTCACGCCGACGAGCGACGCGATGATCACGACGCTGAATCCGACTCGCAAAGAAACGCGCGCACCCCAGACCACGCGCGAAAGGACGTCACGTCCGAGATCATCCAGTCCCAGGGGATGGTCGTTCGACGGCGCCTCGAGGCGGCGCGCCGTATCCTGAGTGAACGGATCCATCGGTGCGATCAGCGGTGCAGCGAGCGCGACCAGGATCAGCGCCACCGTCAGGATCAGACCCGAGGTGAATGCAAAATTGCGCAGTAACCGTTTCGCTGTCTTCACTCGAGCTTGATCCTTGGATCTGCGACGCCGTAAAGCAGATCACTGATGAAATTGACCATGATGTAGGTCAGGGCGATGACCAGAATCGACGCCTGAACCTGCGGGTAATCACGCGAGGTGATCGAGGAGATCAGCAGGCGGCCGAGGCCGGGCCAGGAAAAGATCTGTTCCGTGATGATGGCCCCGGTCAACAGCGACCCGAACTGGAGCGCGAGCACCGTGATGACAGGGATGAGGGCGTTTTTCAGCGCATGGGAGAAGATCGCTTTCGCGCGTGTCACTCCCTTCGCGATCGCCGTCGTCACGTACAGCTGATTCAGCTCCTCGGCAAGGCTGACCCGGATCATCCGGGTGAGGATTGCCGCCAGCGCGAGGCCCATCGTGACCGAGGGCAGAACCAGTGAACGCAGTCCCTCTTCGCGGCCGGAGACCGGAAACCACTCGCGATTGATGGCGAAGGCAATGATGAGCAAAGGCCCGAACCAGAAGCTCGGCATCGAGACGCCGATCAGCGCGAAGAATCGCGCGAGGTTGTCGATCCAGGAGTTTCGATAGATCGCGGAGATCACTCCGAGGGGGAAGGCAACGAGGAGTGCCACGAGCATCGCGCCGAACGCCAGCTGCATCGTGGCGGGGTATCGGACCTTGATCTCTTCGGCGACGCTCTCGCCGGTGCGGAACGATCGGCCGAGATCTCCCTTCGCGAGGTTCTTGAGGTAGGTCACATACTGTTTCCACAGCGGCTGATCGAGCCCGAGCGCCTTGCGGACGTTCTCGATGTCCTGCGGCCGTGCCCCCTCGCCGGCGATCTGTACCGCGGGATCGCCCGGAATCAGATGGATCAGCGAGAAGATGAGCGTCAGGATCCCGAGGGTGATCGGAATCATCTGCAACAGGCGCCTGATGATGTACTGCGTCATGGGGCAGACTGGCGAGTCTGCAAAGTCCGTGTCACCTCACGCGGAGTGCTGGGTGCTGGGTGCTTGGTGCTTGGTGCCTGGTGCTGGGCCAAATGGAGCGGCGGGCGATCTCGCCCGCCGGGTCGGTCCCCGCGGGCGGGGTCGCCCGCGCTCCACCAGGCGTCCCGAGTGCAGAGCGGCCGGGATCGCTCGTGGCTCCACAAGCACTAAGCACTAAGCACCAAGCCCTCTATCCCGACGTAAAGTTCCAGTCCCGGATCTTGAGAGTCGGGGCGATGGTGCCGCCGAACGGGTTGTACCAGGTGCCGACTGCGCGCCGTTCCGCGGTCAGGCCGGCCACGTTCGCGAGTGCTTCGACGATCGATTGAGTCCAGCGCAGGTTCGGGAGGCGGCCGGCGATCCGCCCGTCGCGGATGAGAAAGGTCCCGTCGCGCGTGGTGCCCGTCATGAGCGCCGTTCGCGGCTCGAGGAGTCCGTTCACGTAATTGAAGCGGGTCACCCAGACGCCACGCTCCGTGGAGCGGATCAATTCCTCACGCGATGCGCTGCCGGGCTCGATCGAAAGGTGGAAGGCCGACCCGTGCTCCGGTGCGCCGAGGTGCCATGCATTGCCGGTAGGGGCGATGCCGAGGCGGTCGGACCACGCTTTGTCGACGACGGGCGTGCGGATCACCCCTCGCTCGATCAGTGCGACGCGGCTCTTCGCGAAGCCTTCGAGGTCGAACGGGAAAGGAAGAAAAGCAGGATCGGTCGCGTCGTCGGCGATCGTCAGCGAGTCCGAAAGGATTTGCGAGCCGATGTTTCCGACGAAGAACGACGAACCGTCTTCGAACGACTGGCCCGAGAACGCGATCATGTTCATCCAGTCCATGACTTCGGCGATCGCGGCCGGTTCGAGGATGACCTCGTAACGGCCGGGTTCGAACGATTCACGCGCATCGAGGAGCATGGTCGCCTTCGTCGCTGATTCGTCGCCGAGCTCAGTGACTCCTGCGCCCTCTGCGGTGCGCGCACAGCGCGTCGCATATCCCGATCCTTCGGCGTGGATGGCGATGAGCGTAGCGTCGGCAGATGTGGCGCGGCACGACCGGCGTACGCCGTGCGAGTTCCCGGCCGCGACGGACATCGCGGAAGTCGTGTAAGAGCCGGCATATTCGATGGACGAACGGCATCCGCGATCAAAGACCTCCCGGAGACCGCGTGCTTTCTCCGCCGGCGCGATGCTCGCCGTCGCCTCATCCCACGTTTCCAGCACAGCCGGCGGCTCGCTCTGCCGGTAAAGGCCTTTGAATCCGGGGAGCGGTCGCGCCAGTCGGGCCGCCTCGCGGGCGAGATCGGCGGTTCTCCGGATCTCGTCGTCGTCGAACACCGTCGTCGATGCGAGGCCGAACGCGCCGTCGACGACGACGCGCAACGAGAGCTCGGCAGTCGTCTCCGACATGTTCTGGTGGATCGTCGAATTCGCGAAGCGGCTGATGTTGCGGTCCGTGACAAGGACGACCGCGTCCGCCTCATCAGCGTCAGCGGCCGCGAGTGCGCGTTCGAGGATGGCCTCCGGGTCATGTCCAGTCATCACACCATTTCCACGTCTCGAAAGCGCGCGGCCGGCGCACCGTGCGCGACGCGCATCGTCTGCATCGGATCGCCTTTCCCACAGTTGGGAAGCCCCCATACCTTCCAGCTCGATGCGTCGGCAATCGCGTCGCAGGACCGCCAGAAGTCCGGAGTCGTGCCCGTGTACACGGGATTCTTCAGCAGACGTCCGATGCGGCCATTCTCGATTTCATGGGCGATTTCACATCCGAACTGGAAATTGAGGCGGACATCGTCGATCGACCATGACTTGTTCGTTTCGATGTAAATCCCGCGCTTCGTGCTGGCGATGATGTCTTCCAGCGCCGTTTTCCCCGGTTCGAGGTTGATGTTGGTCATGCGGATGATCGGAATTCTCGCGGCGCTTTCCGCGCGCACCGTCCCGTTCGACCGGCGGCCGATCGCCGGCGCCGTGTCACGCCCTGTGAGGTAGCCGACGAACATTCCGTTCTCGACGAGGTGAAACCGCTGCGCGGGAACTCCGTCGTCATCGAAGGCGAACGAACCGATGGCGCCGGGCACTGTCGCGTCGGCCACGATGTTCACGAGGTCGGAGCCGTACCGGAACTGCCCGAGCATCGGCGGCTGGAGGAACGAACCGCCGGCCAGTGAGATCTCGAGGCCCATGGCCCGATCGAGCTCGGTCGGGTGCCCGCACGACTCATGAACCTGCAGCGCCAGCTGGGCCGAGCCGATGATCAGGTCGAAGCGTCCTGCCGGTGCTTTCGGCGCTTCCAGCAGAGCGAGCACTTCATCCTTCACCTGCCGCCCTTTCCCCGGCAGGTCGAGATCTTCGATGAACTCCCAGCCCGCCGCCTGATAGTCGCCGCCGAACGGATTGGGATACGTGCGCCGCTGGAAATCGCCGTTGGCGATGGCAACAGCATCGATACCGCCGCCCATTTGCGTGGTCGTCTGTTCGATGGCGCTGCCGGCGGTGGATACGAAGATTTTCCGCTGCCTGTAACACGAGATCTCGCCGGATACCTGGTGAATGCGGGCATCGCCGCGCATCGGCTCGGTCGCGGCGAGGAGGTGGTCGATCTTGCGGTCCAGCGCGATCGACCACGGATCGATCCGGTAACGCGAGGACCACGAGGCTGTGAACGGCTCGATCTCGCTCAGAGTGACCTTGTGCGTCGTGGCGATATTGCTCGCCGCCGCCACCTCGAGAGCGCGTTGTGCCGTGGCCCGCAGCGATGCCTCCGACAGATCGGATGTCGCGGCGAATCCCCACCCATCACCGACGAGGACGCGCACGCCCACGGCGCGGTCGACGGTCGATCCGAGGTGGTCGATCTCGCCGTTGCGGACCTTGACGTGCTGCTGCTCGGTCTGCGTGAACCGGATGTCGGCGTACCGCAGGGCGGGACTGCGCAGCGTAGAGAGAAGATCGGACAGCTGGTCGCGCCCCGGGTTCATGGGTGCGGAATCTTAATGGACCTTGGACCCTGGACCTTGGACCTTGCGTCTTCGGATCGAGTCTCGCTATCTGTGCGTTCGCGCTTTCGGCCATGATTCGACCCTCGACCTTGGACCTTGAAAACCTTTGAGCAAGCTGCCTCCCCAAGGTCCAAGGTCCAGAGTCCAGGGTCCACCGAAGGTCGAAGGTCGAGGGTCGAAGGTCGATCACGGCCGAAGCCGCAACCGGACCGTTCACGAAGAGCCGGATGAGGGCCCAAAGTAGTGCACGCGTGACGTGCACGTCTCTTCCACGGTGATGCGGTGCAGGAGCGGCAGCTCTCGAGACAGGCCTTCCCACAGCCAGATGGCGATGCGTTCCGAGGTCGGGTTGTCCAGACCTTCGACGTCGTTGAGCACGTAATGATCGAGACGGGCGATGAGGGGGTCGACAATTCGCTTCAGATCGGCGAAGTCCATGACCCAGCCGCTGGGTTCGCCGACCGGCCCGCGGATGGCCACCTCTCCGCGGAACGAATGGCCGTGCATTCTGCGGCATTTGTGGCCTTCTGCTACATTCGGCAGGAAGTGAGCAGCTTCGAAGCGGAAATCCTTGACGAGCTCCATCGGGTGCACGGCGCCGATTCTAGTCCGCTGGTAGAGCTTTTGCTCTGAACGAGTTCTGCAATGAGCAACTACACCGCCACCGAACCAGGCCGTTCTCTGGGAACGATCATCAAAGAGCTGACCGCCCACTTCTCCACACTCTTCCGAAGCGAAGTCGCCCTGCTCAAACTCGAAGTCCGCGATACCGTCGCGAAGCTCGGCGGAGGCGCGGGGCTGATGGCCGGCGCGGTCTTCCTCGCCATCTTCGGAGCAGCGTTCCTCTTCGTCACTGTCACGCTGGGCCTCGTCGCTCTGGGCGTCCCCGCGTGGGTCTCTTCGCTCATCGTCACGGTCGTTCTTTTCCTGTCCGCCGGCGTCCTGGCGTGGAGGGGGAAGAAGAAATTTGCCGCAGTGAAGTTCGTCCCGACCGAGTCGGTGGAGCAGATCAAAGCCGACATCGACTCGATCAAATCCGACATCGCTCGGGTCAGGAGCCGTTGAGTCATGACCGATACCGAACATCAGAAGATCCACATTGAGCGCGCCATCGAGCGCGCCCGGGACGGGGTGAGCGAGCGCATCGACGAGCTGGATCAGAAGCTGCGCGACTCGTTCGACCTCGGCTCGGTTGCCAGTCAGCATGCGCCTAAGATCGTCGGCGCCGGCGCCGCCGTCGGATTCCTCGTCGGCTTCGGGTTCCCGGGCATCTTCCGCAAGGCGCTCAAAATAGGATTACCCGTCGCGCTGGTCGGCCTCGCTGTCATGAAGGCCCGCCGTGCTTCGGACGATTCGGCGTCATTGCCCTGACCCCGGCACCCTGACGTACCTTCCTCCCGGCAGCGCCCGCACCCATCCTCCCAGCTCGAGTTGCAGGAGCGATTCGGCCACCGCGCCAGGCGCGCATGAGAGCCGCCGCGCGATGCTGTCGATGTGGCTCGCCTCTTCCCGGGATAGAACGGCGAGGACGTCCTGCAGCTCCGCAGGAGGTTTCTTTGGCTCGCACTCCTTCAATTTGAAATCGCCGGGAAGCTCATCGAGAACGTCGCCGGCGTCGTGGACCAGTTTCGCTCCGTACTGAATCAGGCGATGGGTGCCCTCCGTTCCGGCGAAAAAGATCGACCCCGGAACTGCGAACACTTCACGCCCCTGCTCGGCCGCCATCCGCGCCGTGATGAGCGATCCGCTTCTTCCGGTTGCCTCGACGATCACCGTGCCCAGCGAGAGTCCTGAGATGACCCGGTTGCGAATGGGGAAATTCTCCGGCAGCGGTGGCGTCCCCGGCCCGAACTCCGAGAGGATGAGGGCCTCGGCCTCGATGCGACGGAACAGCTTTGCGTTCGAGCGCGGATAGGTGAGGTCGACGCCGGTCCCGAGGACCGCGATCGTCCTGCCGCCGCAGTCGAGAGCCGCTTCGTGCGCCGCGGCGTCGATGCCGAGGGCCAGGCCGGAGACGACGGTGAGGCCGGCCTGCGCGAGCTGACAGGCGAGATGCCGGGCGACGTTGATCCCGTATGGCGAGGCGCGTCTCGAACCGACGATGGCCACGCACGGGGAGGCCAGGAGCGCGCGATTGCCGCGGTAATGGAGGGCCAGCGGAGGATCGATGATCTCGCTGAGAAGGGCGGGGTAATCGGGATCTGTGAGAGGAATGGTGCAGCCACGGAGCGACGCAAGTTTCTCTTCCGCAACGTTCGTTAACGGATTCTTCACCGCCTCGGCCTGTTCCGGGGTTACGCTCAGGAGTGCCCCGAGAAACTTTGCAGATGCCGACGCGATCGTTTCGAATGAGTCGAAGTGCTCGCGGAGGAGTCTGGTACGGGCCGGGGTCAGAAAAGGGAACAGCGAATAAGCGATCAGACGATCGCGATTCTCAATTTGCATGCGAGCCGGGAAAGAGAGCAGCAGCGACAGCGGCGACGCCGGCCAGGTGGGTGCCCGTGAGTATAATCGCGGAGTCTTGTCTCGCCAATCTGCCCTCCCTTTCAGGCGGTGGCATCTCGAGCCCGCCAACCATTCATTCCCGGTGGCACAAACTGAGGAGACCTCGCCGATGATTCGTCGATCTGCGGCTGGCATCGCGTTGATTCTGGTTCTGTTCGCCGGCGGATGCTCGAGCGGCGGGGGGCCTGTGGAGACGCAAGAGCAGTTCGGCGTGCGCATGGCGAAGATGAATCTCTGGCGCGAGGCGATGTTCCGTTTCCGCCGCGCCGTCGAGATGAGCCCCGACGATGCGATGGCTCACAACAACCTCGCCGTCGCGCTGGAGGCGAATGGCGACTTCGAAGCAGCGGGGAAGGCATATCGCGAAGCGATGCGACTCGACAAGTCGAACCAGTTCATCCAGAAGAACTACAGCCGGTTCGTCGAATTCACCACCCGCGACCGCCGGCGGCAGCAACGCAAGGCACCGACTGCGGCGACGCCCGCGGAAGACGCCGCAAAAGCCGCGGATGAGACGCCGGCGACGCCAGCCGCGCCCGCGAGCGGTCCGGACAAGCCGCCGACGCCCGCTGAGGCCTCGGATCCCGACCATGGGGATCCTGCGCCGACGTCCGCCGCTCCGGCGGTCACACCGGCGCCGAATCCTGCGCCGCCACCCGTCCCGCCGCCACCCGCGCCACCGGCACCTGAGACGCCGCCCCCCGGAGGTTCGCTATGAAACGTTCAGCCGTCGCGCTGGCCATCGCTCTGATGCTGGCTGTGCCTGCAGCAGCGGGGGTCCTCGAAGTGAAGCTCAAGCTGCCGGTGAAGCCGAAGCTGGCGCTGGACGGCGAAGAACGGATCGCGATCGCACCGTTCGTGATCGCGAGTGACGGCGAGCGCCGCAACGACCGCGCCGCGCGCGTCGACCTGCAGGCCGAGTTCCATCGCTATCTGAGAAAGCAGCTCGCCAAGAGCACGAAGCTCAAGCTCGTCGAGGTCCCGGCCATTCAGCTTCCGGGGACCGACCTGAAGTCGCTGGAAGGGGCCGTCGATTTCTGGCGCAGCCTCGGTCGCCAGACCGGGGCGGACTACATCGTGACCGGGGTGGTCGACTTCGACATCAACGACAAGTCGGGGTACAGGACGGAGGAGTTCGTCAATCCGGGAGACGGACGGACATATTACCGCCAGGTCCTCGTCGAATCGACCGGGTTCATCTTCGACATCGATCTCGCCGTGTTCAACGCGGACACGGGGGAGAAGGTGATCGAGGAGAGCTTCCGCGATTTCAAGGAGTTCGACCAGCGGCACTACGACGAGATTCTCGGACTCTTCGAGAACCTGCGCGCGCTGGAGACTCAGCTGGTCGGGATCTTCGTGTCGCAGGAGACATCGGCCACTCGTTACGTATTCAGCAAATAGCTGGCGGTCCGTGAGCTGCCGCCCGCCCGGTTCACCGCGTGAAAGCCTGGAGGTTTCGTGAAGCGATCGATCGCGCTGCTGTTTCTGTTGACCTTTGTGGCAGTCCCGGCCTTTCCGTTCGGACAGAACAAGATCGTCTACGACAAGTTCACGTGGAACATCTATCACTCCACGCACTTCGACATTTATTTCTATGACGAGGAGCGTGATGCTCTGCAGCGTGTCGTGGACAGCGCGGAGAGCGCCTACATGGAGCTCTCGCAGAAGTTCAATTACCAGATCTCGAAGAAGATCCCGCTGATTTTCTATCACACGCACTCGGCGTTCGAGCAGACGAACGTCATGCTGAACTTCATCCCCGAAGGCGTGGGCGCATTTGCCGAGCCGGCGCGCAATCGAATGGTGCTGCCGATCGACATGAGCGACGACAAGCTCCATCAGCTGATCCTGCACGAGCTCACGCACATCTTCGAATACGAGGTGTTCTTCCAGGGGAAGCTCGGCAAGACCGTGGCGGCGAATCCTCCAACGTGGCTGATGGAAGGCCTCGCTTCGTTCATGGCGCAGGACGAAGACTCTCGCGACCGGATGGTGTTGCGCGACGCCGTGGTGAACGATCGCATTCCCACGATCACCCGCAACCCGCAGGGATACTTCGCGTACCGCTTCGGTCATGCCGTCTTCCGCTACATGCAGGAAAAGTACGGCTGGGACGGGCTGCGCGATTTCATCTACGAGTACCGGAACACGCTGGGCAACACGGTCGATCGCGCGCTGAAGCGCGCGTTCGACGTCGAGCCCGACGAATTCGACACCGGGTTCAGAACGTGGCTCCGCAAGCAGTATCTCCCGGCACTGGTGGCCAAGGGCGAGCCGCAGGAGTACGGAGACCCGTTCAAGATCGGCGACGACAAGTTCAGCAACGACATCGCGCCGGTGCCGTCTCCCTCCGGCGATCTGCTGGCTGCGTTCGCGACGTACAAGGAAGACGTCGACGTCGTCCTCTTCAACATTCCGGAACGCAAGCTCCTCAAGAACCTCACCTCGGGGTACACGAGCCGCTATCAGTACCCCATCGCCCAGGCGTTCACCACGGCGCCGGTGATGGGCCGCGACATCGCGTGGTCGCCGAATGGCGACGCGGTGGCCGTATTCGTGCGCCGTGAGCGCGGCCGGGATCTGCTGATGATCAACCCGATCACCGGGGACATCATCCGGTCGGTTCCGATGGACATCGAGCAGCAGCTGTCGCCCGCTTTCTCACCCGACGGTCGCAAAGTGGCGTTCGCGGGATGGGTGGGAACGCAGCCGGACATCTTCGTCTACGACGTGGAAAGCGGAGTCGTCGAGAACATCACGAACGACCGCTATTTCGATGGTGCGCCGGTGTTCTCACCTGACGGGAAGTCGCTGATCTTTTCGTCGGTGGTCGACACCCACGCGAAGCTTTTCCGGCTCGACCTCGACAATCCGACGGAGCGCTTTCAGATCACCAGCGGTCCGTGGAACGACATCGACGCATGGTTCTCGCCCGACGGCAAGCGGATTTTCTTCGCTTCCGACAAGCAGACCGGCCGGAACGCGGTCGCGGCGGCGGAGCTGCTGGAAGAGGAAGAGAATCGCGCGAGGCCGGAAGGGGCGACGCCTGCTCCCGATCCAACGAACTTCGCTTCGTACAACATCTATTCGCTCAACCTGGAGAACGGTGACCTGCTCCAGTACACGGACGTCATCGGCGGCTGCTTCACGCCTGTCGTCTTCACGAGTACGAACAACAAGGAGCGGCTCGTGTTCGCCTCGTACTACAAAGGACAGTGGCGCCTCTTCTCGGCGCCCACCGACAGTCCCCTGCGCGAGGCGGAGAAGACCGAGATTCCGTCAGCGCCGGTGCAGGCGGATGCGCGCAGCACGTTCCGCCCGGCATCCGAGTTCTTCATCGACGAGGAGAAGATCGAGGCGTCGCGCGGCTTCAAGCTCTTTATCGACGACATCGAGGTGAATGCCGGCGTCACGTCGGACCAGATCCCGGTGTCGCGCTCCACGATCTACATGAGCGACATGCTGGGCAACCGGCGCTTCATCGCCTCCCTCGACTCGGTCTCGTCCTTCTCGAACTTCGATTTCATCTATCTCGACCTGCAGCGACGGATGAACTGGGGACTGCGTCTGTTCGACAACCGGTCGTTCTTCACGCAACCCGATTTCGAGCTGGGTCAGATCGACCGCGTCAAGCAGACGTATCGCGAGACCGGCGCGATGGGACTGGTCAGCTACCCGTTCACGCGTTATCACCGCCTCGACGCGGGCGCCGGCTACATCAGCCGGCAGATCGCATTCCCGTTCGTCATCGGCCAGGACCTGGCGTTCTTCGAGCGCCGCGACGACTACCCGGTGATCAGCTCCGCCTTCAGCGGCGATACGACCTCTTACAAGTTCTTCGGCCCCATCTCCGGACGCCGTTACAACCTCAGCTACAGCTACGCCCCCGATCTGGACGAGGGGGGGACGCTCAGCCAGGACATCAACGTCGATTTCCGGCAGTACTACCAGCTCAGCTCGAGGACACTGCTGGCCGCGCGCCTCTTCGTCGGGTATTCGACGGGCAATTTTTCGAACTTCTACTATTTCGGCGGGCTGAACACGCTGCGCGGATATGACTTCCGGACGATCGTCGGCAATCAGGCCGCATTCGCGAACTTCGAGTTCCGGTTCCCGCTCGTCGACGTGCTGGCCACGCCGTTCCTCGTTCTGCAGCAGATCCGAGGCGTGCTGTTCTTCGATATCGGCGGCGCGAGGTTCGACGGCGTGGATCTCTCGACGAACGAGCCGTTCAAGTTTGTTGCGGATGGTGAGCTGAGGCACGGCCGGGCGGCGCTCGGATACGGCTTCTCCTTCAACTTCTGGGGCCTCGAACTGCACTGGGACTTCGCACGCCGGCTGAAGAGGGTGAACTCGCGCGGTCAGACGATCGACGATGACGAGGGCTACAAGACGAGCTTCTGGATCGGCCAGACGTTCTGAGCGGAAGCCTACGCGGCACGAGGCGATCGCCGGCGGTCTGATCCTGGCGCCACCGAGGAATGGAACCCGCATCCGCGTGATCGATTTCCCGCCGGAAAGTGAGCAAGTCCGCGCTCTGGATGAAGCCGGCGCGCTCAACGCGTTCGCCGCGATGAGCGGCGCCGGCGCATCGAATTTCAAGCAGGGCGCTCCGCATCCGCTGATGCACCGCACGCAAACCGTCGACTACGGCATCGTGCTCAAGGGGGAGATCACGCTAATCCTCGATCGCGAAGAGACGACCATCAGCGCCGGAGACATCGTCGTTCAGCGCGGGACAAACCATGCCTGGGCAAACCGATCGAAAGGCACCTGCCGCATGGCATTTGTCCTGATCGACGGCAGGCTCGCCGACGGATTGCAAATGGAGCCCGCGCGAAGGCTCACCGACGATCCTCCGTAGCCGCGATGGTCGGCCAAAGAGGCCTTGATGAAGATACTCGGTGCAATCTTTGCGTCGAGCACCACGAACGATCAGGAAGAACTCGATGAAATACGCAAGCCCCTCGCAGAAGAAGCTTGGCTTTCGCATCCATGC
>CALMZP010000116.1 GCA_937870635.1 uncultured Acidobacteriota bacterium | reverse complement strand
AACAACGTCAACATCGCCCTCGAATGCGCCCGCATCGCCCGCGACATCCTCGGCGCCAACGGCGTGTCGGACGAGTATCCGGTGATCCGTCACATGCTGAACCTCGAGTCGGTGAAGACGTACGAGGGGACGCACGACATCCACAACCTCATCATCGGCGAGGCCGTCACCGGAATCGCCGCCTACAACCCGCCGATGTCGGCGCAAGCCGAGAGGGAAGCGACGGAGCGGCGCGCGCAGGAAGCCGCGAAAAAATAGTCACTAAGGACAAGCATGGAATCGAGTGTCGAGATCGGATTTCTGCGCGTCACCGAAAAAGCGGCCATCGCCGCGGCGCGCACGATGGGTTACGGGAAGCGCAAGTATTCGGATCAGGTCGCAGTCGAGTCGATGCGCGAAGAGCTCGGACGGCTGAAGATGCGCGGCACGGTGGTGATCGGCGAGGGCGAGCGCGACAAGGCGCCGATGCTCTACGTCGGGGAGCCGCTGGGCCGCGGATGGACCGAGGGCGAGATCTACCCGGAGGTGGACATCGCGGTCGATCCACTCGAAGGCACCAACCTCTGCGCCACCGGCTCGGCGAATGCCATCGCCGTCCTGGCCGCGTCGGAAAAGGGCGGCCTGCTCAACGCGCCGGACATCTACATGGAGAAACTGGTGGTCGGCGCAACCGCCGCCAACACCATCAGCCTCGACAACTCCGTCGTCGAGAACCTCGGCCGCATGGCCGAAGCGTACAAACGAGACGTCAATGAGTTGACCATCGTGGTCCTCGACCGCGAGCGCCATCACGACCTCATCGGACAGATCCGCGAGGCCGGCGCACGCATCAAGCTGATCTCCGACGGCGATCTTTCCGCCGGCATCTCCGCCGCTGTCCGCGGCACGGGCGTGCACGGACTGATGGGCATCGGCGGCGCGCCGGAAGGCGTGCTCACCGCCGCGGCCATGCGCTGCCTCTCCGGGCGCATGCAGGGCCGCCTCAAGCCTCTGGAGAAGTGGCAGGAAGACCGCCTCAAGTCGATGGGCTTCGGAGACGGCAAGAAGGTCTACTCCGAAAAAGAGCTGGCCTCCGGCAACGACATCATCTTTTCCGCCACGGGCGTCACCGACGGCGACCTCCTGCGCGGGGTCCGCTTCTTCGGCGGCGGCATCCGCACCTCCTCGCTGTTCATGTCGCTGAAGACGAACACGATCCGTTTCGTCGACACGATCTATCGCGAAGACGGCGCGGACCTGGCGGTAAGTTTCGTATAGCCGGCCCTTTCCGCCGTGACGCCACCCGCCCGCCCTACCGTGACGCCGCGCACCCGGGGCCGCCGTGACGCCGGCCACCCGTCCGCCCGTGACGCTTCCGCCCAACCTCCCGTTGGGATCCCCACGGTCGGCGGGGCGGGAGGCGTCACGGGAGGGGGGGGTGAAAGGCGTCACGGCGGAAAGGGCGGCGGCGTCACAGCGGGTGGGTGGTCGGCGGGCGGCGTCACGCGCCGCGCGCAAATAGTTTGCGAAACGCGGCCGGAAGTGGCGCCGTAAACGTCATGTGCTTGCCCGTCGTCGGGTGATCGAAGCCGAGGAGTTTGGCGTGGAGGCCGAGGCGGCCGAGGGGGTTCTGTTCGCTGCCGTACAGGCGGTCGCCCACCACCGGATGACCCGCTTCCGACAGATGCGCACGGATCTGGTTTTTTCGACCCGTCTCGAGAGTCACTTCGAGCATTGAGTACGCGCCCTTCGTCTCGATCGTGCGGTAGTGCGTGATGGCGAGCTTCGCATCGGCGTGGTGCCCTACGCTCACCATCCGGAGATCCTTCTTCTCGAGAAGATTCGACTGAATGGTTCCCTGAGGCGGATCGAGCCGTCCATCGACGACGGCGACGTAGACGCGGTCGATGTCGTGCGCGGCGAAGAGATCCTTCAGTTTCTCGCGCGTCGCGAAATTCTTCGCGAACATGAGGACGCCGGAGGTCTCGCGGTCGAGGCGGTGGACGACGTGGATGCGCCCCTCCCCTTTCTGCTTGAGGTATTCGTTCAGGTAAGCCTGCGCGGTCGTCTCCTTCTCGCGCTCCGTCGCCACGGTGAGGAGGCCGTTCGCCTTGACGACTACGATGAGGTCCTCGTCCTCGTGCAGGATGGTCAGCTCCGGCGGCAGCGTGATCTTCGACTGCCGTGATCCGACCTGAACCACATCGGATTCCTCGAGTTCGCGCCGGGCGTTCTTCTCGATTTCCGCGTTCACGCGCACGCGTCCGGTTTGCAGCATCTGCCGCAGCGTGGTTTTCGAAGAGTCGGGAAACATCGACGCAAGGGCGTCGAGCAGAGTCTTCACTGCACTAGCATAAGCGGTCGATGAAGGTCTTTTTCGTTGCGCTGACCGCGATTCAACTCGTCCTCGGCCTCTGGCGGGCCCGCGTGACGGACGCGTCGATCGCTCCGGCCATCGCGCTGACCGCGCTGATCGCGGTCGTCGGCGTCATTCGAACGGTCCGGCCGCTGGCGCGGTTCGGAGCGCTGCTGGCCGCGACGGCAGGCGTGCTGTCGGCGATGTCGGCGATCAACGCCCCGCTGATCGGCAACGTCGCGCGGATCAGCGTTTCGCTCTTCGCGTTCGCAGCTGCGGCGATCCTCGTTTCGGCCGGGCTCGAGCGACGCGTGCAGGTCGGCGCAGCGATTCTCTTCGCGGTGGCCCTGGCCGTGTTGGAATACGATCTGACGCGTGACGCGATGTGGGACGGTCAATTTTAGATTTTGGATTTTGGATTTTGGATTTGCTCCAATCCAAAATCCAAAATCGAAAATCCAAAATCGGGAGAGACCATGGACTACAAAGTGACAGGTGACGTGATGCAGGCGCTTCAGATGGAGCTTCGCCAGGGCGAGGAAGTGTTCGCCGAGGCCGGAGCGATGCTCTACATGGACAACGGCGTGGAGCTGCAGGCGAAGATGCAGGGCGGCTTCGTGAAGGGGCTCATGCGGAAGTTCCTGGCCGGCGAATCGATGTTCATGAGCGTCTTCCGCTGCAACGGCGCGAAGGGGCGCCTCGCGCTCGCCAACCCGGTGGCAGGGAAAATCATCCCCATCGAGCTGAACGGAAACACCGTGCTCGCCGAGCGCAACGCGTTTCTGTGCGGCATCGGCAACATCGACCTTTCGATCGCCTTCACCAAAAAATTCGGAGCGGGCCTCTTCGGCGGGGAAGGATTCATCCTGCAGAAGCTGTCCGGTCAGGGGCTCGTGTTTCTCAACGCCGGCGGGAACATGATCGAGCTGACACTCGCGCCGGGCGAGACCATGCGCGTCGACACCGGCTGCATCGTCTCCATGGCCGAGACCGTCACCTACGACATCCAGTTCGTCGGCGGCGTACGCAACGCGCTGTTCGGCGGTGAAGGGTTCTTCTACGCGTCGCTGACCGGGCCCGGACGGGTGATCCTGCAGACGATGCCCTTCAGCCGATTCGCCAACCGGATCGCCGCGGCCATGGGCGGATCCCGCGGGGAATCCCGCGGACTTGGCGGCCTGGGCGGCAACATCCTGGGCGACCTGATTTCCGACTGACCTCGGAGAGGCGTATATTGATCGACACGCAAAAGGGAGAGAGACCATGCGCGTCGAGATCCGCTCGAAGAGGGGAAACGTCGCTATTGGCGTGTTGGGAGTCGTCTACGCCATATCGGGATTCGTTCTATTGGGGGTTCATTTCATTCAGACGTGGGGCGCCGCTTCGCTCACTGACCGAGCCATTCAGATTCTCCTGATCGGTGTGATCGCGCTGTCGATCTGGTTCGTCCAGATCTCCGCGCGCGGCCTTGGCGTTCATCTCCGTCGTGGCGCGCGCGCCACCTCGCACGCATAGCTATGCCCCGTTTTCGGCTTCGTCGACCATCTGCTGCAGCCCGACGAAGCCGGTCACCACGTAGTACTGGATCGGGAGGCCGGTGAGCAGCCGCACGGTCTCGGCCACGCTCAGCTGGTCGGCGGTGGTCTGCTCGACCATTTCCCGCAGCCGCGCCTCGCCGAACTCGTCGCCCTCCACGTTCTGCGCGTCGGTGACCCCGTCGGAGAAGAGCAGCAGCGCGTCCCCGGGACCAAGTCCCGCGCTGGTCTCGTCGAAGGGCAGCCCGGGCGGCAGCAGCCCCAGCGGCGCGCCTGTGGAGCTCAACGTCGTGAGCGTGCCGTCGGCGCAGAGGATCAGGTTGTCGAGGTGTCCGGCGCCGGCAAACTGCAGCTGCCCGGACGCGGGCATCAGCTCGGCCACTGCGGCGGTGACGTACTTCTCCGGCGAGGTCGCGGCGTACAGCAGCTCGCTTGCCTGCGCGGCGAGCGCCGACAGCGACGGCGTCCGGCCGGCCAG
>CALMZP010000115.1 GCA_937870635.1 uncultured Acidobacteriota bacterium | reverse complement strand
TACGGCCACCTCGTCGAAGGCAGACAGCGAAGCGGTGGCCACCGGCGCATCGAAGCGCACATGCCAGCGCGGCACGATCGTTTCTTCCGTCTTGCCCAGTGTCGCCGTCCACATCGCGGCGACGTGCTGCGGATCCGCCATGGTCGATCCACGACGAGGGGCCACCTCGTGCTCGGCGACGATCATCTGGTCCGAGCGGATCAGGACACGCCGCTCGCGCTGCACGACGACGACAGTCTTGCCGGCGATCTCGGGCGGCACCGAGTAGCGGCTGCCACCGAAGCTGACGTAACCCTCCCAGCTCGCCTTGCGCTCCTTCCACTGCTCGAGCTGGTACACCGCGATCGAGTCGTGCGAGGTCAGTCCTTCTTCGCGCAAGCGGTCGACCGGGCGCTGCCCGGTCGTGGCGTGCAGACGGACGTTCGCCACGGTCGCGAGCCAGTGCATCACCTGCGCATTCAAATCGTCGATCCCGTTGAAGCTGCGCCCGGCCAGGAAGTTGTCCTTCACGTAGTCGACCATCCGCTCGACTTTCCCTTTGGTGCGCGGTCGGCGAATGCGGTGCGTCTTCACCTCGATCCCGTAGTGCGTGGCGAAGTCGATGAACAGTGGGTTCCACTGTTCGGGACCGAGCCGCACCTGTTTCATGTTGTCGTACAGGATCTGCAGCGGCCAACCACCGAAGAAGCGGAACGCGGCCAGATGACAGCGGATCAGCCACGGCAGCTTCATCCTCGCGTTCTTTCGTTCGCGGCGCACGATTGCCAAATCGCTGTTCATTGTCGCTATCGTGATGTTTAGCTCGTTCTATGCAGCCATGACGATGATGGGAAGGTAGCGCCAAGATCCCATCACCAGAGCGCGGGAGGCGAGACGCTTGCGAAATGATGATCATCGTGAAGTGAACGGCGGACAGCGGGCAGGCGCCGGGCCGCCGACCGAGCAACGGATGGGAACGCAACATCGCCGTGTCGCAAATGGCCTGACACGCTCGGTGCGCCGGGGTGGCGAGCTGTGCAACAACCCCGACTGCGGCTACCGCGTGCCCATCGCCAAGGCAGAAGAAGTCGCCGCCGAGTAGTTCTTCAGAAGATCGCGATAGGCGTAGTACGAAGCCTTCGGCTCCAGCGAGTGATCGGTCAGCCCGTACGTCTGGAACGGGCCGCCCATTCCCGGCGGAAAATCGACCATGGAGAACCAGAATACTTTTTCCACGCCCAGCGAAAGGAAAAATGGCAGCGCGTCGCGCAGATACGCCGCCTGACCGCTCTCACCGCCCCCATACGGTGGAACACGCTGCTGCGAGGGATCGCTCGCGTACCCCGCCTCGGTGATCCAGACCGGTTTGTCGATGCCGGCCGCGGCCATCGCCGCGCGCACGTAATTCATCCGCCGGATCGCTTCCTCACGCGAGCCGTACGAGTGGTAGTTCATGATGTCGAAATTCTCGCCTGCAGGGTTCACCGGATCCGAAAGAATCTCGGAGAGGAAGTTTTCGTTGTGCGTGCCGGGGCTTCCCGCGAGCGACAACCCTCCCAGCAGGACTCTCGCCGCCGGGTCTGCGCGCTTGACCTCGCGGTACGCGATGGCCAGCAGCCGGGCGAAATCCGCCGACGAACCGCACCAGAAGCCGCCGGTACATGGCCGCTCCGGAGTCGAGGGGAATCCGAGATCGGGCTCGTTCCAGATCTCCCACTCGTGAATCTCGAAACGGTAACGGTTGACCGTGGCAAACACGTAGCGTCCCCACTCCTCGAAATCGCGGGGAGGAAAGTGCTCGCGCTGGGCAATCTGTGTGATCTCGGGTGGAGCGGTCGTGTTCCAGTTCGTGGTGTAGGCGAGGTTTCCGAGAATCTGCAGACCTTCCTGCTTTGCCTTCGCCACGAGCGGATCGATCGCCGAGAAGCGGAAATCGCCCGGCGCGATGTGAATCGGCGCCGGTGGGATCACGATGCGGAGCCACAGGATGCCGGCCTCGCCGGCCAGCTCGAGGCTTCGCCCCACGTGCGCCGGCTCGCTGCCGGCGAAGGTGAGCAGATGGACCCCGAAGGCGCCGGCTGGAGGGGCGCGCCGGACGATGCGCCTGCGAGAGGCGGCCAGCTCGATGCCCGGCGCCGGGAGAAACTGGAGCGCGAACGCCAGCATGAGAGTCAAGCCGCGTGCCCGCATCCTCGCACCTTAGCAGTTCAGGGAATCGCCGTCACGATCCCGCCTCTCCCTGCGAATGCTCCAGGATTGCCTCGCTGATGGCGCGGATCAGCTTCTCGATCTCATACGGCTTGTGCAGGACGCGCACCGGCTTCCCCAGAGTCGTGCCCGGTCGCGAAGATGACGGGCAGATCGGGCCATCGCTCATCGAGTTGCTCGAAGACTTTGACGCCGTCGAGATCGGGAAGCCCGACATCGAGCACGACGACATCGGGACGCTGCCGCTCGACGGCCTCGACGACGCGTCTCCCTTCATGCACGACGTCGACGTCGATTCCCTCGAGCTGCAGAAGAGAGCTGACGCCCTCGGCGATCATCACTTCGTCTTCGACCAGCAGCACGCGCCGCGGGATCGTCGGTTTCAACGGCTCCGCGCTCACGAGCAGTCCGGCCTCGCGGGTCGTCAGAGGAAGGAGAAGGTGAAAAGCCGTTCCTTTTCCGGGAATGCTGTCGACCATGACCTTCCCTTCATGCGCAGCCACGACCTGATGGACGAAGGCCAGCCCGAGCCCGGTTCCGCTCTTTTTCGTGGTGAAGAGCGGCTCGAAGACCCGGTCGAGTGTCTGGCGATCCATGCCCGCGCCGGTGTCACGGATCTCGATGCGCTCGCTGATCGACATGGCCGCGGAACGGGGAGCGTTCATCGATCAGAGCCAGTCGCTCAACCTCTTCATGGAAAGTCCCGGCATCGGCCAGCTTTCGAGCATGTACTTCCACGCCTGGAAGAAAGGTTTGAAGACGACGTATTACCTGCGGTCCCGCCCCGCCACACGCATCGCCATGGCGACAGTGGCAGCGGCTCCCGCCGCTGAAGGCGGCGAAGTGACCTGTTCGCTCGAGAATCCCGAGAGCTGTGAGGCCTGCCAATGAGCCACGTGCGCCGCCCGAACCGTCTGCTGGACCCCGGCCTCTGTCTGACCCTTCGTCCGATGAGCTACCCGCGGTTTTACGAGATGTACCGCGCCGCCATCCGGAACACCTGGACCGTCGAAGAAATCGATTTCTCCACGGACACCGGCGATCTGCGCGACAAGCTAACGCCGGCCGAACGGCATCTCGTCGAGCGGCTGGTCGCCTTTTTCGCGACCGGCGATTCCATCGTGGCGAACAATCTCGTTCTCAATCTCTACAGGCACGTCAACGCGCCGGAAGCGCGGATGTACCTCTCGCGCCAGCTTTACGAGGAAGCGCTGCACGTACAGTTCTATCTCACGCTTCTCGATACCTATGTGGCCGATCCCGAAGCGCGTCACCGCGCTTTCGCGGCGGTCGAGAACATTCCTTCGATCCGGCGGAAGGCCGACTTCTGCGTGAAGTGGATCGACAGCATTCAGGCGCTCGCCCGACTCGACACCAGGGAGGACCGCCGCCGCTTCCTCCTGAATCTGATCTGTTTTGCGGCGTGCATCGAAGGACTCTTCTTCTTCGGCGCGTTCGCCTATGTCTATTTTCTCCGCTCGCGCGGTCTCCTCCACGGTCTCGCGGCCGGGACGAACTGGGTCTTTCGCGACGAGAGCGCTCACATGGCCTTCGCCTTCGACGTGGTGCGGACCGTCCTTCGCGAAGAACCGGAACTGTTCGACGACGCAACGCGGGCGTCGGTTTACGCCATGATCGATGAGGCCATTTCCTGCGAAACGGAATTCGCCGCCGACCTGCTGGAGGGCGGTGTGGCCGGCCTTTCACCTGCCGATGTTCGCCGTTACCTCGAGTATTGCGGAGACCAGCGGCTGGTGACGCTGGGGCTGGCCAGACGATACGGCACGAGGAACCCGTTTTCGTTCATGGAACTGCAGGATGTGCAGGAGGTGACGAACTTCTTCGAGCGCCGCGTCTCCGCGTATCAGATGGGCGTCAGCGGGGAGGTGGTGCTCGACGGCAGCTTCTGAACGATTGACCCGAGATCGCACAGCACTTCCGCTCGCCGCGGAAAACAGATGACGGTCCGAGACGTCACCTACGCTGCTGCCGCGGAGCGAGATGCTCCTCAAAGCGGCTATTAATAGCTGCGACCCCCACGGTATAGAACAGCGTAATTATTGACGTTCGTCGATCGGTGCCATACGATTTCCGAACCAATCATCAACCACCCCTGTGCACACGGAGAGCGTGCACCGTCATGAAAACCAGCGTTCACCTC
>CALMZP010000114.1 GCA_937870635.1 uncultured Acidobacteriota bacterium | reverse complement strand
GGCCAACATAGGCGGCTTCCTTGCGCTCAATGACGACGCGCTCGCGCAGAAGTGCCGGAACCTGCTCATCCTGACCGAGGGGTTTCCCGACGTACGGCGGGCTGGCCGGCAGAATTAACCCGGAAATTCTTGGTGGATATAGGCTTACGTACGCACCGGCCGTGCTGCGGCATTTTACGGCGAGATTCGAAGAAAACGCGCTCGAGCCCGCCAGAATGTGAACGTTATTTGCAGTAAAAAATGGTCGTGAGCAGCGACCTTCCCCGCATCATCCTCGTCGAAGACGACTCTGACGTCGCCGTCATGTTGTCGCATCACCTTCGAAGAGCGGGCTGGGGTGTCACAGTCACCGCCACGCTTGCAGAAGCGCGCCGTACCCTCCAGCAGGCAACGTGGGACGTGATGATTCTCGACCGCAGGCTGCCCGACGGCGACGGCATCGAGTTATGCCGCGAGGTGCGGAGGGACGCTGCTCACGGTTACATCCTCATGCTGACCGGCGAGGGGAGCGATGAGGCGAAACTCGAAGGGTTCGGCTGCGGCGCGGACGACTACGTCACCAAGCCCTTTCACATCCCCGAGCTTCTGGCCCGGATCCGCGCCGGCCTGCGCATCGTGGCGCTGCAGAAGCGACTCCTGGATCTTTCCACCGCCGACGCACTCACCGGCCTCGGCAACCGCCGCGCGTTCGATCAGGCTCTCATCAACCGCTTCGAGCTGGCGCGCCGTTACGGCTCGGAGTTCTCGCTCGTCCTGATCGACATCGATCACTTCAAGAACGTGAACGACACGCGCGGACATCCGGCAGGCGACGAAGTGCTGCGCCAGGTCGGCACCATCCTGCGCGAACGGACGCGAAGCTCCGACATCGTCACGCGCTATGGCGGCGAGGAGTTCGCGGTGATTCTTCCGGAGACGCCGCTGTTCGAGACCGTGCGTTTTGCGGAAAAGATCCGCGCGGCCGTGGCCGAAGGCGTCCCCGGTGTGACGATCAGCGTCGGCGTCGCTTCCCTGGGCCACTCGTTGTCCTCGACCCCGGCCGAGCTGCTCGACGCGGCCGACCGCTCGCTCTACCGCGCCAAGGCGGCGGGGCGGAACCGCGTGGATGTGGGGGTGAGGGCGGGGAAGGTCGCGGTTCCCGGGGAGGCTTTGCCTCTGGCCGTTCACCGTTGACCTGGATTCGACGTCACACTCGCCACAGCTCACGGTGGAGCCGCGGGCGATCTCGCCCGCGGGCCGTCGTCGATAACCGGCGGGCGGGATCGCCCGCCGCTCCACCAGGTCGCGCGTCAGCGCGTTAACGCCCTACTCCCCTTCGTTCGGATCGACCGTCGCCGCGGCCGTCAACTCCGCCGATGCTGCCGCGTACTCCGGCAGGTCGACCGGGGTGGCCTTGACGTACCTGTTCACGATGTCGCGCGAGCCGAACACGCCCAGCTTCTCCATCAGGAACTCGAACTTCTTCTCCAGCGCATCGACGATCGGCTGTTTCGCCTTCTCATCCATGTCCCACATGCGCTGCTTGAACGGTCCGATCGCTTTCTTGCGCGTCTTGTAGACGAACTGCTCGTCGGTCTCGCCGCTCTTGCGCTCGTCGGCACAGTTCGCAAAGCAGAACTGGCGGATCTCTTCCTTCATCTCCTTCGGAAGCGTCGCAGCGTCGAGAACCATGTTCTGGAATCCCGTGGCGAGATGGATCTCGACCGCCTTGCTCTCCGGGAACTTGTTGAAGACCTGCTCTGGCAGCGTGGATGCGCCGTGCTGCACGGATCCGGCGACACCGTACTCCTTGCGGAGAATCGCCGTCACCTCCTTCAATACATTGAAGTCGATCTTCGCCTCGGCAATCGATCCGTCGGCCATCGGTACGCCGCCGTGCGAGGTTCCCGTCTGGACGGAGATCTTGGCGATGCCCGACTCGCCGCCGAGCTTCCGGCGGATGCCATCCATGTACGCGCGGACTTCATCCGGCTGCGTGTTGTACTTGCCGACCTCGCCGATCTCGCCACCGATGGAGATGTCGATCCCCTTCGGCTGCTTCGAGCGGATGTATTTCGTGAAGTGAGCGGTGTATTCGTAGTTCGTGCGCTGCTGTGCCTCGCGCGTCGGGAAGGAAAGGTCGACGAGCGTCGAGGTATCGATGTCGATGTTGTAGAACTCGGCTGCGATCGCCTCGTCGATCAGCGACTCGAGCGCCTTCACTTCCGACTTCTTCCCCTCTTCGGTCGCCCATTTCTTCGCGCTGGCCTGGAAGTGGTCGCCTTGAATGAAGATGGGACCCTTCCATCCCTCGCGGATCGCCGCCGCCAGAACCGCCGCCGCATACTCGGCCGGGCGCTGCTCGGTGTAGCCGATCTCGGAGCGGGCAATCTCGAAGATGAACGCGCCGACGTCGTGGCGCTTCGCAGCGCGGAACATCGCCCGCGCGGAGTCATACGTCAGCGCGCGGATGTTGAACGCGGGGACGGTGAATTTCGGATCGAGCTCGCCGCGCCCGATCGCGCGGTACAGAGGATAGATCGATGAGGAGATCGCCCCGCTCTGCCGTGCCTGCATGTGGATCGCCTTGCGGGCTTTCGCTTTGCCAGCGTCGTCGCCGAAAACGGCGTCGCGGATGAGCTTGTCGATTTCGTGGTGAGCCATGGTTGCCTCCGGCGCGTGAATTTATCACGCTGTGTAACCACAGAGGACACAGAGAACACAGAGAAGATCGGAGGAGTCTCTCTGTGTCTCTCTGTGCTCTCTGTGTCCTCCGTGGTAGAGAAGTGCGCGGACTCACCGGGCAGCCGAAACATGCGCGCGGATCTGCTCGATGAGGGCCATCACGTCGAACGGTTTCTGCACCGCTCCGGCGACGCCGAGACGGGCGGTTTCGGACGGGGGGACGGGCTCGCCGCTGAGGATCAGGATCGGCACGCCGGCCGCCCCGCTCTCGCGGATCGCCTCGATCACTTCCTGACCAGACATCCCCGGCATCTTCATGTCGAGGAGGATGAGATCAGGCCGCGTCTCTCTCGCTGACTGCACCGCCGCTGCGCCTGTGCTCGCTACACGGGCATCGAATCCGAACTCCCGCAGGATGTTCTTCATCAACGTCAGAATGGGGAGGTCGTCGTCGACGACGAGGATGACCGGCTTGGACTGCATCTGTCATCCACAGTTTATTACGACATAGACTTACGCGTATGGCAGTCCGGCACGACCGCAAAGTCTCGATCCTCGACGTCATGGGCCCCGTCATGGTCGGCCCGTCGAGCTCCCACACCGCGGGCACCGCGCGCCTGGGCCGCGTGGCGTACGAGATCCTCGACGACGATCCTGTGCGCGTCGACTTCCATCTCCATCCGCCGCTCGCCGCGACCTATCGTGGCCACGGCTCGGACTTCGCCCTCGTCGGCGGATCGATCGGCCTCAACGTCGACGATCCCCGCATCCCGGAAGCGATCCGCATCGCCGAACAGATGGGGCTGGAGATCAGCTTTTCCGAGGAAGACCTGGGCGACGTGCATCCGAATACGGTGCGGATCGAGATCCGCGGCGCGTCGCGCGAAGCGGAGATCATCGGCTCCTCGATCGGCGGCGGGGTGATCGAGGTGTTCAAGATCAACGGCTTTCAGGCGCGCTTCAAGGGGGATTCACCGACGCTGCTGCTGTTCTATCGCGACCGTCCGGGGATGATCTCGGAGGTCACGGCGATCATCGCGGAGGAGGCGATCAACATCGCGTCGCTCTATTGCTCGAGGAAGCAGCGCGGCAAGGACGCATTCATGCAGATCGACGTCGATTCGCCGGTCTCGGACGCCGCGCTGGCGCGGATCGGCTCGGTCCGCGACATGCGCGAAGCGAAGTACCTGGACCGCATCCCGTGAGCGACGGCGATTTTCTCTTCCACGGTGTGGCGTTCAATCCCGCCACGGTCACGGTGCGGGAGTTCACCTTCGAGGACCTCGACCGTGAGCTGAACGACGAAAAGGTCGCTTTTTCCTGGATCGACATTCAGTCGTCCGACATCAACAGGCTCAACGACGTGCTGCGGCGCTGGGAGATCGACCTCACCCTGGTGAACCGGTTCAACGAGCCGGAAGTGCTGCCGCGGATCGTCGAGCGCCCCGACTGCCTGGCGTTCTACCTCTACGAAGTGGTCGACCCCGAACATCATCTCGATACCTCGCACGGCATGACCGAGATCGCCTTCGAGCGCATGATCCTCATCCTCGGCTCCGACTTCGTGATCACGTATCACCAGCATCCGCTCGACGCGGTCGATTACGTGAAGGCGACGGCGGTGCCGAGCTTTCAGCTGGCGGGAAAGACGCCCGGCTTCATCGCGTTCCTGTTTCTCCAGCGCTGCCTCTACGACTACGCCCATCTCAATCTCGCCAACGACAACTTTCTCGACGACCTCTACACGGCGGTGGGGGAGCGCTCGCGGCATGCCGAGCTCACCGGAAAGATCGACCTGGCCGGACGGAACATCCTCACTCTCAAGAAGCTGACGGCGAGCCTGCACATCATCCTGATGATCATCGTGACGAAGCGGAACCGCTTCATTAGCGACAGCGCGCGGACGTCCTTCGGGGAGATGCTGCAGACGGCCGTGGCCACGCGCGCGGCAATTGATTCGTCGCACGACCTGTTACGGGGAATCATCGCCAGCATCCAGAGCGCGGCGGCGACGAGGACGAGCGAGATCGCCAGAGTTCTCACGGTCGTCTCGGCGATCATCCTGCCGTTGAGCCTGATTGCCGGGATCTACGGGATGAACTTCGAGTACATGCCTGAGCTCGGGCACCCGTGGGGATATTTTCTGGTGCTGGGGTTGATGGGACTGCTGGCGCTGTACCTGATCGTCTTCTTCAGAAGACTGGGTTGGATAGGACGGAATACCTCTTGATCGAATCATTCGCACAACTCGAACAGCTTGGGGCGGGACGCGATCTCGCCGACGTGTTTCTCGAAACGGACGAGCAGGAGCACGCGGTTCCGGCGGCCGACATCCTCGAAGCGCTGCGGAAGCGGCGCGCCGTCATGCGCGATTGCGTGGAGCGGGGGAAGAGCGGTGGAACATCGATGGGGAAACTCGTCGGCCACGAAGCGCGGCTTCTCAACGAGGCCTTTCAGTCGGGAAAGACCTTTCTCGATCCGCTGACCGTGAAGGCGGAGCTGTATGCGCTCGCGGTCATGGGCGAGAACTCCCGGATGGGCGTGATCGTGGCGGCGCCGACTGCCGGCGCGGGCGGTGTCGTTCCGGGCATGCTCCTGGCGCTTGAAGAGGAGCGGCACGTCGACCCTGAGAAGACCGTGCGCGCGCTCGTGGTTGCCGGCGGAATCGGCTCGATCATCGCGTTGTCGGCGAGCATCTCCGGTGCTGCCGGTGGTTGCCAGAACGAAGTCGGCGTCGCCTCGGCGATGGGGGCGGCGGGCGTCGCCTACATGATGGGGGGGACGACGAAGCAGTCGATCCACGCGGCGGCGATGGCGCTCAAGAACACACTCGGTCTGGTCTGCGATCCGGTGGGAGGTCTCGTCGAAGTTCCCTGCGTGAAGCGCAACGCGCTCTTCGCGGTTCATGGACTGACCGCGGCTCAGCTGGCCATGGCGGGCGTCGAGTCCGTGATTCCGATGGACGAGATCGTGGAAGCGATGGTGCGCATCGGCCGCGCGCTGCCGCGAGGCCTGCGCGAGACGGCCGAAGGCGGTCTGGCCACGACCATCACCGGCTCCGCGATCGCGCAACGCATCAAGGATGAGGCAAACGCGCGGCGTGCCGAGAAAGCGAAAGAGCGGGAACGAGCGGCGCAGGAGCGGAAGGGCGGAGCTTAGGGTTCATCCCGGCATAGGGGTTCATCCCGAGCGAAGCGAGGGATCTCCGGAAGCACCGGCAGGGTAGAGGTTCGAGGTGGGAACCAGAATGTTCAGTGTTCAATGTTGAATGTTGAATGTTGAACATGGAACGTTCCTGCTGCCCGGCACAGCGTCTGCACCAGCGCCCCAGGAAATGACCAAACCCGCCCTTCTGCTCATGCTTTCGATGCTCGTTGTGGTCCCCAGCAGCAGCGCGCAGGAAGCGCGCAACGCGGTGCACTTCGAACTGGGCGGCAGTGCGCTGGTGCCCAGCTTCAATTACGAGCGCCGTCTGCATACGAACTGGTTCGGCCGGGCCGGCCTGTCGGTGGTCGAAGGAGAGAGTGCCGCCGGCGATACGGATACGACCTTCGTCGTGCCGCTCACCGCTTCGCACGTGAGCCATCCAGCGGGGAACCATCATCTCGAACTGGGGGGCGGGCTCACGATCGCGGGTGGGGACCGGCAGGATCTGTACGACTTCGGTGACGATGACGAGGAGAAGTTCTCCACGTTGTTCGTGACGGGCATCGCCGGTTACCGTTATCAGAAGCCGCGGGGCGGCTTTCAGTTTCGGGCCGTCTTCACGCCGATCGCCGGAGGCGGCGATTTCCAGCCGTGGGCCGGTGTCAGTTTCGGTTACGCGTGGTAGCGGGCCGAGCGCGCCGTTTCCGGAGACGTCAGCCCCGCAGGCTCCGTGGTCATCCCCGCCGAGCCGATGGAAATCTGCGAGCCGCGAGGTCACTCGCATCAACCGTTACGCAGCGTCACGACGCTTCGTAACGGTTTACGCGACAGGCGCGGACGATACAGTCAGCCCGCCTCCCCCTGTTTCTATGACTAGGAAGCAGTCAGGACTTCGCACGAGCCGCTGGAGTATTCTGCTGTCGAATACTAGTTGGGCAGACGAGAGTGAGTTTTGCGTTCGCTTAGACACTTAAAGCCAAAGATTCGTCAGGAGTCGGCTGGTGGGAATGGACACGCGCAACGCAACTGAGGGTCTGCTGGAACTCCGAGTTAAGTCGCGGATGCGTTGGTATGTGTTCATCGCTCTCGCGTTTGGCCTACCCACCGTTTGGATTCCTCTGGTTTGTATAGGAATTTTGCCTTTCGTGACGGGGCTGCTCCTCTCACTCGGATTCATGCTGCATCCATGGGGTTGGTTGGTCTTGCTCAACGTCGTGATCGCGGGCGCAATTTTGTTCTTAACCGCGCATCTCATAACCATTTTCATTTACAAAACGAAGTCGCGCCAGGCGCGGAAAGTACTAATCGCAGGTGGTGCGTGCCTCCTCATCGTTCTCATGTTCATGCCCATCTGGGGCATAACCTGCCACGGTTCCATGGATTGGACAAATGCGTTTCGTGTTTCATATGGCCTCGCTACTCAATAGCAGTGGATCGACTTGTCAAGCGCGCTTCCTCGAGGCCGCTGCCCAACTCCACGGTCGGGCCGGGAACATAGGTGACAGCAGCTGTCGCGGCCCGGCTTCGGCCCGGCAGCCGAGCTGCCTGAAGCAGCGTAAACTTGAAGAGTCACGGCTTCGGCACGCGGAACCGGCCGCGCAGCTGAGCGTGAGATACGTTAGACCGACCGAATTCAAGGCATGTCTGAACAACCTGGTTCGCAACTTGTTGACATCGAGATCGAGTACGTCGGTTTTTGGCGTCGCGTCGTCGCGGCACTCATTGATGCAGTGCTCCTTACCTTTCTGATAGCTCCATTCATGATCTGGACGTACGGCCTCGAGTACTACACAGATCTAGATCGGGAGTTCAAGTTGATCGAGAGCCCGGGGGAGCTCATTGCGAACTGGATCGTGCCGGCCGTCCTGACGATTCTGCTATGGCGGTACTGGCAAACTACTCCAGGAAAATATCTGTTCACCGCGTACGTAGTCGATGCTAGGACCTTGCAACGAGCGACGCTCGGGCAGTACACGCTTCGATACATCGGCTACTTTCTCTCGATGGTGCCATGTTTCTTCGGCGTCCTCTGGGTCGCATTCGATCGCCGGAAACAGGGATGGCACGACAAGGTGGCGCGCACGATTGTTGTCCGGCGAGCAACCGCCACGGTTCCGCCGGCGGTCTAACTTCACGCAGCAGCTGTCGCGGCCCGACGCTGGCCTGGCAGCCGAGCTGCCTGGAGCAGCGTAAACGTGGATCCCCGCGCGCGGATCCACGCGGATCCTGACCATTCAGAAGGCGAATCTCGAGAGATCATCATCGGCCAGGCCGCGAACGGGCAATGGTTGCTGACCGGCGTATCCTGACCTCAGTGTGATCGGCCGCGTCCTCTCTCACTACCGGATCCTCAGGCCTCTCGGCGCCGGCGGAATGGGGGAGGTCTATCTTGCGCGAGACTCTCGGCTCGGGCGCGACGTGGCGATCAAGATCCTGCCGGACCGCTTTTCCGATCATCCGGACCGGCTCCGCCGATTCGAACAGGAAGCGCGCGCGGCGTCCGCGCTCAGCCATCCCAGCATCATCACCATCCACGACATCGGCGTTGCCGACGGCGTTCAGTTCATCGTCACCGAATTCGTCGAAGGCGAAACGCTGCGCGCGCGCATCGCCCGCGCGCCGCTCTCCGTTCCCGAAGCCCTCGACATCGCCACCCAGACCGCCGGCGCGCTCGGCGCCGCGCACCGTGCCGGCATCATCCATCGCGACATCAAGCCCGAGAACATCATGCTCCGCCACGACGGCTACGTGAAAGTTCTCGACTTCGGTCTCGCCAAACTCACCGAACAGAATCCGCAGCCCCCCACGGATCACTCGGCGACCATGGCGCGGATGGACACCGAGCCGGGCTTGGTCATGGGCACGGTCCGCTATCTGTCGCCGGAGCAGGCCCGCGGCATCGCCGTCAACGCCTCGAGCGACGTCTTCAGCCTCGGCATCGTCCTCTACGAGATGCTCTGCCGCCGCCTTCCGTTCGAGGGCGAAACCGCGACCGACGTCATTCTCTCGATCATCCAGAACGAACCGCCTCGTCCCTCGACGATGTCCACCGCCGTGTCCGCCGATCTCGAAGCCGTCGTTCTGCGCGCATTGTCGAAAGACGTTCGCGACCGATACGAGTCGGCGATCGGCTTCGCCGCCGATCTGAAGCGCGTGCGGCAGCGGCTGGAGTCGAATCCCTCCGCGACGGCGACCATGGCCGCGCCATCGCGTACGCCTCGGCGCGCGTACGGCATCGCGGCCGTCCTCGTCCTCATGATCGCTGCTGCGGCCGCGCTCCTGCCGCTCGACGGAACGGCCGAGGCGATCGACACGCTGGCGGTGTTGCCGCTCGCGCACTCGGGCAGCGACGAAGAAACCGAGTATGTGGCGGAGGGGATCGGCGAGACGCTGATCAACGATCTGGCGCAGCTGCCGGACCTCAAGGTCGTATCCCGAAGCGCCGTGGCGCGTTACAAGGACGGCACGACACCCGATCTCCGCACCGTCGCGCGCGAACTGGACGTTCGCGCGATCCTCACCGGCCGCGTCGTGCAGCATGGCGACCGCCTGCGCATCAGCGTGGAGCTCGTGGACTCGCGCGACAACACCCAGATCTGGGGCCGGCAGTACGAACGCAAACGCTCGGAGCTTCTCGATGTGCAGACGGAGATCGGCGCAAGCATCCTGGAAGGTCTCCGGCTGAAGCTGAGCGGCGACGAGAAGCTTCTCCTCGCGAAGCGCCATACGGGAAACACGGAGGCCTACGACCGTTACATCCGCGGCCGTTATCACGTCAACCGGCGGTCCGCCGTGGCCATCCACAAGGGACGCGACTTTTTCCAGCAGGCGATCGAGATCGATCCTTCCTATGCACTGGCGTATTCGGGGATGTCGGATTCGTACGCGCTCCTCGCCGCGCAGGCGGCGATGTCGCCGCGCGAAGCGTATCCGGCCGCGCTCGCGGCTGCGAAAAAAGCCGTGGAGCTCGGTCCCGACCTTGCCGAAGCACACGCGTCGCTGGCACATGCGCTCCTGCATACCGGCGAACACGCAGCAGCGGAACGGGAGTTCGTGCGTGCGATCGAGCTCAGACCGAACTATGCGCCGGCACATCAGTGGCGCTCGGAACTTCTGGGCGCGCTCGGCCGGCGGGAGGAGGCCGTCGCTTCGGCGAGGAGGGCGGTCGCGTTGGATCCGCTCGACCTTGCTGCGAACGCTTCCCTGGCAGCGGCGCTGATGAGAACCGGCGACCTCGACGACGCCGAGGCGCAACTCGAAAGGACTCTGGAAATCGATCCCGACTTCTTCAATGCGCATGCGCTCCTGGGAAACGTGCTCCTGGAGAAAGGGGATTACGACGCCGCCATCCGCGAGTATCAGAAGACCGTCGATCTGACTGGCGGGGTCCGCGGGATAGGAGGTCTGGGAGTCGCGTACGCTCGGTCGGGGCGCCCGGCGGAAGCGCGGAAGATGGCCGAGGCGATGGCGGAGCGGGCGAGGGAGCACTATGCGTCGGCGCTGGAGCTCGCCCGCGTTTACGCAGCACTGCAGGATCGGGAGGCGACGCTGAGCTGGCTCACGATCGCGCGCCGCAACCGGGAGGGCACCGCTCGCGGGCTTCGCAATGAGGATGGGTTCGCGTTCCTGCATTCCGATCCGCGGTTTCAGGAGCTGGTGAAGGAGTGATGTCCGCGTCTCCGCGTGAGAAGCGTTTCACGCGGAGACGCGGAGACGCGGAGTGTGAAAATGGATGAGAAATGATTTTCCGGTTTGGAAGTTGAGCATCGATCGCAAGCTCGCATACGCCTACGCGGCGGCGGGGCTCGTCATGCTCGCTGTGCTCGCGCTGCGCGCTCCCACGCTCGAAGCGTGGCTCTCGCGTGCTGTGCTGCTTTTCCTGTTTCTGGGAGTATCTCTGCGCTCGGCCCTCGTCTGGTCCTATCGCCGCAACCCGTCGCGCCTCAACTGGTTGCTGCGGCCGTCGTTCACCGAGCGCGAGTTCACAGTCACGTGGCTCGTCTATGCTGTCTTCTTTGGGGCGTGTTCGTTCCTGCTTTTCTTTATCTAGAACCTTGAGCGCGCTGGCGTGGCCGGCATGGCGGTTCCTGCAACAGCGCCATGCGCTCCTCGGGTATCGGAAGGTCGTGATTTCGCACGCTGCACTCCGCGGGGGCGCATCGAATATTTCGTGATGAACATGATTCCGGCGCAGCAGGGACGCAGCGAGGGATACGAGCTGAAGCTGATGCCAAGCGTGCCTTTGTCGTGCTTCACGGACATGGCGGCGCTCTTCGGCTTCGGGAAACCCTATGACTTGAAGGAGCTGCCAAAGTTCCCTCGCCGCGATCCGGTGGTCACCTGCGATGAATGGCAGCGCCGGATGAAAGCGGATGCGACTCGATCGTCGCAGTGACGCGAATGAGTGGAGCGCGGGCGACCTCGCCCGCGGTCTCCGTGTCCAGGATGCGGCTCTGAACAGCGCGGGCGAGGTCGCCCGCGCTCCACTGATCTACTTCAGAATCTCGATCTTCTCCGAAGCCTCTAAACTTTTCCTGCCCCGGGCCCCATTCGGTATCATGGCCTCACGGGAGAGAGTCAGATGAAAACGCGGTCCGCCTCCGGCGGGATCTCGCGAGAGCCATCGCCAGAGATCGACGGCCATCTGGAAGCGCTGGTGCTTCGGTACGGTCCGTTCATACGCAATGTGGTGGCCCGCCTCTGCCCGCGGAACCTGGGACTGGACCGAAGTGAGATCGAGCAAACGGCCCTGATTCGATTGTGGCGCGCTCTCGAGAGCGAGAGAGAGATCCGCAATCTCGAGTCTTACATGTACAGGATCGTGGGGAGGGTCACTCTCGATGCGATCCGCGAAGTGAAGGCACGTCGTGAGGATCCAGTCATGACCAGGCAGCTCGAAACGATCATGGCCAGTCTCCCGATGCCGGGATCCGGAACCGAGCCGCCCGAAACGCTTTTCTTCCGCAAACGGCTGCTCGAACGGATTCGCGAGCTGATCGAGGGGCTTCCCGAGAGCCGCCGGCGGGCCGTCAAGCTCTACCTGATGGGGTTCACATCGGCCGAGACAGGGGCTTTCCTCGGCTGGTCCGAACCGAAGGCGCGCAACCTCACATACCGCGGGCTGGAAGAGTTGCGGCGCCTTCTGCGCGCGGCGGGATTGCACCATGCCGAGTAACGACGATCTGATGCGGACGTACCGCGCGGCCACCGAGCCGCCGGGGCGCGCGTCCTGCCCGGACACCGGACTGCTCGTTGAGATGGCGCTCGGCGGCCGGGTGGACGAGGCCGTGGTCACCCACATGAGCGATTGCTCCGCGTGCGCCGAAGAGGTCCTCGCCATCCGCGAGGCTGCGCCTGCGACCGCGCGCGGACGGCGGGAGACCGCCGCCGCGCCCCTCTCGCGGATGGCCGTCGCGGCGCTCGTCCTACTGACCCTCGGCCTGGGGGGCTGGTCGCTCGTTCTTCTCGACCGGACCCGCGGCCTGGAGGCGAGGCTCGCCGCGACTCCGATCGGGGCGAAGCCCGAGCCGGTCCAGTCGCTCCCATTCGAGCCGGCGGTCGCCGGCAGTCCGCCGATCGCGTACATCAATACTCCAATCATCGATCTCGAGCCGCCGGGCGGCGCGGCTCGCGGAAGCGCCGTCATTCTTCCGGCCGTCGAGCTTCCGGCAGCCGATGCCTACTCGTTCGTACTCAGCATCGACCCCGAGCCGGAACACAAGGATTTCGCCATCGAGGTTCTGGGTCCGGGCGGGGAAGTGGTGTGGGAGTCGCGCGGCCTTCGCCGTTCCGCCGACGACACATTCACGTTCGTTCTGGAGCGTCGACTGTTTTCTTCCGGAGTGCACCGCATCGAACTGCTCGGCCTCGACGGCTCGTCCAGAAAGCGAATCGCGTCGCACCCGGTCCGGATACCCGCCAGGTGAGACGCTGGATTGCGCTCTCGCTCGCTCTCTGCGCGCCGCCGGCGTACGGGGACGAGGTCCTCGGTCCAGCCGCCGCCGTCGAGCGAATCCTCGCGGCGTGCGCGAAAGACTCCTACCTCGTGACGTTGCGAGAACGAGAGGTGCTGCGCGGCTTCATCGAGCAGGGGAACATCGACGTCGTCGTGCGAGTGATCGCGCCGAATGGCGTCGAGCTCGCGCGCACCACGCGCGCGGCAGACCCGGGCCCGCGAACCGAGCGGTTCCTCGCCGTCGCGCCGCGGTCCGGCGAGTACCGCCTCGAGGTCACGGCCGCCGACGGTTCGGCGACGCCGTACCGGCTCGAGAGATTCGCGAGCTCGGAGTCCGTCCCGGCGGATCTGGATCTCATGGCCGGCCACATGCTGCTCGAGGACCATCGCACCGCCCGCGATCCCGCGGCCGGGATCGAGATGCTGCTGGAGGCGGTGAGTCTCTGCCGTTACGGTGGCGGCGCCGACTGCGAGGCCGAAGCGCTGCAGGCGCTCGCCCATGTGTACTGGCGCAGCGGCCGCGATCTGCAGGAGGGACGGAAGTATCTCCGCGAGTCTCTCCGGCTCCGCGAGCAGCAGGGAGACCGGCCCGCGGAGCGATCGGTGCTCAACGATCTCGGGGTTCTCTCCAGGGACATCGGCGAATTGCTGGAAGCACGCGATTATTTCGAGCGGTTGGTCGCCATCCCGTCGCCGAGCGGGGTCGACCCGATCCACTACAACAACATGGCGCCGGTCTACCTGCAACTGGGCGAGCTGCAGAGGGCGCTGGACATGCAGCGCCT
>CALMZP010000113.1 GCA_937870635.1 uncultured Acidobacteriota bacterium | reverse complement strand
GAGTGCAAAGAGATCCTCGTCATCGAGCTGAGTTACTCCAAACAGTTCTACCAGTACCTGCGAACCGTGGCCGACCTGCCGCGGGACACGACGCGCGTTTACGCACGCTCCGGAGGCAACCACCTCGGCGTGACCGAGATCATGACGCAGGTCGAAGTGCAGCTCAATCAATCAGCCGCCGTGGAGGTGCTCTCGTGAGCGAGTGCGAATTCAAGTACACACCGAACGAATACAAGACCGACCTGAAGCCGGTGTGGTGTCCGGGTTGCGGCGACTTTGCCGTGCTCAACTCCGTCTACCGCGCCTTGTCCGACATGAAGCTCGATCCGCATGACACGGTCGTGGTATCGGGCATCGGATGCTCTTCGCGGCTGCCCGGCTATGTGGAGACCTACGGCTTCAACTCGCTTCACGGCCGCGCGCTGCCCATCGCTACGGGAGTGAAGCTGGCCGCGCCACGGCTGAACGTGATCGCGGTTGGCGGCGACGGAGACGGGATCGCCATCGGTGGCAATCACTTCCTTCATGCCGCGCGCCGGAACGCCGATCTCACGTACATCATGATGGACAACGAGATCTACGGGCTGACGAAGGGACAGGCGGCGCCGACCACTCCGCTGGGAGACAAGACCAAGTCGACGACATACGGGAACCCGGAGGCGGCCGTCGATCCGTGTGCGCTGGCGATCTCGTTCGGCGCCACGTGGGTGGGCCGCGGATTCAGCGGCGACGTGAAAGGAACGACGGAGCTCATCAAGCGCGCGGTCGAGCATCGCGGATTCGCGTTCCTCAACATCATCTCGCCGTGCGTGACATGGCGTGGAGACGATCTGACCAAGGTGCTCCGTGGCAAGGTTGCCACGCTGCCACACGACTACGATCCGAGCAGCCGCGAAAATGCCCTCCGCCTCACCAATGAAGGTCCGGACGTCATCACGACCGGCCTGCTGTTTGCGATTCAGCACCCGACGCTCGTCGACGAGATGGCGGAGATCAAGACGAAGGCAGCGGTGCGCGCGAAAACGCGCGCGGAGATGCTGGCCGCGTTCGCTTAGAGGGTTCTGGAGTGCGGCCGCTCAGGCTGGGCGGAGCTGGCCGCGCCGCGGGTCTCTCGACGGAAATGTGGCGGCAAGGAGGGCGTCTCAAAAAGCGTGTCATCCCGAGCGTGAGCGAGCTGCCGTACTCGGGCGTTTGCGCGCTTCACCGCCGCAGGGGATCGCGTCTTCGGTCGTCGGGATTCGAGTCGCCCGGGTCGGCGAAATCTTCGTAGTCGGCCAGCGGATCGGCCGTAACGACGTCGTCCTCTTCGTCGAGGAGATCCGGTTTCACGCGCTCTTTCGTCTCTGCCAGACCCGTCGAGCTTTCCCGTTTTCTGCTTTGAGCCATGCACGATCTCTGTGCAACCGATGTTCCGCTTTGAAGCGGGCTCAGCATCAACGTCCGGTTCGCCGCCGGGGGACGCTCTTCGAGTCCTCACCGAGCATCGGCGGGGCGGTGTCGACGACACCGAGCGCGGTCAGCCACTGCTCGAGGAGGGTCGCCAGTGTTCTCCGGTCGGCGGGCCGCATCTTGCGCACGCCCGCCAGAAGCCGGAGCTGCGGCGCAACCGGTGTCTTTTTCGCCAGTGATCGTCCGGCGGCAGTGAGATGGACCTCGAACGCGCGCTTGTCGGCCGTGGACCGTTCCTTCACGACCAGGCCGCTGTCCGCCAGTTTCTGGACCACCACCGAGACCGAGCTCTGGTCGGTCGAAGTCTGGTCGGCGAGGTCGTTGATGCGCAGGCCTGGCGAGTCGAGCAGCGTCTGGAGGACGAAGGCCTGGGCCGCGCTGAGCTGCTCGCCGTGATGAGTGGCAGTGGAGGTCAGACGAATCTCGCGGACGAGGTTACGGACGGCGTCGAGAATGCGGCGCTCGTCGGGTCGGGTAACGGCTGCGGTTCTTGGCACGGCCGAAAGTGTAATGGAGAACGTGAGGCGCTTGCTTTCCCGCAAAGCGGGCGCTAAGATGCATGGGACTCAATATGGTGCGGCTGGATGAGGGGTCACCAGCCGGGCCGGGGCTGCCGGCGAGCTCGTTCGACACCAGGCACGCGGTTCGTACAGTTGCGGTTTCCTCCGCCGGCAGCCCGCTTTTTTCAGGCGGGCGGGATTGCCCGCCGCTCCACTACTTTTTTCGACGCTCTGCCCGGTCGAGCTCCTTCAGCTCGTCGTTCGTGTTTACGCCGTGTGCGGAAGCGCCCGATCGCCTAGCGCGATGCCCGTCCGCATCATCTCCGTCAGCCGCTCGGCCGAGACGGGCCGGCTCAGCAGGTATCCCTGAATCAGCGAACAACCGTGCCCTTCGAGGATCGCCAGCTGCTGCTGCGTCTCGACGCCTTCCGCAGTCACCCGAAGGTTGAGCGCGTGGGCCATCGCGATGACCGCCGCCACGATCCCGGCGTCGCTCGCGTCGGACGTCATGTCCTGGACGAACGTCCGGTCGATCTTCAAGCCGTCGATCGGGAACCGCTTGAGGTAGTTGAGCGATGAGTGTCCGATGCCGAAGTCATCGATGACGATGCTGATGCCGAGGGCCTTGAGCTCCTCGAGGATCTCGGCGGTGATGTCCGGATTGAGCATCGCCGTGCTCTCGGTGATCTCCACTTCGAGGCGGGTCGGATCGACCTGCAGCTCTTCGAGCGAGTTGCGGATGGTCCGCACGAGATGACGCTGCCGGAACTGCGCTGCGGACACGTTCACGGCAATGCGCAGGGGGAACTCGTCGCCCCACATCCTGGCCTGCTGCGCCGCTGTCTCGAGCACGAACTCGCCGATCGGTACGATCAGCCGGCTCTCCTCGGCTGCAGCGATGAACTCCGCGGGGAGGACGACGCCGCTTCCCGGGCGGTTCCAGCGAACCAGCGCCTCGGCCGCGACCACACTGCGGGTGCCGAGGTCGTACTGCGGCTGATAAACGACCATGAATTCGTTGCGGTCCAGCCCCTGACGCAGCGAGTTCTCCAGGGTCAGCCGCTCCGCCGCGATCTGAGTCATCGACGGCGTGCAGAGCTGATAGTTGTTCTTGCCCGCTTCCTTTGCGCGATAGAGCGCGTTATCCGCATTCTTCAGCAGCGCCTCGGCGTCGTTGCCGTCGTCGGGCGACATGGAGATGCCGATGCTGCACGTGACGAAGAGCTCATGCCCGTCGACGGTGATCGGCTGCGCGACGAGGTCGAGGATCTTTCGCGCCACCACCATGGCGTCGCCGGGTCTGCGGACATCCATCATCAGCACGGTGAATTCATCGCCGCCGACTCGTGCCACGGAATCTTCCTCACGAACGCAGCTCGTCAGACGGTCGCCGATGGCCTGAAGAAGGTGATCGCCGATCGTGTGTCCGAGGGTGTCGTTGATCAGCTTGAAGCGGTCGAGGTCGAGGAAGAGAACGGCCACCTGTCGTCCGCGCCGTTCGGCGTGAGCCACGGCCTGGGCCAGACGATCCTTGAACAGAGAGCGGTTCGGAAGGTCGGTGAGGGCGTCGTGATAGGCCTGATAGCGGATCTGTTCTTCCGCGCGCTTGCGGTCGGTGATGTCGATGATGGTTGCTTCGAGAATCTCATCGTCGGGCGTGCCGGCCAGGCTGACGTTCTGCAGCACGACGATGGGCGTGCCGTCCGGCCGAAGCAGGGAGGTTTCCACGCCGCTGACAGCGCCGTTCGCACGCAGCCTTTCGATGAGCTCCTCGGCCTCGGACGAACGGGCGTAGCTGTCGAAGATGTTGTGATGGCCTACTTCGTCCGCTGACGAAAGGCCGAGGATCCTCAGGCCCGCCTGATTGCAGTCGAGGATGCGGCCGTCGATGCGCGCGCGATACACGCCGGCGAGATTGCGGTCGAACAGCAGTTTGAATCGCTCGGCCTGCGCGCGAATGAGACCGATGCGCCATCGGAGTGCCATCCACGCCGCGGCGACGAAAAGGATGACGGCGATCGCCCAGAAGAGCGGGGTCTGATAGAACGACGGCTCAACGACGAGAGCCATCGTCGTCGGGGCGCCGGTGATGCCGTCGCCGTTCGTCGCGCGCACCTGGAATGTGAAGTGCCCCGGAGGGACGTTCGTGTAGTACGCGACGCGGCGCGTCTGCGCGTCGACCCAGTCCGTGTCGAAGCCTTTCAGCCAGTACTGAAAGCGGAGTTTGTCCGGCGTCTTGAACGTCGGACTGGTGTAGTGAAACTCGAGGGTGCGGTGACCAGGGGGGATTCTCGCGTCCGCCGCGATCGGTTCGCGATCCACCAGCACTTCGCTGATCAGAACCGGTGGGACGGAACCGCCCTGCAGCGCCTTTTCCGTGTCGATCATGGACGCGCCGCCGGTGGTCGCGAACCACAGCTTGCCGTCCGGAGCCTTCCACGCCACCGGCTGCGTGCCGCCATTGCATTCGCGGCTCTTCATCCCGTCCGTGCGACCGTAGATGACCGATTGCAGTTTTTTCTGCCGCCGATCGGCGACCGCGTTCAGATCATTCAGCGTGGCCCGGAAGATGCCCTTATTGCAGCTCATCCAGAGATTGCCGTGGCGATCTTCGAGAATCGCAAACACGCTGTCGTCGTTCAGGCCCTGCTGTGTGCCGATTGCGCTGAGCTTTCCGTCCTTCAGTCGATTCAGGCCGCCGCTCGATGTTCCTATCCAGATTGTGCCGGCCGTGTCTTCGTAGATCGACACGGCGATGTTGCTCGAGAGTCCGTTCCGGGTGTTGAACGAGGTCACGGAGTTTCCATGGATCCTCGTGACCCCGTGCTCGTGCGTGCCGATCCATATCGCACCGTCACGCGTCTCCGTGAACGTGCTGATCGGCTCTCCCGCGAGCTGCGCGATCGGCTCGACCTTGCCTTCCGCGATTCGAGCAGCGCCGGCGCTCGTGCCGACCCAGATCGCCCCGCGACGGTCCTCAAAGAGAGCGAGAACGCCATCGGCCGGGAGCCCCTCTTTCGTCGTATAGGTTCTGACGCCACGAGCGTGGACGTGGTTGACGCCGCCGTCGGCCGTACCGACCCAGAGAGTGCTGTCGCGGGCCATCCAGGCTGACAGGACGTATGCACTCGACAACCCATCCTTCTTCGAAAGCTGTCGGCCGGTTCGAAGCTCATTGAGACCCTGCCTTGTGCCGACCCACACAGTGCCGGCAGAACCGCCGGTAACCGTCTTCACATCGTCGTCGAGAACACCTTCCGATTTGGAAAAGGTGAGGACGAGACCGTCGGCGAGTCGGATCAGTCCTCCCCCGAGACCGATCCAGATGTTCCCCTCGGAATCCTCGAAAAACGAAGTGACGGGAAGCGCGTTTGCCGTATCGAACTCGACGTGATCGCCGCGCCAGCGGCCGAACCCACGTTCGCGCGTTCCGATCCAGAGAATGCCGCGGCTGTCCTCGAAGATCGCGGTCACGCGCGCCGACGCGAGACCCGCCGTTTCGAGATACTTCGTCACTTTTCCTGCCTGATAGCGGTAAAGTCCGCCAGTCTCAGGACCGACCCAGACGCTGCCATCTCGCGCGGCACAGAGAGACAGGATCGGTTCGGAGGCCAGTCCCTCCTCCCCATAGCGCGTCATGCGCCCCTCTTTGAGACTTGCCAGACCGCCTTCCGTTCCAATCCAGAGCCGTCCCGAACGATCTTCGGCCAGAGCGGTGATCGTCACGTGCGGTAGTTCCTGGGAAGGGAAGGGCGAGACCCGGCCGTTGGAAAATCGGGCGAGCCCTGACGATGTCCCGATCCACAGTGTTCCGTCCGCCGACTCCAGCAGCGCCGGAACGTTGCTGCTGGGCAGCCCGTTGGCCTCGGTCATCACCGTGATCGTTCCGTCCTGGAGACGCACGAGTCCACCGTCCACGGTGCCGACGAAGACTGCGCCGCTTCGCGTGCTTCTGATCGAGAAAGAGAAATTGCTGATGATCTCAGGGCGCGTGCTGCGGTCGTAGGTGACGAACTGCGATCCGTCGAATCGGACAAACCCCTCCTGAGTGGCAATCCAGATGTAACCGTCAGGGCTCTGCGTGACCCCGAAGACCGTGCTTTGGGGAAGGCCGCGATCGACGGTCCAGATGGTGCGCACGTACTGCTCGAGGCGCGTGCCAGGTTCCAGCGCCATCACAAACTGCCCCTGCAAAATCAGCAGGATGCCCACCGCAATCCGCCGCGCGTTCATGGAAAGAACCAATAGTAGACGGGGCAATGGAGGGTGTCCATTCGCGGCGATGCGACATGCGTTCACGAAAAAAGTGAGTAAAGAAGTCCGGTTGGTCGTAAACTTTTTGTGACGCCGGTCACGAAATCGTCCGGACGTAAATAAGGAGGGTCCACCCATGTTGCAGAATCTCTCTCGCCTGTTCCTCATTGCTGTGCTCGTACTGCAGTTCCCCGTCGCCGAGGTCAGCAGCCCTGAAGCCGGTATGAACGCCAACACGCGTTCGTCCGCTCCCTCAAAGCTCTGCCATCCGAAGAAGCCCGTCACTTGCCGGGCGAACGATCTCGCCGAGGCCGCTCCGTCCGTCGTCGCGCCTGTCGAGCAGCAGGCCGCGCTTTGCATCGGACCGAAGTGGATCTGCCGGACCGGAACCGATTTGACCACCGCTGAGGCGTTGCCCGCAGCGCCGGTAACCAAGCCGGCCATGGACAGCACGATCGAATCGCAGCAGGCTGCGCTCTGCATCGGACCGAAGTGGATCTGCCGCTCGTCCGAAGGGTTGATTTAATCGGCTCGTCGCATCGACACCGTCCGGTCCCTGGTGACCGGACGGTGTGATCCCCTCCGCAGAGGCCATCCCGAAGCGCGGGCGGTGGAGGTCTGTCTCGACCCTGGTTCTTACGTCACCGACGCTCCTGCCGTCGCGTGGACAACCTTGATCCCAAAGCAGGGCCCGTGGTCCGAACGTCTCCCTTGCTCAGGCCAGACAAAGGTCCCACTCATCTCGCCACCGCCCTCCGTCTCGTTTGCGCCTCGGCGCCGACGCGAATGCTGTGGTTGTCCCGGTCGGCAATCACCAGTCGTCCGCTCTCGTCGACCGCAATCCCGTGAGGATCGTCGAAGAGCGCACCGGCGCCCCTGCCGTCGCGGTTGCCCTCGACGCCGTGTTGACCGCCGAGCGTCACGACGTTCCCGGTGGGGGAGATCATCCGGATTCTGTCGGCGTCGGTAACGAACAGATTGCCATCCGAATCGATCGCCACCCGCCGCAGAGCCAGAAATCGCGCTGCGGCGCCTGCGCCGTCGGCACTTCCGGCTGGCGTCGCGCCGGCAAATGTCGTCACGTCTCCGGCAGTTGAGATCCTGCGGATGGTGTGGTTGAACCACTCCGTGACATAGACGTTTCCGGCCGCGTCCACGGCCACATCGGACGGCTTGTCGAACCGCGCCGCGGATCGGAAACCGTCCATGAAGCCAGCCTGCCCGGCCGAACCGGCGAGCGTAGTCACCTCGCGCGACGGACTGATCATGCGAACGGTGTTGTTTCCTTCATCCGCCACGTAGACGTTCCCGAGAGCATCGACTGCCACACCCGTCGGGAATCGGAATCGGGCGGCAGACCCGACACCGTCCTGGCTGCCGGAGAACGGGGCCCCCGCGTACGTCGTGACTGCGCCATCGGGTGTGATCCCGCGGACCGCGTGATTGAGATTGTCCGCGACGAAGAGGTTGCCGCTGGCATCGATCGCGACATCTTCAGGGTAGTAGAAGCGCGCCGCCGCTCCGGTTCCGTCGGCATGACCGCCCTGACCCGGACTGCCAGCGAAGGTCGTCACCTCGCCCCACGGCGAGATTTTCCGGATGGTGTGATTGTCGGTGTCGGCTACGAAAATATTGCCCAGACGGTCGACCGCGACGCCCGATGGCGAGTCGAACCGCGCGTTCGATGCGTTGCCGTCGGCATGTCCCTCGCGCGCGGCCAGCGTGCCGAGCGTGGACACCCGACCCTGCGGTGTGACCTTCCGGATGGCGTCATTTCCCCGGTCCGCTACGTACACGTTGCCCTGGGTATCGATCCCCAGCCCCCAGGGACCGTTGAAGCGTGCCTCCGAGCCCAGGCCATCGGCGGCGCCGCTCACGCCTGTACTGCCGGCGAGGGTGGTGACGTCACCGGAGGCCGAGATGCGGCGCAGAGTCTCATTGCCATGATCGATGACGTAGAACGTGGCGGTGGCACGGTCGAAGACGATGTCGCGCGGCGCGTCGAACCGAGCCGCGGTACCACGTCCATCCACCGCGCCCTCGAGGGAACCCGCGAATGTCGTGACCACGCCGGCTGGCGTGATACGCCGGATCTCTTCGTTTCCCGGGTCGGCAACATAAAGGTTGCCGGCGGTATCGATCGTCAGGCCGCGCGGGTAGGAGAAACGCGCGGCCGAGCCGCTTCCATCGGCGCCTCCTTCCCGACCCGCCGTGCCGGCGAGCGTCGTCACCGCGCCTGAGGGTGTGATCTTGCGAATCGTGTGGTTGCCGGTATCGGCGACGTAGAGATTTCCCGAGGCGTCGAGCGCCAGCCCTGAAGGACCAGAGAATGTCGCCGCGGTGCCGATTCCATCCGCCGAACCCGATACGCCTGGCTGTCCAGCAATCGTCGTGACCTCACCCGCGGGCGTCACTTTCCGAATGGTGTCGGAGCCGTCGGCGACATAAAGGGTGCCGTCGGGCGCAATGACGAGCTGTTCGATCCAGCCGAAGCGAGCGGCAGAAGCGAGGCCATCGGCCGAGCCGCGTGAACCCATCGCACCGGCCAGCACCGTCAGAGCGCCGTCGATCGACATTTTCCTGATGACGTAGTTGTAGGCGTCGGCGATATAGACGTTGCCGGCGGCGTCGACCGCGACGTCGTTCGGCGCGTCGAGCGGAGCGACAGCGGCGACGGAAGGCGGTGCTCCGGCAAAATGGCGGAAAGTGTACTCGGCTGCTTCAGTGCGAAACATCGGGATGACGAGCAAACACGCAACGGAGAGTCTCTGCAGACGCGGCATGGGATGACCTCGGTTTTGGATTGGGTGCGGTACGCCGATTTTACCAATATCGGCGTTGAGTTCTGCGCGACTCCGCTGCGCAATGACAAGAGGAGCGTCAGAACTTTTGCAGACGACGTGGTAAACGCCGAGTTCATCACCAGCACACCCTTTCGTCTGATCGTGTGAGGGGGGGAAGTCTGTGGAAACCGGCGGCCGCTGAGATGTCTCCCTCATAGACGCGGTCGGTGGGAATTTCGACCTCCGGGAAGCGATTAACCGCCCTTGACCGCGGGAGTTACCTCGTCGTATCTTCCGCGTCCCCACCAGTCCGGCGCATTCGTCTAGGGGTCCAGGACGCCGCCCTCTCACGGCGGTAACACGGGTTCGAATCCCGTATGCGCTACCAGCCTTTCCGCACGCGGTTTGACCGGACGGATCCTCGAATTGCCCCCTCATCCAGCGTGTCCATGCCAGATGGAATGCGATGTGGGGCGCAGCAGGCCGCGCCCAGTCCGAGCGGCAGCAGTTCTGCCGCACTCCGATGTGTGTCGTGCAGGTCGAAGAGCGCGATCCGGCATTTCGACCGCGGTGGACTTCAGATTACGGATGCCTCCGGCGGCCGCAGTCGCCACTCGCCGAGTTTCGCCTCGAACTCGTCGAGGGTGAATGGCTTGCGGAGCGATGAGACATTCGGGCGGCCGCTGATGGCGCTCGCCATCTCCTCGTCGCCATAACCGCTGGCCAGAAGCACGCGCTGATCGGGACGCACCGCCAGGATAGATGTCAGTGTCTGCGGGCCGCTCAGGACCGGCATGTTCACGTCGAGGATCACCACGTCCGGCTCGTATCCCGATTCCAGTTGCTCCAGCGCTTCGAGTCCGCCGGCAGATGATCTGACCTCGTAGCCGAACGCCGCGAGCATTGTCGACATGGCCACTCGAATGAGCTCGTCGTCGTCAACGACGAGAACCGATCGGATGGTCTCGCTGGCTGTGACCTCCGCCTGAGTGAGCATGTTCTTCGGTTCCTGAGTCTCGATCCTTGCAGCGGGAAAGACGAGCGTCACCTCTGTGCCTACGTCCGGCTCGCTGTCGATGGTGAGCGTTCCGCCGTGGGCCTTCACAGTTCCGTAGACCATCGCCAGGCCGAGGCCGGTCCCTTTTCCGACGGGCTTGGTCGTAAAAAACGGCTCGACAGCTCGCGCCTGAACCTCGGGCGTCATGCCGGTGCCGGTGTCCTGAACGCTGATCTCGACGAGATCGTTGTCGCGGCTCCGGGTGCGGATGGTCAGCGCTCCGCCGCCGCGCATGGCGTCCACGGCATTGATGCAGATGTTCATGAGGGCATGGTTCAACGCGGCATGATCACCCTCGACCTGCGGGAGTCGCGGTTCGAGGTCGGTGATGAAGTCGATCTTCTTGAGTGTCGTTTTGTCGAGCAGGTCGACGAGCTCGCGCGCGATGTCGTTGAGATCGACCGGACCGTGCGTCTCGATCGTGCCGCGGGCGAAATAGAGCAGGCTGCGAACGACGGAACGCCCGCGCACGCACGCGTTTGCGATGGTGTCCAGAGTGCGGGCCATCGCATCGTCGGCTGGCAGATGGCGTCGACAGGCTTCGGCGCTGCTGAGGATCGCCGCCAGCACGTTGTTCATGTCGTGCGCGACGCCGCCGGCGAGGCTGCCGAGGCTCTCCAGGTTCTGAGTCTGGTGGAGCTGGTTCATGAGATCCAGACGCTCGCGTTCGGCAGCCTTCCTGGCGGTGATGTCCTGGATGGCGCAGGTCACCCGTGCCTCGCGCCCGCTTTCGAGCGTGACCGAAGACGTGAAGTTCACCCATTTGCGGCGCCCGGCGGCGGTCACGAGCTCCAGCTCGACGCTCCGCGCAATCCGCCTTTCGGCCGCATCGCGCAAGACTTCCTGCAGGAGCGGGATCGATTCGGGAGTGAAGAATCGAAGTGCCGTCTCGAGATCCGGCCTGTATTCCGCGGGAGAAGTGTCATGAATCCGATACGTCTCGTCGGTCCAGAAGAGCGTGGCCTGAGTGGCGTCGAGTTCCCATCCGCCCACGTGAGCGGCGGCTTGTGATGCCTCGAGAATTTCGGTGAGCCTGCGCAGCTTTCGTTCGGCCGCCACGATCTGTCGTTCGGCAGACTGTTGATCTTCGACGAGGCTGAGCAGGGCCAGGCGAGACTGGTCCGCCGCCGCGAGCAGACGCGTCGTCTCGGACTGGGCCTCGCGGGCGCGCTGTTCGGCAGCCTTGAGCGCCGTGATATCGGTGTGGGTGCCCATCATGCGGAGGGGTTTGCCATCCACATCCCACGAGACGATGCTCCCGAGAGAAAGGCACCACAACCAATCGCCACTGCGTTTGCGTAGCCGGAACTCGACGCGATACTCCGGGGCTTTCCCCTCGATGTACCGGCGGTAAGCGTCCAGGGTGCGCTGCTCGTCGTCCGGATGCAGCCGTGCGCGCCAGGTTTCGAAGGTCTCCTGAAACTGGGAGGAGTCGTACCCGAGCATGCTCGCGTACTCCTCGCTGACCTGCTGTTCGCCTGTCTCGACATTGAGATCGTACAGACCCTGATGAGTGGCCCGGAGCGCCATCCGGATCATGGCATCGGCGTTCTTGCTGCCCGAAATGTCGCGAATGATTCCTTCGACCGCAACGATGTGGCCGTTCGCGTCCCTCAGATAGGTGTTCCGCTGCTCGGCCCAGACAACCGCGCCATCTTTGCGGATCCATCGAAGGGCCAGTGGCCGCTCGGAAGGCAGCTCGCCGCGCCGCGCGGCTTCGAGGAGAGGGCGGTCCAGGGGATGGACGAGCTTCAGACCCAGATCAGGATCGGCGTAGTACTCGTCAGGTTCGTAGCCGGTGAAGGCCATTGACGAGGGGCTGACGTACGTGAATCGTGGCCTGGGGAGGAAGTCGTAGCGGAAGATGACGTCCCGGGCGTTTTCCGCGAGCAGGCGGAAGCGGCTCTCGCTCATCGCCAGCGCCGCGGTCGCCCGATGAAAGCGGAGCCGTTGCACGAAGAGAAGACCCATTGCCACGGTCGCGAGCGGATGGATGACCATCACGACGAACCCCAGCTCCCGCAGAACGCGGGAGGCCATTTCGCGTGGGAGTCCGAGCATGAGCGCGAGCATCACGGCGTGCACGACGATCCCGAGCGCGTAGAGCTCCGACCAAGAAATACTCTCCAGCGGCCGTCGCCGGCGCATGTACCGCCAGGCGATTCCGATCATTCCCGAGAACGCGATGACCGACACTCCGACGAGAGCGGCTTCACCTCCGATGTAGAGTCGGAAGGCGGCGGTCATGAGCACCGCGATGACACAGGGAATGACGCCGAAAAAGAGGCCGGCGACCGCGAGAAGTACGGAACGGGTGTCGAACACGATTCCGCGGTCGAAAGCCACCGACGCATCGATCATCGTGATTCCGATCGCGCCGAGCGCCGTGCCCGCCAGAACCTTGCCCGACAGGGTGGCCAGCAGCGACCGGCGCGCGCTCAGAAAATCGAAGACGACCAGCATCGCCAGGAGAAGGCCGGCGTTCTGAAGGAGTCCGATGAGAAAACTCTGGTTCATCCGGTTCGCCGATCAGAAAAGGGGAGACGAGGCCGCTGGATCCGCGACTTCGACGCTGGCGTACCGTGGGGGCTTTCCGGACATCGCCAGCAGTTGATTCACTTCGATCTTGAGCTCGATGATTCGGGTCTCGCGTCCCAATGTTGCCTGATGCCACCGATGGAGCTCGTCCACCCGTTCCGACAGCGCTCTCTCGGCGAGCTTTCTCTCCGTGATGTCCTCGAGAGTACCGACGAGGGTCCTGGAGCGTCGATCACCATCGCCCTCGAAGGTGGCGATGCCCGATGCTTCCACCCAACGGACTGAACCATCGGCATTGAGCACGCGAAACTCGACCCAGTGAGGTTTCTGGTCGACAGGGTCGAGCGCCGCCGACAGAGCACTCTCCAACCGGGGCACGTCGTCCGGGTGCACGTGTTGCAGCGCCTCATCGAGGCTGCCGGTGGCATCCTGGATTCCGAAAATGCGAATGGTCCGGTCGTCGGCAGAGATGCGGCGGGTGATCGGATCGTAGCTCCACCACCCCATCCGCGCGGCGTCGAGCGCGAGTTGTCGCTGCCGGGACAGCGACTCGATGTCGGCCTTGGCGCGTTCGCGGTCAGTGAGATCGAGCACGAACGCCGCGATCTGAGGAGTCGGGCCCGGCAGCATCGCGTCGGCAAGGAGGACCCGCACGCGGGTTCCGTCGCGCCGGATGTACTCCTTCTCGTAAGGCGAGCAGACTCCACGTTCCTCTAACTCCGCAAGGGCGCGCTCGTCGGCCGCCCTCCATTCCGAAGGCGTGAGATGACGCCAGTCGGCCGCTCCACGCGCAATCTCTTCACGCGTGAGACCCAGCAGCTTCAGATAGTAGTCATTCGCGTCGAAGATGCGGCCATCCGGTCCCGCGATCACGATCCCGATGACATTTGCTTCGATCATCCGCCGCAGTCGCTCGGTGAGGACGATCTCACGCTCGGCCGACGCGAGGCTGCGCCGGTACCACAACAGGCTCACCCCCGCGGCCACCCCGAACACGAGGATCGTCAGAAACAGCGCGGTGCGCGAGACCTGCTCACGATAGGACGCTTCGATCTCCGCTCTATCGATTTTGGACACGAGAAACCACGGCGTACCCGGGACGTGACGCAAGGCGGCGACGACCGCTTTTCCCCGGTAGTCGGTTCCTTCGAAAACCCCTTCGTGCCCCGCAGCCGCGCGAGCAGCCGCCAGCGTGGAATTGTCTGCGACCAGCAGGCGAAGCGTGAGCGGCGGATCGTCTCGATAACGGAGAGGGCTCAGGAATGAGAGGAATCGTCCTTCGCGACGGACGAGCAGAATTTCCGCGGACGTGGTCGGAGCCGGCCCTGTTGCGAGCAGAGGAAAAAGCGAACGCATCGCATCGACCTGCAGGAGAAGGAAGAGCCTGGGACCGTCGCGGGGGAGTGGAACCAGAAGGCTGAGCACGACGTTCGGCTCCGTCGGCTGACGCTGCAAATCCCGTATGACGACTTCGTTCCGGCGGACGGCGGCTGCGCCCGCCTCCAGCACGTTCGGATCGATCGATCGTGAAGACGGAACGGCAAGCAGAACTCTTCCGTCAGCGTCCGCCAGCGCTGCCGCGGAATATCCGTATTCGAGGTGGAGAGCTTCCAGCCATTCGCCCATCTGTCGCCGCAGGGCCTCGTCCTCAGGGTTGTCATGGAACCCCCCCATGCTGTCGCGGAGCGGAGCCGAATGCAACGTCGCAGCGTCCCCTCTGCGCTCGCGATGCCATTCGGCGATCTGCCGCACTTTCTGGTCTGCAGCAGCGGACACTGTCTCCGCCGCGACGCGAAGTGCGCCTGCATGCACGTGGCGCAGGTACTCATAGCCGCTCGCCCCGATCCCGGCCAGGAGGAGCAGGCCCAGCCCGAGATAGCCGACCCCGAATCGTCCCAATCGTGCCGACGACATTTCCTCGCGTGAGGCGAGCCCCATTGGCCACGTGTCGGAGCCGCAATCGGCGAGCAGTCCGAGGCCGAGGAATATGAATGCAGCCGCAGTCGGGAGCGCCATCGGGATGATCGGGCTCCTGTAGAACAGGGGCACCTGAAGCAGGTAGCTGATCATCACGCTCGCGCTGATGGCGAGAACGAGTACCGCCAGTACCGATGCTGACTGGCGCCGCGCGCGCGAAGGCTCTCTCCCGCCCAGGAACAGCAGGGTCACCGCGGCGAGCATGTTCACGAGCGCGGTGAAGGGCGACATCCTTCCGATCGTCACCGCCCCGCTCGGATCGACCATCTCGACGTGCGGCCGGAAGGGGAGGTCGATTCTCCAGAAGTGCTGAGCTACTACCAGACCGGACGCGAAAACAACGAGGAAGGCGGCCGCCCGGCCCGCTCGCTGCATCGTCGAGGACGTGCGGCGGGCGATGAGCACCCCCGCGACGGCGAGTGCGGCGAGCGCCAGTGCCGTGCCTGGCGCGGTGGGGACGGAGTTCTTGCCGAACGACGCGAGCTCCGGCTTTCCCGCTGCCCAGGCGACTGCGACCAGAACGGCAATTGCGAGGGCGCCGAAGAAGCAGAGAGCCGCCCACTCTCCGGATCTCGGAGGAGGCCCGCTCCCTTCCGGATTTGTCCTGGTCATTGGCGGCTTACAGCGTGGTGATCCGGTCGAGAGTTTAGTGTAGCGGGGCCAAAAACCCTGGAAAAGCTCGCACTCCAGTCCGTTCCCCGCCCGGTCCCCGCTCCTGTGACCGGCCGGTGATCCATCAGGTGATTCGGGCGCGCAAAATCCATGCGGGTTGTGCAGGCGTGGATCAACGAATGAACGATGAGCGATGAAATCCTCTGTCATCCGAGCGCCGGCCGGGGATTGCCTACGCTCGGGATGACAGATCAGCGTTCATCGTTCATCGTTCGAAGAGGTTTCTCTGAAGCGTGCGATCATTGGTCCCGTTGCAGAACCCGCTCGCGATCATCTTCGTGTCGATGGCCCTCGCCGCCGCCCCGGCGCTCGCCATCGACCCGCGCGACCCCACCGATTCGCTCACTCAATATCGGGTCGATCGCTGGAGGACCGAACAGGGACTTCCGCTCGACACCGTCCATGTCCTGCTGCAGACGCGCGACGGGTACCTGTGGGTGGGAACGGGCGGCGGACTCGCGCGCTTCGACGGCATCCGCTTCGCGACATTCGAGTCGTCAGGCATGCCCCGGCTCGCCTCGCTGCCGGTCTTCGGCCTGATGGAAGACGCGCAGGGAAACCTCTGGGTCGGACATTCCGACGGCGCCGCCATCTACCGCGATGGGACCTTCCGCGCCGCCTTCGGAAGGGAAGCGACGAATGGACGGCGCGTCTGGTCGTTCGCTCAGGCTCCTGACGGCGCGATCTGGGCTGCGACCGAGAACGGCCTGGTCCACTGGAAGGAAGGCGTGAGGAAGGTTTATCACGTCGCCGACGGACTCCCCGTGGAGCGCCTGCGGTCGGTCGCGTTCGATCGCGACGGCACGCTGTGGATCGGCTCCACGGGGGGAGGTCTGGTCTCATTCGACGGCAAACGGTTTACGACACTCACGCCGGAGACCGGCTTTCCCCACCTGGCCGTGCGGAATGTTCTCGCGGATCCTGAGGGCGGCGTGTGGGCGGCGACCGCAGGGGGCGGGCTCGTGCACGTTCAGCGGGGGTCGATCAGGACATACACGATTGCGGATGGGTTGCCGAGCGATCATCTGACAACTCTCACCCGCGATCCGCGTGGCTCGCTGTGGATCGGTACCTGGGGAGCCGGCATCTCCCGTATGCGCGACGGAACGTTCACCAGCCTTTCGACCGATGGCGATCTTGCGGGCGATCAGATCTGGTCGATTCATGCAGACCGCGAGGGAAGCGTCTGGGTGGGAACGTGGGTAGGCGGATTGAATCGCCTGCGTCCCCGCAATTTCGTCGTCCTCGGAACGACGGAGGGACTCTCGCATGACAACGTCCGCGCCGTGCTGCGTGCGCGTGACGGCTCGACGTGGGTCACCACCGCGGGAGGCGGCGTCAACAGGATTCATGAAGGGACGATCACCGCGATCCGGAAGGAGGACGGCCTGCCGAGCGACGAAACCTCCACTCTGCTCGAGGACCTCGACGGCGCGATCTGGGTCGGGACGTACACGAACGGCGTTGCGCGCCTGCGCGACGGAACCATCGAGTCGTTCGGAGCCGGAAGCGGGCTGCCGAGCCTCGATGTGCGCGTCCTGTTTCAGCAGAGGAGCGGCACGCTCTGGGCGAGTACGACGTCGGGCCTGGCACGCTTCGACGGCAGCCGATTCAACCCGGTCACCGAACCTGGTGCGCCGCCGCAGGGCGCTACCGCAATGCTGGAAGATCGTTCCGGAACTCTATGGATGGGGAGCGACGAAGGACTCTTACGTTACCGGAATGGAGTCTTCTCGCGGCTCACGCGCGACAACGGCCTGGTCTCGAACTGGACGCTCTCGTTACACGAAGACGCGGATGGCGCGATCTGGGTCGGATCGAACGGCGAAGGGCTCAACCGACTGAAGGATGGGCGGATCAGTGCCATCCGTCCGTCCGATGGATTGTGGGATGGACTGGTCCAGGTCATTCTCGAAGATGGCCGCGGAAATCTGTGGATCACGTGCAATCGCGGATTCTTCCGCGTCGCCCGCGCTGACCTCAACGCGTTTTCTGAAGGCCGCATCGCGCGGGTCAGCTCGGCCGGCTACGGCCCCGGCGACGCACTGCGCAGCACCACGTTCGCCGGCGGACTTCAGCCCGCAGGAACGGTCGGGCCACGTGGGCGGCTCTGGCTCCCGTCGTTCCGCGGTCTCGTCATCGTTGATCCGGCGAACCTCCCCGACTCCGGCGAACCTCCGATCGCGCATTTCGAAGAGGTGACGGTGGATGGCAAAACCGTCCCCGCGGGGAAAGAGATTGTGCTTCCGCCGGGATCGCGTCCTCTTTCGATCCGCTATACGGCCGCGAACCTTCGCACTGCCGAAAGGGTTCGCTTCCGCTACCAGATGGAGGGGGCATCGGATCAGTGGGTCGACGCCGGAACCCGGCGCGAAGCGTTTTTCCCGACGCTCCCGCACGGGGAGTATCGTTTCCGCGTCGCGGCCTCGACAGATGGCCGGCACTGGCGCGAAGCGGCAGCACCGCTCGTCCTGAGGGTCAGGCCGCACTTCTTCGAGACGCGCTGGTTTTTCGTTGTGGTTGCCCTGGCGATCGCCGCGGGAATTGCGGGGTTTCTCCGTCTGCGCACGCGTCAGCTGCGCCGGCACCAGGCCGAGATGGAGCGGCTCGTCAATGAGAAAACCGAAGAGCTGCGCCTCGCCAACGAACGCCTCGAGCGGCTCTCCTTCATCGATTCACTGACCGGGCTTGCGAATCGAAGGCGTTTCGACGAGTCGCTGGAAGAAGAGTGGCGGCGAGCGCGCCGTGCGGGAACCCCGCTCGCGCTGATCGTAGCGGACGTCGATCTCTTCAAGGACTACAACGACACGCTCGGACACCCCGCGGGAGACCGTTGCCTGGTCGCCGTTGGAGAGGTGTTCAAGGGTGCGGCACGCCGGGCCGGCGAGATCGTGGCGCGCGTCGGCGGCGAAGAGTTCGCGGCACTCATTCACGCCGATGAAGCGCGAGCGCTGGCGTTCGCCGAGAAACTGCGACAGGCATGCGAGGCGCGTGCGATCCCACACCCTGCGTCTCGCGTCGCTTCGGTCGTCACCATCAGCCTCGGCGTCGCCGTGCGCGTCCCGAGCGACGCGACCTTCTCTGACTCGCTGGTAGTGGACGCAGACGCGGCGCTTTACAACGCGAAGCGCGACGGGCGGAACCGCGTCAGGTCATCGGTGGGCGCCGAAAAAACGTCACCTGTCAAAGATCGCGTCTAACGTCGCGCGGCCCGCCGCTTCGCTGGAGCGAAAGTGTCACGAACCTGAAGGTGATCGACGCAGACGGAGCCGGTCGCCGCGGTGCCGGCGAACTCCAGCGTCACCGCGTTCATCTTCTGACCCGCCGTCGGATTGGGCGCCGTGCTCTTTTCGCCCGAAACGTCGAGCTCTAATCTGCCGGGCGATTCCCATGAGAATCGCACGAGCTGCCAGCACGATGGGATCGCCGGTCAGGCCGAACGTCCAGTCGCGCGCAGCCCCGTTGAAGACCGCTCCTCCCTGAGGACTGACGTACATGCCGATCGTCGCGTAGCCGAGGTGACCGCCGCTTCTGCTGAAGGCTTCGAGATGACGGCGCGCCTTGAGCGACCAGTACTCGGAATGGCCGACGATGAGGAGAAGCCTGTAGCCGGCGAGCGGGATGCCGCTTTCCATGTCGTCGTCGGTTGACCTCGAACTTTCGATTCTCCGCCTTCATCCATTCGACGAACCGCTGCTCCCAGATTGGATAGCGGGCGAGTCCGCCGGCATCGAAGTACGGACGACTGAAGGAAACGGTATGCGCGCGCTTGCCGTCGTCGGAAATCTCGGCGCGCAAAGGGCATTCGGGGACCTCGGGCTGAAGCGCAACAACGAACTACCTCTACGCCTCCTTCTGCAACCGCTTTACCAGTTCAAGCCAGCACAGCTCTCGCGGCGACGCGCGAAGCACACGCGTTCAGTCTGTGATGTAGCGAAATGTGCGGATCTCGGTTGCCTGTGGGATGAGCTTCAGGCCGGCCGGAATGCCGCCGTGCGATTCCCGATAGAGGTGGCTGTGATGCCAGCGGCGGTAGCTCTCTTCATCTTTCCAGTAGGTCAGCAGCCAGACCTCGGCGTCGTCGCTGGTCGGCGACACGACGTCCATGCGCACGAACCCTTCAGCATGATCGACGAGATGGGGACGGGCGAGAAACGCATCACGGACTTCGCGTTCGAGACCATTCCCAACCTTGAACCTGCTCAATGCCCTCTGGATTTCTTCACAGCCTCTGAGCCGCGAAGACGGCGAAGGGTCTCAGAATGCGTAACCTGGGATCCGCCGGCGTTTTCGCGCCTCAGGATGACGTGACCTCGATTACGCTCTTCGCGGTTAACGGTTAACGGGAGTGAGCCAGCTCGCTGCCAGCGCGGCGGCACGGCGGTCGGTTGGTGCGATGCGGGTCAGGGAGCGCCAGGTGGAGAACTCGAGCGCGTGGCGGATCGTGGCGGCGCGCTGCGCACTGCGCCGCTTCCACATGCCGTTGAGCTCCGCCGCGAGACGGCCCAGCTGGGAATCGAGCGGGGCCATGAGCGTCGCCAGCAGCGGGATGCGTCGAGCATCGGCGGTGATGTTCGTGAGAATCGCCTCGTTCGCCCGGTACCAGGTGTAGAGCTGGAGGATCGTTCGGCGGCACACCGACAGGGGCTCGTCGCCGCGGACGGGCAGGTGGGGCATGGGATGGAGCGCGCTCCAGTGCGCGCAACAGGCGAGGAGCATCGAGGGCTCGTCGGGAAAATGGCGGTAGACCGTGAGCCGCTCCACGCCTGCGCGCTCGGCGACTGCGCTCACTGTCGTTCGGGCCGGTCCCACCTCTCCATGCAGAGCCATGATTGCCGAGACGATCCGCTGGCGCGTCGCATCCTCGGCGGCCGCCCTCTGAACCTTCGTGTAGCTGCGCCGGCGTTTCATCCATGCGCATGGTACTACATTCGGTAAACATCCATGTTTACAGAAATGGCCCTTGACCGCGTGGTCCGGCGAGCCTAGATTCGATGAACATCTATGTTTACTGATGGGAGGGACGCATGATCACCAACGCACATACCGGCACCAACATCGAAGAAATCGCCCAGGGGATCTATCGGATCAACACTCCCGTGGAGATCCCGGGAGGGGCGTTCTCGTTCAACCAGTACCTGGTGGACGACGCCGATCCGCTTCTCTTTCATACGGGTCCCCGCCTCATGTTCCCGCTCGTGAGCGAGGCCGTCGGGCGGATCCTTCCGCCGGAGCGGCTCCGCTGGATCGCCTTCTCCCATTTCGAGGCGGACGAGTGCGGATCTCTCAATGACTGGCTGGCCCTCGCTCCCGCTGCCCAGGCGCTGTGCAGCACGACAGCAGCGATCGTGTCGGTCACCGACGCCGCCATCCGCGAGCCACGCGGTCTCGCTGACGGCGAGACGCTTTCCACCGGCCGCCGCACGCTGCGGTGGTTCGACACGCCCCATTTGCCGCACGGGTGGGAGACCGGATACCTCGCCGACGAGTCGACGCGTACGCTCTTCTGCGGTGATCTTTTCACCCAGCCGGGCCGCGGTGACACGGCGCTGACGACGTCGGACATCGTCGGCCCGAGCGAATCGTTCCGCCAGGCTATGGACTACTATTCCCACTCGAAGAATGCCGGTCCTCTCTTCGCGAAGCTGGCCGCGTTCGAGCCGGAGACTCTCGCCTGCATGCATGGCAGCGCGTGGCGCGGTGACGGTGGCGCGTTGATCCGGGAGCTGGCACACGCGGTCGGGGCCTGAAGATCCTGCGACGGGGACGGTGGGTCGTTCTACGAGGCGTGGACTGGCGAACCGAGCCGTGGCACCGCTGCTGCATCGGTTCATCCGCGACTGTAATTGTTGTCGATGGTCTATCAGATCAAACGCACCGTCATCGACCGCCGGGATACCGAGGCGACGATGAAGACCGACCGCCGGACCGACTATGTCGAGGCTGGCAGTGCGCCCGAAGCGGCGCTGCAGTTCGTTCGTGCCGGTGGATATGCGCTGATGGGGGAACTGGCAATCTTTCCCGAAGATGTCGTCCTCGGAACGTGTGTGCGCGACCGCGTTACCCTCGTGATCCGCGTCGAATCGATCGGCTCCGACGAGTCCGCGCGCAACAAGGTTCGACCCTCGCCATTCTTCCGTCGCTCAACGGATAAAGCTCCGACGGCGTGAACGGCCAGATCGCCGGCCTGGTTTCGGAATCAGCATTACCGGACCCGTCGTCGAGCTCTCATCGTAAGAGCCGTTCATGACGGCTTACCCTGCAGGCGGCGGATCGCCGCCTGCTTGAGCGCCATGTTCGTTCCGCCGCGGGCGATCGCGCGCACTTCCGAGTCGGGGAGAGTCGGGAGGATGCGGAGGCCGAACGCCTGCGGCGTCTTCGGGTTGTGAAGGAGCGCGAGCCTCACGTCCAGACTGCTCATCCACTGGCCGGTCTTCATGATCACGTCAGCGACCTGGAAGTTGAGAAACGACGACTTCGCGATCCTCACCACTTCGTCGATCGTCAGCCGCGGATTTCTGAGGACCGACAGAAGGACGCGCGGATCGTTGTCCTGAATGAGAACGGCGCGCTCGGCGCGATCGGCTTTCGCTGCGAGCAGAAGCTTTTCCATCTGTGTTCGCGCCCGTACGCTGTCCCACGACGTTCTTCGCTCCTCGTCGGCCGGCGGCTCCTCAGGCCGCATCAGCAGTTGATCGACGATCGGAGCGGTATCGCCCTCGACCATGAGGGCCAGAGCACCGGGCAGTTGCGCGACGACGGCCGCGTTCACCGTTGATTCGGATCCCCACGGGCCTCGCAGCGTCAGTGTAAGCCGCGTATTCGCGGCAACGGTCTCGCTGGTAGGGAGGCGGAGGCCGCCCATCGACAGATTGGATCGCTGCTCCTCCCGGAGTTCCTCTTCGCTCTCGAACTCGGCGGTGAAAGCGGCGGGATCGGTGCGGGTCACGATCATGCGGGTAGAGTAACGCCTGGCTGGACACTCGACCTTGGACACTGGACCTTGGACCTTGGACACTGGACACTGGCCCCTGGATCGGGACGGGATTCGTGGCCACGTCACCCTGAGAGGCTGTGAAAAAATCCAGCGCGGGCCACTCTGGATTTTTTTTCACAGCCTCTGAGCCGCGAAGACGGCGAAGGGCCTCGAGTTGCGTAACTTGAGGTCCTTCGTCGCGCTTCGCCGGCTCGGGATGACGTGACGCGGCAATCGTCACTCAAGGTCCAGGGTCCGCTTCAGTGGTCCGTGGACGGAACGGCCTGGATCGTGCGCGCGTAACGGTGGGTGTACGCGCCGGGCGACGCGGTCTGGATCATTTCCGTGAGCGCATTTGCCGCCATCGGCCGGCTGAAGAGATATCCCTGGAACTCGTAGCAGCCGTGGTCCCTGAGGAACTTGAGCTGTTCGGTCGTTTCGACGCCTTCGGCAACGACGCGGATGTTCAGTGCTTTGCCCATCGCGATCACTGCCGAGACGATTGCGCCGTCGCTTCCGCCGCGGGTGATGTCCTGGACGAACGACTGGTCGATCTTCAGGGTGTCGATCGGGAACCGCTTGAGATAATTGAGCGACGAGTGGCCGACGCCGAAATCGTCGATGGCGATGCTCATGCCGAGGTTCTTGAGGTCGAGGAGGATCTCGGCGGTGAGGTCGGGGTCCTGCATCGCCGTGCTCTCGGTGATCTCGATCTCGAGGAACTGTGGATCAAACCCGGAGCGTTCCACCGCGTCGCGGATCATGGAGACGACGTTGGGCTGCTGGAACTGGCGTGCGGAGACGTTCACGGCGATTCTCATGGCCGTGCCCTCGTTGTTCCATGCCTGTCCCTGGCGGCACGCTTCCTCGATGGCCCATTCGCCGATCGGAAGGATCAGCCGCGTATCTTCGGCAACACCGATGAACTCCGCCGGGCGGAGCATGTTCTTGCCGCCGCGATCCCAGCGGATGAGCGCTTCCATACCGGTGACGGCCTGCGTGCGGAGATCGAGCTGCGGCTGGTAGTGAAGGACGAACTCATGCCGCTCGAGCGCCTGATGAAGAGCATTCTCGAGCGAGAGGCGTTCGGCGGCCTTGCGGGCAAGGAACGGTGAGCAGAGCTGGAAGCTGTTGCGGCCCGCTTCCTTGGCCTGGTAGAGAGCGCTGTCGGCGTTCTTCAGAAGCGATTCGGCGTCGCCGCCGTCCTGGGGATAGAAGGCGATACCGATGCTGGTGGTCATGTTGAATTCGTGCTCATCGACCGACATCGGCTGGGCGATGGTCTGGAGGATCTTCCGCGCCACGGCAGTGACGTCACTGACGTTGGCGGGCTTCATGATGAGCATCGTGAACTCGTCATCGCCGACGCGTGCAACCGAGTCTTCTTCGCGCATGCAGTCTTTCAGGCGATCGGCCACCTGCTGCAGGAGGCGATCCCCACCGTCGCGTCCGAACGCCTCGTTGACCACGTTGAAGCGATCGAGATCGAGGCAGAGGACCGCCAGCTGGTTCCCGTGACGATGCGCGTAATTGAGCGCGATGGTGAGCCGGTCCTTGAACAGGGCGCGGTTCGGAAGCCCCGTCAGCACATCGTGATGCGCCTTGTAACGGACCTCTTCCTCGGCGCGCTTGCGGTCGGTGATGTCAACGAGAGTTGCCGCGACGATCGGATGACCTTTGCCATCGCTCATGGAGCTGGCGTTCATCAGCACCCAGATCTCGGTGCCGTCGGTCCGGCGCAGTGCCGTCTCGAAGCTCGCCAGCGATCCCTGCTCGCGCAGACGCGCGACCATCGTCTGCCATTCCGTGTCGGACGAATACAGATCCGCGATTCCATGAGCCATGAGCTCTGAACGCGACGCGAATCCGAGCATCCTTGCGCAGGCATCGTTGCAGTCGAGAATTCCGCCGGCGGCGTTGGCGCGATACTCACCAGCCGGATTGCGGTCGAAGAGCTGCTTGAAGCGCTCCGCGGACGCGCGGACCAGCTTCACCCGCGCACGATGGGCGCCGGCGATGGAGCCGACGATCACCACCGCCGAAGCGGTGAGGAACCAGGGGGTCTGATAGAAGAAGGGGCTCTGGCTGAAGGAAGTGGAGCCGGTGCTCCACGGACCGTCGTCGATGGCGGCGCGCACCTGAAAGCGGTACGAGCCTGGCGGAAGATTCGTGTACGAAGCGATGCGGCGCTTGCCTGCGTCGATCCAGTCCCGGTCGAACCCTTCCAGCCTGTATTGATAGTGGAGTTTTTCCGGCGTACTCAGATTCATGCCGGTGTATCGGAACTCGAGGCTCTTCGTTCCGGCGGCGAGTGTGAGCGGACCAGAGGGATCCAGGCGCTTGCGGTCGCCGAAGATGTCCTGAATGATGACTGGCGGGGCAGCCGCGGCGCGGGCCCGGGCCGGGTCGATCATGGCAAGACCCTTGACCGTGGCGAACCAGAGCTTTCCATCGGCCGCTTTCCATGCGACGGGCTGCGTGCCGCCGTTGCACTCACGGCTCTGCATGCCATCCGCTTTCCCATAGGCGACACTCGTGACCTTCGGCAGGAGTCCCTCGGCGAAGTCATCGAGCTGCTGCCGCGAAACCCGGGAGATCCCTTTGTTGCTGCTCATCCACAGGAAGCCGTTGCCGTCTTCCAGAATGGCGAAGACACTGTCGTCGAAAAGGCCTTCACGCGTGGTGATGGTCGTCCAGCGTCCGGCCTTGTAGCGGCTCAACCCCCCGCCCGACGTGCCGACCCACAGGGCGCCGGCCGAATCCTGATGAAGTGCGAGGATGAGATCGCTCGCCAGGCCGCCGTGCGCCTTCGTGAACGAAGTGACGGTGCCGCCCGCGATGCGGTTGAGGCCTCCATCCTGCGTCCCGGCCCACAGTGCGCCGTTGCGGTCTTCGTAGATGACGCCGACTGCTTCGCCGGAGAGCTTGATGACATCGCGAGCGAGAGCGCCGTTGACGATCTTCTGCAGGCCTTTCGCAGTTCCGACCCACATCGCACCGCCGCGGTCCTCGAACAGCGAGAGGACCATGTTGCTGTTGAGACCATTGGTGGCGTCCCACGTGGTGGTCCGTTCTTCGAATACGCGGGTCACGCCGCCGTCGAAGGTGCCGACCCACAGGCTGCCATCGCGTCCGCTCCAGGTCGAGGTGATCTGGTCACTCGGAAGGCCCTTGCCTTTGCCGAGGTGTTTGCCACCGAGGGTCTGGAGCCCTTTGCCGGAGCCGATCCACAGAGTTCCGGTGGCGTCTTCGGTGACCGTCCGGATTTTCTCGGCGAACAGACCATGCGCCATCGTGAACGGAATCACGCGCCCTTCGGCGATCCGGGTGAGGCCGTTTGCAGAGCCGACCCAGATGTTTCCTTCACGATCCTCGATGAAGGAGGTGACTGCCTTTTGACCGATTCCGGTCGAATCGGCCGAGAAGTCGAACTTCTCATCACGGAAGCGGCCCACGCCGTTGTCGAGCGTGCCGATCCACAACGTGCCGCGGCTGTCTTCGAAAATGGCGCTGACGTTGGAAGAGGGGAGACCGTCAGCGGCGGTGTAAGTGCGGAACTGGCCGGAACGATAGCGGACCAGCCCGGCGCCGCGGGTGCCGATCCAGATGCTTCCGTCGCGCGTGACGCGGATCGAGAGGATGTGCGCGTCGGGGAATCCGCCGGCGTCGTGACGTGTGAGACGCCCGTTTTTCAATGTGGCGACGCCCTGCATGGTCCCGATCCACAGCTGACCGGACCAGTCCTCGGTCATCGTGGTGATGAAGAGTGGAGCGCTGCCGTCGTGAGTGGCGAACGTCACGATGCGGCCGTCGCTCTGACGGCGGGCGAGGCCTTTCTGAGTTCCGATCCAGATGGTGCCGCCGCCCGATTCATAAAGAGAGGTGGCGGCATCGCTCGGCAGACCGTCGTTCACGCCATAGGAGCGGACGCGCCGTCCGTCGACGTGCACCAGTCCGCCGCCGTTGGTGGCGGCATAGAGGCTTCCGTCGCGCGCGGCGAGGAGCGCGAGTGTCATGTTGTTACGGATCTGCGGGACCGATGCTTTGTCGTACGTGACGAAGTCGGTGCCGTCGAACCGGACGAAACCTTCCTGCGTGGCAGCCCAGATGTAGCCGTCCGCGCTCTGGGTGAGGGCGTAGACGGTTCCCTGCGGCAGACCATGGTCGACAGTCCAGGTCCGGACGACGTTCTGATCGAGGGAGAGCGCGTGATCGATGCCTGACGCGCTGCCGGCCCACAGCGGGAGAGCCAGGAATAGGGCGACCCAGTGGCCTTTCGCTTTCATTACGCGGTGCCCGATCATGTTAGTTCCGCCGATTGTATCCGTCAATGTGGACTTTGAAACGACGAATGTTTACACGCATGCATCCGAAATGTAATCAGCTCACGTGGCGTATACCGATTATGGGTCATTACACATAGAGAGAAATCTAACCTTTGGTATAGCCATTATGACCGGTTGGATATAGCCATTGTATATCTGCCGGTATATAAAAGCCGTCCATTACCGCATTTGGGGCGGTTGTATACATTTTCCGGCGTTGTGTTGCACAAACGGCGAGCGTACTATTCCGCGTCACAATGAGAAGAACGGCGTTGTTCGTTGCTGGTTTTGCCCTGGTGGCGTCGACCGCCATCGGTGGCGAAGGAAATGTGCGGCGCACCGCGCGGCGCATTCCCGGTCAGTACATCGTGGTGCTCGCGCAGAACGCCGATCCCGCAGCGGTTGCGAACAGCGTTCGGAATCTCAAGGACGCGCGCGTCCTCCATACCTACCAGCGGGGTGTCAAAGGTCTGGCCGTCAATGTGAGCGACGCTGATGCACTGGCCCTCGCGCGCGATTCACGCGTGCAGTACATCGAAGAGGATTCGAACGTTTCAGCCGCGGCGGTGACGTGGGGACTCGATCGCATCGATCAGCGTTCTCTTCCTCTGGACGGCAGTTACTCGCGGAGCGGCAGCGGAGCCGGAGTCACGGCCTACATCGTTGATACAGGAATCCACGCGGACCACGCCGATTTTGCCGGCCGCGTCGCAAGGGGTTTCAGTGCTTTCGCGGATGGAGCCACCGCGGACTGCAACGGTCACGGGACGCACGTTGCGGGCGTCGTCGGCGGCACGAAGTTCGGCGTCGCCAACTCCACCACTCTCGTCCCCGTGCGCGTTCTCGATTGTGATGGATCGGGCAGCATCTCCACGTTGCTCGCCGGTCTCGACTGGATTCTCGCCGACCACACGCAGAATCCGCGGCCGGCCGTGGTCAACATGAGCCTCGGCGGCGAAGCCTCTTCGGCGCTCGACGCGGAAGTCGACAACCTCGTTGCCTCGGGTCTGACCGTGGTCGTCGCCGCGGGTAACAGCAATCAGGACGCATGCAGAACTTCACCGGCGCGAGTCCCCGGCGCGCTCACCGTGGGCGCCTCGACAACCGACGACCAGCGCGCGTCGTTCTCCAACTACGGCGGCTGCATCGACATCTTCGCCCCGGGCGAGAGCATTCTCTCGGCCTGGCTCGGCAGCGCGACCGCGACCGCTGTCGCCAGCGGCACATCTTCCGCCGCCCCTTTCGCAGCGGGCGTGGCGGCTCTGTGGCTCGAGAAGTACCCGGAAGCTTCGCCTCGCGCGATCTCGCAGGCTCTTCTTTCGCAGGCCACGGTGGATGCTCTGGGCGCGTTGGGGGGCTCCCCGAACCGTCTGCTCTTCTCGATGGTGGGATCGCTCGATCTTAGCGACGAGGGTGATTCTCAGCTGCTCGGCGACCCCAGCTTCGAATACGGCGACCTGTTCTGGGCGTCCGACGTCTGCACCGTTGTCAATCCCGCAGGGTGCACGGGCGGCGGATTGGGCGACCCCATCGGCGGCATCGGCGATGTGTATAACCTCTATGGCTTCCACGCGCGCAGCGGAAGCAGACATGCTGCGATCGGCGGTCCCGCGGCCACCTTCCATCTCACCTCCGAGACGGTGACGGTGCCCGCGGGCATCAGCCGTGCGGAACTCAGCGTTTACCTCTGGATCGTCACGAAGAATCCGAGTCTCGCCATGCTCCCCTCCCATCGTGTAACACTATGAACCGGCCTCGCACCCCAGAGCGGGATCAGGTGTGGGCTCCGGCCCGATGAATACAAGGTAATTCGGTGCCGCGTCGATAACGCCCGGTTGTTCGGAGATCGTGAGAATCGCGTCAGGGACGGACCCGACGGGGACGATGAGTGAGAAGCCAGTCAAGTTGCCGATGGGGGCGTCACGCCGATCGGCGATGCGAAACCCGACGCGTTCGGCCCACGCCGCAAACTGGCCGGCACGATCACCTTCGACGGCAACCTCCACCTGATCGGCGGGGTAGAGCCCACACGTCTCGGGGTTGGCGGCGATGGGCGTGCCGCTCTCCCACGTGATGTAGGGTTGCGGATCGAACGTGAACGCGTCCTCACCGTCGTCCGGACTCCCGCACGCAGCGAACACGGCCGCGCCGGCCACAAGCATCGCGAGCCATCCCCAGATCGCCACCCGGCGATAGTGCGCTGGTAGCGTCATGTTTTCAATACCTCGGTCCCGCCGTACCTGTCGTAAGTGGGCTGTTGCCGTGACGATCGGATAGTTGAACCACCCGGCGCAGCGTGAGCTGGATCAGCGTCCCCGCCGCTCGCGCTTGCAGTCTTGCACGAACTCCGGCACAGACTCCGGGATCCACGCGACGCCGTTCAGGGAGAACTCTTTCGCGCCGGGGGCTATCTTTACGAACTGCAGCGCGTCGACCTCACTGCCGACCGGCACACCGAGCAGCACGCGATAGTCGTCCGTCAGGACGCCGCGAGACCATCGTTTCATTTCAAAGCCATAGGCGAACGACCACGCCATGAAGTAGCCGATCTCCTGCGCCTTATGCGTCAGATAGTAGGGGTCGACGCCGATGCAATGGCCGCCGACCAAGCCGGGACGGAACGGCAGGAAGTTCCATTTGGTGCCGGCCGCCTTGAGCACGTCTTCGGTGTTGATGCCGAGACGCTCGAAGATCAACGCGAGCTCATTGATCAGCGCGATATTCACATCGCGCTGCGTGTTTTCGATCACTTTGGCGGCCTCGGCGACACGGATGCTGCTGGCCTTGT
>CALMZP010000112.1 GCA_937870635.1 uncultured Acidobacteriota bacterium | reverse complement strand
TGGAAAAGACCATGCGCGTCATGCAGCCCTTCAAGGTCGCCAGCCGCGACTTCAGCCACCAGGACACCGTGATCACTACCCAAGGTGTCGAGATTGGCGGCAACAAGATCGTCGTCATGGCCGGGCCATGTAGCGTCGAGAGCCGCGAGATGATCCTCTAAACCGCCCACGCCATGAAAGAAGCCGATGGCACCGTGTTGCGCGGCGGCGCTTTCAAACCGCGCAGCAGCCCCTACAGCTTCCAGGGAATGGGCGAAGAAGCGTTAAAATACTTGGCGGAAGCGCGCGAGCAGACCGGTCTGCCGATCATCACCGAAGTGATGGACAGCGACGAAATCGATCTCGTCTGCGAATATGCCGACATTTTGCAGGTCGGCGCCCGCAACACGCAAAATTACTCGTTGCTCAAGGCCCTGGGCAAGGCACGCAAACCGGTCTTCCTCAAACGCGGCATGAGCAGCACCATCCAGGAATTGCTGATGAGCGCCGAATACATTTTGTCCGGGGGCAACATGCAGGTCATGGTCGGCGAACGCGGCATCCGCACCTTTGAGACCGCCACGCGCTTCACCTTCGACGTGAACGCCATCCCCGTGCTCAAGGAGTTGACCCACTTGCCCGTCGTCGCCGACCCGGCGGCCCTGGGACGAATCGAGATCCCGCGCATCGGCGTCTCGGCGATCGTCAAGATCGGCTCGGACGAACAGACTCTTTCCCGCGCCGTGGGACTCGTGCCCCAGTCGGCACGCCCGGGGCAGATCGGCAACGTGGTGCTCGCCGGACATCGCGACACGTTCTTTCGACCGCTGCGCGACATTCAGGTGAGTGACCGGATCCGCGTGCGCGTGCCGCCGGAGACCTATGAGTACAAGGTCGAGTCGGTGATGGTCGTATCGCCCGAAGATACGAACGTCCTGCGGTCGAAGGGAAAAGAAGAGATCACGCTCGTGACCTGCTTCCCGTTCCGATACATCGGTCCGTCGCCGGACCGCTTCGTGGTCAGCGCCACGCGCGTGAACTGACCGTCCTACGGTTTCACGACGGGGTAGCCGTTCTTTTCCCAAGCGAGCATTCCACCCTCCATGTTCTGGAGTCTGGTGTAGCCGCGCCCGGCCAGAAGCTCCCGCGCTTTCCCGCTTCGCCGCCCGCTGCGGCAGACGAGCACGATCTCGCGATCTTTGGGGATGCCGGCGACACCCTGTTCAACCGAGCCCAACGGCACCAGCTTCGCTCCCTTGATGTGCCCTTCCTGAAATTCGGAAGGCTCGCGAACATCGACGATGAGCGGCTTGTCCTTCGACTGCAGCCGGGCGTGAACTGCCTGGGCGGTGATGACCGTCGGCCTGTCTCCGCGGGCGGCATTCGGAGCGAGGTCACTCGCGCCGCAGGCGGTAAGAATGGCGGCGGTAAGGAGCACGGCGACAGACCGTGAAACTGGCAGTGTATTCATCTCCTCTTCAGAATCGACGGACGGTCCGTCCTATTCCGCTGCTACGAACTGATGTATTTCTGCAGCTGTTCAATGGTGAACTGCTGATCGTCGATGATGGCTTTCACGAGATCGCCGATCGAGACGACGCCCAGGACCTTCTTCCCGCTGACCACCGGAAGATGCCTAACCCGCAATTCGGTCATGAGCTGCATCGCTTCGTGAATGTGAATGTCGGGCGCGACGCAGGTGACGCGGTCGGTCATGATCTCCGCCGCCGGCGTCTGGCGGGCGACCTTGTCGCTTAGCGTGATCTTACGTGCAACGTCGCGTTCCGAAAGAATGCCCGCTACGCCGTCATCGGTCACGACGAGTAGCGCGCCCACGCCTTTGTCGTTCATGACTTCCATGGCGTCGTGGACGTTGTCGTAAGGACGAATCGAAAACACGTCCGTGCCCTTCGTTCTGAGAACGTCGGAAAGAGTCTTCATGCGGTCCTCCTTCGGGTGTTCAATGATACGCCCCGTGAGCTGGTATCAGACCGAGGCCACGCTCTCGCACGAACTCATCCGCACCTTGATCCCCGCGTCCATCAGCGAGAACGCGCCAACGGCCACGAGCATGATCATGCTTGCCTTTCGCGGGCGAGGGCGCCCGCGCTCCACCATGCCGCGCACGAACGTTAAGCACCAGTCGGCGGACGGTTAACGGTTAACGACTTCATCATTTCCGAAAAGCTCTCGGCATCGAGCGGGCCGCTCAAGTAGGAGCCCTGCGCCTCCTGACAACCGCGGCTCTTCAGAAAATCGAACTGTTCGCGCGTCGTCACTCCGTCCGCGGCGACCCTGAGGCCGAGGGTCTGGCTCACGGCGATCACGGCGTCGACGATGGCTGCATCGGCGGCGACGGTGGTGACATCCTCGACCAGCCCGCGATCCATCTTGACGGCGTTGATCGGCAGGACGCGCAGCGATCCGAGCGACGAGTGCGCGCTGCCGAAGTCGTCGATGGAGACGGAGACGCCGACGTCGCGGATCAGCTTGAACAGCTCCACGGTCAGCCCCACATCCCGCATCGCTGTCGCCTCATGGATCTCGAGCTCGATCAGGGCCGGATCGATCCCGCATTCGTCGATGGAGCGGCGGACGACCGTGGAGAGATCGCGCTGCTGAAACTGCCGCGCGGAGATATTGACGCCCACCCGCACCGGCAAGCCAGCGTCGGCCCACTGCCTGATCTGCCGGCAGGCGGTAACCAGCATCCACTCCCCCAGCGGCACGATGAGGCGGGTCTCCTCCGCGAGCGTGATGAAGTCGCTCGCCTCCATGACGCCCCGTTCGGGGTCGTTCCACCGGACCATGGCCTCGGCCCCCACGACCGTGTCCGTCCCGAGCGACCGGATCGGCTGATACGCGAGGACCAGCTCTCCATCGGACATCGCCTTGCGCAGCCGCGACTGCATCGACAGGCGCTCCATGGCGCGCGTCTTCATCTGCTCCGTACAGAGCTGATACGTATTCCGCCCAGCCTCTTTCGCGCGATACATCGCATCGTCGGCATTGCGGAGCAGCGTGTCGATGTCCGTGCCGTCGTATGGATAGACCGCGATGCCGATGCTGGCAGTCACTGCCATCACCGCCGTGCCGGCGGCGACAGGCTCAACCACGCGCTCCAGGATCTTTTCCGCGACCTGCGCCGCGTCCTCGGGTTGATTGAGGTCCGGCAGGATGATGGTGAACTCGTCACCGCCATGGCGCGCGACGGTATCGGTCTGCCGCACGCAGCTGCGCAGACGCTGTGCGACCTCGACGAGCAGTCTGTCGGCGACGCTGTGACCGAGCGTGTCGTTGATGCTCTTGAACCGGTCGAGGTCGATGAACAGAACGCCGACGTTGGCGCGCGCGCGCCTGGCAGCGAGGAGAGCCAGCTCCAGCCGCTCCATGAAAAGGCGCCGGTTCGGAAGCTGCGTCAGCACATCGTGATAAGCCTGAAACTCGACCTGCTCCTCGGCGCGCTTGCGATCGCTGATGTCGACCGCGGTCATGTGCAGGACAGCATCCTCGCCCTGGCCCAGAATGGAGACGTTCGCCACCGCGGAGATCAGCTCGCCGCCGCGCCGGCGCATGTCGATCTCGATGCCCCGCACGGTCGGTGTCGTTTCGAGGCGGCGGCGGAGCTCATCGACGGCGGACGCGCGCTTGAATACATCGCGCAGGTCGCGGTTTCTCAGCTCGTCGACTTCGTACCCCACGAGGTCTGCAAACGTCGCGTTGCAGTCGACGATGCGGCCTGAGAACGTCGCCAGGCACACACCCGCGGCGTTCTGTTCGAAAAGCAGCCGATACCTGATCTCGGACTCCCGCAGCGCTTCCTCCGCGGCAAGGCGCGCAGTCACGTCGCGGAAGCTCCAGACGCGCAGCGGAGCATTGTCCAGATAGCGTCCGATCGAGTACTGTTCCAGTCGGCGGCCGTCCCTGAACTGCAGGACGTGAACGCTCTCCACCTCGGGATGTGTGCGCTCCTCGAGGCTCTCGAGAAACTCGTCCGGGTCGCGCAGCTGATCGGCTAGGTGCGCGATCAGGTCGTGGTCTTCGGGCCGCTGGATCAGCTCCGCGGGAATGCCCCACATTTCGACGAATCGCTGGTTCCACGTCAGAACTCTGCCGTGCTCACCGATCACGAGAATGCCGTCGGCCGTCGAGTCGAGAGTGGATTCGAGCAGTGTCACGGCGCGGCGCGCCTCCCACTCGTAGCGCTTTCGCTCGCGAAGGTCGCGCCCGATGATCACCGCACCGGCTGCCTCCCCTTGGTGCGAGATCGGAGAATGCGACAGCGTGAGCTCGATCGGCTGACCCATTTTCGTCCGAAAGATGTACTCGCGATCGCGCACCCAGCCCTGGAGCGGCTGCGTCTCGCCGCCGGCCGGAACCAGCACTTCTTCGAGGGGACGGCCGACGAGCTCCTCCTGCGGGTAGCCGAGGAATGCGCAGGCGGCGTTGTTCGCGAAACGGATGCTGCCGTCGCGATCGCTGACGAGCAGGAGATCGCGCATCGTGCTGATGATCTCCGCTGCGGCAAGCGGCGGCGCGGCGGGCACCATGCGGTATCTCACGAGCGTATGAATCACCACGCCCAGAGCTGTCAGCAACAGCAACCAGCCGAAGGGGTAGACGGCGATGCCGTACATCGCAAAAAGATCGATGACGGTGAGGAATGCGAAGCTCGCGGCGATCGTGAACAGGCGCGTCCGTGTCCGCTCCATGGCCGTCGTTCTCGCGGTGAACCGCATCATCTCCACTGCTGCGGCGGCGAGCAGCCCGGCGAGGAACAGAGGATAGAGAACCCGCGCGATGGCGTGGAACTGCGGATAGAAGCCCCACCAGAAACGGCCGACGTCCGACACGACGTAGTCCGTCGCGAAGGTGAGAATCGCGGCCTGCGCGGCGATGATCCATGCCGCGCGCGCGACGATCTTGCGATGCGCGGCGGAGGGAAGAATGGTCGCAACGAAGTGGTACACGGCCGGAGCGAAGAATGCGAGAAAGGCGCAGCCGACCCTGGCCCACACGAGCGCCGTGCGCGCATCGGTCGCGCTGAACATGAACGCGCAGGCCAGCTGCCAGGCCCCCGCCACGAATGCGGCGCCTGACATGACCAGACTGATCGGGGAGAACCGTGTGGCCGGGACCAGCAGCGCGAAGAGCAGCAGCACGGCTGCCGTCACAGCGCTGGGGATCGCGAACAGCGAGAGCTGGTACGACTGCATTTGTATGGTGGACCCGCTTCTATTCTGGGCCAGAAGTCGCGAAAACGACAAAAACACAAAGAGCACAGATTTCTCTGTGCTCCTCGTGTTCCGCCGCGTTGAAGCCGCCGGAAAGGCGGGTTAACGCCAGATCTTCAGTGCAACGTCGTCGAGCAGGAACCATGTCGGCGGACCCTGACTCTGAGTGCCGGTGAAAGAGATCCGGATCGACTTGCCGCGATGGGCGGACACGTCGAACCGCTGGAGGAGATACGTCGGGTTGGCGTCGAGATTACTGAACCTGGCCAGCGTCTGCAGCAACGCCCCTTCGCTGTCGCGAATCTCGACCGTCAGTACGTCCTCGGCGGTGCGCTTCGGATTCTTCGTGACGATCCAGAGGTAAA
>CALMZP010000111.1 GCA_937870635.1 uncultured Acidobacteriota bacterium | reverse complement strand
CCGCTGCTAGTTTGGCCGGTCACCATGGCCGAATCGAGCAGTAGCGATTACAAGAAGACCCTCAACCTGCCCCAGACGACGTTCGCCATGAAGGCGAACCTGCCCCAGAACGAGCCGAGGTGGCTCCAGCACTGGCAGACGATCGGGATCTACAAAGCAATCCGCGAGAAATCGCAGGGCAAGCCGAAATTCGTCCTCCACGACGGGCCGCCGTACGCCAACGGCAAGATTCACATCGGCCACGCGCTCAACAAAGTCACCAAGGACATCATCGTGAAGTCGCGCACGATGATGGGATTCGACTCGCCGTACGTTCCGGGCTGGGACTGCCATGGTCTGCCCATCGAATCCGCGGTCGAGAAGGAACTCGGCGGCAAAAAGAAGGACCTGGACGCGGGCGAGTTCCGCCGCCAGTGCCGCCAGTTCGCAGCGAAGTACATCGACATCCAGCGCGAGGACTTCGTCCGGCTCGGCGTGCTCGGCGACTGGGACAACCCGTACATGACGATGGCCTTCGATTACGAGGCCGACATCGTGCAGGCGCTCGGACATTTCTTCCAGCAGGGCAGCGTCTACAAGGGCCTCAAGCCCGTGCACTGGTGCACGTATGACCAGAGCGCGCTCGCCGAAGCGGAAGTGGAGTACGAGGACCACCCGTCGCCTTCGGTCTTCGTCCGCTTCCGTCTGGCCGATGAAGCCGTCGAGAGCCTCGGCCTTCCCGTCGAGAAATCACTGTTCGCCGTCATCTGGACGACGACACCGTGGACGCTTCCTGCCAACCTGGCGATCGCCGTGCATCCGGACGTCGACTACGCCGTCGTCGAGCATGAGGGTGCCAACTACATCCTGGCGAACGACCTCGTCGCCACGGTCACGAAGAAATTCGGGTGGGCCGAATACAAGATCTCGAAGATCTACAAAGGCTCCGCGTTCGAGCATCTCCGTTACCGCCACGCCTTCCTGCCGCGCGATGGCGTGATGGTCACCGGCGCCTACGTCACTCTCGATCAGGGGACCGGGCTCGTCCACACGGCGCCGGGTCATGGCGCGGATGACTTCGCGACCGGGCGCCGTTACGACCTTGAGATCTACACGCCGGTGAACCATCGCGGCGAGTTCACGCCCGACGTGCCTTACTGGGCGGGCATGCACGTCTTCAAAGCGAACCCGCTCATCGTCGAGCACATGCGCGAGCGCGGGGTGCTGGTCTTCTCCGAATCGATCACACATCAGTACCCGCACTGCTGGCGCTGCAAGAACCCGATCATCTTCCGCGCGACCGAACAGTGGTTCATCAGCATGGACAGGAACGGTCTGCGCCAGCGCGCGCTCGAAGAAGTGCGCAAAGTGAAATGGGTACCCGCGTGGGGTCAGGAACGCATGAGCGGCATGGTGGAGAACCGTCCCGACTGGGTCATCTCCCGCCAGCGGCTGTGGGGCGTGCCGATCACCGTGTTGTACTGCGAAAAATGCAATGAACCGGTCACGAGCGCGGCACTGTTCGACAAGGTGGCCGAATTTTTCCGCGCGGAAGGAGCGGACGCCTGGTTCGACCGGCCGGCCGCGGACTTCCTCCCGGAAGGCTACGCCTGCCAGTGCGGCGAACGATCGTTCCGCAAGGAGTTCGACATCCTCGACGTGTGGTTCGACTCCGGATCGTCGCATCTCGCCGTGTGCAAGCGGCGTCCTGAACTCGGCTGGCCGGTGGCGGTGTACTTCGAAGGACACGATCAGCACCGCGGGTGGTTCCAGTCCTCGCTTCTCATCGGAACCGGCGTGGAGGGCGCGGCGCCGTTCGAGCAGGTGATCACGCACGGCTTCGTCGTCGACGAGAAGGGCCGCAAGATGTCGAAGTCCCTCGGCAACGTCGTGTCGCCGCAGGACCTGGTCAAGCAGAACGGCGCCGACATCCTCCGGCTATGGGTGTCGATGATCGACTACCGCAATGACATGGCGCTCTCGAAAGAGATCGTCCTGCGGATCGCCGAGGCGTACCGGAAGATCCGCAATACGGCGAGGTACCTGCTGGCCAATCTGAGCGGATTCGATCCGGCGAACTCCGTCGCGCTCGACGAGCTGGCGCCGGTGGACCGGTGGATCGTCAACCGTGCCGCCCGGGCATTCGACCGCGCCCGTCAGGCCTACGAGGACTACGAGTTTCACGCGGTCTATCACCGGGTGGTCGAGCTCTGCACCGTCGATCTCTCGGCTGTCTACCTCGACGCTTCGAAGGACACGCTTTACTGCGATGCCCCTGATTCACCGTCGCGACGCTCCGCGCAAACCGCGATGTACATGGTTCTGCGGGGCCTGGTGACGACGATCGCGCCGATCCTGTCGTTCACGGCCGAAGAGATCTACGAAGCGATGCCGGGTGCGAAGGAAAAATCCGTGCACCTGACGGAGTTCGCGACGCTGGAAGGCGGCATGCTGCCGGAAGAAGACACCGCTGCCTGGGAGAGGATCTTCCGCGTCCGGGAAACAGCGACGAAAGTGCTCGAGCGTGCTCGCGCCGCGCAGCAGATCGGCCAGTCGCTCGAGGCCGACATCGAGCTGCACACCGACATCTCACCGGAGGCGCTCGCCGGAAATCTCGACGTCGATCTGGCGAAGCTTCTCATCGTCTCGCACGTCGATTTCCGCGATCGCGATGATGCCATCCCCGACTTCGTGGAGATCGAAGGGCTGGGTCGCGTTGGCGTATCAATGAAACCGGCACGCGGGAAAAAGTGCGGCCGCTGCTGGCAGTACCGCGAAGAAGTGCAGGAGCCCGGGCTCCTGTGCGGCCGCTGCCAGTCTGTCCTCAACGAGCTCGCGCCGACGGAAGTGCCGACAGTCTGAACTCCGTGCGCTACGCCGACCTTCACACGCACACCTACCATTCCGATGGCACGCGCTCCCCGCGCGAGGTCATCGACGTGGCGAAGCAGCACGGCCTGGAGATCGTGGCGATCAGCGATCACGACAACCTCGCCGCGTACTTCGAAGTGAAGACGTATGCCGACGAGCAGGGCGTGACGCTCATCCCGGCCGTCGAGCTCTCCTGCGCGTTCGAGGGCGTCGACGTTCATGTGCTCGCCTATGCGTTCGACGCGCTCGACGAGACGATCGAGACGAAGCTCAGGTTGTTCCGCGACGCGCGCGCACGGCGCGGGCAGGCCATGGTCGAGCGTCTGCGGACGCTCGGCTACGACATCACCGCCCACCGCGTCGAGGAGCTCGCAGCGGGCGGCGCCGTCGGACGTCCGCACGTTGCCCGCGCTCTGGTCGAAGGCGGATACGTTCCGTCCGTTGCAGCGGCGTTCGATTCGCTCCTCGGAACCGGAAAGCCCGGCTACGTCGAAAAGGAGCGCTTTCGCATTTCCGAAGCGGTCTCGATGATTCGCTCCGCGGGCGGCGTCACGTCAGTCGCTCATCCGTCGCACTATCCCGATCACGCGCAGCTCGTCTCCCGCGTCCTCGATGCAGGTGTCGATGCAGTGGAGGCAATCCATCCCGACGTGCCCGAGCAGGATCGCGAGATGTACACGAACCTCGCCCGCTTTCGCGGCAAGTTCATCACCGGCGGCTCGGACGATCACGGCGCGGTGAAGACCGTGAAGACGCTGGGGTCGTTCCGGATTGCCGAGAACCTCATCGGGCCGATTCTCGAACGGATGTGATCCACAGTTCATCCTGAGCGAAGCGAAGGATCTCCGGTGCACCGACGCTGCTCATGCGTCATGTGCCGGCGGTGCACGAAGAGATCCTTCGCTTCGCTCAGGATAAACTTCAGCGCGGCTTCCCGCCCTTCACATACGTCTCCAGCCACCGGTCCTGTTCCCACATCATGTGCAGGACCGATTCGCGCGCGCGATAGCCGTGCGACTCGTACGGCAGCATGACGAGGCGCACGGTGCCGCCGAGGCCCTTTAGTGCCTGATAGAGGCGCTCGCTCTGGATCGGGAACGTCCCCGTGTTGTTGTCGTCGATGCCGTGGATCAGGAGGATCGGCTCGTTGATCTTCTGCGCGTGCGTGAACGGCGACATCTTCATGTACGTGTCGGCCGCTTCCCAGAACGTCCGCTCCTCCGCCTGGAACGAGAAGGGGGTCAGCGTCCGGTTGTAGGCGCCGCTTCGGGCGATGCCGGCCCGGAACAGATCGCTGTGCGCAAGGAGATTCGCCGTCATGAAGGCGCCGTAGGAGTGGCCCCCAACGGCCATCCGATCGCGGTCGCCGACACCTCGGCGCACGACCTCGTCAACGGCCGCCTGCGCGCCAGACACGAGCTGTTCGATGTAGGTGTCGTTCGGCTCTGCCTCGGCCTCGCCGATGATCGGAATCGACGGATCGTCGAGAATCGCATAGCCGCGTACCAGCCAGGGCAGCGGCGACATCGGGCTGGGCCGGATGAACTTGTACGGTGAGCCGCTCACCTGCGAGGCGGCCGCCGCAGACTTGAACTCTTCCGGGTACGCCCATAGCAGAACGGGAAGCCGGCCATCGCGAGCCGCGTCGTATCCGGGCGGAAGATAGAGCGTCGCCGTCAGGTCCAGGCCATCCGCGCGCTTGTATCGGATCAGTTGTTTCGTCGCACCGGCGAGCTGGGGGAACGGATGAGGAATCGACGTCAGCGCGCGCGCGGTCCGGCGGCGCAGATCGCTCCGGAAAAAGTTCGGCGGCTCGCTCGCTCCCTCCCGTCTCGTGACGATGGTCCGGTCGTCCACCATGGAGACGACGTATTCGTAATGCGGAGCTTCGGAGCGCCACAGGCGCTTGGCTTTTCTTGTCCGCAGGTCGAACGCGTCCAGAAACGGCCGATCGCCCTCGGATGACGCTCCTTCGCCGGCCATGTAAACGGTCTCACCACTGCGACGCAAGACGGGGGTGCCCTGCGCCGTTTTCTTCGTCAGCGGCTCGCCGGGATCGCCATAGCGGTCCTCAAACGAGCGGTCGAAGATAAGTTCCGGCTTCGCGTCGCGCGATCCCGGGCGAAGCCTCCAGCTCCGCGTGCGACGGGTCTTCCACCAACCCTCGTGCAGGAGCGCCAGATCATCGCCGCCCCATTCGAGGCCCCAGAAGCGAAGCTGCGTTCTCGCCAGTTCGACGGGCTCGCCGGTGAAGGGAGCGGCCAGCGTCAGGACGCGGTCTCGTTCGGCGGCTTCACGTCGCGCATTGCCTTCATCCAGAGCTTCCGCCCAATACAACGTTGCCGGAGCGTCGGCGCGCCAGCCGGCGTCGCGTGGACCGACAGTCGTGGCATCGAAGTCGGTGGGCACGGCGTCCGCGAGCGGAAGATCGGCGATCTGCCTCACGAGCTTTCCAGCGCGGTCCCACACTTCGATCCTCCGCGGAAAGCGGAAGTACGGGACCACGTAAGAGAACGGGCGGCGAAATGTCTCCACGAGGATGTGAGACCCATCCGGTGACGGCTGGGCCGACAGGATCAGCGCGCTCGTTCCGATACGACGGGTCGCGCCGTCGAGTCCGATCTCGACCACCTCCGCCGTCGCGTGATGTTCGAACGCTGCCGCGTCATCGGGATTCGTCAGCAGATCCTGATACGTCCTGCCGGGCGTGCGGCGTCCCAGGTTCTCCTGAATGACAGGTCCCGTGGCGACCGCGCCACGTTCCGGGGCCTGGCGGGCGTCCGCAGGCACGGCGCGAACGATGAGGCCGCGGTTGTCGGATACCCATTGGATTGGCGATCCGGCGACGGCCGCGTTGATCGCAACCGAACCGAGACGCGCCGCCGATGCGGAAGCAACGTCGACGAGCCACAGTTCGACCGCCGCCGGTGTGGTCTGGGTGAAGGCGACACGGTTTCCGTCGGGCGACCACGTCAGGTTGCGCGCACGAAGCGGAGACGGGAGGCCGCTGATCGGCTTCTGCTCGCCGTCCGTGACCCGAAGCAACGTCAGGTTCCGATAGTACGGAGCGCGCGTCTGCTCGCGATTGCGCGGGTTGAATCGCGCGCCGGCCAGCTTGAGTTCCGGCTGCGCGAGATCGTCGATCGTCAACAGCGGCGGCGTGTCGCCGAGAATGGCGCGACCGGCCGGACCCTCGATGAAGGTTGGCGGAAGCGGCGCGTCGACCAGATCCAGAAGGGGTTTCGCCGGGAGTCGATACGTTTCGAGACCGGGTGCCTCCTGCGCGAATCCAGCGGCGGCAAAGACGAGCGCGACAACAATGACGACGGTACGGCGAACCATCCCGGGTCCTCCTGAGGCCGCAGACGATACCATCACGCACGTGCTCCGGTTTTTCTTCTTCCTGCTCCTCGCCTTTGCGCTCCTCGGCGACGCGCGAATCTTTCTCTTCGTGATGAATCGTCTCGTCTTCGGCAGCCACCGGCACGAGAAGAGTCCGTGGGCCCCGCTGATGTGGATCACTCCGATCGTGCTGCTGATCCTCACATCGCTCTTCTGGCCTCTGCATCGATGGATCGACTGGATGCTGCGGCGTGAGGTCATCGATCGAGTGACGCCCGAGGCAATCGAGCGTGTCGACTGGGACACGATGCTGGGGAAGGCCGGACTGGGATGGCTGATGATCGCAGCGGCGGTCGGCGTCTACTGGATCGTCGAGACGATCCGTATCCGGGCGAAGGGTGAGGAGCGTCCCCAAGGAGTTCGAGACCATCCGCCGGAACTGGTCACGATCCGACGCGCGCACATACCGTTCGGATGGCTGCGCAGGCTGGGGGCGCATAACGACGTCTACGACATCGAGATCACGAAGCACGAAGTGTTCGTCGACGATCTGCCCGAGGCTTTCGATGGATACCGCATCGCTTTCCTCACGGATACACACGTCGCGCGCGTCATCCGCCCCCATTTCTACGAGGAAGTGGTCGCACAGACGAATCGATTCGAACCTGATGTGATTCTTCTCGGCGGCGACTTCGTGACCTGGCATCGCCATATCCCGCTGATGGCGGAGACTCTGGTCGCCGGTCTCGTCGCCCGCGACGGAATCTTCGCCGTTCTCGGGAACCACGATTACTGGGCGGGCGGCGCTGACGTGCGGAAGGCCATGTCCGAGCGTGGCGTGCAGTTCATCATCAACCGCTCCGCGGTCCTGCGGCGTGGCAGCGCGGAACTGCCGCTCGTGGGCATCGACGAGGTCTATCGCGGCGAGCCCGATCTCGACGCTGCGTTTGCCGGGCTGCGCTGGGGTCCTCGCATCGTCCTCACGCACCATCCCGATCTGATCATGGACATGGCGGGGCGGCGCGCGGATCTGATGCTGTGCGGGCATACACACGGCGGCCAGATCCGCTTTCCCTTCTTCGGCGCGGTGGTGGTGCCTTCCCGGTACGAAACGCGGTTCGCGTCTGGATTTCATCGTGTGAACAACGTGTTGATGTACGTCAGCCGCGGCATCGGAGCGATTCCGCCGCTGCGCATCCTCTGCCGCCCGGAGATCGCGACCTTCGTCCTCCGGCAGGGCGGCCGTACGAAACCATGATCACGCGACTGTCCGAAGTCTGGCCCCTGCTGGAGCGCATCGCGCGCGACGAGGGAGTGCTGCGCATCGGCGCGAGCAACCTGGCCGACGAACATGCGCCTCTGTATGACGAGTGGATCGGGAACGGTCATCACGCCTCGATGTACTACCTGGCAAAGAATCGGGACGTGCGCATGAACCCGTCGCAACGGTTTCCCTGGGCGCGGTCGATCATCGCCATCCTCGTGCCGTATTCATCGGAGCGTCCGCACGCGCCCGAGGACGCTCTCAGCAATCACATCGCCCGGTACGCCCTGGGAGACGACTATCACGACGTGCTCGATCGCATCCTGCGGAAGTTCGAGGAGCGGCTCACACAGATCGCACCCCGATCGAAGACCTGGCGATACGTCGATACCGGTCCGCTCTCGGACCGTGCCGCCGCAGCGCAGGCCGGACTTGGCTGGATCGGGCGGAACGGTATGCTGATCCACGACGAGCATGGTTCGTACTTTTTCATCGGCACGCTCCTCACATCGCTCGAGAACGACATTGCGGCTGCGGCGGTCGCCGACCGCTGCGGGACCTGCACGAGGTGCGTCGACGCCTGTCCGACCGGCGCCATTCTCCCGAATCGTACGGTCGCCTCCGAAGACTGCATCAGCTACGGCACGATCGAGCATCGTGGCGATCTGCCGGCAAACATCGGCGGTCACCTCGCCGGCAACGCCTTCGGATGCGACATCTGCCAGGAGGTGTGCCCGTGGAATCGCGCGCCGGCGGAGGCGCATCCGGCCTTCACAGCACGGGACGAATATCGCGGCACGCCCGTCACCGATCTCCTGAAGTTCCAGCAGGCCGATTTCTCGAAACTCTTTTCGAAGAGTCCCGTGAAGCGCGCGAAGCTGGCCGGCATGCAGCGGAATGTGCGCGCGATCAAAGGGTGAGGATCGCAAAGCGTGTCATCCCGAGCGTGAGCGAGGGACCTGGGCGCGCGGGCGGCACATAGCTGGATCTTCGCGCCCCCCTTCACGCCCAGGTCCCTCGCTACGCTCGGGATGACAGAAGGACCACCACCGCTGCCGGTACTCAGCTGAGCCCGAACGCGCGCCCGACGATGCTCGGATCGACCGACCGGTCGAGATACTCCCACACGGCCAGAGCATCAGGGTGATCGGCGATCATCGGAGCGACGCTGCGGGTCGCCTGGTCGTTGATCACGATCCTCGCGCGCCGATACCAGTGCATCGCTTCGTCCGGATTGAGGCGCAACTCTTCGCGGACACCCTGGATGAGGAGGTATTGTTCGGAGGCGACCCCCGTCTCGCCCGGCTTGCCGAACTGCCGTGCGCGCGCGCGCATGATCTTCAGCTTCAGCGCGAGCGAGGTCGTGTCGAGCGTAGCCCTGCCTTCATCGCATAACTGGGCGATCGACAGGCGCATCAGCTCGGGTTTCGTTGCGACCAGAAGTCCGGCGCGATAGGACGATGCGCCAGTGCCGTTGATCGATTTGACCGAGGTCCACATGACCGAGGCGCTGACGACGACGTCGTGAGTCGTGTCGGGCACACGAAACGCAAGCGGCAGTGAAACGCCGACGTCGTGACGCTGCCGCAGCTCGATGCGCGCACCGCGAGCTGACAGATTTTCGATCCGTACGGCATCCGATCCGAACCGTCCATCGAGCGACGGCGCGATGAAGAAACGATCCGCCGCGCGCAACTCCTCGATCCGGTTCGAGCGGTTCGACATCTGAAGCTGCGAGATGAGCGCGTGAACGACCTCGGGGGCGCCGTAGGTGCGAACGCCGGAAAGGAAACGGCCGCCGTCGGGTTGCGTCCAGACGACGACGGCCTCGACGTTCAACGGTGCCGCCCGCCCCTCCATCGGCACGCGCAGCGCGCCCTTTCTCCCGGTCTCGAGCGGAACGTCGTGCCGGAACCGCGCACCGCGCGCGGAGATATCGCAGATTGAGACTGTCGACGTCCCGAAATGAGCCGCTAACGGGGGAACGAGCAGAAAGCGCTCCACCGTCCGGAGATTGCGTGCAGATGCCTCGTGCATGTCTTAGGGGGGACCGAGCCCCAAGCTTAAGCGAGATGAATCTCGCCCGCAAATCATCGCGACGTTGTGATCTGGCTCACGAAACGACCGAAGGCACCATAATCGCCGGATGGATGCGGCATTCGAAGTCATCACTTTCGACCGTTATGGGACGCTGATCGACTGGGAAGAGGGGATCCGCACCGTATTCGGTAAAGCCGCTGCGCAAGACGGCGTCCGTCTCGACGAGTCGCGAATCATCGAGACCTACGCGACGAACGAACGCAAGGTGGAAGCCGAGGGGTATCGGAGCTACCGCTCCGTCCTGAGCGAGAGCGCCGCCCACACGAACGTCGACGACGATCTTCTCGAAGGAACCCGTCGCCATTTCCCGGTGGCCTTCGACATCATCGTCACGGCACATCAGGTCAAATCCTACAAACCGGACCGCGCACATTTCGAAGAAGCGCGCAGAAAGATCGGCAATCACCGCTGGATGCACGCCGCGCAGAGCAACTTCCACGACATCGTCCCCGCGAACGCCCTCGCATCCCGACAGCGTGGATCAACCGCCACTCTCACCGGGCGCTGCCGGGCGGACAGCCGGCGATGGAGTTCCGGACGCTCGCGGAGCTCGCGGACGGCGTTAACCGTTCACCGTTAGCCGTTAGCCGTTAGCCGTTAGCCGTTAGCCGTGGCGAGTGTAGCCCCACGTCATCCTGACGTGCTTGCCGCGACCCGCGTTGCCGGCTAACGGCTAACGGCTAACGGTCTACACGAGCTCGACGATCATGGCGGTGGCTTCGCCGCCGCCGATGCAGATGGCGGCCATGCCGCGTTTCAGCTTTCGGTCCTGCAGCGCGTGAATCAGCGTCACGAGAATTCGCGCGCCGCTCGCTCCGATCGGGTGTCCGAGGGCGACCGCGCCGCCGTTCACGTTCAGCTTGTCGTGAGCGATGCCGATGTCCTTCATCGACGCGAGAGCCACCGCAGCGAAAGCCTCGTTGACTTCCCACAGGTCGATGTCGGCGACGCCGAGCTTGGCGCGGTTCAGCACGAGCTCGATCGCCTTGCCGGGCGCGGTCGTGAACCACTCCGGCTCCTGCGCGTGGCTCGACTGCGCGACGACTCGCGCAATCGGCTTGAGCTTGTTGCGATCGACGTATTCGCCAGATGCAACGACCAGGGCCGCCGCACCGTCGTTGATCTTCGATGCGTTGGCGGCGGTCACGGTGCCACCTTCCTTCTGGAAGGCGGGCTTCAGCGTGCCCATTTTGTCGAGCGGCGCCGAAAACGGCTCCTCGTCGTCGATGACGACCGACGTCCCCTTCTTGCCGGCAACCTCGACGACGGCGATCTCTTTCTTGAACTTCCCGCTGCGCACCGCTTCCTGCGCGCGACGGTACGACTCGCGAGAAAAATCGTCCTGCTCTTCCCGCGTGAACTTGTACTTCGCCACGCACGCTTCGGCGCAGTTGCCCATGTGCTTGTCGCCGTACGGGTCCCAAAGGCCGTCGTGGATCATCACGTCGATCATCTTGCCGTTGCCCATGCGGTAGCCGCTGCGCGCCTGGGTCAGTGCGTACGGCGCGTTCGACATCGACTCCATGCCGCCGGCCACCGCCACCTCGTAATCGCCGCAACGGATGTCATTCGCGGCCCACATCACGGCCTTCATGCCCGAGCCACAGACCTTGTTGACCGTGATCGCGCCGGCGCTGACCGGAATGCCCGCGCCGATCCCCGCCTGACGGGCCGGGGCCTGCCCTACAGCGGCCTGAAGCACGTTGCCCATGATCACCTGCTGGATGGCATCAGCCTGCACGCCGGCGTTCTGGAGCGCGCATTGGATGGCCACCGACCCGAGCTTAGGCGCCGGAAGTGACGAAAGTGTGCCGAGGAAGGAACCGATCGGGGTGCGAGCACCGCCGAGGATGTAAATGTCTTTCATGTGATGTGAGTCTCCCTGAAGCGTGGCGGTTGCCTTTGATAAGATCACCGCTCTGCAATCAGATATCCGTGTCACACGGATGTCAACCTCTTCACCAGGAGTCAAGATGCCCGTTTCCTCGATCACAAACCGCCGGATCCACGTGCAGCCTGCCGACGTGCACTCGGTCCTCTCCCGGCACATGCTCGCCGATGGTTACGAGATCGTCATGGATCTCAAGAAGTCCCGCGGATCGTGGGTCTTCGACGCGAAGCGCGGCCGCAATGTCCTCGACTTCTTCACGAACTTCGCTTCGATCCCGATCGGTTACAACCATCCCCGCCTCGACAACCCCGAGTTCCGCGAAAAGATCGCCGACGTCGCCCTCAACAAGCCGGCGAATTCCGACATCTACACGACGTACATGGCGGAATTCGTGGAAACCTTTGCCCGCGTCGCCGTTCCCCCGCCCTTCAACAAGCACATGTTCTTCATCGAAGGCGGCTCCCTCGGCATCGAAAACGCGCTCAAAACGGCGTTCGACTGGAAGATCCGCAAGAACCTCAGGAAGGGCATGAAGGAAGAAAAGGGGATGCAGGTCATGCATCTTCGAGAGGCGTTCCACGGCCGGAGCGGCTACACGCTCTCCCTGACGAACACCGCCGATCCGCGGAAAACCCAATACTTCCCGAAGTTCGACTGGCCCCGCATCGACAACCCGAAGCTGACGTTCCCGCTCACCAAGGAAGTCATCGCCGACGTCGAGAAGCGGGAGAAAGCAGCGCTGGAGCAGGCGAAACGCTTTCTCAGCGAGCGCAGGGACGACATCGCCGCGTTCATCATGGAACCGATTCAGGGCGAGGGCGGCGACAACCAGTTCCGCCCCGAGTTCTTTCGCGCAGTGCGGCAGCTCTGTGACGAGAACGACATGCTCCTCATCTTCGACGAGGTGCAGTCAGGCGTCGGCATCACCGGCAAGATGTGGGCGTTCGAGCATTACGGCGTCATGCCGGACATGTTCTGTTTCGGCAAGAAGACCCAGGTGTGCGGATTCGCAGCGAACGAGCGCATCTTCGACATCGACGACAACGTGTTCATCGTCTCGTCGCGAATCAACTCGACGTGGGGCGGTAACCTCACCGATATGGTCCGGTCGCAGCGGTACTTCGAGGTGATCGAAGAAGAGAAGCTCGTCGAGAACGCCGCGAAGGTCGGCGCGTACTTCGTCGGTGAGCTTGAGCGTTTCCAGCAGGAGTTCCCGAACCTGGTCTCGAACGTTCGCGGCAAGGCGCTGATGGCGGCGTTCGACCTTCCGTCCGGCGACGTGCGCGACAAGGCCCTTCAGGCCTTCCTGGATCACGATGTGTTCGTGCTCTCGTCGGGCCACCGCTCGGCGCGCTTCCGTCCGCCTCTGAACCTCTCGATGGAAGAAGCAGCGGAAGGGATCAAGCGGATGGAGCGGACGCTGAAGGAGCTTGCGTAGGGGACGGCGCCACGACATCCCACTTCGTGTGCGGCTTCCTGTTCAGCACCAGGTAGTTCCACACGAGCGAACCATAAGAACGCGGCGTCATGCCGCGTTTTTCGTAGAAAGGCATCAGCAGACGCTGCAGCCTCGGCAGGTTGTAGAAAGGGACACCGGGAAAGTAGTGATGCTCGAGGTGGTAGTTCGAGAAAAGGTACAGCGGATCCCAGAACCATGACCCTTTGACGAGGGTCGCCCATTTCGCCGGATCATCGGGATCGACGTCGTAGTGCTGGCCGAGCCGGTTCAGCGCAAAGGCGACCGGGAACACGAAGAATACCGGGACCATGTAGAGCTTCCACGCCAGGCCCGAGCCGCCAAGCCACGCAATGGTTCCGAGGACGCCGAGCTGAAACGCGATGGTACCGAGACGCTCGAGGGCGATACGGCGCTTGAGCTCCGGCTCGTAGGACGCCGTTTCCTTTGCCGCGGCGCGGAAGTAAATCGGGAACAGCGCGGGGGTGAAGTACAGAAACTTCAGCCAGCGCGCATTGAGCTTCGGGGAGAGGTAATGCCGCTTCGGATCTTCCGTGTCCGAGCCGAGCTCGGCGTGGTGATCGAGATGCCAGCGGGTGAACTGGGACGCGGAGATGCCGCTGGGGATCGCGTAGAGCAGGCCGAGGATCCGGTAGGCGCGGCGATCCAGCCGGCTGAGGATCGTGTGATGGACGACCTCGTGGAGGAGCACCGTGCAATTGAAAATGGCGAAACCGGCCACGACCGCGAACGGCAGCCACAGATACCAGCGATCGAGCATGGTGATCGCGATGCCGGCTGCGATCAGAGCGCCGAAGTTTGCAGCGGCAACTGCCGCGTGAAGCAGAGGCCGTCTGCGGTGCAGCACACGCAGCTCGTCCGCTGAAATCTCCCGGGCGAGATCGTGTTTGAGCTGCTGCGCGTGTTCGGCGTAGTAGTTCACTGCAAACATGCAACTTATCTACACCATCGGCCATTCCACAAGAAGCCTGGACGAGCTCGTCTCGCTGCTCCGGCACGAGGGGATCACCCGCCTCGCCGACATCCGCCGGTTCCCGGGCTCGCGGCGATACCCGTGGTTTTCACGGGAAGCTCTCGAACGATCACTCCCCGAGGCCGGCCTGATCTACGAGCATTTCGAAGATCTCGGCGGGCGCCGCAAGCCTCGCCCCGACTCGCCCAATGTCGCGCTGACGAGCGACCAGTTCCGTGGATACGCCGATTACATGGCCACACCGGAGTTCCAGGCCGCGGTGGCTCGGCTCGTGTCGCATGAAGGCCGGACCGCTTACATGTGCGCCGAAGCGGTTCCGTGGCGTTGCCACCGCAACATGCTGTCCGACGAGATGGTCCGCCGCGGTCTCACCGTGATTCACATCCTCAGTCCCGGGTCGCGCCGCACGCACGAGCTGAGCAAACTGGCGTCGGTTGCCGGAGACCACGTCGAGTACTCCGTGGGCGTGCAGGCGGAGCTGGGGTTCTGAGGTGCGACGGAGGGACCGGACGCGGGCGAGGTCGCCCGCGCTCCACCGGATATGGCGACCGCACGGGTTTCGCGTTTCGCACGCAGATCAGTGGAGCGCGGGCGACCTCGCCCGCGGCCTTTTTGCGGAACACCATCGGCGGGCGGGATCGCCCGCGGCTCCACCACAGAATCCTCGCCAGCGCACTTCGGTTAACGGTTAACGGTTAACGGTTTGACGACCCCATGCTCCCGCAGAATGCGCACGACCTCCGGTATCGGCAGCGCTTCGGCCTTTCCGATGGAGCTGGTCACGCTGGTCGCCTTGAACAGCGAGTTGTAAATCGCCTCCTCCGTGGCTTCGATGGTCGCCAGGAAAAGCGGTGACATCTCGTCATTCGCCACGAGTTTCGGTGCATTGCGGACCGTGCTGAATGCGATCGCGTAATCGCCGCTGCCATTCGTGCCCGCCGCGCCCGTGCGCGCGAGGCCCATCATGGCGCGCGCTCCCATCCGCTTCAGGTTGCGAGCATCGACCGGAGCGTCGGTCGCGATCACGATCATGATCGAACCGTCGCCACGAGCCCGATCGAGCTCGCGCCCGATCGGCGCGCCGGCGATGGTGAGGACGCCTCCGAAGTTCGACTGCACGAGAACGCCTACCGTGTATCCGCCCTGTTTTTCTGTCAGGCGCCGCGACGAAGTCCCGATCCCTCCCTTGAAACCGAAGGCCATGGTGCCCGTCCCCGCACCGACGCTCCCTTCGGCGACCGCACCTTCTTTCGCCTCTCCGATCGCGCGCAGCACATCCTCCGCTGCGACGTGCCTGCCTCGGATGTCATTCAGTCCTCCGTCGTTCGTTTCGCCGACGACGATGTTGATCGAACGTACCGATTCGTTCCCCGGAAGGGCGAGCATGTAATCAATGGCGGCGTCGGCCACACGGCCGACGTTGAGCGTATTCGTCAGGAGGATTGGCGATTCGATCTCGCCCAGTTCGTCGATCTGGGTCGAGCCCATGAGCTTTCCGAAGCCGTTGCCGACGAAGACCGCGCCGGGAACTTTCTCGCGGAAGAGATTTCCCCCGTGCGGGATCACGGCAGTCACACCGGTGCGCACGGCCTCGCCGCGCACGACGGTCGCATGCCCGACGCGGACGCCCGCGACGTCGGTGATCGCATTCAGCGGCCCCGGGGACAGAATCCCCGGAGCGAGCCCGATCTCACGCGCCCTGGGCCGCGTTTCGGCGCCCGCGGCGAGCGCTCCAAAAAGAAGGAGAACCAGTAACGAAATGCGGCTTTGAACGTTCATCCTCGTCCCTCGTACCCTCCATGTTGCTACACTCCCGCCGCTCAGCAACGCAATGCTCGTCATTCAGGACCCTTTCCGGCAGACCGACCTTCCTCGCGGCTGCGTGGCCACGATCGGCAACTTCGACGGAATGCACGTCGGACATCAGGAGATCGTCCGCGGGCTCGTCGAGCGAGCGCGCGAGGTCGGCCGGCCGTCCGCGGTGATCACATTTCACCCTCATCCGCTTTCGGTCGTGGCGCCGGACCGCGTCCCGAAACAGATCCTGACACTCTCCCAGAAGGAAGAGCTGCTGCGCGAGATGCGTGTCGACGCGATGCTGGTCGTCCCCTTCTCGCACGAGTTCTCGCGATGGACCGCCGACCGCTTCATAGTGGAGTTCCTCGTCCAGGCGCTCGGGGTGAGCGAAGTGCGGATCGGACGCGACTTCTGCTTTGGCGCGGGCCGGGAAGGAACCCTGGCCATGCTCGAAGCGGCCGGCCGGAAGCATGGATTCGCCGTGCACGGAATCCCGGAGATCCGCATTCGCGGCATCCGGGTGTCGAGTTCGCTCGTCCGCGACGCCATCGAGAAGGGAGCGATGCGAACGGTCGCGCTCGCGCTGGGTCGCACCTACTTCATCGACGGCCGTGTCGCGACGGGCCGCCGGCTCGGGCGCAAGATCGGCTTCCCGACCGTCAACGTCGATCCGGCGAACGAGCTCTTCCCCGGCTCGGGCGTGTACATCACCACTTCCCGCTTCGAGAGCTTTTCGCGATCCTTCGAGAGCGTGACCAACATCGGCGTGAGGCCCACTCTTTACGAGAATTACGCGACCACGATCGAGAGCCATATCCTCGACTTCGACTCCAATGTCTACGGCGACACCATCCGCCTCTACTTTCACCAGCTCCTGAGGCGCGAGCAGCAGTTCCGTTCGGCTCTCGAGCTGACGCTGCAGATCCGCCAGGACATCGACCGCGGCCGGCTGTACTTCCTCAGGCATCCGATTCGCTCTGGCAACACCATCTGACCTCGACGATGACCGACCCCGTCTTCGCCCTCGTGCTTCTCGTCGCTTTCCTCGGGACGGTCATCCTGGTCCGTTTCTTCCGCACCCTCGAGCGCGATTTCTGGGAACCGGCCCGTGGTCCCATCATCGCGGGCGCGGTCGCGGGCATCCTTGTCCGCACGGCCGACTTCGATCGGAACCTGCAGCCGGTCGTCATCGGAATCGTGCTGACCCTCGCGTCGCTCTACTCACGCCTTACCGGCGACGAGAGCGAGCCCGCCGACGGGATGCTCCTCGGCGCAGTCAGCGGAGCGGCCGCCGCGGTGCCTATCGTCGTGAACGGCGATGAGCCGTTGCGCGCGTTTGCTCAATGCCTGCTCGCCGGCGCGGTTGCCGGCTTCGGTATCACATGGGGTCTCCTTCACGTGGCCGCAAAAGGAAAGCAGATCATCTGGGATGTCCTGACTGCCGGGGGCGCGGTCGCGGCCGCGGCGTCGCCCTCTCTCGTCGCCCGGTTCGGCATCGACGATCGCCGCATCGCCATCGGAGCCGGCGCTCTCGTTCCCCTCCTCGTCATCGCCGCCGTCTTCAAGCAGTGGCCCGACATCCGGGCCGAGCTCCGGCACGAGGCATCTTTGGGCTTCATCGACGACTCGGACGTGCGCGCGACCGCCCATCCCCTTCTGCGGCTGGGACGCGGGCGCTGGAAGAATGCAGGCGCACACCGCGAATTCGTTCGCATCGCAAACCGGATCGCTCTCCGCAAACGACAGCAGCGAAACCGTCCGGACCAGATGGCTCGCCTCTACCAGCTCGAAGTCATCAAACTGCGGATGCAGCTGCAGGACATGGCCCGTCTCGAGCGGGCGACGGTCACTGGAACCGGGCACGACGACCGCGTGGCGTCGGATACAATGCGCGCCAGCGAATGAGCCTCCGTTCCGCCTCCCGGGCCTTCCTCTATTCAATCCTCATCTCCGCACCCCTCGCTGCTCAGGCGCCGCGCTTCGACGTGCTGCCCGGGCCGCGGAAAGGTGGAGAAGAAGTGAAGATCAAAGTCGCGCCGGGCGGCAGCGTTCAGGCGGAGAAGGACGAATACTCCATCTTCGAGGGCGGAGTGGCCATCGAGTATCAGGACATCAAATTACGGGCTGAGAAGGTCACCTACAACCTGAAAACGAAGGACGTCACCGCCGAGGGGAACGTCATCATCGATCAGGGACCGACGCGGATCTCGGCGACGCAGGCCATCTACAACCTCGACAGCAAGGCCGGGACGTTTTTCAACGCCACGGGCACGATGAGCGAAATTCACTTCTCCGGAACCCGCATCGAGAAGGTGGACGAAGACACGTACCGCCTCGTCGACGGCGTGTTCACGTCATGCGATCTCGATCGCCCCGCCTGGTCGTTTCACGTCGGCAGCGCCGAAGTGAACCTCGATGACTACGCGCATCTGCGCGACGTGTCGTTTCGCGCGCGGCGCCTGCCGATCCTCTGGGCCCCGCGCCTCGTGTGGCCGACGAAAAGCGAACGTTCCCAGGGTCTGCTGATCCCGCGGCTGCAGTTCGGCAGCGAATACGACGCGCGCGTCGAGCTGGGCTACTTCATCCCCTTCGGCCGCTCGGTCGATGCCACGATCACGGCGGACATCACCACCGCCGGTCATTACGGCGCCGGCGTCAACCTGCGCTACGTCCCTTCGGAGAACGTCAAGCTGGGAGACATGTACGTCTTCGGCGTCAAGGACCCGGAGCCCCAGCTCCTCACCCCCGGGACCTCCGATGAGGACGAATCCTTCCGCTGGCGCTATCGGTGGCAGCACGCGCAGGACAACCTCCCCGGCGGGTTCCGTGGCGTGATCGACATCCAGGACTTTTCCGATCTCGACTTCTTCCGGCGCTTCGACCGCGATCCCACTCTGACGACGCTCTCCAACGTCTACTCCTCGGCCTACCTCACGAAGAACAAGCCGAGATATTCGCTGAACATCCTGGCGGACAGGCGGGAGCTGTTGTTCGACACCAAACAGCACTTCGAACAGATGCCGGGCATCCAGATGCGGATGTATCCGCAGCGGATTGCCGGATCGCCGCTCTATTTCTCGCTGGAGTCCTCCGCCTCCAATCTCAGGACGAATTCGGTCGCCGGAACGAACGGATCGGTCAACTACTACCGGACCGACGTCTTTCCCACGCTCTCGCTGCAGATGCGGACGCCGGCGTGGTTTTCGATCCGTCCTCAGATCTCTGCGCGGGGAACGTACTACTCGGCCAGCCTGGACCGCGATCCCGTCACCCAGCGCGGCTCCTTCAGCGAGGAGTCGATCGACCGGTTCTACACGCAGGGAAACGTCGAGGTGGTCGGGCCGTCGATCTCGCGGATCTTCGACCGCTCGATGGGCGGCTTCAGCCGCTTCAAGCACGTGATCGAGCCGCGCGTGCGCTACGTCTACACCTCGGGCACCTCGAACCAGAGCGAGATCATCCGGTTCGACACCGTCGATTCTCCGTATCTTCCGGTCGTGCGTGACACGATCGAGTATTCGCTGACGCAGCGCGTCATCGGGAAGGAAGCGGGACCAGACGGGCAGGCGCGCGAGGTCATGTCGTTCTCACTCCGTCAGACGGCGGCATTGTCGAAGCCGTTCACCACCACGTCGACACGGCCCAGCGCGTTCTCCGAGCACAAGTACACGCCGCTCGACGCAACGCTGCGGGTCAACCCATACCAGTCCATCACCGTTGACGCGAGCGCGCGCTTCGGCAACATCTCCAAACAGCTGGATCAGACGAGCCTTTCCGCCAACCTCGTGGGCAGCGGGGACCGCGCCGGCCGGTATCTGAGCATGACCTGGTTCGCCACGTTCAAGGATCCTTTGACGGGAACGGGAGACTCGAGCCAGGTGAGGTTCAACACCGGGGGAAGTTTCAGAAAAGACCGGCTCCGCGCCGACGTGCAGCTGAATTTCGATGCGAAGGACGGCAAGTTCCTCGAGCAGCGATATATCCTTGGCGGCACCGGCTCGTGCTACGGTCTGGCTGTCGCTTACCGGCGCTTCCTCATTTATCCCCTCGGCGTCGAGACAACGGACCACAGCGTCGACGTGGCCGTCACTCTCAAGAACGTCGGTACGATCGGCTCCCTGAACTAGTGCCGTGCGGCCGGCCAGGAAACTATGAACAGACATTCGCAGATGAAGGGCCTCATTCTCAGCGGCGGCAAAGGCACGCGCATGCGGCCCCTCACCTACACCTCCGCGAAGCAGCTCATCCCGGTCGCCAACAAGCCGGTTCTCGTCTACGGCATCGAGGCGATCGTCGCCGCCGGCATCAGTGAGATCGCCATCATCGTCTCGCCCGAAACGGGCGGCGAGATCCGCCAGGCGATCGGCGATGGTTCGCGTTACGGGGCGAAGGTGACCTACATCGAACAGGACGCGCCGCGCGGACTCGCTCACGCCGTTCTCACCGCCGAACCTTTCCTCGGCAAGTCGCCTTTCGTGATGTACCTCGGCGACAACCTTCTCCAGCACGGCATCACGCCGCTCGTCGAGGAGTACCGGAGCATCGACTGCAACAGTGAGATCCTGCTGACGAAAGTGCCGAATCCATCACAGTTCGGCGTGGCGGAGCTGAACGGCGCCGGCAAGGTCATGAAGCTCACCGAAAAACCGGCCGAGCCGAAGTCGGATCTCGCCCTCGTGGGCGTTTACATGTTCGACGAGCGGATCTTCGAAGCCGCGAAAGCGATCAAGCCTTCCAGACGCGGCGAGCTGGAAATCACCGATGCCATCCAATGGCTCCTCGACAACGGCTACACGGTTCATCCGCACATCGTCAAAGGATGGTGGAAGGACACCGGCAAGATCGAAGACATGCTCGAAGCGAACCGCACGGTGCTCGACACCTTCGACCGCGACGTGCGCGGCACGATCACCGGCAGCCAGATCGAAGGCAAGGTCATCATCGAGGAAGGGGCGGAAATCACCGACTCCGTGGTCCGCGGTCCCACGATCATCGGCCGCGGCGCGAAAATGAATCATGCATACGTCGGCCCGTACACGTCCATCGGAAACGGTTGCGCGCTCGAGTTCTGCGAGATCGAGAACTCGATTGTCCTCGAAAATTCGACCATCGCTCACGTGACCGGCCGGATCGAAGCGAGCCTGATCGGCAAGAACGTGAAGATCGGGCGAACGCACCGCAAGCCGGCGGCCTACCGTTTCATGGTCGGTGACAATTCCGAGGTCGGAATCACGTAGGACGTCATTGCCGAACGTCTATACATTCAAGGACTTCGAAGGAAGCAGCCACCGCATCCTGATGGGGCTGATCCGCCGCTACGCAAAGCGCGGCGGTCGGCTTCTCGACCTCGGAGCGGCCGGCGGCGAACTCGGTGCCGCGGTGCGCGATCATTTCGGCCGCACCGTCGGATTCGAATACCAGGTCGACTGCGTCGCCGATCTCAAGGAGCGCTTTGACCAGGTAGTCGTCACCGACCTCGAGAAACTGAAGCGGATCCCGAAAGGGGTGGACGCCGTCGTCTGCGCCGATGTCATCGAGCATCTCCGTGACGCGCCGGCACTGCTCAAACTCATTCGGGAGGGACTGGCGAACGACGGCTACCTGTTCGTCTCGGTCCCGAACATCGCGAACATCACCGTGCGCCTCGGGCTCCTGTTCGGAATTTTCGAGTACCGCGAGCGCGGCATCCTCGACAATACGCACCTTCGTTTCTACACGCTGCGCACGATCCGCCGCGATATCGAGAACGCCGGCTTCCGCGTCGTCGCCGTGCGCGGGTCGTCGATTCCCATCCGCCTCATCGTCGGCCGCTTCACGCCCGATTTCCTCCTCCGCGCGGGCGAGAAGGTCCTGACCATCGTCACGCGGCTGTGGCTGTCGCTCTTCGCGTATCAGATCGTCGTCGTCGCAACGCGAAAGTGATCTCGGCCGCCGCAACTCCGAGAAGCAGGACGACTCCGGCGATGGCAAAGGGCCACCACCCGCGGCCGATCCGCCGCGAGAAGCGCACTTCGTGTTTTCCAGCAGGAATGACAAGGCCGGCGAACATGGCGTTGATCTCGATCGGGCGCACTCGCCGTCCGTCGATCGTGACTCGAAGCTCCGGCGTCAGTTTCTCGGAGGTTGCCAGAAACATACGCCCCGGAGAATCGGTCGTCACGCGCTGTTCTGCTGCGGCGTACCTGAGCATCTTCACCGTTCCGGCGCCGATGTCCGGAGGTGGCAAAACAGGATCGTCGGTGATCACGGCTTCTTCGAAGAAGTCCAGATCCTTCGACGCCAGGAACTCGTCTTCATTGAGCTTTCTGACGCGCTGGACGGCGTGGAACCGGGGAACTTCTGCGAGATTCCTGAAGACACGCCCCTCGGGCAACTCGCGTTCGAAAACGAGCGGGATCGATACGCGGCCGAAGTAGAAGCCCGCCTCTCCTGCCGGTGCGGCGGCTTTGAGCAGCCGCACGCTCATCGAGTTCGTCCACAGGCGCACCTGCACGCGTTCTCCGGGCCGTGCATACGGACGCACGGGGACGTAAACCTTGTTGATCGCCGAGACGTCCGTTGCCGCGATGGTTCGCGACCAGGCCACCGCTCCGCCCACTACCAGTTCGACGTCGAGCCGCGGCGCGGCTCCGACCGCTGATTCGACGTTCGCGGGAATCTCGATTGCCCAGTACGGATCGGCGTCGATGGCGATCGTTCGCATCGCCACGGGACCCGGAGAGAGGACCCACGAACCGGTTTCGGCGACGGCCGGTGCCGTGTTCTTGAAGATCGTCCATTTGATGATGTCGATCGGCTTGTGCTCGAGAAAATAGCGAACGCCAAGCATCGAGACGAACGGATCGGTGAAGTTGAAGTTGAGACTGTTGAACGAGATGACGGTCGACGTACCGCTCCATGCAGTCGGATCGATTCGCTGAAGGAGGCGCCGATACGTTGCCTCCGACCCGAAATGGCTGGCCACATCTTCCACTCCGTACAGCTGCGCGCTGTTCGGCCAGAGGTACGTCAGGAATGCCGCGAAACGGAACGGCGGCGCCTCACTCTGCAGAAACTCCGTGACTCGGGTCGAGGGGACCGCCGCGTCCTCAGTCCGCAGATATGGGTGGAACGTCCCGGCGAACACGCCGAGCTCCCAGGCGACGAAGCCCGCGACGGCGAGACCGGCGAGGCGTCCGGCAGGACGCAGGCGTTGGCGGAAACGGCTGACGAGGAAGGACGCGCCCACGGCGGCGAGAAATCCGGCGCCCACGGGCAGAAGCATCGAGAGCCTCGCCAGGGCCGTGTACTTGAATCCCGGGAGAGTGCCGACGGGACCCGCGAGCGGTGCCCATCCGAACATACACAGAAGGATCGCCAGCGTCGCCGCGACCCAGAACCATCGGTGCTTCCGTCGATGAAACAACGCCACCACCGCCAGCGGAATGGTGATGACTCCGAGAAAGACGCTCGCTTCGATGAAATTGTTGAGAGGACCGAGTGCCGCATCGCCGATCCAGTTCTTCCAGACAGGATTGCCCAGCCTCTGCGGGTCGATGAAGGCACGCCAGTGAGACCATGGATACGATCGCGCAGTGAGATCGGCGCGAAGCGCGAGGTACCCGCTGCGGCGGATGAACTGGGCGAATGGAACGAGGAACGGCAGCGCAATGAGGAGGGCGATCACGGCTCCGCCGAGGAGCTCAGCACCGCGGGCCAGCGGAAGGCGCCGCTCGCGGATCGCGAGAAACAAAGCGTACGCGACGGCGAGGTAAACGCCGTACGACATCGTCGACGGAAAACCGGCGAGTGCGTAGGAAAGCGCCAGAAGGGAGACGACGGCGATCGAGGTCCGCTTCCCGTTGAACGCGCGTCGAACGACCCAGAGGATCGCGGGATAGAGCACCGTGGCGTTCGTGGACTGCCAGAGCCAGCGGACGGACCAGGCGCCGGCGCCGGCGATGACGATCGCGCCGACCGCCGCGGCCATCTTGCCGAGGCGCTCTTCGCGCAGCCAGAAGTAGGCGAACCAGAAGGCGACGTTGATCTTCACCAGAATGATCGCCGTGTAGACCCACGTCAGCGGGACGAGAAGAGCCGGGATCAGGATCAGCGGCGAGAGTACGGCCGAGCCGCTCGACCCGAACCCGGGAACGCCCGAACCGACGTACGGGTCCCAATGGAATGTCCCGTCCGCGCCGCTCTTCATCATCGACATGAGCGGCAGCCATGCCGTTGGCGGGTCGTTCATCAGCGGGTTCTGCACCCCGAGCACGGAGGCGGGACGATGCGAAGCCCACGGCTCGTAGGCGTAGAAGATGTCGTTCGGCGATATCACCCGGCCCATGAAAATGAGCGGGAAGAAGACGGCGAAGTGAAAGATGACCAGCGCGATCAGCGCGGCGTGGTGCTTGCGGAGTTTCGCGGACAAGCTCATCGCAGTTTATCCTGCGCGGACTGATGCGCAAGACACTCCTCATCGCCGCCGACGTCGATCCGCAGCTCCCGGTGATGGCTCGCGCCGACGGGAGATTCGACGTCCGCGTCCAGCCCGTCCGTTCCGAGGAGGACCTGGCGGCCATCGTTGGGGATGCGGCGATCCTGGTCACTCGCGCCTACAACAAGGTCACGAGGAGGGTCATCGAGAATGCGAAATCGCTCGAGCTCATCGCTCAGGCCACGAGCGGAATCGACAACATCGACGACCGTGCCGCCCGGAAGCGAGGCATCACCATCCTCAACCTTCCCGGCGAGAACGCGAATGCGGTCGCCGAGCTCGTCATCGGCTACATCCTCAACCTCACCCGGACCATCCCCTTTTACACGCGCGAGACGACAGCGGGACGCTGGCCGCGCGAAGACTGCGCCACCCGCCACGAGATGCGCTACTACCGCCTCGGCATCGTTGGCCTGGGACAGGTTGGCCGCCGCGTGGCGCGGCTCGCGGCCACCTTCGGGATGAGCGTCGACGCGGTCGATCCCTACATCTCCGAAGCCGATTTCGCGGAACACGGCGCCCAGCGGGTGCCCTCGCTCGACGCGCTGCTCGCCACCTCCGCGATCGTCACACTTCATGTCCCTCTTACGGCCGAGACGCGACAAATGATGGGTGAGCGTGAGATCGGCCTTCTGAAAAAGGGATCGATCCTGATCAATGCCGCCCGCGGAGAGGTCCTCGACCAGAAGGCTGCGCTGGCGGCGCTCGAGTCGAACCACCTGGGCGGGCTCGCGCTCGACGTATGCGACCCCGAGCCCCCCTCCTCAGGGTTTCCAGACGACCCGCGTCTGATCGTCACGCCGCACATCGGCGGCTGCACATGGGAGTGCCGCGGCGCACTGGGAGCGACCCTGTTTCGGAAGATCCAGGAGTTTTACGTTAACGGTTAACGGTTAACGGTTAACGGAACGACCTTCCCGTCCCGGAACACCGCCGTCACCAGGTTGACCCCGAAGTGATAGACGAGGTGGAGGTACGACGGCGCGTCGATCAGGACGAGGTCCGCTCTTTTGCCGGGCTCGATCGACCCGATCTCGTGCGCCATCCGTAACGAGTGTGCGCCGTTCAGCGTGGCCGCGGTGATGGACTCCTCAACGGTCATCCGCATCCTGAGCGTGGCGAGCTGCATCACGATCTGCATCGACTCGGTCATGGAAGAGCCGGGGTTGCAGTCCGTCGAGAGCGACACGATCGCGCCTGCCTCGATGAATCTGCGCGCCGGCGCGAATCGCTCGGACATCAGGAAGAGGCTCGTGCCCGGCAGGAGGTTGGCGACCGTGTCGGATGCCGCCAGCGCTTTGATGCCGGCGTCGGAAACCTGCATGAGGTGGTCCGCGGATGCCGCGCCGACCGACGCCGCGAGCGATGCGCCGTTGGTGTCGCTCAACTCATCGGCATGAAGCCGGGGCGTCATGCCCAGCGCTGCGCCCGCGCGGAGCACGCGTTCTCCCTGGTCTCGCGTGAAGACGCCCCGCTCGACGAAGGCATCGCAGAACACGGCGAGCTTTTCTTCGGCAACAGCCGGAAGAATCTCTCCGATGACGGTCGAGACCCAACCCTCGCGGGCCATCTCGCTGCCGCGGCTCTCCGGCGGAAATTCATGCGCGGCGAGACACGTGGGCACGAGACGCACCGGGGAATCCGCCGCGGCGCGCCGGATCGCCCGCAGCTGTTTGAGCTCGCACTCCTTGTCGAGACCGTACCCGCTTTTCGCCTCGACGGTGGTGGTGCCGTAGCGCGCCATCATCCGCGCGCGAGCGAGCACATTCGACGCAAGCTCTTCTTCCGATGCGGCGCGTGTCGATCTCACCGTGGACGCAATGCCGCCGCCGGAGGCGGCTACCTGTTCGTAAGTCTCTCCCTGAAGGCGGCGATTGAACTCCGACTCGCGGAATCCGGCGAAAGGAATGTGGGTGTGCGAGTCCACAAAACCGGGCAGCGCCGTGGCGCCGCGCGCATCAAAGTCGTCACTGATCGCCGGGCGAATCGACTCGGGCATCTGCGACTCGACCCCCGTCCACACGAACCGTTCGCCGTCGATGACGATCACTCCGCGCTCGACGACACGCAGCTCGCGCATCGCGCGTCCCCGCAGTCCTGTCCTGCCGGCGGGCGTCGCGATCTGCGAGAGGTTCCGGACGAGGAGCATCAGCTCCGGTTGTTGGCGCGGAACATGGCCGTGATGGGCAGTTCGTTCGCCTCTTCTTCGGCGTCGAGCACCAGGAGCTGCTGCACGAGGTCCAGAGTCCCCTGCAGCTTGTTGCGCGCCACCTTGCGCTCGATCTTCAGATCCTGGATTGCCTTCTCGAGGTCGGCCACGCGTGACATCGCCTGCGACACCAGGCGTTCCGACAGGAGCTCGGCGTCCTTCACGATCAGCTCGGCGTCCTTGTGAGCCGTCGCGCGGACATCTTCCGATACTTTCTGCGCAGAGAGGAGCGTGTCCTTGAGGATCTGCTCGCGGTGAGAATGATCGTCGAGATCTTCGCGGAGCATCGCGTTCTCGCGGCTCAGGCGGTCGACATCGCGCACCAGCCGCTCCACTTCCTCAGCGATGAGATGGAGATAGGCGCGGACCTCGTCGACGTTGAATCCCTTGAACTTCTTCGAAAAGGTCTGTTTCTGTATATCCAGCGCTGTGAGATGCATGTTCACCCTCCCGGCCAGCTCACCCCCGAAGTATAGTCCCCCAGAGCGCCACGATCAGCCCGCGCAGGAGCACGATGGCCAGAATCAGGAGGAGTGGCGACCAGTCGATCCCCGCGGTATTCACCCCCCTCAGCATCCGCCGGAACGGCCGGAGGAAGGGGTAGGTCATGCGCGTGAAGATGTCGTTCAGCTGCTCGAGAATCCCGAAGATCTGCTTGTGACGCCACCGGAACGAGCTCTGTCTGGCGAAAAACAGGATCCACGAAATGATCACCCAGGCCAGGATCAGCCACTGGAGAAACTCGAGGACGATCAGAAGGACGCGGAAAAATGGCTCGAGGAACGCCAAGTCACCCTCTGCTTCCGAAAATGGCACGGCCGACGCGGATGATGGTGGCTCCCTCTTCGATCGCGACCTCGAAGTCGTCGGTCATGCCCATCGACAGATGCCGGAGACCGAGGTCTTCCTTCATCTTTCGCAGCTCACGAAAATACGGACGCATCGCCTCGGCCTCGCCGTGCGGCGGGATCGTCATCAGCCCCTCCAGCGACAGCGAGCCGATGTTCCGGATCACGTCCGCCAGCTTCGACACATCTGCGGGATCGGTACCCGCCTTCTGCGGCTCGCGGCCGATGTTGACCTCGATCAGCACTTCCAGGCGCCTGCCGGCCGCCGCCGCGGCCTTCCCGACCTTGTCAGCGAGCTCGGCGGAATCGATGGTGTGAATCAGGTCGAACAGACGCGCGGCGTCCTTCGCCTTGTTCGACTGCAGGTGGCCGATGAGATGCCATCGTGCCGGAGCGGCGACGAGCGGTTTCTTGTGGCGAGCCTCCTGCACCCTGTTCTCGCCGACGTCTGTCGCCCCCGCAGCGATGGCGGCTGCAACCGCCTCAGCCGGAAATGTCTTCGTCACGGCGACGAGCGTGATCGCTTCGGGCCGCCGGTCGCACCCGTCGCAGGCAGCGACGATCCGTCGCTGCACGGCGGTCAGGTTCGCGCGGATCTCTTCAGGAAGCAGCATCGCGATGACGGTCCAGCGCACGCCCTGCGGCGCGGTCGACGGCGACGTTGGCCAGCCGGTCGGCATCCTTGTTCCCTGCCCGCAGCGTGTGGCGGATCGAGAAGCGCCGGAACCGCCGGGCCATCTGTTTGGCCTGCTCGTGCAGAGGCTGCAGGTTGGGATGCTTGACCCGATAGACGCCGAGCATCTGCTTGACCAGCAGCTCGGAGTCCGACACGATTTCGAGCTCGGTAGCCCCCTCGTCCGTCGCCGTGCGCAGTGCCTCCAGGAGGCCTTCGTACTCGGCGACGTTGTTGGTCGTCTTACCGAGGAAGCCGGAGATCTCGATCACTTCTCCAGATTCGGTGCGCATGTAGACACCATAGCCCGCCGGGCCTGGATTCCCGCGCGACGCGCCATCGACGAAAGCGGTGACCTTCAGGATGCAGCCTTCTCGAGATAGAGGATGCGGTGGCATCCCTCGCACCGGGCGAGCTCCCCCCGGTTCAACTGCTGATACAGCGCGGGTCGCACTCTCGTCCGGCAACCGGTGCACGACTCGTTGACCACGCGCGTGACGGCGATTCCGCCTCTCTGCCGGAAGATCTTGTGGAACTCGTCGCGCAGCCGCGGCGGGATCTGGGCCTCGATTCCCTCCGCCTTCTTCCGGAGCTCGTCCGCTTCCTTGCGAAGGTCGCCGAGCGAAGACTGCCACTGCGCATAGGCAGCGTCGTGGCGCTCCTTCAGCTCGTCGTGGCCGGCCTTGCGCGCATCGAGCTGTGCCTGCAGGCCGTCCGATTCGCCCATGCTCTTCAGCACTGATTCCTCGAGCTCCTTGACGTGCTTGCGGGTCGCGTCGATTTCTTTCCACGCCGCCGCGTACTGCTGCTGGTTCTTCACCTGCATCAGGTTCCCCTGGTATTTCTTCAGAAGCTCCTGCTGATCGGCCAGCTCTCCGTCGACACGGCGTCGTTCCTTCGCGATCTGGTCGATCGATTGGGTGAGCCTCGACATCTCCTGGTCGGCCGCCTGGTACTCCCGATCGACCGCGGCAAATGATTCCGGCTTCTGGCTCATCTGCTTTTCGCGGTCGCCCAGCTGCGACAGGACACTCTGGAGCTCCCACAGTTTCTCGACGTCAGTGCTCAAATACGTTCTCCTTGAAAACAAAAAAGGCGTTCCATGGTCGGAACGCCTTTGCCCGCCGGATCGTCTCCGTCGCGCGCGCAACACCTGCTATTGAGTTTGAAATCAGCCATTCGCCTTGGTGGGTCCACCAGGATTCGAACCTGGGACCTGCCGGTTATGAGCCGGTAGCTCTAACCGCTGAGCTATGGACCCGGACGGGCGATTCTACTGAAAAAAACGAAGCGGCGGCAGGTTCGTGTTCCTGCCGCCGCTCCTCTCCGGCCCTTTGTCTCTGTTTTCTCAGCGCCGCTCGACGTAATCGCCGATCTGCATGACGCGCCGCATCGCCACGATCTTGCCGGTGGCCGTTCTCGATTCCGTCGTCAGAATCCCGATCTCGCCGAGGATCTGGCGCGGCTGGCCGGCAATCGGGCTGTCGCGGTAGACGACGAGGAAGTCGCCGGGCTGGACCTGATCGTCGCGGCCGAGGTTGACCTGCACGAGGTTGCCTTCGCCGAGACCGAGCTCCCAGTCCTGCGATTCGACGATAAAGCCGGTGGAGCGTCCGCTCGGGACGTCGCAGAAGGCGGGCATGTCCGGTACTCGGGCGATCGGAATCGGCAGCTGCGGCACCGGTTTGAGACGCGTGCCAAGCTTGATCTCGCGGCACGACTGCGTGATCACTGCACGCGCCGTGGTTTCCTCGGCGCACAGGATGCGCACCTGTCCCTGATAGTTGTACTGGCGGCCGATGACTTCCTTGCTGCGCGGATGCACGACCGTCTCGGCCGGCTCGATCACCATGTAGGTTTCACCGGCCACGAGGCCGGTGGAGGTTCCTCCCGTCACGAAGACGAGGTCGCCTGCGCTCGCGCCCGCCTCCTGTGAGTTGAGGAGGCCCGGCTGATACATGACCTCGACATCCTCGAAGCCTGCCACGAAGTTCGGCATCGGCTCCTCGGGATGCCCGATGTAGCCATAGCAATAGACGTCGGCTTCCGTGCCGAGCGGAATGGGTGTGGCTTCACGCTTGATCTCGGCAGCGACGATGGTCGACGGATCGGTCTGCGTCTCGGCGGTCGTCTCGGTTTCCGACGTCGTCGTGGTTGTGTCTGTCGCAACACTGGCGCCTGACGCCTCACCTTCAACCAGGAGCACGTCACCCGGATAGATCCAGTGCGCGTCGGTGATCCAGGTGTTCGACTCCCACAGCTGCGGCCACAGGTAGGCGTTACCGTAGTACGTCTGAGCGAGATCCCACAGCGTATCGCCGACAACGATCGTGTGAGTCCGGGCATTGGCCGGATACGTCGCCGGGTCTGGGGGGTTGTACGCCGTCCAGTGATCGCCCACCTTGTGAAGGTTCTTCGGCGGACGAGACGACTGCTTCTGCGCATACAGCGGAAGCGCCATCAACAAAAGGAGAACGGGAGCCACCCTACGCACACTGACCATCTGTCCCCTCCCAGGTCCTTTTAAGAACGTGGTTCAGGGCTAACGTTAGCGCACAGTACAGGTTGCCGTCAAATTCGAGTGCTGGGTGCTGGGTGCTGGGTGCTGGGTGCTGGGTGCTTGGTGCTGGGTGCTTGGTGCTTGGTGCTTGGTGCTTGGTGCTTGGTGCTTGGTGCTTGCGGCGAGTGTATAGCCCCCCGTCATCCTGAGGCGCGCAGACGCCGAAGGACCTCAGGATGCGAAGATCGCGTCGATTGAGGCCCTTCGCTGTCTTCGCAGCTCAGGTGACGTGCGCACTCAGCACTCAGATCCAAGCACCAAGCACCAAGCACTCCACCTACCTGGCGGCGACGGCGTCTTCGCTGAGGCGGCCTGAACCGACGACGCGTTCCTGCTCGAACTGCTTGAGCTGCTTGCTACGGCGGTCGTAGTTCTTCATGACCTTCTTCACGTAGGTCTGCGTCTCGCGGAACGGGGGGATGCCGCCGTAGCGCTTCACGTTGCCTTCACCGGCGTTGTAGGCGGCCAGGGTCTTCTTCAGGTTTCCGTCGAAGCGCCTGTGGAGGTACTTGATGTATTTGACGCCGGCGTCGACGTTCTGCTCGGGGTCGTAGAGGTCGCGCGCACCCATCCAGCGGCCCGTACGGGGCATCAGCTGCATGAGGCCTTTGGCACCGACATGGGAGCGAGCGCGGCTCTTGAAACGAGACTCCTGCTCGATGACGGCGGCCACGAGAGCAGGGTCGACGTCGTACTTCTCGGCCTTGCGGTGGATCAGATCGCCGTACGGCATCGACTTCACGAAGTAGTCGCGGCGAATTGCCTCGGACGACGTCTCGAAAAACTCGCGACGGATCGAATCGTTGATCCTCGACATTTCCTTGTGGAAAACGTCAGGGGCCTTCTCGATCTCTGCAAGAGTGGCAAGGTCCGGAACCCATACGCTCTCATCAAACAGGGAGAGCTGGCGGCTGACATACCGGTCAGGAAGAACGCGCGAGAGCTTGAAAACGCTGTTTCCGGTAAAGCCGTCGCCGAGCGTGGCAACAACCGTCGTCTCGTCGCCCTGGCGCTTCACGACTTCGACCTTGTCGAGTTTCTTGTCGACGAGGAAATGGACGTCGCTGAAGCTTTCGGACAGGCCGCCGATGGAGAGCGCTGTTCCCAGGATGACCGTCGCCGCTCCGCGGGTGCCGAGGAGCTTGATCAGGCGGTTCCGCGATGCCTTCTGGTTCGCGCGGGCCAGCCGGGCCGTCAGACGTTCTGTGAGGTTGGGTTTTTTCATCCGGGTCACAGTTATTGAGAATCAGAAAGTCTCAATCAGTGGCTGTCAGAACCCTGTGGGCCCCGGTGTTATTGCGAGTGGGATGTAAACTCTGCTAACTCTCTAATTATCAGTCTCTTACTCACCAAAAACATGAGCTCGAAACCGGTCAATTCTGACGTCTTCGTAGCGCCAGGAGTCCGGATCGAGCCCAGCCTTGAGGCATGTGTGAGAGAGGAAAGTCTCGCGATCCCACCCGTACTCGGTCGCCACCTGCGGCAGCAGCAACCCGGCGCGATGACCGCGGCTCACGATGAGCCCGTCCAGACCGCAGACGATCTCCTGGACGTCCGTGACTCGAAGGATCGGCCCCATGACCGAGATCTCCAGACCGATATGAGGCCACTCGGTGGCTGTCAGGGGATGAAAGCGGGGGTCGCGAAAGGCTGCGCTCAAAGCGCTCGTGGCCACGGCTTCACAAAGCGGTGAAACCGGAACGATCGATCCGATGCAGCCGCGCAGCTGGCCGCCCCGCGTCTTCAGGGTTACGAATGCGCCGGCGGGGCGCTGGAGTGGCGGGTCGTACGCAGCGATGTCGATGCGCGTGTGGAGTCCCCGCAGTTGGCCGTCGATCGATTCACGGGCTATCCGCAGGAGTGTCGACTCGTGTTCCTTCGTGAGCATGGTCGCGATGACGGTAGATGAGCATCAGGTTTCGAACGTAGACGACGAGACCTGCGCCCTGTCCGATGATGAAGACCGGGTCACGGCGATGAACCGCGTAGACCGTCGTCACGATTCCGCCGGACAGCGAGAGGTACCAGAACACGATGGGGATGTGGCTGGCCTTCTTACGCTCGGAGGCGATCCACTGCACGATGAAGCGGGAGCCGAAGAGGAGCTGGCCGCCCAGTCCGAAGGCGACCCAGAAGTCCCAGCTCCGCGGATCGAGGGTCATGACGAGCCTTCTTCCCTCGCGCGATAGCGAAGATTTCGTTTCCCCATCCAGCGGACCGCAAGACAATCGACCAGGCCGCGGAACGCGCGATTCATCGCGCCGTACTTGGAGACTCCGAATTGGCGGGGCCGGTGGTTCACCGGCATCTCCACCACTCGGTACCCTTCCATGCGCACCAGCGTCGGGAGGAAGCGGTGCATCCCGGTGAAGAGGTGCACGCGGTCGATTGCCTCGCGGCGGACGAGCTTGAGCGAGCAGCCGGTGTCGGTGATCTTGTCGCCCGTGATCCAGTTCCGGACGCCGTTCCCGATCTTCGACTGGATCCTGCGCGCAAACGTGTCCCGCCTGTTTACACGGACTCCGATCACCATGTCGGATGCGCTCTCCTCGAGCTTGCGCATCATCGCGGGGATGTCCGCCGGATCGTTCTGGAGATCTGCATCGAGCGACACGACGAAACGGCCGCGCGCGGCGCGCCATCCGGCGTCGAGCGCAGCGGTCTGCCCGCTGTTCTTCTCCAGCGCGAGGATTCGAAGAGTCGGGTACCGCGCCCGGCTCTCTCTGAGCACACTCAGGCTACGGTCCGACGATCCGTCGTCGACGGCCACGATCTCGTAGGTCCATCCTTTTCCGTCGAGAGCCCGCGCAATCTCGCCGAGGAGGATTGGGACGTTTTCCTCCTCGTTGTACACGGGAAACACGACGGAGAGATCGGGCGTCATCGCGGCAGTCTAACGGAGAACACGGACTCGAAATTTGCGGTCGTCTGAGCAGCCACTTCCTCGACGGTCGTTCCCCACAAATTCGACAGAAGCTCGGCGACGCGAATGACGAATGCCGGCTCATTCTCTTTGCCGCGATGAGGGACCGGCGCGAGATACGGCGTATCCGTCTCGATCAGGACCCGGTCGTGCGGCAGCGCCTTCGCCACCTCGCGCAGGCTTTCTGCGCTTCGGAACGTGACGATCCCGGAAAAGGAGATCACGTGTCCCCACCCGATCAGCTTCCTCGCCGTCTCCAGATCCTCGGTATACGAGTGCAGGATTCCGCGTATCCCTCTCGCTTCGCCCGTCGCGAGAAGTTCGAGGAGATCCGCGGTCGATTCACGGTTGTGGATGATGATCGGGACATCGAGGCGCTTCGCCAGGGCGATATGACGCATGAAGACGTCGCGCTGCACGTCGCGCGGTGAATGCATGTAGTGATAGTCGAGACCAGCCTCGCCGATGGCCACGACACGGTCGTCCTCGCCCAGGCGTTCGATCTCCGCAAACGCCGCATCATCGCAATCCTTTGCCTCATGCGGATGGAAACCGACCGCTGCCCAGACATCGTCATGCTGATGAGCGACGGCAACGGCCGGCGCCGCGTCCTCCAGCTTCGTGGCAGGGACGACGAATCCGGCGACGCCGGCTGAGCGCGCCCGCTCCAGTCCGGACACAGCCTCGGACATGGTCAGGTGACAGTGAGAATCCGTGAAGCGCATCGCCTCAGCACTTCTCCACGATCATCGCCAGGCCCATCCCGCCGGAGATGCACAACGTCGCCAGCCCGAGCTTGCGGTCGCGCGACTGCATGGCGTGCAGGAGCGTGGTGGTGATCCGCGCACCGGTGCATCCGATGGGATGACCGAGGGAGATCGCGCCGCCGTGCACGTTGAGTTTCGAGTGATCCATGTGTAACTCGCGGTCGCAGGCGATCACCTGCGCCGCAAACGCCTCGTTCAACTCGATGAGGTCGACCTCATCGAGCGTCAATCCGACGTCTTTCAGCAGACGCTGCGTCGCCGGAACGGGACCGATGCCCATGATCCTCGGATCGACTCCCGCCTGCGCGTATCCGACCACTCGCGCCATCGGCTGAAGTCTGTGATGTCTCAACGCGCTCAGGCTGGCCACGAGCATGCTCGCGGCACCATCGGTAACACCTGACGAGTTGCCGGCGTGCACCGTCCCGCCTTTCCGAAACGCCGGCTCCAGCCTGGCCATGCTGTCGAGCGACGCATCGAATCGCGGATGCTCGTCGCGATCGATCGTGACGTCGCCCTTCCTCCCTGAAACCGTCACCGGGACGATCTCATTCGCGAACCGGTCCTCCTCGTACGCACGCGACGCTTTGACCTGCGACTGCACGGCGAAGCGATCCTGTTCCTCGCGCGAGATCTCATAACGGTCGGCGAGCGTCTCCGCGGTGGAGCCCATCATCTCATCGGCGAGCGGGCACATGAACCCATCGCGAATCATTCCGTCGGTGAGCTCGCCATTGCCCATGCGCATCCCCCAACGTGCCCGCGTCAACAGATAAGGTGTGTTCGACATCGACTCGGTCCCCCCGGCCAGGATGACCTCGGCCTGACCGAGACGAATCTGGTCGGCGGCATTCATGATCGAGCGGAGCCCCGATCCGCAGGCCTGATTCACCGTGTACGCCGGCACTTCGTGCCGCAGTCCGCTGCGGATCGCGATCTGCCGAGCCGCGTTCGGACCGACACCCGCCTGACGCGCGTTGCCGAAGATCACTTCGTCGATCACTGCCGGATCGATCCCCGATCGTTCGACCGTCGCTCGCGCGCTCACCGTTCCCAGCTGCGGCGCGGTCAGAGACGCCAGTCCGCCGCCGAACTTGCCGATCGGCGTGCGGACCGCTGCGACGAGATAGACCTCATGATCGAACTTAGGCAACCCGGCCCTCCAGCAACGAGACAACCATCTCTTCGTAAGTCCCAACGGCCGCGAGAAGATCTTTCTTCGCGATCCGTTCTTCGGCCCCATGTGCATCGAGGATCGACCCCGGTCCGAAAAGGAGCGGTTTCCCGAGCGTTCGCAGGTGAGGCACGTCGGTATTGAACGCAACGACGCGCGACGCGACGCCCTCCGGCACCGTCATGAACTGTGGGGGATTGCCGGCACCCTTCACGATCCGCCCTCCGTGGCGGGCAATGATCGCTTCGAGCCGGTTGCGCACGTCGTCCGGATCGGTCACGAGACGAAAGATCATCTCCGCCTCCGCCTCGCCGGCGATCACGTTCGGCTTCACGCCGCCGCGCACCACGCCGATGTTCACCGTCGCCTGGCCGAGGACGTCGTGAGTGCCCCAGTCGGCGGCGTTGATGTCGGCAATTGCCGCGGCGAGTTTCGTGATCGCCGAATCTCCGCGCTCGGGATACGCCGAATGACCGGCGATGCCTTCAAACCGGACCGTGCAGGTGAAAGCACCCTTCGATGCCCTCGCAAAGGTGGATTCGGTCGGCTCGCCCACCACGACGAATTCGGATCCGATCCCGGCGAACTCCGTGTTGGCCATCTTGGCCCCGATCGAGTCGGTCTCCTCGCCGACGACGAAAAGAAAAGCGAAGTCCCGAATCCCGCGGCTCCTCAGCCGTTCGCCCGCCGCGATCATCGCCGCGTAGACACCCTTCGTGTCGCAGGCGCCCCGGCCATACAGATAGTCGGCGTCTTCGCGAGGCGCGAACCACGGCGGGACCGTGTCGATGTGCGAATTGAGAATCACGCGCGGCCGGCCGCCCGCTGCGGCGAAAAGGTTGAACCGCGTCGCGCTGACTGCGTGGCGGCGGCAGGCATAACCAAGCGCCGTGAGCTCCCTTTCCAGAAACTCGCCGACTGCCGCTTCGCTGTCGGTCGTCGAGGGGATTTCGATGAGCTGGCGCGCCAGCGCGACGGGGTCGATCATCGGGCGCGCGATTCTATCTACAATGCCCCCGTGGACGTAGTCATCGCCGGCCTCGGGCTCATCGGCGGATCGCTCGGAAAGGCGCTGCGAGCCCGCGGATGGCACGTCAGCTTCGTCGATCCGCACGTGTCCCTGGCCGCGGCACGTGCCGCCGGCGCGGCCGACGACATGCAGGAGCGCCTCGAGGGCGAGATCATCGTCCTGGCCACACCATCCGATGTCGCGCGCGCTCAGCTCGCCACGCTCGGAGGAACAGACAGCGTAGTGACGTCGGTCAGCGGCGTGATGGGCCCTTTGCTCGATGCTGCGGCGGACGTGAATTTCGTTGCCGGCCACCCGTTCGCCGGGTCGCAGCATCGCGGCCTCGAAGTCGCGGACGCGGAGCTGTTCGTGAAGCGGCCGTGGTTTGTGAACCGCACCGACGAGAAGGTGATGGCCCTGATCGCCGCGACCGGGGCGGAAGCGGTCGTCGTCGATGCGATGGAACACGACCGCGTCATGGCATTGACGAGTCATCTGCCGCAGGTCGTCGCCACGGCGCTCGGATCACTTCTCGACGGCGTCGATCCGCGGTTCATCGGCAGCGGCGCGAAGTCGATGCTGCGCCTCGCCGGGAGCAGCTACGCCGTCTGGGAACCGATCCTCGACCAGAACAACGAAAACATCTCCGTCGCCGCCCAGCAGCTGTGGGACACGATGCGGTCGATCGGCGCCGAGGATTTCGAGCGCGCGCAGAGGCTGTATGGGAACGAGGTGCGAGGAAAGTGAAAGGCATTTTGGATTTTGGATTTTGGATTTTCTTACCAATCCAAAATCCAAAATCCAAAATCCAAAATCGGTTGGATGGCTCGTTCCCTATCCCAATGTCCTCCGCACCGCCGGCACGATGATCTTCAGCTCGTCCATCAGATGGACGAAGTCCTCCGGATACAGCGACTGCGGTCCGTCGCAGAGTGCCTTGTCGGGATCGACGTGCACCTCGATCAGAAGCCCGTCGGCGCCGGCCGCAACGCTGGCGCGGGCCAGCGGCATGACTTTGTCGCGCCGTCCCGTGGCGTGAGACGGGTCGACGATGATCGGCAGGTGCGAGAGTTTCTGGATGACCGGGATCGCCGAGATGTCCAGAGTGTTCCGCGTGTACGTCTCGAACGTCCTGATGCCCCGTTCGCAGAGGATCACCTGATAGTTGCCGCCGGCCATGATGTATTCAGCTGCGAGAAGCCACTCCTGGATCGTCGCTGACATACCTCGCTTGAGCAGCACCGGCTTTCTCGTCTGACCGACCGCCGACAGCAGGTTGAAGTTCTGCATGTTGCGCGCGCCGATCTGGATGATGTCCACATACTCGAGCGCCGGTTCGATCTGGCTGATCTCCATCACCTCGGACACCGTAGCCATGCCGAATTCCTTTCCCGCCGCGCGCAGGAGCTTCAACCCCTCGATGCCCATGCCCTGAAACGCATAAGGTGACGTGCGCGGTTTCCAGGCGCCGCCGCGAAGCACCTTCGCCCCGGCCCGGGCCACGGCGCGCGCGGTCTCGAACAGCTGGGGCTCGTTCTCGATCGTGCACGGCCCGGCCATGACCACCACTTCCTTCCCGCCGATCCCGCAGCCGTTCACTTTGACGATCGTGTTCTCGGGGCGGAATGTGCGGCTCGAAAGCTTGTAGGGCTCGCTGACACGGACGACTTCCTGCACTCCGTCGAACAGCTCGAATTCGCGGGAGTCGATCGAAGCGACGTCGCCGACGACGCCGAGGACGGTCTGGTCGGCGCCTGTGGAACGGTGGACGTCGAAGCCGCGACGGGTCAGCTCCGCCATCACGCGCTCGATCTTTTCTTCGGGAGCTGCCTTCTGCATCACGATGACCATGGATCAATCCTGCCTTTCAGAGGACGCTTCGCGCTCGACGCGCCGCGATTCGTCGATGATTCGTTCGAAGAGACGGCGAACGGCGGGAGGAGTGAGCGGACCTTCCGACCACCGTTCGGCGTTGGCCAGAACTTCCTTTTCCCGCTCCGGCGAATAGATCGGAAGCTTCATCACGCCCTTGATCTGACCGATCTCGATCGCGTACTTCGCGCGCTGATTGAGGAGCCGGACGAGGACTTCGTCAATGTGGTCGATCGCATCGCGAAGCCGTGTGAGCTCGCGCGGCGCGCGATCCTCAGAAACGGCGAATCGTGCATCGGTCATGAATCCTCCGGACAAACAAAAAACCTCTTCCCGTCAGCGAGAAGAGGTTTGCGATTTGCCGGATCGATGCGCCCCTTCCCGATGCCGGGGCGCGAATGTGCCCCGTGCTACGTGCCGTAGCGGTAATAGCGGCTAAACGAAAGGGCGCGGGACATGAAGGCGGGAGGATAGCAGAGATTCATTTTGGATTTTGGATTTTGGATTTTGAATTTTGGACCAATCCAAAATCCAAAATCCAAAATCCAAAATCGGTGACACCTCGTCCTCTATCGAGAGCAAACCTCTGCAGCGAAATAAGTTAACAGCGCTATCCGGTTTTTCGAAACATGCGGACATGGCTCCTCGCAGCTGCGCTCCTCGCCGCCGTCGCGGTGCACGGCAGCGTTGCGTTCATCGCCCCGCAGACGGGCGCGCAGGCCGTCGGCCCGCAGATCATCGAGGTGACGACCGACGCCGCGGCGATCGACCGCGTCGAGTTTCACGTCGATGGCGTGCTCGCCGGTGTCGTTCGGAAGCCGCCGTTCCGGCTCGCATACGACTTCGGCACGAAGCTCACACCGCGGACGATTGAAGCACGCGTTCTCTCCGACGGCTATCGCAGGACCGAAACAGCGAGAGTCATCACGGCCAGCCTCACCGCGGGCGAGAGCCTCAACGTGGATCTCGTCGAAGTACCGATGCGGATCAGAGCTTCTCGGCCGCTCAAGGCATCGGACCTGCGCATTCGCGAGAACTCCGTCGAGCAGACCATCCGCGAGATCCAGCCGGTGCGGGGCGCGGCACACTTCGCCTTCGTGGTCGATCGATCGCTCAGCATGAGCGGTGGGAAGCTCGAAGCCGCACTGAAGGCTGTCAGCAACGCGAGGAAGATGCTTCGGGCCGGCGACACGTCGTCGCTCGTAGTCTTCAATCATCATGTCGGCCAGGCCGGCACGGCAGGGGATCTGCGTCCTTCCGGCGGCACGGCGCTGCGCGACGCCGTCGCGTCGACGATCGCCGAAGGTGGAAAACGCACGTACGTCGTGGCCATCACGGATGGCGGCGACCGCAACAGCCTTCTCTCGACCGAAGCAGCACTGCAGAAAATCGCGGGCACCAAAAGCATCGTGTCCGCGGTCGTCCTGGGTAACAGCAGCCCCTTCCTGGAACGGGCCACGCGCACCACCGGAGGCACACTCCTGCCGGCGCGGCGAGACAACGTAGGCCGTCAGGTCGAACGGATCCTCGAGGACATCAACAGTCGCTACACCGTCGTGTATCAGAGCAGCGGCACGTCAACGGGCTGGCGTTCGATCGAGATCGAGCCGCGCCGCCGCCGCGTTCAGATCGTCTCCGCGCGGGAAGGTTACTTCGCCCAATGAGGCGTGCCGTCTCGATTGCGATCGTCCTCCTCACCGCGACAGCGTCGTACGCGCAGCGCATGGCGTCCGATTTCGAGATTGCGCGGATGCGCGAGCAGATCGCCAGCTCTTCGGATTTCACCGCGCAACTCTCCGGACGTCTGAACCTCGGCGACCTTTATCTCGGCCGCAACGACCGCACCGCCGCCGTGAACGAATATCAGCGCGCGCTCGAACTTGCGAATAAAGAGCGGATGGCGGCCCGGTCCGAATCGGACATCACCGGCTATTCCACCGTGACGGCATACGCAGCCCTCGCGCAGGCGAAGCTCGGCCGTGGCCCGCAAGCGCTCGCGCTGCTCGAAGAATCGATCCGGTTCGCGAGCGACTCCGCGAAGACCTGGAACATCTACGCGTCCGCGATGACTCTCCTCGACCGGCCGCGCAAGGGCGTCAGCGCCGCCCGCAACGCTGTTTCGATCGCACGAAAGGACGTCGCGGAGACTCCCACCACCGAAACCCGGCTCGATCTCGCGATCTACCAGCATGCGCTGGCCTCGGCGCTGATCGACATCGACATGGATCGCGAGGCCGAAGAACTCCTGGTCGAGGTCCTGACCTCGCTGGGCAGCACCACCTTCGACGCCGTGCGGCGGGACGTCGAACGGTCCGAGACATTCGAGATCTACTCGACGGCGCGTGGAGAGGCGGCCGCGTATCTCTCGCTTCTCAATCGCGCGCAGCTGCGTCTCGCCGGGCTGCAGGAGAAGAGAGGCGACGTTGCGGCCGCGCGCGCGACGTACCGCCGCGTTCTCGATCAGCGGAGTGATGATCCGACGGCGCTCGCGGCGTTCGCCAGGCTGGCTCCTCGAGATGAACAGGCGCTGTGGTTTGCCGCGGCGTTCGACGCCAATCCGTTCTCGCTTCCGCTCATCCGCGCCTATCAGGCGCATATCGCAACGCACGGCCCGCCGTCGATCGACTCGGCTGGAACCGGCGCTGCGGTTCGTCAGGCGATCCATCAGATCGCGGCAGGAGAAACCCGGGCGGCGCGGACGGCGCTGGACGCGCTCCTCGTTCGCTTTCCAGCGAACGAGACACTGAGGCGCCTGAGGGCAGACATCGATGCACCCGGGGAAGGACGAGAGTTTCTTCGCGGCGCGCATGCTGGCACCGTCGAAGCGACGGGCTATCTCCTCCGGCAGGTGATCGGCGCAAACGAGCGGCTCACGCCCGACCAGAGGAGAGCTCTCGACGCCACGACATTCCGCGGCGTCGCGTCGTTCTCCGCGGCGACCGCCGGAGTTGCCGGGCAGACGATTCTCGAGTCGGGAACGATCGCCGGTGTGGCCTTTCGCTTCGCCGAACCGACTGCGTTCCTCGGTGACTTCGCGAGTCGCGCGCCCTTGCGCCTCACCTTCCGCATCCTTGGCGTCACCGAAGTCGACGGCCGCGACGCACTTCTTTTCGAGCCTCTGGGAATCGAGGCCGTGCCGTGAGGCCGCTTTTCGCTCTGCTCGCCATGGCGTTCGCTGTGCCCGCGGCCGCAGACGTGGTCGCCGCGACCTCGCGCGGCGTCGTGGTCGCGCACGACGGGGTCGTCGATCTGCACTCGAACGGCCGCCGAGTCTGGTCTGCTCCAGGTGTGGACGAGCCGGGGAACATCATCGGCGGCGAGGGACGCGTGGCGATTCTCGATCCATGGGCCAACCGTGCGCGCGTCGTGTCGCTGCGCGACGGAACAGGGACTACGTTCGCAACCGGGGAGAGTCCGGTCGGCGGTGTTTTCGCCGGCGGCGATCTTTACCTCATCGCACGCGATGCGAACCGCGTGGAAAGAATCGCCGTCGATGGATCGCATCACTCGGTCGGCGTCGCACCGGATCCCGCATTCATCGGCGTGTCCGCGGGCAGTGTGTACGTCTATTCGCGCGTCAGCGGTGTCCTTCAGGAAATCGCCCTCGGAGAAAATCTCTCGATTGCGCGCCAGGCATCCGTTCCTCCGTACGCATCCGACATGGAGGTCGATGGACGCGCGGCGTATCTGATCTACCCGCGCGACGCGAAGCTCGTCACGGTGAACCTCGACAAATTCGAAATCGCCACGACTGCCGCAGTGGGTGGCGCACCGGCCGACATCGCGATCGCTCGCCGGGGCACGGCATTGTCGGCTCCCCTCATCGCGGTCGCCGATCCGGCCGCCAAGCGCGTCTGGATGACGGAGGGAGCGCAGTCGGTTGGGGCGGCATTCGGCCGTGGATTTCTGCGCGGCTTCCTAGGCCTTGGCCTGTTCCGGCCGCGAAGCGCAGATTTTCCGAGAGGCATCGACCGCGTCGTGGCCGGCGACGGAGTCACACTGTCCTTCGACACGAGCAGCGGCACGCTCTATCGCATGGGTCGGCCGAAAGTCTCAGTTCTCGCGGAAAGGCTTGACCCGCAAGCATTTGCGATTGCGAATGGAAAGATCGTCTTCTGGAGCCACGGCGCGCTTCATGAAGTGCCGTATGCGGTACGCCCGTTGCAGAAATGACGGGCCAGATGGAAGACAAAAAACCTTGCGTGCGGTGCGATCGAGCGATCGACCCCTACGCCCGCATCTGCCCCTACTGCAACTGGGATCAGGCTTCTCCGGTTCCAGCCCCCGCGTCCCAGCCGGCGGCGACCGCGCAGACACCGGCTTACGTTCCGCCCCAGGATCGCAGCTGGCGCCGGCATCTGATCATGATCGGCGGCGGCATCGCAGTTCTCATCCTCGCGTTTGCCGTCGGTGCTTTCATCAACAGCGACGACACGCCGGAGAACGCCCCGAAGCCGGTGACCGACGAGATCGGAATCGACGAAGGCATCGCGCGAACCCGGCGCGCCGACGTCACTCTGGTGCCGGTTGACGAAGCAACCGGTTTCGAGACACCGATTACCAGCGCCCCCGTGAATGCACCGGCCGAGGGTGTGCCTGCCGAATATCAGCGGAGCGATGCGACGGCGGTTTCGTCCGTCGAGTACGCAGCGCTCGCCCAGCGCGTGCAGGCGGAAAAGAAAGCGAAGCAGATGGTGGACCCGCGGTCTCTAACGGGTCCCGCCTATGCGCAGGCGCCGCGTCCCGCATCTCCGCGGCAACAGCAGCCTGCGATCCCTCCGCCGATGACATCGGCCGCCCAGGACTTTGGTGACGAGAGCGGACGCGAGGCCGACACCTCGACCGAGCCACGAGTCAAGGTCACCAAACGCACCCGGCCCGTGCCCGAGCACCAGCCCCTGCCGAAGATCAGCGTTTCCGAGTCTGTCACCGCCCGGCTGACGCTGATGGTCGGGCCTGACGGGCGCGTCAAATCGGTCAACCTGCGCAACGGAATCCCCGGCCACACACCCGCGCTGATCGCCGCCGTGCAGTCGTGGCGATTCAAGCCGGCCACCGAGAACGGAGTTCCCGTGAGCGCTCCGTTCAGCGTCGACATATCATTCAACCCGTGAGCGAAGCCGTCTGCACTGCCTGCGGGCACCACATCGATCCTTCGGCGAAGCTGTGTCCGTACTGCGGCGCCGATCCGCGCAGCGGCGAGAAGATCATCGACACCCAGGCGATGCTGCAGGAAGTCTTTCGCCCGCGCGAAGTCTCGACGTCCGAAACCGTCATCGAGTACGCGCGGCAGCGGCAGGGAATCGTGATCGGCGTGAGCGTCGTCGTGATCTTCATCGCGCTGACGCTCCTGCACCAGTTCGTGACCGCGCGCAACGACCGAACGGTTTCGGCTGCGCCCGCGGTTCCGCTTACCGAGATCACCGATCTCAGCAACCAGGCGGGCGGCGAAAAGCCGTTGCCGATTCCCGATCTCGATTTTCAGTACGACGGCCGGCCACAAAAGATGAAGACGTTCATCGTCGAGGCGGGCGCGGCCGCTCCTCCGGAAGTGCTTGCGGCCCAGCAGGCGGCTCAACAGACCGCTACCGCTCAGCCGCAACCAGTAGCGGGCCCGCCACGCCCGCCGGCGCGGTAGATGTCGGTCACCGTCCTGCTTTCCCTCGCGCTCGCGGTGACCGTCGTGGCCCTTCTTGCCTACATGCTGGCGCAGAAGCCTGTCACGACTGCACAGAAGCTGATCCAGCAACATCGATATGAGGAAGCAGCTGCACACGCGGCCAACGATTCCGCCGGCCACCTTCATCGCGCGGAAGCGCTGAAGCTCCTCGGCCGCTTTGACGAAGCCATCGAGGAGTATCGGCAGTCGGACGATCCCGCCGCACGCGAAGGAGTGGCTCTGGCGCTGGCCCATGCGCGGAGAGACCTCGACAACGCCAAGCGGATCATGGAACAGACCATCGCCACACACCCCGCGATCCAGGAGTTCCAGGCGCTCGGCCTCGCCTACATCCTGCTTCGCCGCGGCGATCGCGAGGCCGCGCTTCGCCTCTATCAGGACAACCTGGAACTCCTCGAGACGCGGTTCCGCGACGACTACACCGACCCCGATCCGCTTCTGGCCGAAACGCTCGTCATGTACGGCGAGTTGGCCAAAGCGGCCGGCGACGCCGCGCGCGCCGAAGAGCTGGAAGGCAAAGCCGCGGAATGGGCGCCGAGAAGCGTCTGGGCCCACACCGCCATGGCGAAAGTTTAGGAGTGGAGTGCGGCAGCTTGGAGGGCGTCTCAAAAAGCGTGTCAGTGTTGCGGTAGCTTGCTGCCCGGCTGGTGCCGGGAACCGCCGCAGCAAGCTGCGGCGGGCCCGAGCGGCAGCAAGCTGCCGCAACATTCTGTCATCCCGAGCGTGAGCGAGGGAACTGGGGCGCGGGTGGCGCGAACATCATTCCTCGTGCCGCCCATCCCCCAGGTCCCTCGCTCAAGCTCGGGATGACACGCTTTTTGAGACGCCCTCCAAGCTGCCGCACTC
>CALMZP010000110.1 GCA_937870635.1 uncultured Acidobacteriota bacterium | reverse complement strand
GAAGATCGCGAACGCGCTGCAGCAGCCGGAGCCGATCGAGGCATTTCTCAAACGGTTCACCTCCGATTCGGTGACGGCGGCCAAGGTGGTCATCGCCATGCTCGTTCTGGGGGTGTTCACGGTCGTCGAGATGCGGGACGAGCCGGCCATCGCGGTCAGCTTCGACGACATGCAGCGCGATCTGGAGCTCCTTGCCGCGATCGGGTCCAGCGACCAGCGGTCCCTGCGGGCGGTGGCGATGTCGCGCCAGCTCCCGGGAATGGACCACTACCAGGTGCTCGACGTCCCGAGGGCCGCCACGCGGGCGCAGATCATCACCGGCGCCGAAGAGCAGAAGAAGAGGTTCGAGACGGGGACCTATCCTCCTGTGGTGCGCGATGCGGTGCAGACGATCAACCGGCGCCTCGACGAAGCGTTGAACGTCCTCAAGGATGCGGGGCGCCGGGCGGCGTACGACAAACTGCTGTCCGAACGCGGCTCGCGGACGGGGAGCGACGCCTCGATCCAGCAGCGGCTCACGCAACGTTCGATCGCGCAGCAGAACTTCGCGCGCGCTCAGGAACTGGCGATGAACGAGGACTACTACGGCGCGATCGTTCTACTCAAGCAGGCGGTCGAGTACGCGCCGGACAACGCCCAGGCGTGGTACCTGCTCGGCAGCTGCCAGGAGCGCAATCCGAAGTGGCTGCGCGATGCAGCCGAGAGCTTTCAGATGGCCCTTTCGGTGGACCCGAACTTCGTCGACGCGATGATCTCCCTGGGAGATCTGTACAAGACGCAGGGCCTCGCCTCCCGCGCGCAGAGCTGCTACGAAGACGTGCTTCGCATTTCGGCGGACAACCAGCAGGCGAAGTCGAGGCTGGCCGCACTCAGGAAAAGGTGACCTTGGAGCGCGGCAGCTTACTGGCGCACTCCAGCTCCTCCTACATCAGCTCCCTCATGATCTGGTCGAGCGCGGACTTCGGCGGCCGGGTTTTCTCCAGCGGGAGAGTGGCGAGCGGCTCGTCGGTCATGTTGAGCAGAGAGAGGAAGCTCTTCTTCTCGGGACGCAGATAGATCATGCCGGTGAGCATCTGTCCGTTGTCCACGGCGCGATAGAGGCGTTCGAGCGCCTGTACCGCGTTCGACGGGTCGTAATCCTCCTCGAGCTTCTTCAGCAGGATGCGCGAGCCGTCGTGCATCGTCACTTCGCGGACCTCGCCCGGCTCGTAGTCGACCTCGATCTGTTCGTACGACTGCACGAAGCCGATCTGCTGAAGGATCTCGTCGTGCTCCTTCGAGTACTGATAACCCTTGGTCGAGCCCTCGTGGTTGTTGAAGGTGACGCAGGGCGAGATCACGTCGATGACGGCCAGGCCGTCGTGCGCGAGCGCGGCCTTGAGGATGTTCACCATCTGTTTCGGATCGCCGGCGAAACCGCGCGCGACGAACCCGCAGCCGAGCTGCACGGCCAGAGCGCAGAGGTCCATCGGAGGAAGATCGTTGAGGACACCGGTCTTCAGCTTCGAGCCTTCATCGGCGGTCGCCGAGAACTGACCCTTCGTGAGTCCATAGACTCCGTTGTTCTCGACGATGTAGACCATCGGAATGTTGCGGCGGACCATGTGCATGAACTGGCCGAGGCCGATCGATGCGGTGTCGCCGTCGCCGGAGACGCCGATGCCGATCAGGTTGTGATTGGCGAGCATCGCGCCGGTGGCCACGGCCGGCATGCGGCCGTGCACCGAGTTGAATCCGTGCGAACGGGAGAGGAAATAGGCGGGCGTTTTCGAGGAGCAGCCGATGCCCGAGAACTTCACGACTTTCTCGGGCTTGACGCTCATCTCGTAGAACGCGCGGATGATCTGGTTGCTGATGGCGTCGTGGCCGCACCCGGCGCAGAGCGTCGACTTGCCGCCCGCGTAATCAGCGGCTTTGAGGCCGACCCGGTTTTCCTTCGGAGGTTCCGCGTTGGATGTTTTCAGAACGCTTTCGGCCATGGCTTAGTCCTCGCCCCGCGCTTCGCGCGTCGCTGGTCCACGCATCGGTGCGGCTTGTGTGGTCTTTCGCTGCACGCCGCCCCGCACGAGGAGCAGAGGCTCCTTCGCCGAGATCGACGCTTCCATCTCCAGAACGGCATTCGTGATGAACCGCGCGTCACACGGAAGCCCCGTGTAGTGGAGCACTTTCCGGATCTTGTGCTGGTCGTTCGCAACCTCGAGGCGAATGAGATCGGCCATCTGCCCGTCGCGATTCTGCTCGACGACGTAGATCCGCTCGTGGCCGGCGACGAAGCGCTTCACGTCCTCGCTCATCGGCAGCGCGCGCAGGCGGAGGTAACTGGTCTCGACGCTACTCTCGGTCCGAAGCTGGTGGCGTGATTCTTCCACGGGCCAGTCCGTCGTCCCGTACGCGATGATCCCGATGCGCGCACCGGCGCGCCGGTCGATGACCGGCTGCGGCACGACCCCTCTCGCCGTCTCGATCTTCTTCGCCAGGCGGTCGACCGTGGCTTTGTAATCCTCCGGCTTTTCCGAGTAACGCGCGAATGCGTCATGGCCCGATCCCCTGGTGAAGTACGAGGCCATGGCGTGGTCGGTGCCGGGAAGCGTCCGATAGGGAATCCCGTCACCGTCGACGTCGTCGTAGCGTCCCCACTTGCCTCCGAGTTTGTCGAGCTGCTCCTTGCTCAGAACCTTTCCCCGCCGGATCGGCTTCTCCGGGTAGGGGAACGGATCGGACATCCAGTTGTTCATGCCGAGGTCGAGGTCGGAAAGGACGAAAACCGGGGTCTGGAACATTTCGGCGAGATCGAGCGCCTCGCTGCCGAAGTCGTAACACTCGCGCACGCTCGACGGAAAGAGGGTGATGTGCTGCGTATCGCCATGAGAGAGATACCAGACCTGAAGGACATCGCCCTGCGCCGTCCGCGTCGGCAGTCCTGTCGACGGTCCGACGCGCTGGATATCCCAGATCACTCCGGGGATCTCGGCGAAGTATCCGAGCCCGGCAAACTCGCTCATGAGCGAGATTCCCGGCCCGGCGGTGGAGGTCATCGATCGCGCGCCCGCCCACCCCGCGCCCAGGACCATCCCCACCGCGGCCAGCTCGTCTTCGGCCTGGACGATTGCGAACGTCGCTTTGCCGTCCGGCCCGATCCGGTGCTGCTTCATGTAATCGATCAGCGATTCACAGAGCGAGGAGGAGGGCGTGATCGGATACCAGGTCACGACCGTCACGCCGCCGAACATCGCACCGATGGCTGCCGCGGCGTTGCCGTCGATGATGATCTTGCCGGCGGTCTTGTTCATCCGCTCGACCCGCCAGCGGTTCTGCCGCGGGAGATTGGCCTTCGCGTACTCGATGCCCTTGTCGATCGCCTGCACGTTCGGGTCGATCGCCTTCTTCTTTCCCTTGAACTGCTTGGTGATGGCGTTGACGATCTCCTCGCGCTCGATGCCGATCTGCTCAGCGATGATGCCGACGTAGATCATGTTCGTGAGGAGCTTGCGCAGACGCGAATCGGTGGTGAGCTCGCCGGCGAGCTTCGCGAACGGCACTTCGAAGAAGATGAGGTCGTTCCGGATCGACTTGCAGTTGAGCGGAGCGTCGTAAATGCAGAGCGCGCCCGGCTCGAGCGCCTCGACGTCTTCGCGCGCGGTCTGCGCGTTCATGCAGACCATCAGGTCGACTTCTTTCTTGCGGGCGATCCAGCCGTCCTTGTTCGCGCGGATGGTGAACCAGGTCGGCAGTCCGGCGATGTTGGAGGGGAACATGTTCTTCCCGCTCACCGGGATGCCCATCTGGAAGATGGACCGCATGAGGACGTTGTTCGAGGACTGCGAGCCCGACCCGTTGACGGTCGCGACGTGGATGGTCAGATCATTGACGCTCGGCTGACGGCCATCCGCGGCTTCGTCGAGCACAGCAGTAGCTGATAGAGAATCGGACACCGCACTCTCCTTCGGGGTTGGTGTGGGGGACGTCTGGACCGATCGGGGGCTCGTACATTCTTTTGCGAGGCCGAAATTGTATCGCAAGGCTCGGCAGGGGACGACCGCTCAACACGGAGGCTCAGAGAACGCAGAGGAACGCAGAGATGGCAGGGCTCCTCTGCGTCCCTCTGCGCCCTCTGCGTCTCTGCGGTGAACGTCGTGACTAGAACAGCGAGGGCGTCGACTCCAGGTCGAGCAGAAAGCGCTTGACCCGCAGCCCTCCCCCGAAGCCGGTCAGCGAGCCATCGGCCCCCAGGACGCGGTGGCAGGGGACGACGATGGGAAGAGGGTTGGCGCCGTTGGCCGAACCGACCGCGCGCACAGCATCAGGTTTCCCGATCGTGCGCGCGATCTCGGAGTACGACCGCGTTTCTCCGTAAGGGATGGCCCGCAACGCCTCCCACACCCGCAGCTGGAACGCCGTTCCTCTCGGCCGCAGATCCAGATCGAAGGAACGCAACGTCCTCGCGAAGTACGCATCGAGCTGCTCGATCGCGTCGGCGAACACCTCGCGACGCGCCACGCTGCCGTCGGGAGGATCGGCGGCGACGCCGTTCTTCGCAAATGAGATCGCGCTGAGACCATCCGCGTCGCCGACCAGCAGCAGTGCTCCGATCGGCGTGTCGGTCCACGTATGCATCACTTCGCCCATAGCAGCATCGCAGCGTACGCCCGATAAGTGCGCCACCGCTCGGCTCTCCTGGTCAGTTCCTTCTCAGTCGAGGATACGATCCGCGCAGCCGTCGGAAACGAGAGGTTGCCATCCGCCCGTTCACCGCATTTCTCGGCGATGCTGCCGACGATCGCGCGCGCGGCAGCGACACTGATCTGCTGTCCGACGATGGCGCGGATGACGATCTCGAATGGGTCCCACCCCTCGGGCACGCGGATGCCCCGGTGTTGCTCGAGCAGAGGACGAAGCATCGCATCGCGGCCGAGCCGTGCGGCAATCGCCCGCGAGTCGGCTCCGGCGTCGAACATCCTCGCGACCCGAGCGCCGGCGTCGATGACGCTCATCGCCGGCGGCACCGACGCGACGAATCTGCGACGCCGGCCATCGCGCCGCACGCGGATGTAACCCTTCTCATCGAAAGATTCCACGCCGGGAACCGCGCGCCGGCCCAGAAAGCCCGCAAGATGGTCCCAGTCCAGCGGAGCCCGCCAGGGGATCTCGACCTCCGTCATCACCTTCATAACCCGATGCTGCATCGATGCGTTCTCGCCCGTGCTACATTCCAGCGCGGATGCTCCGAACGCTCTGGGCCGCCCTCTTCAGCGTGGTATCCACGATCACGTTCTCGACTGCGACGATCATCCTCGTCTTCGTACGCGCTCCCGCGCATCTCGTCGAGCGGGTCATCAACATCTGGGCGCGATCGATCGTCTGGGCGGCGGGGATCGAGCTGAAGGCGGAAGGAACGGAGCTCCTCGATCCGAACCAGCGCTACATCCTCGTCGCCAATCATTACAGCTACTTCGACATCCCCTGCATCTTCGCCGCGATTCCGCAGCCGATCCGCTTTCTTGCGAAGGTGAGCCTCTTCAAGATTCCGATCTTCGGCTGGGCGATCGCCCGCGCCGGCTTCATCCCGATCGACCGCAAGAACCGCCGCACCGCGGTCAAGTCATTCGACATGGCCGCCCAGCGTATCCGCAAGGGAAATACGATCGTCGTCTTTCCGGAGGAAGGCCGCTCGCGGGAGCGCCAGATGCGGCCGTTCCAGCGCGGCGGATTTCTCCTCGCCCTCAAATCCGAGCTTCCCATCGTGCCCGTCGCACTCAACGGCACATACGACGTCTTCCGGGCCGGCGCGAAGACGATCACCCCCGGCCCGGTCACCGTCACCGTCACCCCGCCCATCCCAACCGTGGGGCGTTCGCTCAAAGACAAGGAGAGCCTGGCCCAGGAATCGAGAAACCGGATCGGCAGGATTTTGTTTGGGGAGAGCTTCGCGGAGAACGATGCGCCGACGAAGGATGAAGAGCAGAAGGATGAAGGATGAAGGATGAAGGATGAAGGATGAAGGATGAAGGATGAAGGATGAAGGATGAAGGATGAAGGATCCCTTCATCCCGAGCGCAGCGAGGGATCTCCGGAAGCAACTCGGGAGGACGAAGCATGAAGGTAGAGGGGAATCGCAACCGCCCGTAATCCGTCATCTTCAGCCTGCCGAGTTGGTTCCGGAGATCCCTCGCTGCGCTCGGGATGAAGCCCAATGCCTTCATCCTTCATCCTTCATCCTTCATCCTTCATCCTTCATCCTTCAAAGCCAGCGCCTTCCTCACCGCAGCCAGGTCTTCCGGCAGCACCGTCCTCAGGTCCAGCGTGAACACCTCGTCGACAATCCGGCCGACGATCGGCGGGGTCATCCCCAGAAAACGGCGCTGCAGATCTGTCGCGCGCCCTTCCACCGCCAGCGCGACGGAGGGGATCGTCTCGGTCGGCGTGGTCCCTCCGCCGAGGACGGCGGTGCTGTCCTTCACGGTCGCGGTCGTGCCGCGGGCGAGGTCGTTCGCGCGGCGCCGCAGTTCCTCGATCGGCGTGGCCAGCATCCGATAGATCGGAATCGCGCTCTCGTGCTTCGCGGTCGCGAACGCGCGCAGCGTCTCTCCGATCACCGCATACGATTCCTTCCCGGCGCGCAGCGCCCGCATCAACGGATGCCGGCGACAGCGACCCACGATCTCCTCGGATCCCAGAATGAGCCCTCCCTGCGTGGCGCCGATCAGTTTGTCGGTGGAGCACGTCAACGCGTCGACCCCGGCTCCGATCAGCTCGCGAATGGCAGGCGCCGCGGGGAATCCGTACGGCGCGAGGTCGACGACACGGCCGGTTCCCTCGTCATAGAGCATCGGCACTTTTTTCGCGCGCGCGACCTCGACGAGCTCGGCGACCGAAGGCGTGGCGGTGAATCCGACGATATCGAAGTTCGAACGATGCACGCGGAGGATCGCGGCCGTCCTCTTCGTGATCGCCTCGGCGTAATCGCGAGCGCGCGTCCGGTTGGTGGTTCCGACTTCGCGGAGCTTCGCGCCGCCCTGCTGGATCACATCGGGAACGCGGAACCCGCCGCCGATCTCGACGAGCTCACCGCGCGAGACCACCACTTCCTTCTTCGCCGCGATCGCGGACAGAAGGAGGAGCACGGCCGCGGCATTGTTGTTCGTCAGAATCGCCGCCTCACACCCGAAGAGCGACTGACAGACCTCGGTCAGATGCTCGTCGCGTTTGCCGCGCTCCCCCGCCTCCAGATCGAACTCGAGGTTCGAGTATCCGGTGACCACGCTTGCCGCGGTTTCCCACAGGCGGGGATCGATCGGCGAACGGCCGAGGTTGGTGTGGATGATCACGCCCGTGGCGTTGATGACCGGGCGAAGTTTCGGCGCGGTCCGGGCCTGAACCGCAGCAATGGCCGCGGCCTCGTCCCATTCGACCCGGCCCTCCCGGAGCGACGCCAGGTGGCGGGCGACGGCGTCTTTCACGCGCTCCCGACCGAATTCTGACGCCAGACTCACGAAAGCGGGGGTAGAAAGGATCCGTTCCACAGAAGGAATGGACCGGAGGACGTCCGCCGCGGAATCCGCGGGTGACGCCGCCGCTTTACGCATGACGACTCACAACGTATTGTAATCACGGGGCTGACCCGCTATGGCGCGAATTCAGAAGGACGAAGAGATCGACAGGCTGGAGGAGGACATCCGCCGGCTGAAGAACAAGTTCGACCAGTTCTTCGCGGGGATCCAGAAGATGCCGCCGACGACCGACCGGCGGAACCTCGAAGCGTTCATCCACGAGCTCAGCAAGCAGAACTTCCGCGACAACACCCGCCGCTTCCGCTTCAACACACTCCTGACCCGTTACAACCAGTACCGTGAAATGTGGGCGCGCCGTATGCGCGAACGGGAGGAGGGTCCCCTCGACTTCAAGCGCCGCCAGGCTGCGCTCGAGGCGGAACCCGCCGCCCCACCTCCGCCGGCCGAGCGAGCCGCGAAGCCCCGCGTAACGTCGAACGGCTCCGATCCGTATGTAAGAGTGGCGGCGGGCACACAAGGTGAAGAGATCCGCCGCATCTACGATCAGTTGAGCCAGGAGCACGGAAAGCTGGGGACGCGACCGAACATGACGTTCGAGCAGCTCACCGACATGATCACGAAGCAGAGCGAAGTCGTGCGGACGCGATACAACGTCTCCGCTGTCGGCTTCCGCGTCGAGACCGTGGACGGCAAGGTGAAGCTGAAGGCGAAACCCATTCAGGAATGACCATGAAAAGAATCCTTGTCACCGTCGTCGCGATTCTCGCCGCCGGATGCGCGTCCCTGCAGGACAAGAATCCCTACGAAGAGCCGTTCTACGCGCAGTTCCTCAACACCGGCAGCGAGCTCGATGCGCGCATCACACAGACCCTCGCTTCGCTTCGCGAGAATCCCGACTCGGCCGTGCTTCACAACGAGCTCGGCGCGCTTCTCGTTCAGAAGGATTTTCCGAAGGATGCCGCGCGCGAGTTCGAGCGCGCCGTCAACCTCGACTCCCGCTTCTACCCCGCCTGGTACAACCTCGGCCTCGTCCGCGCGTCGCAGGGTGATGAGTCGGGTGCCCGCCGCGCGTTCCGCCGCACGGTCAACTACCGCAAGGGCCACGGCCCGGCGCTCTTCGAGCTCGGGCTCATGGCGGAGAAAGGCGGCGACTTCTCGGATGCCGTCGATTACTACGCCAAGGCTCTGCGTCACAATCCCGAACTGCTCGACGTCCGCTACAACCCCCGCGTCCTCGACTCGAAGCTCATGCACCGCGCGCTGATCGAGAAGTACCCGCGGTCCCATGCGCGCGACAGCGCCGCGTTTCAGCACGCGCCCGGAGGTTGGGTCGAGCCTGAGCGCGATGCTCCGTCACGCCAGCCAACCGCGGAGGAAATCGTCACGCCGGCCCCGCCGGTGACCGACCCTGGAACGCAGACCCCTCCGCCGGGCTGATGTCCTACAATGCGCGTCCTTGTCGAGCGCAACGATCAAACCCGCTGACCGCGCCGCACTTCTCGGCTTTTCCGACATCGTCCGGATCCGCAATCGCGTCCTGGAGATGAAGGCCGGCGGTGCGCGCGTCCTCCAGCTCGAGGGCGGCGAGCCGTTCATGCCCACACCTGACTTCGTGAAGCAGGCCATGAAGGACGCTCTCGATCAGAACCAGACCCGCTACGCGCCGTCGTCCGGCATCGGTCCTCTCCTCGAGGCGATCCGGGCGAAGCTCGCCGCGAAAAACGGCATCCAGGTCTCGACCGCTGACATCATCGTCACATCCGGCGGCACGCACGCCTTGTTCTGCTCCTTCCAGACGGCGGTGAATCCGGGCGACGACGTGATGTTCTTCGCGCCCTACTGGACGCCGATCAAGGATCAGGTCAGGTTTTCCGGAGGAACGCCCGTCCGGATCCCATGGGACGACGCGCGCGGCACGAGCGATCTCGGCGAGCTGTTGAAAAGCCGCGCCACTCCGCGTCTCCGTGTGATTTACGTCAATTCCCCGGCCAATCCCACGGGCGATGTGCTCACCCGCCAGCAGCTCGAGTCGATCGCGCGGTTCGCTGTCGAGCAGAACCTGATCGTCATCGCCGACGAGGCGTATGAGGATCTCGTCTACGACGGAACACACGTCTCCATCGCCTCGCTGCCGGGAATGCTGGAACGGACCATCACCTGTTTCACTCTCAGCAAAAGCTTCGCGATGACGGGGTGGCGTGTCGGATATCTGGTCGCACCGAGGCCGCTCATGGAGCTCGTCCGGAAGCTCGTCCTGAACACGGTCAATGGCGTCTCGACGCCCACGCAGTTCGCCGCGGCGGCAGGCGTCGCACATGCCGGCGATTACTTTCCCCCGCTCCGCGAGCAGTATCGGCAGCGGCGCGATCTCCTCGTCCGCGGGCTGAATGAGGCGGGATTCGACTGCCTGACACCCCCCGGCGCCTTCTACGTCTTTCCCGACGTTCGCTCCCGCCTCGGCTCCAACTCATGGAAGGCGATGGAGACACTCCTCGAGCGCACGTCCATCGCGTCCGTGCCCGGTGTCGTGTTCGGTCCTGAAGGGGAAGGACATCTCAGGATGTCGTTCTCGACGCCGGCGGGATTGATCGAGCAGTGCATCGAGGCCCTGAAGTCGCTATGACCGAGCAGACCCCGCCGCCAGAGGTTCCCGAGAGCGAGCTGATTCGCGTCCGCCGCGAGAAACTCGAGAGGATCGTCGCTCTCGGCTACGACGCATTTCCAACGAAAGCGCGCACCGACACGACCGTCGCACAGGTCGTTAGGGAGTTCGGCGGAAAGACGGCGCAGGAGCTCGAAGCCGCTGCGCCGCGCGTGGCCATCGCGGGGCGCATCATGGCCGTCCGCGAGTTCGGAAAGACCGCGTTTCTGGTCCTTTCCGAAGGGACGGAGCGCATCCAGGTCTATTGCCGCAAGGACACGCTGCCGGAGCGTGAATGGCAGCTCTATCAGAACCTCGACGTCGGCGACTGGGTGGCCGCTTCCGGCCAGGTTTTCCGTACGAAGACGAACGAGCTCTCCGTCAAAGCGGAACATCTCGACTTTCTCGCAAAGGCGATCCGTCCCCTGCCCAGCAAATGGCACGGACTGACCGACGTCGAACAGAGATATCGCCAGCGCTACGTCGATCTCATCGTCAACGACAGCGTGAAGCAGACGTTCGAGACTCGCGCGAAGATCGTCCGCTACATCCGCAACTGGTTCGACAGCCACGGATACATCGAAGTCGAGACTCCGATGATGCAACCGATCGCCGGCGGCGCCGCGGCGCGGCCGTTCGTCACGCATCACAACGCCCTCGACCTCGATCTCTTCCTGCGCATTGCCCCGGAGCTTTACCTCAAGCGGCTGATCGTCGGCGGCCTCTCGCGCGTCTACGAGATCAACCGCAACTTCCGCAACGAGGGCATCTCCACGCAGCACAACCCCGAGTTCACGATGCTCGAGTTTTACGAGGCCTATGCGGACTACGAGAAACTCATCGGATTGACCGAGGAGTTGTTCAGCGGGCTGGCGATGGAGATCAAGGGGGGCGATACCGCCACGTTTCGCGGGAACGAGATCTCCTTCACGCGGCCCTTCGCCCGCTTCACGATGAAGGAAGCCATCGCCTATTTTTCGAATGGACGCATTGCCGGTGCCGATCTCGAAGATGCGGGCAAGGTCGAAGAGCTCGTCACCTCCCTCGTCGACGAGAAAACACGCCAGGGCCTCGGGCGCGGCCAGGGAAAGCGCATCGCCGCGCTCTTCGAGGCCGTGGCCGAGCAGCTTCTCATTCAGCCGACGTTCATCACCGATTTCCCGACGGAGATCTCTCCGCTCTCGAAGCAGCGCAGGGATGATCCACGCTACGTCGAGCGGTTCGAGCTATACATCGGCGGGATGGAGGTCGCGAACGCGTTCTCTGAGCTGAACGACCCCGACGAGCAGGCGCGCCGCTTCGATCAGCAGATCGCCGAACGCGCCGGCGGCGACGAAGAAGCGCATCAGGCCGACGACGACTACGTCACCGCCCTCGAATACGGCATGCCCCCGACCGGCGGCGAGGGCGTAGGCATCGATCGCCTGACGATGATCCTCACCGACTCCTCGAGCATCCGGGACGTGATCCTCTTTCCGCTCATGCGGCCGCGGGGGTGATTCCGGGGGATTCGACCTTCGATCTTCGACCTTGATTAGGCTCGATGCGGGGTGGAGCTTGCCTCCGAATCATCGTTTCGCGTCTCGTCACTCGTCACTCCCAAGGTCGAAGGTCGAAGGTCGGAGGTCGAATCGCGGCGAGAGCCACGCTTTTGCGTTTCACGCCACAGGTGTTAGAAGTCCCTGGGAATGCTGGAGACCCGCATCGCGCGCCGTTACCTCTGGGCTGCCCGCAAGGAGCGGCATACGGCGTTTCTTTCCCTCATCAGCATGCTGGGGCTGGCGGTCGGCGTGGCGACGCTTTTGATCTCGATCGCGCTGCTCTCCGGGCTGCAGGGACAGATCAAGGCGCGGCTCATCGCCTCCAGTCCCCAGGTCCTGATCGAGCCGAAGGGGAGCAACACGATCGTCAATGCTGAGGCCATGGTCGCGGCGGCGCGCGCGGCGGGCGCGCGCGAGGTTCGGGCGAGCGTCAGCGGCATCGGCTGGGGAGCGAATGAGCCGGAGGGCCGCGGCCGCCCGATGCGCATCCGCAGTACCGCCGGCCCGGCGAAAGAGAATCCGCCCGTGATCGCCCTCACGCGCGACTTCGCCATGTCGATCGGCCTCGACGCGGGCGATGAAGTCACGGTCGTCGCACCACGCACGAGGCTGACACCGTTCGGCCCGATGCCCGTCGTGCGCACGTACGTGGTGGGCCGCCTTCTTCCTCCCACCGGTGAGGCGGCACCGATCGACGCGGAGCTGCCCGAGGAGGAAGCGGCGGCGCTGTTTGGAACGACGGGGCCGACGTCGATCGAGATTTACGGCGACGAGACCGGGGCGGACGCCATGCAGGCCATGATCTCCGCGAAGTTTCCGGACGTCGCGGCGAAGACATGGAAGGAGATCAACCGGCCGCTTTTCCTCGCGCTCCGTCTGGAGAAGGTGGTCATGTTCGTGACGATCTCGCTGATCATCTTCGTCGCCGCGCTCAACCTGATCTCATCGTTGTCGATGCTGATCATGGAGAAGCGTCCCGCGGTCGGCGTCCTGCGCACGCTTGGCGCGACCGATCGAAGCATCCTCTCGATCTTCCTCCAGGTCGGCCTCCTCATCGGCCTCACCGGCACCCTCCTCGGCAACATCATCGGAGTCGGGTTCTCATGGGCGGCCAACCGGTTCCAGCTCGTCCCGCTGCCGCGCGACATCTATTTCGTCCCCTACCTTCCGTTCCAGCTCGACGGCATCGACATCGCCGGCGTGAACCTCATCGCCGTTCTGCTGTCGATCTTCGCGACGTGGTACCCGGCGCGCGTGGCATCGCGGCTCGACCCGATCGCGGCGATCCGCGAGGACTGATAGCGTCATGGTGTCAGTTTTGAGGGTCACGTCTGCACTTCGCACTTTCTCTCCAACCAGTGGAGCGCATCTGGTGGTGCGGTGGGCGCTCCACTGGTTGGAGAGAAAGTGCGAAGTGCAGACGTGACCCTCAAAACACCCGCCGCGTCATGACGACGGCGGCCTCGCCGTCGGGGTAATAGCGCGGGCGGATGTACGACGGTTCGAACTGCAGGTGCTCGTAGAACCGCTGTGCGCCGGCGTTGGACTGCCGTACCTCCAGCGTGAGAAGGGTTACGTTCCGCTCGCGGGCGGCATCCATGCAGAGATGCATGAGCGCGATGGCGATGCCGCGGCGGCGCTCCGACGGAGCGACGGCGATCTTGTTGATGTGCATCTCGTCCAGGATCGTCATCGCGAATACGTATCCGATCAGGTACGAGTCGCGCGTCGCTACGAGGCACACCCTGCCGGTCTGCTGAAGCTCGCTGGCGAAGAACTCGCGCCGCCACGGGACCGGAAAGCAGGCTCGCTCGAGCTGATGCACGGCGTCGAGGTCCGATTCACGCGCTTCGCGAATCTCGACCTCTCCGCTCATTCACTCCTCTTCTGCTGCAACTTCACCTCTGCCTCCGCCAGGCGGACGTAGATCGGGGTAACGTCGGCGTAGCGATCGAGTGCCCCGCTACGGTGGATCTCGAGAGCGCGGCGGGCGCATCCGGCGGCCACGTTGTGCCGCTGGAGATATGCGGAGACGTCGACGACGTGGCCATGCAGGCGGGATCGTTCCTCCGCAGTGGCGAGATGCGGGGGACGCGTTTCCCGTCCGGCCTCGAATTCGGAGAGGTAGAACTCTCCGCGGCCGGCATCGTCGGCGATCACGACGCGCTGATGAAACTCCGAGGCGATGGCCTCGTGCGTCGACATCGCGCAGACCGGCTTGCCAAGGACGAGCGCGAGACCCTGGATCGTGGCCAGACCGATCCGGACGCCCGTGAAAGAGCCCGGGCCGCGGGTCACGGCGAAAAGGTCGATCGACTCTCGAGGCGTTCCAGACTCCGAGAGAAGCCAGTCGACCGAGGGGAGAAGTTTTTCGTTGCGGGAACCTTTCCCTTCGAGGGACAGCGCGCCGATGACCGTCTCGTCCCGCAGGAGCGCGACGGAAAGGAGCGGGAGGGACGTGTCGGCGGCGAGGATGAGCATGGATGAGTGCCTTGCGCACCCGACACCTTACTGCGTCGGCGCTTTGGAAGGCATCTGGAGGTCGACGAGCTCGATCCCGATCTGCTTCGCCGTTTCGCGCGAACGCTCGTCCCGGTAGAACTCGCCGTAGTAGATCCGGCGGATCCCGGCGTTCGCGATCAGCTTGAAACAGTTCCAGCATGGAGAGGCGGTCGTATAGAGCTCGCTCCCCTCGATCGACACGCCGTTCTTCGCCGCCTGCAGGATGGCGTTCGCTTCCGCGTGCACGGTGGTGATGCAGTGACCATCTTCGACGACGCAGCCGACGTCTTCACAGTGCGGGAGACCGCGGACGGAGCCGTTGTAGCCGGTGGAGAGGACGGTCCGGTCCCGGACGATGACCGCTCCGACGTGTTTTCGCTGGCAGGTGGCACGGGTGGCCGCCTGGTGAGCGATTCCCATGAAGTACTGATTCCAGTCGGCGCGCATTGAGCGGCGCATTCTAACCCGCACCGATTTGTGTGAGGAGTATCACAACGCGAAAACGGTGGTGGTCGCCAGTTATTACGAGCATTAAACGAATCGACGCGGCGTGATGGACATAATATGTGGTATCCACATATTTTTTCGAGCTATGTGCTTCAATTGTGAGGAGTTGTGTCCCGTGTCACTCATTCCAGAACTGGGTGATTTTCGGGGAGTTTTTCGTTGACTCTCGAAACCTTCTCCTTACAATACGCCTTCACGTAAGGCCCAATCGATCCCGTAGTTCATCAAACTGGAGAACGCATGGATAAGCGCTACTCAACAATCATCTTTGTCCCGCACGCGCGGGCCAAGTTCAGAAAGTTGAAGGTCTCGCACCGTCTGCTGTTCTCCGTCGTCTCTCTCATCACGTCTTCTCTCTGCCTTTCCACGTTCTTCTCCGTCCAGTACTTCACGTCGCTCTCTCAGACCCACGAGCTCTCCAGCCTCCGTCGCGAAAACCGCGACCTTCAGGTCGCGAACGAGCAGTTCAGCAAGTCGGTGGAATCGCTTCGGACGCAGTTGCACAACGTAGAGGACAAGACCAGGAAGCTGGCGATCATCGCCGGCATCTCCACACTCGATGAGACGAGCACCGGCGGAGTCGGCGGCACGCGGACCGACAACTCGGCGATCCCCTTCCGCGACGACATCGACAAGATGAGCTTCACCTCGCACCGCATCGAGCGCGATCTTTCGGTTCTCGAGCAGAAGTTCGTCGCGCAGTTCAACCTGCTCTCCACCACGCCGTCGATCGCTCCGGTCCGCGGCATTCTCACCGACGGCTTCGGCGGACGCTCGGACCCGTTCACCGGCGAGCCCGGCCAGCACGGCGGCGTCGACATCTCCTCGGCCGTCGGCCAGGCCGTGCGCGCTCCCGCAGACGGCACGGTCGTAAAGGCGAACTGGGAAGGCGGATACGGCAACGTCATCTACCTCTCCCACGGCAACGGCTATTCGACGCGCTACGGACATCTCTCCTCCTTCGCGTCGCGCCCCGGCCAGCGCGTGAAGCGCGGCGATGTGATCGGCTACGTCGGCTCGACCGGCCGCTCGACGGGACCGCACCTGCACTACGAGGTGCGCCTGAACAACAACGCCGTCAATCCGCTCGAGTACATCCTCAACGCGTTCTAGTGGAGCCGCGGGCGATCTCGCCCGCGGGTTCTAATCTCTTCAGAAGCCGCCTTCGGGCGGCTTTTTGATTTCCAGGACCAGGTATGGGTTCAGCGCCGTTCTCGCGAACAGCCGGCCTCCCAGCGCGAACGCGGCGGCCATGAGGGGCGCGAAGAGCTTCCCGTACCAGTGACGACCCACCTGCCGGAACGCAAAGCGTCGATGAGGCGAATGGGCGGTCAGCGTTGCGCCTCCCGCGTATCCCTGGATGTCTCCGATCGCCAGCAGGAATCCTTCGTCACGGCCATGGAACCGCGCCCGGCCCCCGACCGCACCGTGCCAGAAGTCGATCGGGAAGGCGCCGTTCGGACAATCGACGAAGACGCTCCCGCCCGGCCTCGTGACGCGAAGCAGCTCGCCAACGTACGCGCGGCGCTGCTGGTCGCGGTCCGGGAGCGGCGTCACCCGATACGTCGCTCCTCCCTCCTCCGCGACGCCGATGTGCTCGATCACCCCTGAAGAGATCACAGCGTCGAATGCACCATCGGGGAACGGCAGCCGCAAGGCGCTGGCAACGGCCAGCCGATCGCGATGCCCGCGCTCTCTCCACTGCCACTTGCGAAGCGACGAGAGATCGATCCCTCGCGCGTCGAAGCCAAGCTCCGTCAGCACGTCGACAGAAACGCCGTTGCCGCACCCGCAGTCGAGCACGCGCGATCCGGGCGTGAGCTTCGGCGCGTAGTAGCGTTCGACCCGCCACCTCGACCCGAACACTTCCGCTTCGAGACCCCGTTGATGTTCCTCCGGCAACTCCTGCCCCGGCGCATAGGAGTCGTAGTAGGAGCCGCCGGAGAAATCCGTGATGTCCAGCTCGACGGGGTAATCGACGCCGCACTTCGCGCAGCGCAGGGACGCAGTGTCCAGCTGCAGAGCGCCCCGGCAGGCGGGACAGACATAGGGTACCGACACGGTTCCTGCTTTTTACCCGCTACTGCGGGCTGACCACTGTGATCTGATTGTTTCGCTGGTTGGTGATCGTGAGCAGCGGCCAGAAGGGTCGATCTGCACCGATCGTGCGCTCGACGGTGACGCGCACCCGATCCGCGATCCATCCGCGGAAGATGTCGCTCGCGTCGATCGTGATTGGAATGAACAGAGGATAAGGCGGGTCGGTGGGAAGCCCCAGAACGTAGCTGCGCTGGCCAAGCAGCCGGTCTCCAGGCTCCCCGTAGAGCCGCACGGTGAACCCTCCCGCGGGATCCGGCACGTAGAGCCGCAGATTGACACGGCCGGTCTGCGACAGCGGCACGTTGATCAGAGTGGCTGTTCCCGTCTTCAAATCATCTTCGCGGATCACCGGTATTTCCGTTCCGATCGCGTCGGCGCCGCGATTCAGGTCGCGAATCCGCAGGTTGAAGGTTACGTCGCCACTGCGGCCCCGCGGCACATAGAAAAGAACTCCGGGAAACTCCGCATTCGATGGCGGGAACACGTCGAGCAGCACGGTCTGTCCCGCGGGGACGTCGATCCTGCGCGCACAAGGGCCCGGCTGACCGAACGAGTAACAGACCTCCGGAACCAGGTTGATCGATGACGTCCCGTCATTGCGGACCCACAGCTCGGCGTGCCAGCGGGCACCACCGCTCTCGAGGGTCATGGTGTCGAAGGGGACGAGGATCTGTTCGTACTGCGGAATCTGCTGGGCGAATGCGAGGGTGGGCAGGAGCAGGAGAACCAGGATCAGGGGGCGCATCGGGAAATGGTACCGGAATCGATCTTTCCCTTCGCCCCCAGCCAAGACTGGGGGAGAAGGTGCCGCGAAGCGGCGGATGAGGGGGAAAACTGATGGGAATGTTGAATGTTCAATGTTGAATGTTGAATGGCAACCGCCTTCAACATTGAACATTCAACATTGAACATTCAACATTTCGGTGGGGGCGAGGCTCTAGAACAGCCGGTGCCCCACCATTCCCTGCTCGTCCGCTTCGTTCGTGAAGAGCCAGCCCACGACATCGCCCGGCACGAAGCGGCTGCGACTGTACTTCGTGAGGTCGAACGCCGCGGAGCCGTTCGCGACGATGTCGGGCCGCGACTTCGCCAGCTGCGCGATGCGCTCGCCCCACAAGCGGAAGTTCTCCTCACGCAGGTCGACCCATCCCGTGCGCGCGTAACGCTCGATTCCGTCGTCGGTCAACGGCACCGGCGCCCCATCGGGCGGCGTCACCGGGATGTTCAGCCGCGGACCACGCGTGAGACGCAGCTTCCCGTCCCGCATCCGCAGCAGCGGGATGCCGATCGTCACGATCAGGCTGACGATGCGCGGATTCGCTTCGAGATACTGCTCCACCATGAGCTGCATCTTGTTCGCCGGGAGATCGAGGATGGCTTCCAGCTCGTCGGTGCCCGCGGCCTCGCGGATCAGGAACGCTTCCGTCAGGAGCTTCGTGAGCTTCGGCGGTCCGAGGTGGCCGACGGCAATCGACGGAAGAAGGTCGCTGCCGGCGGCGCGCTCCAGATGCTCCATCTGCAGGATGGCCTGTTCCCGCAGCACGCCGGCGCGGTAGCTCGGCTCCGTGATCGCTCCATCGATGGCCGAGAGCACGTCGCGCCCGGTCGATGCGCCAAGGATCTCGAGTACAGCCGTGCGTGCCACCTCTTCGGGAGTGACGTACTCCATCTGCCTCGGATAGGTGATCGCCTGGAACTCGCCGATCGAGAAGAACCCGTTCTCGCCCGTATCGGCGCCGATGATCTTCAGCGGGATGTCGCGATCGCCGAACCGCCCGTACGTCTCGCTCTTCTGCCGCGTCTCGAGGTTCGCGCCGACCTCTTCCTCGCGCGCGTTCATCAGGATGGCCGGCTCGCGGTCTCCGCGCAGCCGCACGTGCGTCTCGCCGAGGCGCTTGAATCCGATCATCGCGCCGGGCTTGATCTCTTTGATGATCGCGCCGTGATTCTCCCCTTCTCCTCCCGGCGTTCTGGCCATGAGGAAAAGAAGTCCTGTGTGCGCGAATCCGATCGCCGACTTCGCCAGCAGCTGCGGAGACGGCTTGTCCTCGCTGTGCGTGTAGGGGATGTTGATGCCCATCCCGCCCGTTCCCGTCGTTCCGACCTTCACGTAGACGCGGACGTTGCTCTCTTCCAGCGCCTTGTGGAGGAACAGAATGTGTCGCGTGATCTGTGGCACGCCCTGCGCCACGAGCAGCTCGCGGACCGAGGTCATGAGAGGCGCGAGCTCCGCGGCGTCGACCGGACCCTTCCGATCCTCGAGCGCGTCGAGCAGAAGCTTCGTGCGCCGCGAAACGGTGAAGACGTCCTGATAGCTGATCGCCGTCGCCGTGTTGATGCAGTCGACGATGACGTCCGGCGTATGCCGCTCGATCAGCTTGAAAAAGGCGGACTTGCTGTAATCGGCATCGGGCGAGAACGATTCGGCGAAGAGCGCGTCGAAATCGTCACGGTTGGCGATGATCGACGCGCGATCCTTCCCCTGCAGCGATTCGGGCAGGAAGATGTCCGCCGCCGCGCCGACGAATTCGACTTCCTGCGTTTCCTTCGACAGGAGCTCGACGGCCTGGTCGACTTCGCGCTTCGTGAGTGAAGAGATGACGATGCGCTTCGGCCGCAGCTCGCGCGCGGCCTCCCGCGCAACCTGAATACCAACCATGCCGCCGCCGCCGAGGATCAGGAGAGTGTCGGCGAAGGACTTACGCGTCAATGCGCTCCTCCTCACCGGCGGGGAGACCCCACCGCTCGGTGATGCGCTCGTGCGTCAGCCAGCGCTCGGCATCGAGCGCCGCCTGGCAACCTGAACCCGCCGCCGTGATGGCCTGGCGGTAGATGTGGTCGACCACGTCGCCGCATGCGAAGACACCCTGGATGTTGGTCACGGTGGAGTGTTTGTGCGGCTGGATGATGTAGCCCTTGTCATCCATCTCGATCTGGCCCGCGTACGGCTTCGTGTTCGGCGTGTGGCCGATCGCCACGAAGAGGCCCTGCGTCTTCATCTCGCTCACGGCGCCCGTCTGCAGATTGCGGATCTTGAGGCCGGTCACCCCACCGTCCTTCGATCCGAGGACTTCCTCGACGACGGTGTTGAAGACGAATTCGATCTTCGGATTGTTCTTCGCGCGGTCCTGCATGATCTTCGACGCGCGAAGCTCTTCCCGGCGATGGATGACCGTCACCTTCTTCGCGAACTTCGTGAGGAACGTCGCTTCCTCCATCGCCGAGTCGCCGCCGCCCACGACGACGATCTCCTTCTCCTTGAAGAAGAACCCGTCGCACGTCGCGCAGTACGAGACTCCGAATCCCTGCAGCGCCTTTTCCGAGGGAAGCCCGATCTGCATGGCTGACGCGCCGGAGCCGATGATGACCGCCGGTACGGTGTAGGTCTGACGATCGGTGACGACCGTGAACGGATGCTGCCTGAAGTTGACGCTCTCCACCTGTTCCATGCGGAAAACCGCGCCAAAACGCTCGGCCTGCTGCCGCATCAGATCCATCAGCTTCGGCCCCAGGATCCCCTCGGGAAACCCGGGATAGTTCTCCACCTCGGTCGTGATGGTGAGCTGCCCGCCGGGCTGCATCCCCTCCAGTACCAGAGGTTTCAGATTGGCGCGGGACAGATAGAGCGCGGCCGTGCATCCGGCCGGTCCGGAGCCGATCACGATCACATGAAATTCAGAGCTGGTTGCCATGGCGGGCGCATTGTACTTACTTCAAAGCATCGAGGAGTTGCTGACCCAGAATGTTGCGCTGCCAGTTCCGCAGGGCGGCGATTTCGTCGAGTGAACCCGTCGACGCCACGGCCGTCAGGACGTGCCGCGGCGCGAGGAGTCCCGGGTCGATCTTCAGCTCGGCAGCCACTTTGTCCCGAACCTTCTTGATCTTGTTGATCCGGTTCTCGAGCTCCCGGTCGCGGACCCACGACTTCGCTTCGTTCCGCTCGGGCAGCTCTGTTTCGGGGAGCGCCAGCGCCGTCTGAACGAGGCGGAGGAGATCGCCCGCGTACCGGCCGCGGTGATAAGTCGAGACGGACTTGAGCGCGGCGAGCTCCGACGCGTCCGAAGGCTTCTTCGTGGCGATCTCGATCAGCGCGTCGTTGCCGATGATCTTGAACGGGGGACGATCGGCCTTCCGCGCCAGCGTATCGCGCCAGCCGTGGAGGTTCTTGAGGACGGCGAGACCGCGCCGATCGAGGCCGCCGATGTTCTTCATGCGCCGCCACGCCTCGTCTTCTTCCGGCGTCTCGCGATAGCGGACGTTCTCGAGGCGGCTGAATTCTTCCTGTGCCCACTCCCAGCGGCCCAGCTCTTCGAGCTCGGCGCGAAGCTTGTCGGCGAGGGCGATGAGATAGCGCGTATCCATCGCCGCGTAGTCGAGCATGTCGGGCGGAAGAGGACGCATCGCCCAGTCGGCGCGCTGATGCGCTTTGTTGAGCTTCACGCCGAAATGCTTGTCGAGGAGCGCCGCCAGCCCGAAGGCTTCGTAGCCAAGGAGCTGGGCGCAGATCATGGTGTCGATGATGTTGGAGGCGACGAATCCGAAATCGCGGTTGAGAATCCGCAGGTCGTAGTCGCCGCCATGCAGGATTTTCGTGATGGCGGGATCGGCGAGGATCTTCCCGAACTTCTCGATGTGGACCTTTCCCAGCGGATCGACGACGAAATCGTCGCCGGGGATCGAGATCTGGATCAGGCAGACTTTGTCGAAGTACGAATGCAGCGAATCCGCCTCGGTATCGATGGCCACCACGGGCTGGGCGGCAACCTGTTCCAACGCCCTGTCGAGCGGCTCCTGTCGGTCGATCCAGTTCATTCAGCGATCACCAGGTGAGGAAGTCCGATCGAGACGAGCCGCCGGTTGTAGGCGGGACGATCGAACTCCGGGAGCCGGATGAGCATCTCCCGGTCGTGGTGCGACGCCGCATCATCTGCGACCGCGAGCAGAAGCGCAAGATCCTCGGCTGCCGCGATCCGGAAGCCCCGTGTGCCAAGCTCAGCATCGACGCCGTTCGGGAGCATGCGCCCGTAGAGAGCGTTGCTGCCGATGAGAACGTGGACCCGGATTTCGCCTTCGGGATCGGCGAAGTTCAGCGGGATGAGATCGAGCTCTTCGGTCTGCTCGATCTCGTCGCGATCGACCCGGAAGCCGCGGTTGCTGGCCATCATGCAAACCTGGTTTTTCTGCGGCGGGGCCATGAGGGCGAGGACGTCGAGCGAACCGGAATCGACCAGGCTCCCGAGCCAGCCGGAGCGGGCGACATTGCCGACGAACAGGAAGTCGAGACGGAGACGCGAGAGGAGGTCGGCCGTCGCGTCGATGGCGCGTCCATAGGGCGTGGAGGCGCGAACGGTTTTCACGGGCGGGATTGTATGTATTTTGGATTTTGGATTTTGGATTTTGGATTTGAGCCAATCCAAAATCCAAAATCCAAAATCAAAGGCCCTCTGCCGCACTCCGGCCATCAATGCGACAATCGTCGCCGGAGACCCATGCGCGCCCGCCTTCTCGAAGTCATCGAAAAACACTGGGGCTACGACTCCTTCCGTCCCCTGCAGGAAGAAGCGATGACCGCTGTCCTCGACGGCCGCGATTCCGTCGTGGTCATGCCCACCGGCGGCGGAAAGTCGCTCTGCTATCAGGTTCCGGCGCTCCTTCGCGAAGGCGTGACGGTGGTCGTTTCGCCGCTGATCTCGCTGATGAAGGACCAGGTCGATGCGCTTCGGGCGTGCGGTGTTCCAGCCACGCAGATGAACAGCTCGCAGTCCGCGCTCGAGCTGCGCGCTCTCGAGAAAGACCTCTTCGACGGCAGGATCCGCATCGTGTTCGTGTCGCCCGAGCGCCTGGCGATGCCTGCGTTCCGGCAGACCTTGCAGAAGGCCGGCGTGTCGGCGTTCGCCATCGACGAAGCGCACTGCATCAGCCACTGGGGCCACGATTTCCGTCCTGAGTACCGGCAGCTCCGGCAGCTCAGGGACACGTTTCCCGAGGCAGGGTTTCACGCGTACACGGCGACGGCGACGGAACAGGTCCGGCGCGACATCGCCCAGCAGCTTTCGCTGCGCGATCCGCTGGTGCTCGTGGGGAACTTCGACCGCCCGAACCTGACGTACCGCGTTCTACCCCGCGTAGACGAACTGAAGCAGCTCGTGGAAGTGCTCGAGCGCCATCGCGGCGAGGCGGGCATCGTCTACTGCATCCGCCGCAAGGACGTCGATTCGCTCAGCGAGCAGCTGCGCAAGCGCGGGTACGATGCCCTCGCCTACCACGCGGGCCTCTCGCAGGAAGAGCGACGCTCCACGCAGGAGAAGTTCGCCGCGGAGCGATGCGATGTCGTGGTGGCCACCGTTGCGTTCGGGATGGGCATCGACCGCTCGAACGTCCGCTTCGTCGTGCACATGGCCATGCCGAAGTCGATCGAGCATTACCAGCAGGAGACCGGCCGAGCCGGGCGCGACGGGCTCGAAGCGGAATGCGTCCTCTTCTACTCCGGCGCCGACGCCGTCATCTGGAAGACGATGCTGGCGCGCGGCGGCGAAGAGATGGAGCCCGATCCGAAGTACCTGCAGGCGGCGACCCGCCACCTCTACGATATGGACCGCTATTGCTCCGGCACCATCTGCCGGCATCGGGCGCTCGTCGAATACTTCGGCCAGCAGGCCGACGCTCCTTCCTGCAACGCCTGCGACGTCTGCCTCGGCGAGATGCAGGAAGTGAGCGACGCGCTCACGGTCGCGCAGAAGATCGTCTCCTGCGTCTACCGCGTCCGGCAGTCCTTCGGCGTCGGACATGTGATCTCGGTTCTGCGCGGCGAGAACATCGAGCGCGTCCGCGAGCGCAATCACGACCAGCTCTCGACGTACGGCATCATGAAGGAGCACTCTCGCAACGAGCTCCGCGACCTCATCTATCAGCTGGTCGGCCAGGGGTATCTCGCGCAGAACGGCGACGACTATCCGGTGCTCCAGCTCACCGAATCGTCACGAGCCGTGATGCGCGGCGAGGCACAGGTTCGCCTGCGGCAGCCGGTGGTGGCGAAAAAGAAGGAGCCGAAAGCCCGGCGCACGTATGTCGCCGACGGCGGCGAGTTCGATCGCACGCTCTTCGAAGCGCTGCGCAAATGGCGGCGCAGCGAGGCGGAGGAGCGCCAGGTTCCGCCGTACGTCATCTTCAGCGACCGCACCCTGCGCGAAGTCGCCCGGGTGCAGCCGACCACGCTCACCGCGCTGCGCGGCGTCTACGGCATCGGCGACGCCAAGCTCGAGCAGTTCGGGGAGGCGCTGGTCACGCGAGTGCGCGAGCACGCTTCGAGCGGGCCATGAACTTGGAGCTCTTTCACCATTCACCATTGACCATTCAGCATTCACCATTCCCGTTTCCCGCGACAAGGACGGGTGGTGAATGGTCAATGGTCAATGGTCAATGGTGAAAGACCTTGGGGTCACTCCCAGGTCATCCAGAGATGTTCGAGACGGGTGATCTCCCCGCGGCCATCGGTGACCTCTGCCTGAACGTCCGTTCTGGATGAGAGAGCGCTCGGGCGCTCCGGCAACTCGACGATGAACCGAGGACGTGACGTCTGCGGATACCACGGGAATGCAGCGGAAAGTCTGCGGTCTTCGACGAGTGCGGTAGGAACCCGCACGGCGCCATTCCCGAAAAGGAGATCGACCTTCCTGATGCCGTAAGGCGAAAGGGCCCAGCCGGTAAAGCGTGCGTGCCCGCGGATACGTCTGGACACGGGATCCATGAACCCGAACGTCGATTCATTGCGCGACCATCGATCATTGAGAAACGCCTCCAGTTCCGGCGCCGATTTCTTCGTCGATGGGTTCAAAGAGAAAACCCAATCGCCACGGATGCCGGAATCGAAGCGCCGGACAAATGTGAGCCGTCCGTTCTCGATTTCACGCCTGACCCACTCGCGCGTCGAGGACGAGAAGTCCCCGAGCTGGTCGGCGTGAACGATGACCAGTTTCGTACCGATCTTCCGAAGTTCGTCGACGAAGTTGTCGGTGATTGGATTGGTCTTCGACATTGCTGTCAGGCGCGCCGTGACGGGTGGAGTGAATCCGGACACGCCGTTGACCAGCGGCTCGTGATGTTCCGTGGCCCGGAGCAGATAGCGGTACTCGCTGCCGACATAGTTGATCGGAAGCTCGACGACCGGTCCGCTTACGGCTTCCGTTGCCAGCCATTTGTAAACTGGCGGCGGATCGGATGCCGTGAGGTACCAGCGGATTGGAGCTGCCCGCAGCTCGACCAGTAACAAAGGGACGACGGCCCAGGCCATCCATCGCCAACGGCTCCCGAGCCAAGACACCGCCACGGCCATGAGCATCGACATCCCGATATAGGCAACGGCCGCCCAGCGGGCGGGTGACCGGACAGCCTTGAAACCAGGAACCGCCTCGTAGAGAAAGTCATGAAAATAGAAGTTCAGGCCGAGGGAACCTGCGACGCCAATCGCGACCCACAGCAATCCGAAGACCACAGGCCGCGGACTGCGCCGGACCGCGAAAATGCCGGCAGTGCTCAGGAGCAGTGCCAACAAGCCGGGAAACAACCATCTCTCGGGATCGAGGTCGCCGTTGCGCAGGAATGCGTATTGATGAATGCGGTCGCTGCTGACAAGCCAATCCGTGAGAGTCGCCGAAAAGAACTTGGCCTCGGCGGCCGACCGCACCATCCCGTAGAGCTTCGCAGCCGCCGCATACGGGTACAGAAACGGCGCAAATGCAGCCAGGGCAATCGCCGTGCACACGACGAGCTCACGCCAGCGGCGCACTCCCGACCACCAGAAGACGCTCGCGGCTGCCGCTGTTGCAAACGACCCGAAAAGAAACCAATGGATGTTCGTGAGGCCGTTGAGGAGAAACACTGCTCCGAAAACTGCGCCGCGCCGCCAGCCCGGCCGATCGACATACGCGATCAACGCCGCCAGCAACAGTGGCATCCACCCGCCCCACACGTGCTGCAGATGTGCGAGATGCGTGAATCGAAACGGAACGAATGCGTAGAACATCCCGGCCGCGAGCGACGCCGGAAACGATGCCGTCAGGCGTTGCGTCAGCAGGTACGCACCGAATCCTGAGAATGCGAAGCCAGCCAGCATGGCGATGTTGTAGGCGGCGATGGGCGGTACGCCTGCGAGTCGGAAAGGGATCAGGAACAGAGCGATGCCGTACAGGTTCTCGCTGAATGCCAGCGAGTACCGGGCAGGATGAAACGCGTTCGCATGAAAGAGCGAAAGGGGCGAACGCAAGGTCGCGTGGTGGTCCCAGTCGAGAATCCAGATGTTGATGAACGGGTCGCCCGGGTCTGCGACCGCACGATCCATCAACCTGGCCATGGGCCAGGTCATGACAACGGCGGCCGCCAAGAACAGGATCGCGGCAATGAAATGCCTTCGCATGCGTTTCAGTACGGATCCAGACCCATTCGTGTCGGATTTCACACTCGGGCGGTACGCGGTACACGGCGCGCCATGATCAGCAGCAGCCAGACCGCGAACGCGAGCGAGGCCAGGCCGATCAGCGTGGCGCCCGCGCGGAGCAGGAACGCGAACGTCGTGTCGAAGTTCAGCAGGCCCGTGGTGGAGAGCAGGTAGTACCAGTCGTGCTCCGGGTCGTCCGTGAATCCGACGAGCGGCAGCTCCATCGCCCTGGCGTCGCCGACGTACGTCGCCAGCTCGAACATCGCGAACGACAGCCAGAAGCCGCCCACGGCCATGCCGAAATAGTCGTCCTGCCGGTAGAACACGACGATCACGATGAGGGGGATGAGGATCTGCATGCCGCTTCCCATCAGCGATCCGATGAAGTGTCCGGCGAACGAGAAGAGGAGATGCCCCATCTCGTGGAAGGCCAGCGTGATTCCGGAGAACATCGTGCTGCTCATCGGATCGCGCAGGAAGCGGATGTCGGCGTAGACGAGATACGCGAGAAGAATCGCGCGCGGGATCCACATCTTTCCGCGCGCCCACTCGGCGGCGTCGTCGAGAAACTGGCGGACGACCGGCTCCAGACGGTGCACTGCATAGGAGTTTAGGGGGATCGGGAAAGCATGTCATCCGGCGACGTGCTCAAACGGGAGAAACCGGATTCGCGAGCCGAAGGCCGGATGAGGGGGGTGTCCGTTGTGGAGCCGCGGGCGAGGTCGCCCGCGCTCCACTCAGTCGCGCCAGAATGCCTGTCCAGTGGAGGGCGGGCGACCCCGCCCGCCCGGCGTGACGAAGTAATCACTCCCGCCGCAGCAACCCGATCCTTCGGCCGGCCGCTGAATCGTCGATGAGCGTCTGCAGGCGTTTCGCGCGGGTCTCTGCCCGCTTCGCGCTCATGACGTAGAAGACGGCCACCTTCCGGTATCCCGGCGGCTGCGACTGAAAGAACTTCCACGCCGCCTTGTTCGCCCTGAACTTCGCCTCGGCCTCGCGATCGAGTTTCGCTTGCTCGCGCTGTTCGAATGAGTAGACGCCCGACCTTTCGCCTTTGCGTGCTTCGAACGCCGCCAGTCCCGCCCGTTCCATGCGGCCATCGCGGATGAGCGCCTCCGCCTTCCGGATGTTGACCAGGCTCCAGTTGCTGCCCGGCCGCCTCGGCGTGAAGCGGATGACGTAACTGTCGTCATCGAGTGAGCGCCGCACGCCGTCGATCCACGCGAAGCAGAGCGCCTCGTCCACTGACTCCGGCCATGTGATGCTCGGGCGGCCAGATCCTTTCTTGTAGAAACCGACCAGCAACTCTTTGGCAGTCTTGTGGTTCTTTTTCAGCCAGCGCCGGAACGCGGCCGGGGTTGGAAAAAATATCGGTTCCATCGCTACCTCGTCATGGATCTGTCAACGATAATGTCACGCATGTGTAAACGGCTGGGATTCCTTCTGCTCGCCATTCTGACCGCTCCCGCGCTCCTCGCGGCACGGCTGCCTCGCGTCGTCATCCCCGAACACTATGTGCTGACGATCACCCCCGACATTGAAGCCGAACGATTCAGCGGCGAGGTGACGATCGAGGCCGGTGTGCAGCTGCCCACCGACACGGTCGAGCTCAATTCCGCCGAGATCCAGTTCCGGTCCGCGGAGGTCACCGCGGGAGGCCAGACTCAGACGGCAAGGGTCACCGTCGATGAGAAGGCCGAGCGGGCGACCCTGAGAGTCGATCGACCGCTGCCGGTCGGTCCGGCCACGATCCGCATCGCCTACGACGGCATCCTCAACCGCCAGCTTCGCGGGTTCTACCTCGGCATCGCCAGCGGGAAGAAGTACCTGGCCAGCCAGATGGAGGCGACCGACGCCCGCCGTGCCTTCCCTTCGTTCGACGAGCCGGATCTCAAAGCGACGTTCCAGATCAACGTCATCGCGAACGAGAAGCACATGGTGATCTCGAACGCGCCCGCTGAATCGGAGACCGCGGGACCGGTCGCCGGGAAGAAGACAGTCCGCTTCGCCACGACGCCCCGCCTCTCCACGTACCACATCGCGCTCGTCGTCGGCGACTTTGCATGTCTGAGTGACAGCGTGGATGGTCTCGCGCTTCGGGTCTGCTCGCAGCCCGACAGAGTCGAGCTGGGGCGCTTCGCGCTCGACGCGACGAAGGACGTCATCCGCGATCTCAACCGCTACTTCGACATCGATTACCCCTTCACGAAACTCGATCAGATCGCGTTGACCGACTTCAGCGCCGGCGCGATGGAGAATCCGGGCGCCGTCACCTATCGCGAGACGGTCCTGCTCGTCGATCCGAAAACGGCCCCGATCGGATCGCAGCGACGAAGCATCGGAACGATCGCGCACGAGCTTGCGCACATGTGGTTCGGCGATCTCGTCACGATGCGCTGGTGGGATGATATCTGGCTCAACGAAGGCTTCGCGAGCTGGCTCGGCTCACGCACGATCGAGCGAGTCCGGCCGCAATGGACGAGTGGAACGGCAGCCGCCGGCTCAGTCGGGCGGCCGATGGCATCCGACGTTCTCGTCGCGACGCGTCCGATCCGCAAGAGCGCCGAGACTCCTGACGAGATCGACCAGCTCTTCGACGGGATCGCCTACGGGAAGACTGCCGCGCTCTTGCGCATGCTCGAGGCCTACGTCGGCGAGGAAAAGTTCCGCGAAGGCATCAACCTGTACATGCAGCGCAACGCGTTCAGCAACGCGTCGTCGGGCGACTTCGCGGGCGCGATCGATGACGCGACCGGCGGCGCGGTCACCGAAATCCTCGCCTCCTACGTGTCACAACCCGGTGTGCCCCTCGTCCGCGTGGAGAGCAGCCGCTGCGAAGGCGGCGACACGATCGTGGCGCTGAGCCAGAGCCGCTTCGTTCTCGATGCGAACAGAAAGGTCGAAGAAGGTTTGTGGTCGATTCCCGTCTGCTTCGGAAAAGGATCGTGCGTCGTTCTGCGCGAACGGCGGCAGACCTTCCGCCTCTCGGGATGCGGCCAGCCGCTGTTTGCCAACGATGAGGGGTTCGGCTACTACATCACCGCGTACGAACCTTCCGTTCATCAAGACTTCACGGCCCCGAAGGCGCTGTCCGCTTCGGAGCGTATGGCTCTGATGCGCGACGAGTGGCTGCTCGTACGCACCGGCGAGCGCAGGCTCGACGCGTATCTCGACCTGGCTTCATCGTTCGAGGACGATCCTGAGCTGGCTCATGATGTTCTGTCGCATCTGAAGTACGCGGCGAGGTATCTGGTGGCCGACGCGGACCGGCCACTTCTGCAGGCGTTGCTGCGCCGCCAGGCCACACCCGTTCTTCGTGATCTGGGCTGGACGTCGCGGCCAACGGACACGCCCGAGCAGCGTGAGCTCCGCAATCTCGCCCTCGGCATCCTCGGCGACGAGGCGGCCGATCCCGCCACACAGCGGCGCGCGCGGGAACTCACCCACCGGTGGCTTCGCGATCGCAACGCCATCGCTCCGGAAGTCGTCTCCGAGGTCACGCGGCTCGCGGCGATCGGGGGAGACTCCCGACTCTACGAAACGTTCCTGAAGGGATATCGGACAGCGACCACCCCAGCTGAGAAGTCGCGCTTCCTGAGCCTCCTGAGCGCGTTCCGGAATCCTGCGCTGGTCCAGCGCACGCTCGAGTGGACGCTCACCGACGATGTCCGCTCGCAGGACATCGCTGGAGTGCTCGGCTCCATGATCACGAATCCGGCGGCGGGAGAGGCGGCCTGGAAGTTTCTGAATGAGAACTGGGACGCCCTCGCGAAGAAGATCCCCACCAACCACCTCGGGCGCGTCGTCGGTTCGATGGCGAGCGCGTCGTGCGACCCGTTCTGGGCCGAACGCATCCGCCAGTTCACGACCGAACATCCGCTGCCGCAGGCGGAACGGGCCACACGCATGGCACTGGAGAGCGTCGCCAACTGCGTCGCGCTGCGCGACCTGCAACAGGCCAGCCTCAGCGAATGGCTGCGGAGGCAGGGAGGGGAGCCGCGGCAAATGAACGAATAGCCGGAGTGCTCTAAGCATCTGTCATCCCGAGCGTAGCGAGGGACCTGGGTGTGAAGGGGGCGCGAACATCGTGCCTCGTGCCGCCCGTCCCCCAAGTCCCTCGCTCACGCCCGGGATGACAGAAGATAAGAACCCGAAGGCCGGATGAGGGGGCGGGGAAGGCAGCGAAATGGTGAATGTTGAAAGGTGGCTCATTCACCATTAACCATTCAACATTCAACATTCAACATTTCGCTTCGCCCCGGCCCCCTCATCCGCCGCTTCGCGGCACCTTCAAATCAGATGGAGGATCTGCTGCACGTGCCGCCACTCGGTCGCGCCGTTTCCTATAGCTACCCGGATTCCGTAACGGTCGCGGAGCTTCGTGTGGGAGACGAAGATCTTTCCGCTGGCGTTGAGACGTTCGAGGAGCGCCGCATTCTCCTCCTCGCTCCCCTTCTTGCGGAAGACGACGACGCTCATCGACTGCGGCGCCAGTAGCTCGATGTCGTCGCGGTTCTCGAGCTCGGCGGCGAGCCGCTTTGCGAACTCGACGTGATCGCGGATCACGGTTCGGAGGCGCTCGATCCCGTAGTGCTCGAGGACGAGCCACAGCTTGAGAGCGCGGAAGCGGCGTCCCAGCTGCAGGCCGTAGTCCATGTAGTTCACTTCCGCCGTGTCCGTGGTCTTCAGGTATTCGGGGACGAGCGAGAACGTCTCGCGAAGGACTTCGGGCTTGCGCGTGTACAGGACGCTGCAGTCGACCTGGGTGAAGAGCCATTTGTGCGGATTCACGACGATGGAGTCGGCGCCTTCGATCCCGTCCCAAAGCCAGCGAAACGACGGATCGATCGTCGCCGAACCGGCATACGACGCATCGACGTGGAGCCACATGTGCTCGCGCTCCGCGATATGGGCGATCGCGCGAACGGGATCGACGGATGCAGTCGACGTGGTGCCGACGGTTGCAACCACTGCGCACGGGAGCATCCCTTCCGCGCGGTCGGCGGCGACCGCTTTCTCCAGCGCGTCCGGCCGCATGCGGAAGGCGTCGTCCGAGGGAATCTTCACGATCCCCCGGGCACCGAATCCAAGGGCCAGGGCGGCTTTGTCGATGGAGGAGTGAGCGTGTTCCGAGCAGTAGATTCGAAACTGAGGCAGGTCAGCGAGTCCCTCGCGGCGGACGTTCAGCCCCATGGCCTCGCGTCCGGCGGCAAGAGCGAGAAACGAGTTGATCGACGCGGTGTCGTTGATGATGCCGAACAGATTCGATGGCAGTCCCAGCGAATCGCGCAGCCAGCGCAGCGCGACCGTCTCCAGCTCCGTCACGGCCGGCGATGTCTTCCACAGCATCCCGTTCGTGTTGAGAGCTGCGGATAGCATCTCGCCGAGAATCCCAGCCTGCGACCCAGTGATCGAGAAGTAGGCGAAGAACGACGGGTGATTCCAGTGCGTGATTCCGGGAAGGATCTTCGACTCGAACTCCGCGAACAGCTCGTCGTACGACTTGCCGTTCGCAGAAGGACCAGACGCAAACTGTTGTGCGATCTCTCCCGGCTGAACGTTCGATAGCACCCGGCGCGAATCGATGTTGTCGAGGTAATCGGCGATCCAGTCGACGAGACGGTGGCCGGCAGAACGGAACTCCTGGGAGGACGGATCCAGCTTCATGGCTGGGAATCTACATCAGGAATTCGACTGAGGGAGGCGTAATGTTCAATGCTGAATGTTCAATGTTGAATGTTGAGTGTTGAAGGAAAACACCCTTTCAACATTCAACATTGAACATTGAACATTCAACATTCCCGTTTCTCCGCTCTAAGAGGCGCCCTTCCCTGACAGCACGGCGGGGATGGTGCGCAAGAGGATCTTCAGGTCGAGCGTGGGCGACCAGTTGTCGATGTACTGGAGGTCGAGCTCCATCCAGCGGTCGAAGTCGACGTTGTTCCGCCCGCTCACCTGCCACAGGCACGTGAGTCCCGGCTTCATCGAGAGACGGCGCCGATGCCACCGGTGATAAGACTCCACTTCTTCGGGAATCGGCGGACGCGGGCCGACGAGGCTCATGTCGCCTTTCAGCACGTTCCAGAGCTGCGGCAGCTCGTCGAGCGAGAACTTGCGCAGGAACCTGCCCACCGGCGTGACGCGCGGATCGGCCTTCGATTTGAACACCGGTCCGTTCATCTCATTGAGATGGCTGACCTCTTCGCGGCGGCGATGCGCGTCCGCGATCATCGTGCGGAACTTGTAGAGCGTGAAGATGCGGCCGTTGAGGCCGAGGCGTTCCTGCTTGAAGAAGACCGAACCGGGGGAGGTCAGGCGGATCGCGATCGCGGCAAAGAGGATGATCGGCAGCGAGAGCGCGAGGATCAACATCGAAACGGAGACGTCGAGCAGACGCTTCATCGCCAGGTGCGTCTCGTTGGACGGCGTGGTCGTGAAGGTCAGGAACGGCACGCCTTCCAGCTCTTCGACCTCGAGACGGGCGACGCGATTCTGGAAGAAGTTCATCGCCACCCGCGTGCGGATGCCGAGCTCCTCGCACATGAGGAAGATCTGCTTCATCTCGTCGAGCTTCTTCCGGGTGACCGCGAACACGATCTCGTCGATCGGCTCCGTCTTCGGGCCCTCCAGGATCTTCTTCAGGTCCGGAACGTTGCCCCACACGCGATAGCTCGCCCACCCGTTCGAGAGCCGGTGGCCATCGCTGACGAATCCGAGGAGCTTGTAGCCCCAGTATTTGTGGCCGGCGATCATCCGCGCGATCTCGAGCGCACGACGGCCCGTCCCGACGATGAGGATCGTCCGGTAATTGAGGCCCTTCGACCGGACGTAGCGCGCCAGCACGCGGACCATGATCTTTTCCGCCAGCAGCAGCACCGCGGACAGGACCGCAAACAGGATGAACCACGTGCGCGACAGGAACGGCAGCGGCCAGAGGTAGGCGAACGTCGCCAGGATGGCGTTGCCCACCAGGACGACGCGAAGGATCGTCAGCGCTTCCTTGACCAGCGAGATCGTGCGGTGGCTGTGGTAGCTGTGGTACGTGAAGAGGAGGAAGGACCAGATGATGAGGACGAGCGGGTAGATCCTCAGGTACTCGCGAAGGGGGAAAAGACCGGTCGGAAACCGGTCCGGCGCGATCTGCGGAAGCAGCAGATCGCGGATGAAAAACGCAGCAAAGAACGCCGCCGAGGTCAGGGCGAGATCGAGAAAATAGACGACTCGCGCAATCAGCCGCGCCTGCTGTTTGAGCATCAGATCCTTCGTTCCGGAATGTAGCGCGATGTCATGGTGTCAGGTCTGGAAAAACAACTTTTCTTCCAAAAATGTCTGAATTGACTCGAGCAAGCAACAGTCATTATTGGAAGAAAGGTTGTTTTTCCAGACCTGACACCATGACAGTCCACGCGCTCGATCGGTATACGGGGCGTGGCGCCGGAACGTCTATCCCTGGCTAAGTGACAGGAACAATTGCTCGTACGCATCCGTGACCCCCTCCCAGGTATACCGCTCCGCTGCTCGGGCTCGGGCCCGGGCGCGGTAAGCCTCCCGCCGGTCCGGATGCTCGAGCCATTCCTGCATCCGGGACGTGAGCGACTGGGCGGCTCCGAGTCGGAAGTAACCGACGGCATCGCCCCCAACTTCCCGATTTTCAGGAGTTTCGTTGGCCAGGACCGCCCCTCCCGACCCCATCGCCTCGATCAGCGCCGGATGCGTCCCCCCCACCTCGGTTGCCTGGATGTAAAAGAGCGCATTTCTCTGGAGGGTCCGGTAATCGGGCCCATAAATGGCGCCTGGGAAACGGACGCGCTCGCTGGCGTGCTGCATCAGCTCGGCGACGAGGTCTTTCGCGTAAAGGCCGGCGCCGACCATCAGCAGCGGCGGTCCATCGGTCAGCTTCTCGTAGGCCCGCACAACCTCGAGCGGGTTGTTCTCGGGCTCGAACCGGCTCACATAGAGAATGTAGCCGCGGGGCTGAAGACTCAATCGTTCCAGGACATCCGTGTCGGCCTCAGGTGGGAATTCGGCGCCGTAGGGGATCACGGCCGGCTCGATCCCGAAGGTATCCCGATAGTAGTCGGCAATCACCTCGGCATCGGCCACGACGGCGCTGGCGAATGACGCCGAGAAGGCCTCCCCCGTCAGATACACAGCGCGGCCGAGGGCGTTCCACTTGCGGCGTTTGCGCTCGATGCCGTCGACGTTGATTGCCACGGGAATCCGGGCCGCGCGCTGGAGCGGGAGCGTGAAGGCGTTCGCGGCGTTGCAGAGGAGGATGACGTCGAAATCGCGGCGCAGTGAGTCGAGCGCTGAGAGGAATGTGTGGGAAACGGTTTCGAGATATTTCGTTCCGAGCGCGGGGAGGACGATGCGGTGGATCCCGTTCCAGTCGGATTCGGGGCGCGGGCGAGGTCGCCCGCGCTCCACTCGGCTGTAGATCGTTACTTCGTGGCCTCGCTGCACGAGGCGTGTGCCCAGCTCGGCGACGAAGGTCTCGAATCCACCGTAGGCCGGCGGCACACCGCGGGTGCCGAGGATGCCGATCTTCATCGGAACCATCCGGCGAGGGTGCGGTCGGACACGCGCCGCCGACTCTGCACGGCACGGCGTTTCGAGGCGATTCGCTTCCGATTCCGCCAGAGCCAGCCGAGCGCAGGCAGCGAGGTCCGTTCGATCGTGAGCACGGCCGCGATCGTAATGAGGTCACGGCTCAGCTCGAACGGGAGGTTGCGCAGCGCGAGATAAGCGCCCTCGTTCTTCAGCCTGAGCAGAAACCGGTTCTTGACCGAGTGCATGTTGATCGACGGCGGCAACGAGCGGCGACGCTCGGGAGTCACGCGGCGAACATGATGCGCGACGGCGGCGGGCACGTACATCGCGCGCCATCCGAGGACCCTTCCCCGCCAGGAAAGGTCGGCATCCTCACGGTAGGCGAAGAAGTCCTCATCGAAAATCTCGCCGTCGATTGCCACATCGTCGAGAAACTCGCGGCTGTACATCGCCGCGGCGCCGGAAACACCAAAGACTTCTGTGTTCTCAGGATTTCTCTGGTCCGGCTCGCCCTGATCGATGTCGAAGTGTCTTCCGCTGCGCGTCATGCGAATGCCTTTCGAGTCGACCAGCACCGGTGTATCGGCGAGCAGGAGCTTCCCTGTCGCCATGCCCACGCGGTCGGAATCGAAAGCCCGCATCAGCTTGTCGCAGTAATCAGGAGCGAGAAAACAATCCGGATTCACGAGCTGCACGAATTTCCCGGACGAGGCCGCAATCCCCTGATTCACCGCAGCCGCAAACCCGAGATTGGTCGCGTTTCGAATGAGTTTCGTGGCGTATGGGGCCGCGACCGCGACCGATTCGTCAGCCGACGCGTTGTCGACGACGATCAATTCACAGCGAACCGTCTGCGCCGCGATTCCCTGCAGGCACCGCTCCAGATCCCCGGCGCTGTTCCATGTGACGACGATCGCGGTGACGATCAGCCGCTCTCCCATCGGTTCAATGCGCTGCGCAGAACCGCGGAGTACGACCGCAGCGCATCGCCGCGCGACTTGAATCCGTTTTTGCGGCCGAGGATCGCGGCGCCGAAGCGGAGGATCATGCCGGCGATGATCGCCCACCGCAACGCTTCCGCTTCACCACGCGAGAACCACTTGCGCGCGTAGAGCCACATGTTGCGATACCAGAGCTCGATGAAACGGCGATAGGTCATGTGCTCGAGGCTCGCCCCGCCGTGGTGGCGGGCGATCGCGGATGGAACGACGAACACGTCCTTGCCCGCGTCGCGCAGACGTTTGCAGTAATCGACGTCTTCGAACCATGCCGGCGAGAATCGTTCGTCGAACGAACCGACTTCTTCGAAGACCCTTCGACGGATGAGAAGGGCCGCGGCGGCAGGCTGTTCGACTCGCTGCGGCGAGGTCACCTCGAGATCGAGATCGCTATACCGGTAATGCGCCGTCGCCCGATTCCTCGGGAACAACTTATTGAGCAGCAACGCCTCGGTGGCCAGTCCGCGAAGCGTCGGAAGTCTCCGCAGCTGAAAGTAGCGCTGTGAGCCACCGCTGTCGTCGACGAGAAGCGGCGCCGCCCCCGAGGCTTCGGGATGCTCATCGAGAAACGCGCAGAGGGTGGTGAGGACGCCAGGCTCGAGCTCGCAGTCGGGATTCAGCAGGAAGACATGCCGGCCGCTCGATTCGCGAAACGCGCGGTTCGTGCCGGCCGCGAATCCCTCGTTCCGCGGGGACCTGAACACCCGCGACCCATCTTCTGGGAGATGCTGGAGCGTCCCGTCGGAGGAGGCGTTGTCGAAAATGATGGTCTCGTAGCGAAGGCCTCTGCAGGCGGCCGGGATCGACTTGAGGCAGCGCTCGATCCATCGCTCGCTGTTCCAGGTGACGATGAGAACAGAGAGGTCGAGAGGCGCCGGTGAAGGAACCTCGCGCAGGAGCGCCGCGGCGCCCGGCGCCGGATCGATACCGGTCATGACTGCTTCAACCATCGACGGACGGCCTCGACGAGCGGGCGCGCCACGACCTCCCAGGAGTATCGCGGGCGCAGTCGCTCGAGACTTTGTACGCAGCTCGCATGAAAAACGTCGTCTGTCAGGAGACGCCGGAGGGCGGCCGCGACCGCCGCCGCGTCGCCTGGAGGGACGACGATTCCCAGTCCCTCACGGGCGACCAGGTCGGCGGCGAAGCCTTTTTCCGTGGCTACCACGGGAACTCCGGCGGCAATCGCGTCAAACAGCCGGGTCCGGATCGAGAACTCCGCCTCCGGCGTCGGACGGTGCAGCATGATGGCGACCTTGCCGGAACGAAGCCACGATAGCCGTTCGCGGTAGGGAACCCACTCGGGATTCGCACTGACGTCGGGTCCGGAAGCATCGAGCAGCTGCTCGAACCGGTCGTCGCGGCGGCGGTCGATCAGATCGCGGTTCGGCCTGGCCCGCCCCAGAAAGAGGAGCTTGCAGCGGATGCCGGACGCGTTGACCCGGTGCACGGCTTCGATGGCCGTGTTCGGGTCGAGCCATGCCCATACGCCGCCGCCCCAGATCACGACGTTGTCCTTCGGCTTTTCGCAGGCCCGTGTCTCCGCGAGGTCGACTCCGAACGGAACTTCGATCCACGGCGCGTCGCTGCTCTGCAGCTGCGCGTAAAACTTCTTCTGCTGCGGCGCAGCGCAGATGAGGAGATCGGCCATCTCGAGCGCGTAACAGAGGCGCGACCACTCCGCGGCGAGATGGACGCGCTGGCGAAGGGATGGAGCGCCGCCGTAAAGCTCGCGAAGCTCGAGCACCGTCGGATCGAACATGTCGAATGCCACGTGCTGCGCGCGGCGCCACTTGCGGAATCCGCGAGCGGGCTGACCGACGAGCACTTCGGCATTCCGCATGGCACGCGCGGCGTCGGATGATCCTCGCGGGATCAATGTCACCGCTCCGGCGTGCAACGGCGTTCCCTCGAGTTTGGCAACGAGGGACGTCGGCGCGACCGCGGCCAGCTCGTGGGCAAGATGCCACGCCCGGATCGCCGGTCCGGCCATCCGCTCTCCCACGACATCCGGCGTCTCGACGACGATGGTCGACATCGGCGCGGAGGGTATCAGTCGGAGTCGAGCCGGTCGAGGTTCACGCTGCCCCGCAAACACTTCAGGACCACCCGCTCCGGACTTCCGATGCGGACGCGGACGCTTCGATACCCGGACGCCGCCGCGGGAAGCTCGTAGACATTCCTGCCCACCTGAATCGCCGCCGGGTGGCCACTCGCATAGTGGAGGGTGGCTGCGCCCGGACGGGCGACGAACGACAGGGACTGCCCCTGATGCAGGATCCAGCCCCCGCGATACGCGAAACGGGCGACGGTGAACTCGTGCGGAAAGAGCTCCCCGCCTTCATGGGTCACGTGCGCATCTTCGAACTCGACGCGCTCCGCGGGTTGCAGGCCGGACAGAAATCCGGCGGCCAGAACGATCGACAGCAGAGCGATCGCGAACGGAGCGGGAATCGTCGCCCAACGCCGGCGTGCGGAGAGGATCATCGCGAGGATCAGGAGGACCGAACCGGCAATCGCCGCATCGTTCAGCCGGATGAAGCTCGGAAAGAGCCGCGAGAAATCAGTTCCGTACAGACGCGAAAGATATTCGCCGGCCACGTTCTCGCCGTTCGCGATGTGAAACAGCCGCCAGGGATAAGCCACGCCGTGGATGACAAGTCCAACCGTGTACAGAGCTATCAACCGGAGAGCAGTGGAGGGCGGGCGACCTCGCCCGCCATCACTCCCGCCGTCAGACGCGGGCGAGGTCGCCCGCGCTCCACACAGCATCGCTCCTCCACACAACGCCAGCACCGGCATCAGGAAGACGATGTATCGAAGCGGAGGCGACCACCCGCCGTGCCACTCGGATCGCGGGATGAGCAGGATGAGATACGGCAGCGCAGCAATCAGACCGAGCCGGGCCGATTCGGGGAGATGGCGCCAGCGAACGAGCGCGAAGATCGCCAGAAGGTAGAACGGCGCCTGGAACGCGATACCGGCGGCGCCGTCGAGAACGAGCCCGAAGGCGCCGTGCAACGGTCCTCCTGCCGTCGGTGCCACCAGATCACGGATCGAATGCACATTCGTGGCGCTTCCTGTGATGAGCCAGAGAACGATCAGAGGGACGCCGACAATCGCGATGGCAATCGCGGCGTGACGGCGCGACCTTGCGACCGCTTTAACGACGAGCGGAATCGCCACCAGCACGAACCGCAATTTGAGCAGTGAGAGAAAGAGGAGCGCCGACGCCCACCGCTTCGGACGCTTCTGGCGCACGCCGCGAATGGCCTCGACGAAAAAGAAGGCGGCGGGTACTTCCGCCCAGATTCGCGCCGCGTAGAAGACGACCGGCGGGCCGAAGGCAAAGAAGGGAAAGATGGCCCGGGTCGTCGCGTCGTCGAATCCTTCGTCTTCGAAAAGGCGGACCGTCGAGCGAACGAGCAATGCCGCGAAGATCGCGATCGTCGCCAGCGCTCCCGGCAGCCCCGCCGCCAGATAGCCGGGGATCAAGAGAATCGGGAGCAGCGGTTCATGCCGCGAATACTGCTCGCCGTTCGCGCCGACCGGATCGCCCGGCTGTGGTTTCAGGTCGAGCCGTCCCGACGCGGTGGACGAAAGATCGCGATACTGATTTGCGAGATCGAGGTCGAAATCGCGGACGATCGACTCCGTGACGAGCAGATAGAAAGGCTCGTCCCCATCGATCGGGACGCGCTGCATCGCCGGAATCAGGAGCGAGTAGACGAGGATCGCCAGGATCGCGGCGCGATTGGCAGACCACCTCACGTCCGGAGCCGCCGCCAGAGACAGCGAGAAGAGTGCGATCTTCACGACGACGAATCCGACCGACGCCGCGTAGCCGTCAATCGCCGCCGCATGGCCCCACGCCACCCATGCAAGCCCGTACGTCGCCAGATCGATCGCCAGATACCGCCATAGCCACGTGCCGCGGAGAGTGAGCAGGGGCAGAAGCGTGAGAACGACGACGGCGTGAACGATCGGCGCCGTCATCATCGCGCCAGCTCGATCGCATCGATCTGCAGGCTCGCGCCCGAAGGCAGGCCACGGTCCGCCGTAACGACGACCGTACCGGGACGTACCGCAATGCGCCCCGACGCGTCGATCCAGGCAGTTTGCCCCCAACCGCGGAGGATGCCGCCCGGGCGCCGCGGCAGAGGATTGCGCGAAGCGTAGTAGTGATCGCGGCGGAGCACGCCCCAGTCGGCCACATCGCCGATGCGAACGACGATGTGCCCCGGCTCGACCGTCCCCACGATCGTTCCCCGCCGCAGCTTCGGCACGTTCGCACCGGAGAGGATCACACCCCGCCCCTCGCGCGGAACGTCGACCTCCGCCGACTGTCCGGCGGCGAGCGCGATCCGCACCGGAACGCGTTCGATCCTCGGCGGGCCACCGCGGAGCATGACCGGGAGAGCCCGCGCGAAAGCCCCGCTCCAGGCGAAGAACATCATGGGAAGCGCGACGGCAAGAGCCCCTATCGTGGACAGAACCACCTGTGATGCCACAGATTTTGGATTTTGGATTTTGGATTTTGGATTTTGCTTCTCAATCCAAAATCCAAAATCCAAAATCCAAAATTCAGCCAACAGGCGCGCGCCGATGGACAACACCAGCACGCCGATCGGAACGATGAGCGTCCGCAGCGGAACGGCGGGCGTGAAAAGCGCCGCGGCCACGGCGACGGCGATCGCGACGGGCGTCCGCCCGAGAATCATCACCGTCGCCGCGGCGACAACAAGGATGAAGATCTCCCGGCCGAATAGCACCGGTTCGAGGGGGATCCACCGGAGAAGAAGGATCGCGGCAATCGCGATGATGAGTGGAGCGCGGGCGACCTCGCCCGCGTGCGCTCGGGAAGTCTGGGCTTCATGACGGACGCGGGCGGGGTCGCCCGCGCTCCACTGATCTTCGCGAGTGGCGTCGCCCGCGCTCCACTGGACTGCGCCTGCGAACGACACCGCGAGCACGATCCCGAACCAGAGAAGCCGGAGGTGCTCGTCCGGAAAGACGATCTCGCCGAGGAGGAGCAATGGAACGGAAAGCTGAATGGCCGGATGTGTGACCGCGGCAACGACCGTCATCACGACCACGATGAACGGCAGCGCACCATCAATGGGTGTCGGATGCCTAACGATCAACGCGGCCGCCCAGGCAGAGGCCGCGGCCGCGACGGCCCACCGGATGACAGCGAACTTCACGTCGCGATTGCTTTCGACGGCACGCGAAGGAACTCAGGGTCGAACCCTTCGAGCGTCTCCGGCGTCATCGACGCCCGATAAATCGCGCGGGCATCGCCCTTCAGCCTGACGTCGCGAAGCTCTGTCCCGTGCTTCGACATCGTTACTTCGAGAGTGATGCCGCTTCTCGTCAGGACTTTCACCGGAGGCTCGACCTTGCCGGACAAAGTGCTGACACTCACGGACGCCACGACGCCGGACCCACACGCCAGCGTCTCCGCTTCGACACCACGTTCATACGTGCGCACTTCGAGGGAATGGTCGTCGCGCACCACCACGAAGTTCACGTTGGTCCCGGCCGGCTGCATCTCCGGATGGTGACGAATGGCGCGCCCCAGGGATTCGATCTCCTGTTCCCACAGGTCGCCGGTGAGAAAGACGACGTAGTGCGGAACGCCGACGACGATGGAGCTTCCTCGGACTGTCGAGCTTCCCACCTGCACCGGCCGGTCGGCCCGAAACGAAGCCGGCGGCGGCAACGAGATCGTCACACTCCCCCGTTCATCCACTTCGGCGTTCACGATCCCAGCATCCGTCTCGATCGTCATCTGCCGCTCGGCGATTCCATGCAGGAAGGCGAATCGCGCCGCGCAGCGCGTGCCGTTCCCGCAGAATTCGCCAAGGGATCCGTCGGCGTTGAAGTAGCGGATGCGGAAGGTGGCGCGGGTCGAAGGCTCGACCAGGATGAGCCCGTCTGCGCCGACGGAGAGCCGCCGCGTGCAGACCCGAAGCGCCAGAGCGGTCCCGTCAGCGATCCGCCCGGCGCGGTTGTCGATGACGACGAAGTCGTTCCCGGCTCCGGCCATCTTCATGAACGCGAGCGGATCTCGTTGACCCTCTTGGATTTGACTCGTCGTGCTCATCGGAATTTTCAATGTGTCACCCGGTTTCCACCGGCGGTCCTGTATTCTCGCACGGAGCACGCCACCGGCCGTGAAACGCCCGCGGCCCACAACCCGTCAAAGAGAACGCCAGGAAGACCGTACCCAGCGGAGGCCATGTCAATTTGAGATACGGAATCGGAATCGCACTCGTCGCCGCGGCACTCGCCGCCGTCCCTCCTGCAGTCGCTCAGCAGAAGCAGGAAGAGGTGCCGAAGCTCGTCGAGAACATCGACGTCCGGGTCATCAACATCGACGTGGTCGTCACCGACCGCCGCGGCGATCCCGTCACGGGCCTGAAGCGCGAAGACTTCGAGATCTTCGAGAACAACGTCCCGAAACCGATCTCGAACTTTTACGAGGTCGAGGGAAGCATCCCCAAAGGCGCCGAGGGCGAAGGGCAGATCGTCGACGCCCCGAAGCCGGCCGCGCCGGTCCGCGCGGAAGACATCCCCGACAACATGCGGCGTCGCATCATTTTCTATATCGACAACCTTTCGCTGGCCCCGTTCAACCGCAACCGCGTCTTCAAGGAGATGAAGGAGTTTCTCCAGAAGTCGATGCGTCCCGGGGACGAGGCGATGATCGCCACCTTCAACCGGAGCATGAAGGTCCGGGTTCCATTCACGCGCGATCAGGGGTTGATCGCGCAGACACTCGACATCATCGCCGGCGAGTCGGCAATGGGAACCGCGAACCGCAGCGAGCGCAAGACAACCGAGGAGCGCATTCGCGAGGCGCGGTCGTACCAGGAAGCCGTCGCCACTGCACGCGCTTACGCGTCGTCCATCGAACATGATCTCCGCCAGAGCGCTTCGTCGATCAACGCGCTCATGAGCACCCTGGCCGGCGTCGAGGGAAAGAAGATCCTCGTTCTGACGACCGAAGGTTTTCCGATCCAGCCCGGTCGCGAGATGTTCATCTACATCGAGGAAGTCAGCCGTGAGAAGCAGTGGCAGGGCACCGGCAGCCTCCTCGAAGGCATGCACTTCGACGCGACCTCGGTCATCCAGTCCGTGGCTCGTTCGGCCAACGCGAACGGGATCACCCTCTACCCGATTCACGCCGCAGGCATGACCGGCGGCGAGGAATTCAGCGCCGAACACCGGGCGCCGACTTCCGTCAGCGTCGCTCATTCCTTCTCCACGAACACGACGGAGTCCGTGCAGCTCATGGCCGACATGACCGGCGGCCAGGCCTCCGTCAACACGAACAACTTCGCCGCGGCCTTCGCGCGCATCCAGCGCGACATGGACTACTACTACTCCCTCGGCTACCGCGCCAGCACCGAGCGCGTCGATCGCCAGCGCTATGTCCGCGTCCGGCTGAAGAACAACCCCAACCGACACACCGTCCGCAACCGCCAGACCTTCGTCGAGAAGTCGATGTACGCGGAGATGAGTGATCGCGTCATCGCCAACCTCCATTACAAGAGCCGCGCAAACGACCTCGGCATCCTCGTGCGCACAGGCCGTCCCGTTCCGATGGAGGATGGTCTGTTCCAGGTACCGCTCGAGGTGCAGATCCCCATGGACAACCTCACGCTGCTTCCGCAGGGCGATGAAGAGTACGCGGGCGGCTTCGAGGTTTTCGTCGCCGTCGCGGACAAGAACGGCGACATGTCGGACGTCGCGCGCAAATCGCATCCGTTGCGCGTGCCGGTATCCGAGCGAGAGCGGGCAAAAGGCAAGTACTACTCGTACACCCTCGACCTCCTGATGGAGAAGGGCCTGAACCGGATCTCGGTCGGCGTCGCCGATCAGATCTCGAACGTAAGCGGCTTCGCAAGGGAACAGGTGATCGCGCAGGATCTGCGGTAGCAAAGTTCATCCTGAGCCGCAAAGACGGCGAAGGATCTCCGGTGCACTGACGCAGCACTCGTTGACAAGCGGCGCTCGGCGCGCGATTCGCGTTCGTGCACGGAGAGATCCTTCGCTTCGCTCAGGATAGAGTTAGACATGCGCCTCCTCTTCACCATCCAGTATCTCGGAACCAATTACGCCGGATGGCAGACCCAGTCGAACGCCACCGGCGTGCAGCAGGTCATCGAGGCGGCGCTTTCGAAGATGTACGCGGCGCCAATCAAGATTGAGGGTGCGGGGCGGACGGACTCGGGGGTCCATGCCGTGGCCCAGCGCGCCCACGCCGATGTGCCGTTCGAGATCGCCGGCAGAGGCATGCTGCGAGGCCTCAACGACCTCCTGCCCGGCGACATCCGGGTCACGGCGGTTGAGAACGTCGCCGATGACTTCCACTGCCGCTTCGATGCGAAGGGCAAGACGTACGTTTACCGGGTCTGGAATTCCGAGGTTGCGAGCGTCTTCCACGCTGAGACGCACGCCCACGTCGGTCAGGCGCTCGATGTCGAGATGATGAGCCGCGCTGCGGCGCCCCTGGTCGGTTCGCACGACTTCGCGGCGTTCACCGTGATCGCCCCCGAGGTGAGCTCGACGAAACGGACGATCGAGATGCTCCGGGTCGAGCGCGAGGATGAATCGATTTGTATCCACGTCCGGGCCGACGGCTTCCTCCGCTACATGGTCCGCAGGATCGCCGGATCGCTCATTGAAACGGGACGAGGCAAGCTCAGCGTGGAGGACGTGGCCCGGTCGCTGGAGCCGGAGTTCGCGCCGGCTCGATGGACGGCTCCGGCCAAAGGATTGACGCTGCTCGACGTCCATTATTGAGTGCTAACATCCCCGCTTCGACCATGATCGACCTATCGAAGCTGGCCGAACCGGGCTCGATCGAGGAAAGTCTCCTCGAGCGGATCGACTTCAAGCGGATGCCCCGTCACATCGCCGTGATCATGGACGGCAACGGGCGCTGGGCGAAGTCCCGGAACCTGCCGCGCGTCGAAGGACATCGCGCCGGAATCGCGTCGGTGCGCGAGATCGTGGAGACCGCGGCGCGGCTCGAGCTCGGCGTGATCACGCTCTACGCATTCTCCGTCGAGAACTGGAAGCGGCCACGCTACGAGGTGGCGACGCTCATGCTCCTGCTCAAGGAGTACCTGCGCAAGGAGCTGGCGACGCTGATGGACAACAACATCCGCTTCGTCCCCATCGGCCGCGTGGATGGTCTCGACGAGACCGTTCAGCGCGAATTGCGCTACGCGCAGGAGCAGACGGCGCGCAACACCGGGCTGCTGTTCCAGATCGCGCTCAATTACGGAGGCCGCGCGGAGATCGTGGACACCGTCAATCGGATCATGGCTCTGCTGCGCGAGCGCGAGATGAGCGATGCCGTCATCGACGAGGCCTTTTTCTCCGATCATCTCTACACTGCAAACGTCGATGATCCGGATCTCCTGATCCGGACCAGCGGAGAGCTTCGCGTCTCCAACTTTCTGCTATGGCAGATTGCGTACGCGGAGATTCACGTCACGAAGGTTCTCTGGCCCGATTTCCGCCGCCGTCATCTTTTCGAGGCCATCATCGATTTCCAGGCACGCGACCGGCGCTATGGAGGAGTCGAGGAGGCCGACGCCCAGATGTTCATCGAGGCGGACGAAAATCGCGCGTGACGACTGAACCGCAACCCTCCAGTGCCGCCGGCCGGGCGCCGTTCTACTCGCGCTATGCCCGCGAGATGACTGCCCTCATCCTCGGCCCCATCACGATCTGGATCGTCGGCTGGTCGCACCCCTACGTCTTCAACGCCGCGGTCGCCCTCGTGTCGCTCCTTGCGCTGTATGAATTCCTGGCGTTCGGCCGCCGCAAGGGATACGAGATTCCCGTCGTCCTCTGCCTGCTGGTCGCCACGGTCATCCTCGCTGCGTTCGTCCTCGACGAGCTGTCCGTCGAGATCGGAATGTACCTGACGCTCCTCGTCATCCCTGCTTCGTACGTGTTCGGGAAGAAGGATCTGGACGAGGCTCTGCCCGGCAGCGCGGTCGCCGTCATGGCCACGATGTATGTCGGAATGCTCGGCGGTTCGCTCATCCGCCTCCGCGGCGATTTCCCCGAGGGACCGGATCTGGTGTACTTCAATCTGCTGGTGGTGTGGCTCGGAGACGCGGGCGCGTATTACACCGGCAAGAAGTTCGGGAAGCACAAGCTCTCCCCTCGCATCAGCCCGAAGAAGACGATCGAAGGACTCGCCGGCGGCGTGGCCACGTCGATCATCACGGCGATCGTCATCCAGATGACGTTCTTCAACGAGTTCCCGATCGTCCACGCCGTCATCGTCGGCGCGATCCTCTCGATCGCCGGCGTGATCGGGGACCTGGCCGAGTCGATGTGGAAGCGCTCCGCCGCGGTGAAGGACTCGGGTACCCTCATTCCCGGCCACGGGGGGTTCCTCGACCGCCTCGACTCGATCCTCTTTACGGCCCCGATCCTGTATATCTACTGGGCTTTTGCCAGACACGGAGCAACGAGTTTGAACATCATTACGGGGTAAAAACGGTTTATCCCGGCGCTAGCTGATTTCATCCCGAGCGAAGCGAGGGAGCTGATTTCATCCCGAGCGAAGCGAGGGATCTCCGGTACCACCGGCAGGATCGCCCTTCGTAGGCACGACTCTCGCGGTGCTTCCGGAGATCCCTCGCTTCGCTCGGGATCAAGCAACTGCTTCGCTCGGGATCAAGCAACTGCGCTCGGGATAAACTCCCACAAAACCAATGCGCACCGTCTCCATCCTCGGCAGCACCGGTTCGGTCGGCCGCAGCACACTCGCGGTCGTCGACGCCTTTCCGGACGACCTTCGTGTCGTCGGGCTGGCTGCCGGTGCCAACATCGAGCTCCTCGCGGCGCAGGTGAAGAAGTATCGCCCCGAGCTGGTATCGGTCCGAACCGACTCGGATGTGCCGAAGCTGAGAGCGGTGATCGGCGACGCCGTGGCGATCGTCTCCGGATCGAAAGGCGCCTCCGACGTCGCGTCGATGCCTTCCGCCAACGCGGTCATCGCGGCAATCGTCGGCGCCGCCGGCATCCCTCCGGTCTACGCCGCGCTCCGGGCGGGGAAGCGCGTCGGCATCGCGAACAAAGAAGTGCTCGTCGCGGCAGGCGATGTCATGACGAGCACGGCGCGCGAGCACGGCGGAGAGATTCTCCCCGTCGATTCGGAGCACAACGCCGTCCATCAGGCGATCCGGTGCGGTACGCACCAGGAGATCCAGCGAATCATCCTCACCGCGTCGGGAGGCCCCTTCCTGCGCCGCGAACTCGACACATTCGACGAAATCAGCATCGAGGCGGCGCTCGCCCATCCCACGTGGAAAATGGGCAGCAAGATCTCCATCGACTCCGCAACCATGATGAACAAGGGCCTCGAGGTCATCGAAGCCCATCACCTCTTCAGCCTGCCGGCCGACCGGATCGACATCCTGATTCACCCGCAGTCGATCGTTCACTCCATGGTCGAATACATCGATGGCTCGATCATCGCGCAGCTTTCGACGACCGACATGAAGTTCCCGATCCAGTACGCGCTCCTCTACCCGGAGCGTGTGCAGGCTCCCTTCGCGCGGCTCGACCTGGCGAAAATCCGGACGCTCGACTTCCTCCCCGTCGATCCCCGCCGCTTCCCGGCCGTGGAACTCGCCTACGAGGCCTGCCGCACCGGAGGATCGATGCCGGCCGTCCTCAACGCTGCCAACGAGATCGCGGTGGAACGTTTCCTCGCCGGGGAACTTTCCTTCCCGGCAATCGTAGAAATCGTAAGCCGCGTCCTGGAACGGCACGCGGGCAAGGTCGCCCCCATCGCCTCGGTCGAGGACGCCCTCGAGTGGGACCGGTGGGCACGCAATGAAGCCCGCGGAACTGATGTTGCAGTAAGTCGCTGAGCCCGCTCATGTCCAACATCCCGACGAACCTTCTCGCCTTCATCCTCGTCCTCGGCTTCCTCATCTTCGCGCACGAGGCCGGGCACTTCATGTTTGCCAAGCTTTTCCGGGTGCGCGTGCTCGTGTTCTCGTTCGGCTTCGGCAAACGGCTCTTCGGTTTCCGCCGCGGCGATACCGATTATCGTGTTTCGCTGATCCCTCTCGGCGGTTATGTCCGAATGGCCGGCGACTCACCCGAAGAGAACCAGCAGGGCGCGCCGGACGAGTTTCTCTCGAAGCCGAAGTGGCAGCGTTTCCTGATCCTGGTCGCCGGCCCGGCGATGAACATCCTCATCGCGATCGTCTTCATGGCCGGCATCGTGATGGTAGGAACCGAATACGCCGTCGTGCGTTCGGTCATCGGCGAAGTCCTTCCCGACAGCCCCGCCGCTCGCGCCGGGCTGCAGCCGGGCGACCACATCATCAAGGTCGGCAACGAGACGATCGGTGACTTCAACGACCTCCGCCTTGCGATCACCATGAATGCGGGCACGCGACTGCCGATCCAATACATCCGCAACGGACAGACGCGCCAGACCTTCATCACTCCCGATCGCGAGCAGAGTGAATACGGCCCCGTCGGCCGCGCCGGCATCCGGCCGCTGCTCGACCCCGTCGTGGGTCGCGTCACTCCCGGATCGCTCGCCGATCAGGCCGGCATCAGGACCGGCGACCGTATCGTCAGCGTTAACGGAAAGCCGATCGACAACCTCGAGCGGTTGAATGAAGTGCTCGCCAAAGAGCCCGGGGCACCGCTCATTCTCGGCATGAGGCGCGGTGCTCAGTCTTACATCGCGCGGTTCCCGAAGGTCGAGTTCAATCCCCGCGATCCCTATCGCGGTTTCCTGCCCCCGACGGAGACGAAGCGGCTCTCGCTTCTGCCGGCACTCCAGGACAGCGTCCAGCAGAACTGGAAGATGCTGCGCTACGCCGGTGCCGCGATTGCGCGCATGTTCCGTCCCGAAGGAAGCATGAAGGAGCTGAGCGGCCCGATCTCGATCGCGCGAATCTCCGGCGACATGCTCCGCCGTGGCTGGATGGAAGTGATCGCGCTCATGGCGATGATCTCGCTTCAGCTCGGAGTGATGAATCTGCTGCCGATCCCCGTACTCGACGGCGGCCACATCATGATCCTGCTGATCGAGGGCGTCGCGCGCCGCGATCTGTCACTGCGAGTCAAGGAGCGGATCCAGCAGGTAGGCTTCGCCGCGCTCGCCGCACTGATGATCGTCGTTCTCTACAACGACGTGATCTCGAACGTGCTGCTGATGCGCAAGGGGTGATGGAGTGCGGCAGGACGACGCGGGCGAGGTCGCCCGCGCTCCACCTGTCATCGCGAGCGTGAGCGAGGGACTTGGGGGATGGGCGGCGCGAGGACGGCGCGGGCGAGATCGCCCGCGGCTCCACCTGTCATCCCGAGCGTAGCGAGGGACCTGGGGGATGGGCGGCGCGAGGCGTGAGTTGCGTACCACACCGCCCCCAGGTCCCTCGCTCACGCTCGGGATGACAGCGCCTTTAGATCCGCGCTCTCTTCACTTCCGGATTTTTCTCTTGTTTCTTCTCACGGGCGCCTCCGCCGCGGCCGGCGCCGCTTCTTCCTGGAGCGCCACAACGCCGCCCGGGCTCATGATCGCGACCACGATCGCGGCCAGCAGAGCGAGCAGGGAGACCACCAGCGACGGCACGACGAGCGGATTCCAGTAGTTCATCTCGACGACATGGCGCCCGGCCGGGAGCTCGATCGCCTGATAAGCGATGTTCACGACGCGCGGTTTCACCGGCTGGCCATTGACACGAGCGCGCCAGTATTTGTGCGGAGTGACGCTCAACATCAGCAGCGATCGTCCGGTCGCCTCGGCCTCGACGCGGATCGTTCGCGAGGTCTGCTTCGCCGATCGCACCGTCCCCCCGGCCGGCGTGAAAGTCGGGCCCTCGACGAAAGCCGCGCGGCGGCTGGTGTTGCCGGCAAGGACCTTGGCCGCAAAATCATTCACATCGGAGATGGCGATCATCTGATCCGCGAAATAGAACCGCGGGTACCGCTCCGCGGCCGGAAGGAAATCCACCGGCATCATCGCTTGCCAGTCCGCGCTGACGCGCTTGATCTCCTCCGCCGCGGGCCGGAACCGGCCGCGATACCAGGCGTTGGACATCGCCATCATCTGTTCTTCCCAGCCGGTACGGCCGCTGCGATTCATCTCGAGCATTGCATAGACAAATCGATCGGAAGTCCTGAGCAGAGTCTGGTCGTAATCGCGGTCGAGGACGTACCGATAGTCCCACCACGCCGCATTGCGGGTCATCAACGAATTGCGCAGCGTCCACGATCGCCCTGTCGGATGGAAGAAGTACGCATCCGCGTTCGGCAGTGCCGCCATCCAGTCCCATTCCGCGTTGTGAAAGACCCTGTAGCGGTCCTTCTCCGGGCTGAGTTGCCGGGTCACCGGGGGCGGCTCGAAGTAGGACGGGCCGATCGTCGGGTTGATGGTGCGGAGATGAACGACGTCGAAGATGGTCACGAGGACGACCAGCCCCGCCCACAAGGGCGTCCGCCACCGCCGCATACCGAAGAGAATCAGAAGAAGGATCACACCGCGAGCGAACGTCACCACCCAGAACAGCTGCCATACGCGCTCCGCCGCAAGGATGAGAAAAAAGCCGATGACGACCCATCCGCCGATCGTCCAGAGCAGCGCGCTGCGCACACGCTCGTCGCCTCGAAATAGAAGATCGGCAGTCAGCGCCGCCCAGACGACCACGATGAAAGTCGCGCCCATCGCGAACTTCTCGGGGAACCTCATGGTGGAGAAAATCCCCAGGTCGTACAGGATTCGCAGAAGCGGCGTGTGCGACCCGATCGCCAGAACGTAGAGGCCTGCGCACAAGGCGAGCACGAATGCGCTGCCGCGCCGCCACGCCACGAACCCCGTGACGAACAGCAGTCCAATGGCTATCCCCGGATAAAAATTTGAGATGAACGGCTCGCCGACGTCGTACATGGTGGTGATCCACTGCTTGCCGTGGAAGTCGAACAGCGACTGAAAGACGAGCGGATAGAAGAGCTCGAGCACTCGCGCCGGCGCAAGACTCCACATCGAGACCCCTGAGTTCCAGTCCATTGGCCGGGACCGGACCGAATCGGGAACGAAGTCAAGCAGCGGTACGAGCTGCGCCGCCGCGATGACGGCGCTCGCTGCACCCATTCCGAAATATCCGATGGCGATGCTCTTCAGCGGCGACGAGTCGCGATAAATCCGGTACACGCCATAAGCAGCAACGACGAGCCAGGTCTGCACGATCGTCGTCGGCTCGGCGACCAGGGCCTGCATTCCGCCGAAGATCGCGGCGAGGCAGAGATCGCGCCGGCGCCGTCCGATAAAAAAGCGGCGCGCGAAGAGAAAGATGAGCGGCACCCACGCCATCGAGAAGAGAAAAGGGAGCGTTCGCACGAGCGACAGAAAAGGTCCACCGAGGGTGTAGGCGAGCGATCCGAGCAGCGCGGCGGCAGGTCCCGTTCCCAGCGAGCGCAGAAAGTAGAAAAGGCCGATGCCGCAGATGTAGAAGTGAATGACGATGTGCAGCGTCAGGCCGAATTGCAGATCGGGAAGCAGGACGAGCAGCTGCGGCGGATAGAACACCTCGTAGGCTGGATTCGCAGCCATCGGCTGTCCGGCCGCGAAGTGGGTGCTCCACATCGGAAATTCACCGGAGAGGATCGTGTCGCGCACGATCTTCTTCATCGGATAGTGATAGTGAAAGATGTCGCGGGCGTAGAACGCCCTCCCCGCGAACAGCACGTCCCAGAACCACGCCGAGATCGACACGACGATGACCGACAGAGCGGACACGTCGTGCCAGCGCGCGTACTTCACGATCGCGGCATTCAGGCGTTCGAGCATGAGGGCGCGGAATTTTAGTTCAGAGGTGGCCGGATGATGAAAAGACGCAGCAGGTCGAGCGCGAACTGCGTCGAGAACCACTTGATGATCGTCCGCGGCCCCTGCCAGAACATCTTCCTATGCTCGTATCGATTTTCCTGGGCGACGGCGATGTGGACGGTCCCGACCGGCTTCGCCTCCGACCCCCCGCCCGGACCAGCGATCCCCGTGATCCCCACGCCGTAGGTCGTGCCGAAACGCGCGCGTACGCCGCGAGCCAGCGCCACCGCCACTTCCTCGGAGACCTCGCCATGCGCGCGGATCAGGTCCGGGTCGACATTCGCAAGGTCGATCTTCGCAGCGCCCGTGTAGCTGATCAGACCCCCCATGTAATACGCCGAACTGCCCGGCACGTCGGTAATCCGCGACCCCAGAAGTCCCCCCGTGCACGATTCCGCGGTGGCCAGAGTCTCGCCGCGGTCGCGGAGCATGCTCCCAACGACCGACTCGAGGCTGTCCTCGTCGAATCCGAAGACGCGTTCCGCGAAGATCGAGAGCAACTCCTTCTCCCTCTTTTCGATCTCCTCGCGGGATGGCTGCTGAAGATGCAGCTCGATCTGACCGCCGCTGGCGAGGACCGTCAGCGGCTCGCCGGGCCGCGCGTCGTAGTACGGCTTCAACCGTTCCTCGACCGCCGATTCGGAAAGACCGGCGACCTTCAGCACGCGACGATACCGGCGCTCGCCGGCCGACTCTTTCTCGAGCCAGGGCCGCAGATACGTCGCGATCATCCATTCGAGCTCATTTGGCACTCCGGGAAAGACCCAAACCACCTTGCCTTCCACGGACAGCCGGAAACCTGGCGCGGTGCCACGCTCGTTCCGCAGCGTGGTCTGTCCGCGAAAGACATTTGCCTGGCGCTTGTTGACCTCGGGCATCTTCCACCCACGTCGCGCGAAGCGCGCCTCGATCCAGTCGATGATCGACTGGTCGACCTCCATTTCCAGGCCGAAGGCCTTCGCGAGAGCGTCGCGAGTCAGGTCGTCTTCCGTCGGGCCCAGGCCGCCAGTGATGGCGAGGAGGTCGCTGCCGTCGAGGAGGTGTCGAATCTCGTCGACGATGTGCTGCAGAGTGTCACCGACGACGACCTTTCGAACCAACTCCACGCCGAAATCTTCGAGCGCCGAGGTGATCTTCAGCGAGTTCGTATCGACCCTCGTGGGGCCGAGCATTTCAGAACCGATGGCGATGATGGACGCTTTCATTCACGACCTGAGGGCACATGGTACCGTGCGCCGTATGCCCGATGGACGCATCGTGATCGCCGGCGCCGGTGTGATCGGATGCAGTGTCGCCTGGCATCTCGCGGTGCGGGGCCGCGACGACATCGTCGTCATCGACCGTCACCAGAGCCTCGGCGGCGGCAGCACAGCGCAGGCAACCGGCGGCTTCAGGACTCAGTTCGGGACCGCGGTGAACGTCCGGCTGTCCATGCTCTCCCGGCAGAAGCTTCTGCATTTCCGCGAGGAAGTGGGTGTCGATCCGGGGTATCAGCCATCCGGCTATCTCTTCCTTGCGAACACTCAGAACGCGTTGGCGGAGCTCCGCTCCGCGCGAGACGTGCAGCGGGCCTGCGGCTTCACCGAGACGCGCATGGTCGGCCGTGACGAGGCGCTCGCGCTGAACCCGTACATCGAGGGCAGCGATATCATCGGCGGCTCATTCTGCCCGACCGACGGGTTCATCCGACCGATGGAGATTCTCCGCGGTTACGCCGAGGCGGCGCAGCGGCTGGGTGTGCGTTTCGAGTTCGGTCACGACGCCCGCCCGCTCGACCCCGCCGTGACGTACGTGAATGCCGCGGGCGCCTGGGCGGCGGAGTTCTGCGATGTGCCGGTCACTCCTCTGCGCCGGCGAGTCGCGTGTACGTTCACCACCGATGCGCTGCCGCCCGACATGCCGATGACCATATGGGCTGACGATGGGTTTCATACGCGCGTGCGCGAGGGCCGGGTACTCCTTCTCTGGCCCGACACTCCTCCGGACGACGAAATCTGGATGGACGAGGTCGTCGACCGGGCGAAGAAACGGATTCCTCTGCTGCGGAATGCGGCGATCGATACCGACCACTGCTGGTCTGGACTCTACGAGATGTCTCCCGACCGCCACGCCATCGTGGGACGCCATCCGCGGATGCCGAATGTCTACCTGGCCAACGGCTCATCGGGCCATGGCGTGATGCATTCGCCGGCCATCGGTCAGCTGATCGCGGAGATGATCCTCGACGGCACGACGAGCGTCGACGTCAGCGATTTACGTCCGTCGAGATTCGAGGAAGGACAGCTCATCGAGGGACCAACGTTGTTGTGAGGCCGTTCCCACGCTGTCATCTCGAGCGTGAACGAGGGACCTGGGGGATGGGTGGCACGCAACGCATGCCTCGTGCCGCCCGCCCCCCCGGTCCCTCGCTCACGCTCGGGGTGACACCCCCCATCACGACGCCAGCTCTTCCTTCTGCGTCTCCAGCTCTTCCCACTTGCGGGAGAGCAGCTCGATCATCGCCTTGAGATCGGCGTTTCGGGCCTGGATCTTTTTCACGCGATCGCCGTCTTTGAAGACTTCTTCCGAACAGAGCAGCAGGTCGTTGCGCTCGCGCTCCGCTTCGGCTGAGGCGATCCGCTGCTCGAGCCGCGCGAGCTCCTCGTCGATCTTCTTGAGCTGCTTGTCGCGTTTCTTCTGTTCGGTCCGATCGACTCTGGGTGGCGGGTCGCCGGCCCTGGGCTGCGGTGGGGGCGCGGGCGCGACGACCTCGATTTTCTTCGGCGTCGCCAGCCCGGCCTTCATACGCTCCACGAGCTCGGAGTACCCGCCCGCGTACACCTCGGCATCGCCATCCTCGACGAGGATGATGTTCTCAGCGACGCGATCGACGAAATAGCGGTCGTGCGAGACGACCACCAGCGCACCGGTGAATTTCTCCAGCGCCTCCTCGAGTGCTTCGCGCGTGTAGACGTCGAGGTGGTTCGTCGGCTCGTCGAGGAGCATCAGGTTGCCTCCCGCATACATGATCTTGGCGAGCGCAAGACGTCCCTTTTCTCCACCCGAGAGAGCGTGAGTCTTCTTGAAGACGTCGTCATCGAAGAACGAAAAGCGCGCCAGGTACTTTCGAACCTGCTCTTCGGTCTGCGAATGGTCGAGATTCCAGATCTCGTCTAGGACCGAGCCTTTCGGATCGAGATCGCCGAGAGTCTGGTCGTAGTAGCCGAGGTGGACGTTGTGGCCGTAGGTGACGGTGCCGGCGAGGGGCGGGAGACGCCCTGCGAATGTCTTGAGGAGAGTCGATTTTCCGGAGCCGTTGGGACCCATGATCGCGTAGCGCTCACCGCGGCGGATCGTGAGGCTGAAGTGATCGACGATCTTCTTCGCATCGTAGCCGGCGGCCAGTCGATCGACCGTCATCGCCACGGCCCCCGAACGAGGACCGGCGTCGAGGTTGAACTTCGCGAGGGTCTCGTCCGTCTCCGGCCGCTCCAGCTCATCGAGCCTTCCGAGCATTTTCCGGCGGGACTTCGCCTGCTTGGTCTTCTGCCCGGCGATGTTTCGGCGAATGAATTCCTCGGTTTTCTCGATCATCTCCTGCTGGCGCTCGTAATCGATCGCCATCTTTTCCATCCGCTCAGCCCGCAGCTCGACGAATCGTTCGTAATTGCCGTTGTATTCGATGAGCTTTCCGTGAGCGAGCTCGATGATTTTCGCGACGGTACGGTTCAGAAAGGTACGGTCGTGTGAGATGAGCAGATAGCTGCCGGGAAACGACTGCAGGAACTCCTCGAGAAACTCGATTCCCTTGAGATCGAGGTGGTTCGTCGGCTCGTCGAGAAGAAGCAGGTCCACTCTCGTCAAGAGAACACGGGCCAGCATGGCGCGGTTCTGCTGGCCGCCGCTGAACTCGGCGATGGGACGCTGCCACTCGGCCTTGTCGGAGAAACCGACTCCGGTCAGCACGCGCTCGACCTCCGCGTGGAGCTTGTAGCCGTCGGCGTGCTCGTAGTCGTGCTGGAGCTCCGCGTACTTTTCGAGGAGGCGATCGTGGTCGGGGCGGGAAGGGTCAGCGAGATCGTGCTCGATCGCGCGCATCTTGCGGTCGATTTTCAGGACGTCGGCAAAGGCCGTCTCGACGTAGTCGAAGAGCGACATCCCCGGCTCGGCATCGAGATGCTGGCCGACGTGACCGATGGTAAGGCCGGAGGCGCGCAGGATCGTCCCGTGGTCGGGCTCCTCCTGTTTGAGCAGGAGGCGGAAAAGCGTGGTCTTGCCGGCGCCGTTGCGGCCCACCAGGCCGACGTGCTCGCCGGGGTTGTGCTGCCAGGTGGCGCCCTGAAGGACGTCGTGGGGTCCGTAAGACTTTTCGATATTGTCGAAGCGATAGAGCATTGCTGGCCTGATACCCTACACAGATGCGGTTAGCCGTCAACATCGATCACATCGCCACTATTCGCGAAGCCCGAAAAACCGATGAGCCGGACCCCGTCGCGGCCGCGATAATCTGCGAGCTCGCCGGAGCTCAAGGCATCACGGTTCACCTGCGAGGCGACCGGCGCCACATCCAGGACCGCGACGTCGAGATCCTCCGACGCACCGTCATAACCCATCTCAACATCGAAATGGCGGCCACGACGGAGATGGTCCGGATCGCCCAGACGATCAAACCCGATCGGGTCACGCTCGTCCCGGAACGCAAGGACGAGGTCACGACCGAGGGAGGGCTCGACGTCGTTCTCCACTCTGGGAACGTCGAGAAAGTCGCGCGGCAGCTGCTCGATGCGCGCATCGACGTATCGATCTTCGTCGACCCCGATCTCGAGCAGGTCCGGCAGTGCCACAAGATCGGGGCCCCGCGGATCGAGATCAATACCGGCAAATTTGCCGACGCCTGGAACAGCCGCGCACCGTGGCAGCCCGATATCGAGAAGATCGCCACGGCCGCGCGCGCCGCCCGGAAGCTCGGGCTGGTCGTCCTGGCAGGTCATGGGATCACGTACCGCAACATCGATGCGATCGCGGGCATCCCCGAGATCGAGGAGCTCAACATCGGCCACTCCATCATCGCCCGCGCCTCGCTCGTCGGCCTGGACGCCGCCGTCCGGGAGATGGCCGCGCTGATGCGCAACCCGCGACGGTTGCCGAAGTAACGCAACGTCATGCCCGCAACTCCGCGAGCCGCCTGCGCAGCAGGCGGCGTCGCGCGGGGTCCGGACGTGCCCCGAACTGCTCTTCCTCATACAACGCGATCAGCGGCTCGAACTTCACCGCTTCTTCGGGCTGATGCGCGCGCAGTTCGGCCAGCGCTTCCTCGATCGTCATCGACGGGCCCACCTCGATCCCTCTCGCGCGCAGGTGCCGCACCATCAGATCGAACGCCGGACGCCTGGCCATCGAGACGATCCACCACAGCACCGCAACACCGAGCAGACCTGCGTAAAGCACCAAGGACGATGGCGAAGTGAGGAACTCGCGCGCTTCGCGCAAGCCGGCTCGTCCACCCATGATGGCGCGGCGTGCGCGAGTGATGGCTTCGACGGCGAGCGCGACCTGGTCGCCAAGCCCGAAGGTCAGAACATACCGGTCCCAGAAGTACGTGAGCGACTCCGTCAGAGCCGCCGCGTAGGAACGAAGCAGTCCCGCCTGCACGTTGCCCGGCCGGAGCGCCGGCGGCGTCGGGTCGTACGTCACCCAGCGGTTCCCGTTCCACACCTCGACCCACGCATGCGCGTCTTCGCGGCGGATGATCAGATAGCCGGTGAGAGGATTCAGGCGGCCGCCGTAGAACCCCCCGACGATTCGTGAAGGCACATCCACGGTCGAGAGCAGGGCGACCATCCCGGCAGCGAAATACTCGCAATGCCCGCGGCGGACCCGCAACAGGAACTCGTCGACGGTCATGGACCTGCGGCCGATCTGTTCGGGACGCTGGACGTACTGGTAGTTCTGCAGCAGGTACGACTCGACGAGCTGCGCGCGCTCTTCGATGCCCGTCGTATTGCCGATGATGCGGGTCGCCAGTGCCATGATTTCCGGGCTGCGCGGGTAGGCAGGTATGCGCGCGCTCTCCGCGTGCAACGGCTCGACCGCACGGGCCATGGAAGCCTCGTACGTGACGAGATCCGTCCTGGCGATGGTCTGATACGACTCGCGGGTGCTTCCCTGAAACAGCTGCGGGAGTCCCCGTACGGCGTAGGTACCCGCCGGGAAGAAAAGACGGCCGCCGGCTCGCGGAAGCACCTGCTGGACGCGCGCGCCACGCGTGAACCCAAGCGGACGCGCGATCCGGAAGACTCCGCGGCGCGCGGCGATGCCTTTCAGGTCGCCGGACGTCTGGAGCCACCGATTATCGGAGTAGGAATCGTAGACGGCGCCGCGCAGGCGGACCGGAGTGAAGAACGGGATCGCCTCCTGTCCCATCCAAACTCGCGCCACCACGGCCGGATCGGGCTCGCTCGTGCGCGACTCGTTGAAGTTGATCGAGTCGGAAAGGCCGGTCGCAGCGTTCTGCAGCGCTCCGGCAAACCCCTGGACCATCGGGTTGCGAAGCCGCGGCAACAGCGGGAAAAGCATGGCGCCGATGACGACCGTGCCGGCGATGTAAAACGCGGCCGAGCGCGATGCCGGCGCCAGCGCATACGGGCGTCCGATCGACCGGATCGTCTCCATGTGGCTCACGTAAATCATCTGGCGGAACATGAAGAACCCGAAGACGATCACGAACAGGACGATGGCGATATGCGTCGAGGTGGCGAGGCTGGCGATGAAGATCAGTCCCGTGGTGAGCAGGCGCTGCGCAAGGTTGTTCCGCTGCAACGACTCGATCGGCTGATACGCCGCGATGAAGAGAACGAGGTGCGTCGAGGCCGCGATGGCGCTGCGCGAAATCATCGCCGCGTCCACGACGTAGAAACCGACGTAAGCGAAGGCGAGTACGCGCATGAGCACGGGCGGCACGAGATCGGGCCCGCGTCCGGTCGCGACCCGGATCGTGATACCGGCCATGACTGCATGGAAGAAGAGGACGGGAACGACGCCGATGGCGTGCGTCATGTAGAGCGGGACAGCGGCGAACATCGCCAGCAGCAGCATCTCCACTTCGCGCGCGCGCCGCGTCACGACCGCTCCCTCAGCGCGAAGATGATCGTATTGCGATCGACGGTCTGGGTCACCGCCTCGTGCGATGCCTCGATCAGAGCGAGCGCGCGGAACATGGAGTGCCCGCCCTGCCCTTCCTTCGAGCGCAACGTGACGCGCGGCATCTGCAGAACGATGTCCACGTTGCGCTGCAGCACCTGGTGAATGAACGTCGCCGCTTCGCTCACCATGTGCTCGAACTCATCGTCGGTCGCGCCGGGAGGACGGTAAGGATCGACCACGATGTGCACCGCGCGGGCCGCGTCGAGATCGGTCTGCTTCACGATCATCCGCCCGACGCTCGCTGTTTTCTTCCAGTTCACGTGCCGGAACGAATCGCCTTCCACGAAATCACGAAACGAGTGAATCTCGCTGCCCATCCCCGGACGATTGGCCGAGGCTTGCTCGCCGGTCGTGGGCCGGAGCCGTTCGCGCTGCGACTCGTCGTCGAGAAGCCGCGGAAACACGATCATCTCCCCGCCGATCTTCACCCGCCGCTTCTTGAGGAAGAACCCGAAGGGATATCGCGTGTAAAGATCGATGGTGTTCAGCTCGACGCGCCCACGCCGGCGAAACACGAGCGCGGCGTGAACCCGCTCCTCATTCCGCTTCTGAATGAGCGGCACCAGGATCGGCGCGGCGATGTCATCGGACACGACGACGACATCGCGAACGTTCCAAAGCCGCGATCGGTTCCTGATGCGCAGGATCGCGTCGGCCGGACGCCCGGCCCAGGCCTCCCCTGCGTCGTCGAGCGAAACCTCGAGCTTCTTGAGCCCTCCCTTGGATGCCAGCCCGGACAGGAGGAGCGCGCCAAGCATGAACGTGAGGCCGATGTAGAGCGCGTTGTTGCCGGTGTTCAACGCGGCGAAACCGATGACGACGGTGAAGATGATGAACGTCGTCCCGATTCTCGTCAGGCGTACCACGCCCTCGAAGGAGAACGTTGCCGATGATGTCTGCGCCGGGATCGCGGTCATGGCCTCGGCCACTTATCGCGGGACGGCGATCTCGGACACCACTCGGTTGATGAATCGTCCCTCGGGTGAAAAATCACCGCGCAGGAGCCGGCGGTCCTTCATGAGGATACGGTGCGACAGCACCGGGCCGGCGAGCCGCTTGACGTCTTCCGGGATCACGAAATCGCGCCCGTTGACCATCGCCAGCGCCTGGCAGGCCTTGAAGTACGTCAGCGCCCCTCGCGTCGAAACGCCGAGCGCCACCTCGGCGTGGCTCCTCGTGGTGGTGACGATGGTCATCAGATACTCGACCAGTGATTCGCTGACGTGGACGTTGCTCACCTGCGCCTGAAGCTCGCGCACTTCGCGCTCGTCGAGGATCGGCTCGAGATGCTCGAGAGCGACCTGCGCACCGCCGGCGCGAAGGAGCTTCTTCTCGTCGATGACGTTCGGATAGCCAATCGTCAGTTTCATCAGAAAACGATCGAGCTGCGATTCGGGCAGCGGAAACGTTCCGACGTGCTCTACCGGATTCTGCGTGGCGATGACGAGGAAGGGATCCGGCAGCGGCAGCCGCCGCTTCTCGATCGAGATCATCCCCTCGCTCATCGCCTCGAGCAGGGCCGACTGCGACTTCGGCGTCGCGCGATTGATTTCGTCCGCAAGCAGCACGTTGGTGAAGATCGGACCGGACATGAACTCAAACTCCTGCATGTCCTGCTTGTACACAGTCACACCGACGATGTCCGCCGGCAGAAGATCACTCGTGAACTGAATGCGCTGAAACGAAAGCGAGAGAGAGCGCGCCAGGGCATGCGCCAAGGTCGTCTTGCCGACGCCCGGGACATCTTCGAGGAGGATGTGACCCTTCGCCAGGAGAGCGGCGATGCAAAGCTGCACCACATCCGACTTTCCGCGAATGACCTTTTCGACGTTCTCCTGGAGCAAAGCGATCCGCTCCAGGGAGCGATTCAGGGCGACCGGTTCTCTTGCCATTCGTTCCTTCTACGGCCCGGAACAGTGCAGGGTTCGGGCCTCACCAGAACAGGGCGACGCCGCCGGGCATTCTGGAGGGAGTGCGGCAGCTGCTGCCGCACTCCAAAAGCGGCGCATTCACCATTCAACATTCAACATTCAACATTCAAAATTCAAAATTCAAAATTCACCATTCCGCGTCTCTCATGGGGGCACGAGAATGGTGAATGTTGAATGGTGAATGGTGAATGGTGAATGGTGAATGAAGCGAATCCCTACAACTTCTTGTAGTCCGGCCCGCCCCCACCCTCGGGTGGGACCCATGTGATCACCTGATAGGGATCCATGATGTCGCACGTCTTGCAGTGGAAGCAGTTCGTGAAATTGAGGAACGGCACCTTTCCGCGGCCGTCGGCGGTGGGCTGAGGCTCGTACACATTCGCCGGACAGAAATGCTGGCAGGGGTTTCCGTACTCCACCGTACAGCGCGTGATGCACACCTCGGTGTCGTGGATCAGGAGATGCGCCGGCTGATTCTCTTCGTGTACGACACCGCCGTAGTACACGTCGCTGACCTTGTCGAACGTGTAGCTGTTGTCGAACTTCATCTTCTCCGGCGGATGCGGGTCTTCGGAGCCGAAGTAGCGCTGGATGCGCTCCATGTGCTCGTGCCCCGCTTTACCTTCCAGCCGGTTCATGAAACCGAACCCTCGTCCGCCGGTGATCATCCCGAGGCCGGCATTGGCGAGACCGGCGATCTGTCCATGCTCGAAGGCCTGATGGAAATTGCGCTGCGACCACAGCTCGTCCTTCGCCCATGAATTCTCGAACAGGTCGTTGTATTCGGAGAGGCGCGTCGCCGAATAGTCCTCGTCAAGCAGCGCACTGAACGCAGCCTCAGCTGCGAGCATCCCCGACTTGATGCCGAGGTGGATGCCTTTGAGGCGGGCGCCGTTGAGGTAACCGGCGGAATCGCCGGCGATGAGAAATCCATCGCCATACATCCGAGGCATGGAGAAGTAGCCGCCCTCGGGGATCGCCTTCGCGCCGGCGGCGATCATCTTGCCGCCCTGGAGAATGTTGCGGATGGCGGGATGGAGCTTGAAGCGCTGGAACTCGTGATGCGGGTCGAGCGTGGGATTGCGGTAGTCGAGGCCGACGACGAGACCGACGTCGACGATGCGGTCCTTCATCCCGTACACGAAGGCTCCGCCGAACGTGTCCATGTCGAGCGGCCAGCCGAGCGTATGAACGACTTTGCCGGCCGGATAGCGATCGTCGGGGAGCTGCCACAGCTCCTTGACGCCGACCGAGTAGACCTGCGGGTTGCGATCCTTGTAGAGATCGAACATCGTGGCCAGCTGTTTCGTCAGCGTTCCGCGTGGCCCTTCGGCCAGGATGACGAGCTTCGCGCGGATGTCGACGCCGGGCTCGAAGTTCGGCTTCGGCTGACCGTTCTTATCGATACCTTTGTCGCCCGTGCGGACTCCCACGACGCGGCCGTTCTCGACGAGAACGCGCGATGCGGGGAATTCGGGGAAAAGGTCGACGCCCATCTCGCCGACGATCGGCGCCATCCATCGAACGAGCTCCCCAAGGGAGACGACGTAGTTGCCGTGGTTCTGGAGAGGCGGAGGCATGATCGGCGCGGCGATCTTTGCCTTCTCGGTGAGGTACCAGAAGGAGTCTTCAGCGACGGGCGCTTCGACGGGACAGCCGCGCTCGAGCCAGTCGGGCATGAGCTCGGCGATGCCACGGGGATCCATGACGGCGCCGGAGATGCCGTGCGCGCCGATTTCCTTCCCCTTCTCGAGAAGCGCGATGGAGAGGCCTTCGAGCTTCTTTTCGGCGCCGGAGGCGTTGTGGGCCTGGACGAGCTTCGCGAGCTGATAGGCGGCGGCGAGGCCGGCCGGTCCGGCACCGACGATGACGACGTCTACGTCGAGCGTTTCGCGTTCCACCCCGGGCAGTTCAGCCATTCAGTCCGCTCCTCGATGAGAAAAGTCGCGGCGCATTGTATAGCGTGGAGCGCGGGCGACCTCGCCCGCACAGTGGAGCCGCGGGCGACCCCGCCGCGATGTGGAGCCGCGGGCGATCCCGCCCGCACAATCTGGATTTTGCCGTCAAACGGCGGTGCGGAATCGCCCGCCGCTCTACTGCGCTCAGTAATTGACGGTGGCCTGCAGCGTGTCCGTATAGGTTCCGGCCGGAACATCCTGGCCGGCGAAGACGCGGCCGAACAGCACCGAACCCCCGGGATTGAGCGTGACGGGCGTGTTCATCGAGACGGAGGTTCCGGACTTCACCATGAGGTTGTCCCAGACGGCCCCGCGAGCCGCATCCGTGAACACGTTGTAGCCGAGATAAACGCCGGCGGCGCTCATCAGGCGGCGCACTCCGCCACTGAAATGCATCCCCGTGCCGAGCGCCACCGTCGCGGTGGTGCCGGCGGTGCATCGAACATCGATCGGGGCGGTTGCATCGAGCGGAGCCGCATCATTGGCGCCGACCGTGTCGTAGTTGCCGAAGCTGATCGAAAAGGCGGAGACCGTGCATTCGCGTCCGACGATGGTCGTGATCGTCATCGTCGTGGAATCTCTGCTCTTTCCATCGACGATATCGACGCCGACCGTATCGGTGTAGATGCCCGGGGGAACGTCCGCCCCCGAGGGAAGTGCCGCGTAGATGGTGCCGTCGAAGTAGGTGTTCCCCCCTCCCGGCCCTGTCATATACGCCGCGGGCACGGCGGACCCCCCCGTTCCGTCCCCCCAGATCGCCGTGTACGTGGCATCCAGGAAGAGGTTGTAAGGCAGGGTCGCGCCACCGGGTCCCTTGAGGGTCCGCGGTGTGAAGCTTGCGGGAGGGGTTCCCGCGGAGATGACGACTTGCCCCTGCGAGCTGGGAGTGCAGCGCACTCGAAATGGCGACGTGGCGGTCAAAGTTCCGCCGCTCATTGCCAGATACATTCCGAAGTCAACAGCGGCCGGCGCCTGGTTCCAGTTGCAGTTCGCCCAGGCGGCGGGGACGCAAACCAACATCATCAGCCCCAGTGTTACGGTCTTTCTCATGGCAAACCCTCATTGGAACATGTCAACCGGCCAAGGTCGATCACCGGTTCCGTGCCGGATGGCACCGTCAGTTCGAACGTACAGCTACCCTCTTCGGATTCAATGGTGGCGCGGTAGCGGCCATTCGGAACATCCTCAAAATAGAACTCTCCTTGACGTCCAAGCGGAGATTCGTGTTCAGAACCTTCCCTGGTGAGAGTGATCTGGCCAAACGACGGAGTGCGCACTGCCGAATTGCCGGTTACGACGACCGACCCGGTCATGGTCCGGATCGCCGACACCGCGAATTCGACATAAGCGCCGCCGCGGCTCGGAGGGGCGACGACCCTCTCCACCTCCTGCACCGCGTAGGTGAGAGGGATGTCCCGATCGTTGATGCGAAGGGGGTTGCCGTAGTACGGCAGCAGGTTCGGGACGAGAAGGTTGCCGTTCCGGTCGGTGCGTCCAACCTCCTGGTTCGAAGCGTAGACCCGGACGTTCGGAACCCCGGGCACACGGACCAGAGCAAAACTTTCCTGAACCGCCCGTGAGAAGAGGAGCGCGCCGCGCTGATAGATCAAGCCTCCGGTCGCAGAGAGGGAGACATCACGGTCATCCGCGAAGGGGTCGAGGCTCGCTTCATAGCGCCCGAACGATGTCTGGTACTGGAGGACGCTCGTGCCATCGCGCTCCTCGTCGTCGCCGGTCCGCGCGCTGAGCCGGTAACCATATCCGGTTCCCACGGGCAGGGGGCGCTGGACGTCGAGGGAAAGTTCCTGACTGCCGTCGATCTGGCGGACGCCGGCGTTCGCCGTCGTGCTGCCGCCCAGGTAGAACGACAGGCCGGCAAAATATTCGCCGAAGCGACGAGAGCCGTCGTCGATGCCGGCCGCGGACATGAAGAAGCTGACGGATCTGGCGAGGGTGATATTCATCGAGACCGTGGCGCGGCTCAGGTCGGCCCCGTCGCGGTTGTCGGTACTGGAGTACTGGACCCCCACGCTTCCGCGAGGGATCGGAATCGCGGCAAAGACCGAACCGTCGACGAGAGGCCGGTCGATGTCCGCGGTGAGCGATGTCGTGGCGTAATGATCCGAAAACACTCTCACCCGGCCGCCGAAGCTGTAGCGCCTCGCCAGATACTGATAGCCGGCTTGCGCGGCAAAACCGCTGCGTCCGCTCGACTCGCTCGCCGCGAGCCCGAGATCGACGTCGCCGGCGCGGGTGCGCAGCCCCGCGGTGGATCCGATCGACAGCAGACCGCGGCTGGCCTCGACCCGCCCCCCAAGGGTCAACGCCTGCGTGATGCCTTTGCGGTGATGAGCGAGGAGGGCGGGATCACCGTAGTCGAAACTCGTCGATCCGAATCCCCGGCGGAGCGCACCGATCGAGTAGGTGTACTCGTTCAATCCCTCTGCAAGGACAGCGGTCGAGTAGTAATAAGGGTTGGTGATGACCTGTTCGCGGCCGTACACGTCGCGGATCACGACGCGAAGATCGCCCGCGCCGGCCGTCGCCGGAAGGTTGCTCAGCTGAAAGGAGCCCGGCGGTACGCTCCTCTGCGACACGAGCTGTCCGTTCAGGTAGACGTCGACTTCCGCCGGAGTGACGGTCGCGCCAGTCACGGCGAGCGACGGAAACCTGACGAAGTACGGATCGAGGCCGTAGAACTTGGAGACGGTCACGCCGCCGAGCAGCGCGCTTCCTCCCAGAGCGTCGGTCACGACGGTCGCGTCACCCGCGATCCATCGCCGGAGGTTGGGGCGGTCATCGATCGTGAGATTCGTGATCCCGCGGATCACCTCTCCCGATGGCGATCGTGAGAGCGTATTCAGGAGCAGATTTCCCCGGAAGCTCGCACCCGTCTCCACGAACGCTGAGATGGAGCCGAGGTTCCGTGTCGACGCCGCGTAGTTCAGGAAGAAGCTCGAGTCCCGTGAGTAAGCGATGTTCTGCGGCCTGCTCCCGCGGAGATTCAACTCCGTCGGTTTCAGAAGCCCTGGATCGGCAGTGACGGCGACCTCGAGATTCGCCTCGTCGAAATGAAAGGTCAGGTGAGGCGCGGCGTTGGAGAGCGAGATCAGCATTTCGCCATCGACGGACTGCGCCCCTCGATTTTTCTCCAGCTCCACCAGAGTTTCCCAGAGCTTTCCGCTGAGGCCCATCCTGGAAAGATCGGAGACACGCAGGAGAATGTCATCGCCCGACACCCGCGCGAAAACCTCGCCCCGAGGCTGCGCGTTCAGTGTGAGCGGCAGGACGATGTCGGCGTCCTGAGCTGAGAGGTTGAACGAGAAGAGAACCGTGATCGCGAGGCTCAGGAAACGTCCGGGCAGGAACAGCGGGATCGATCGTTCGCGCACATTCGTTCGCTCAGAAATCGACTGTCGCAGTCACGACGTCAGTGTACATTCCGGCGGCGACTTCCTGCGCGGCGGGAATCCTGCCGTAGACGGTGAATTCGTAGCGCGGCCCGTTGTTGCCGTCGGCCTGAAAACTCACAGCGTTCGCGCCGGTCGACCACACCTCCGTGCGGCTCGTGTCCCGGAAAATCTGGTACCGGAGAACCTGGTCGAGCTGGACCAGTCCGCGCATCTCCGTTCCGGCGACTGGATTCCGTCCCTGATCCATGCTGATCGTGGCCTGCGAGTTGCGCGTACAGCTCAGCACGACGGTCGCGGTGGCATCGAGGCCCGTCGTCTGGTGCGCGCCGAGCGGATCATAAGAGCCGAAATTCAGCGCGGTGAGCGTGAACCGGCAATTGGGAACGACGACAGCTGACACTTCCATCGTGCCTGACACCTGCGAGGCCACGACGCGGCTTGCCGCAAGCGCGGAAAGCGCAATCGCGATGATCATCGCAAGTCCTGCTGTCCCCATTCCTCTCATGATGACTTTCGCTCGCACGATCACGTCCGACCGTTACTTGCAGCCACTCCCCGTGATCGGTGTGAACTCCCGCTTGATCAGTGACTCTTCAGGCTTCGATCCGATATCCGTCTGCAGCTCGAAACGAACCGTCGCCAGATCGGAGCATTCCTTCCCGGCGAGATCCAGCTCGTACGTCCGGGTGTCCCCGTTGAGCACGTACCACCCCTCACGCTGCTTGTCGAAGAGGACGTTCCCTTCGCGGTCGAGTCCCGTCGCCCGTGCCGAGAGCACGACGAAGTGAACGTTTCCACTGTTCCTGACGTCGAATCTGAGCTTTCCGTCCTTCACGGCAGCGTTGGCGAGATCCGCCTGCGCTTTCCGCTTTTCGGGCGCGACGAAGATCGGAACTCCCATCTTCGTGATGATCTTGACGCTGGCTCCGCCGGCAGCATCCGCCTTCTTCAGCGCGGGCAGCTCCTCGAAGAAAATGCGATAGGTCTTCTCCACGGGTCCTTGGGTGGCGTTCGAGGCGACACGCACCTTCCGCTCTTCACCCGCCTTCAGCGCCAGCAGCGCAGGAAAAAATCGGATGTCGTCGGTCGGTGTCAGCTGCATCGCACCCGTGCCAGGGGCCTGCTTCCATTCGGATACGGTCAGCTGGAACCGGAGCTCTTCCGTGCTCTCGTTGGTGAGGGTGAGCAGGGCCGAGGTGTTGGCCGCGTCGAACGACACGCGGATGGGGTTGACCCGGAACGCGGCCGCGCCGGCGAATCGGGCTGGCCCGAAGACCAGCCCGAGAAGAAGCGCCATCAGCGTGATGCGATTCATGTTGCCTCGCGAACGTGTTTCCATCGGGCTCATTTTTAGAAGTTGATCGTGGCCTGAACCGTGTCGAAGTAGCTGCCGACCGGGACGTCCTGCCCCGCGGTCACGCGGCCGTAGATCGTCTGGGTCACCGGAGCGTTGCTGGCAGCCGTGTAGGCCTTGGGAGCCGCGACCGTCCACGCGACCGTGCGGGCCGCATCCGTGAACAGGCCATAGCTGAGAAGATCCGTTCCGTCCGTCATCTTGCGGACGCCAGTGCCACCGTCGTTGACGCCGAGGTCGAGCTGGATGGAAGTAACCGTGCCCTTCGTGCAGCGAACGTCGAAGGTGGTCGACGCGTCGGTGGCAGCGGCCGCGGTCGGGTCATAGTTGCCGAACGCGAGGGCGAAGTTGGTGATCAGGCAGTTCTTGACGACCGTGGCCGAGATGTTGTTGGCCGCATTGGTGGTCGTCGCGCTCTGCGCGAATGCCGCGACAGAAACGAACGTGAGGGCGAGGGTGAGAACCGTGAGTTTGATGGTGCGCTTCATGACTTTCTCCTGTTTTACTGTTTTGCTGCTTTCGTTTTCGTTTTTTCGCGCTCGACCGATTCAAGCGCGAGGAGCCTTAGTGCAGCGGGTATACCGTTCTCTGGCAAGCAGGCCTGCCAGGTGTTAACTATTTGAATTTGCCTGACTTAGACCGATTTCTCGCTCGATGTGCAGGCGTCTGGAATCTGAAAAAGTCTCGATTCCAGACGAAAACTGTCTCGGGTTTGGATTCTGAACGCACGCCGTAACCGAGGGGGGTCAAAGGTTATTCGCAGTTGTGTGGACGAATCCGTGGAGCCGCGGGCGATCCCGCCCTCGTAGCGGTGCCGGCGAAGAGCTACGGGGCGCCGGCTCTTCAAGCCGCGGCTCTTCGGGCGTGCTCGCCGGCCTGAGAGCCGGCGCCACGTCAGGCCCTCCTCGGACCGACCCTGCCGGTGCTTCCGGAGATCCCTCGCTGCGCTCGGGATGAACTTCCGGGTGCTTCCCGAGACCCCTCGTTTCGCTCTGGATCAGCTTCCGGGTCAGACCGCCTGGGCGGAACCCTGGCCAATCGCGGCGAAGGCCACGTTCGCCAGGTGCGCCAGACGGGCCGGCTTCTTCACGAACGAGCGCACGCCGATCGTTGCGGCGCGCTGTTCGGTCTCGGGGGTGTCGAGCGCGGTCATCACGATCACGGCGGTCGCCGCGAATTCACGGCAGATCAGCTCGGCCAGATCGAGTCCGTCACTCCCCGCACGACCCGCGAGATGGATGTCGACGATCGCCAGCGCGTACAGCCGCTCGCTCAGAAAGAGACGCGCCGCCTCCATGTCCCCCGCGCAATCGACGTCGTAGCCATATCCTTTGAAGTAATGGCTCATCGCGAACATGATGCTTTTCTCATCATCTACGAGCAGGATTCTTTGCATTGGACGGCATCAATCGCAAAGGACGAGCCGCGCCCGACGAATGTTAAGTCATTGAAAAATCAGAGGGGCGATTTGTCGGTGTCCAGATCAGAGACAGAAATCGTCTCGTTTCTGGAAACGTCAGACACGCCACTTCTTCAACTTGCTATAGAGCGAGCTGCGCGGAATGTCGAGTCGTTTCGCCGCCGAATCAACATGACCGTTTTCTTCGCGGAGAATCTGCTCGACATACCATCGCTCCATCTCTTCGAGTGTCATGTCCGTGGGCACGACACCGGATGGCACTGTGTCGCCTTCCGCCTCGAAGCGAAGGTCACGGGGCGTGATCGTGTGGCGATCGGAAAGAAGGATGGCCCGCTCGATGACGTTCTTCAGCTCCCGGACGTTGCCCGGCCAGCTGTACTCCTGGAGAGCGCGCATCGCCGGAGTGGCGATCTCGACACCCGGCGCTCCCATCTCGGTCCGGAAGCGGTTCAGCAGAAACTCGGCCAGGAGTGGGATGTCCGCTGATCGCTGCCGGAGCGGCGGAATTGTCAACGGGATCGTGCTGATGCGGAAGTACAGGTCGCTCCGGAACTTCTTCTCGCGAATCGATTCGTGCAGATCCTGATGGGTTGCGGCGATCAGCTGCACATCCGACACCCGGTCGCGCACATCCCCCATCCGCCGGAACTTCTTTTCTTCCAGAACCTTGAGGAGCTTGGGCTGCACCTGCACGTCGACGTCACCAATCTCATCGAGAAAGAGCACCCCGCGATGCGCAACCTCGAGCAACCCTGTCTTGGCCGCCACGGCGCCGGTGAACGCACCCTTCTCGTGTCCGAAGAGCTCCGTCTCGACGAATTCGCGCGACAGCCCCGCACAATTCAAATCGACGAACGCCTCCTCGGCCCTCGGTCCGTTCTTGTGGATCCAGGAGGCCAGCACGCTTTTTCCCGTGCCGGTTTCGCCGAGGATCAGGATGGGACGGTCGGTGGTCACGATGCGGGTGACCTGTTCGCGCAACGCCGAGATCGAGTCGCTGACTCCGATGAACGGATCGACCGGGCCCGTTCGCGCCTGCGTGGTGGTGCGCGCCTGCTCGCGCTGGCGGATGCGCTGGTTGTCCAGCAGCCGCTCGATGATCACGAGCAGCGCCTGCATCTGCACGGGCTTCGTCAGGAACTGGTCCGCGCCTTCTTTCATGGCGCGCACGGCGAGATCGATTGAACCGTGCCCAGTCAGGATGATGACCGGAATCGAGGGATCGCTCGCTTTCAGTCGCGGAAGGACCTCGAGAGCATTGCCGTCGGGGAGCGAGTAGTCGAGGATGGCGATGTCCGGACGGTTCTGACGGAACTGCTCCTCGCCCTGCTTGATGGTTTCGGCTTCCTCGACGTCGTAGTCGCGGCCGACCAGGAAATTGCGGATCCCGAAGCGGATGCCCCGGTCATCCTCGACGAGCAGTACGCGATTACGGGGCATGGTGAGCGGTCAGCGCGGCAGCAAGCTGTGCACTCCTGTTCCTGAACATCCTCATTTCGCACTCTTCGCCGGCAGTGATATCACGACCTCGGCGCCGCCGCGGGGGCGGTTCCTGGCGACGATCTCGCCTCCATGCTCGGTGACGATCTGATGCACGAGGGCGAGGCCCAGACCCGTGCCACCCTTTCGCCTGGAAAAAAAGGGCTCGAACACGCGGGGCAGATCTTCCGTCGTAAAGCCCCTGCCTCGATCCGTGACGCGGATTTCGCCTCGGCCCGATCTCACCTTGACGACCGCTCCGGCCGGCGAATGCTGGATGGCGTTCATGACGAGATTCTCGATCGCTCGCGCCAGCCGGTCACGATCGGCGACGATCACCGCGTCGGACTGATGCTCGACCTCGATCTCGACGTCGTTTTTCCTGGCAGCCGCGGCGACAGCGCGGACGGCGACATCCACGACTTCACTCACGAGAATATCGACGAAGACCGGCGCTGCCGGGCGGCCGTACGCAAGCAGATCCTGCATCAGCTTGGTCATGCGATCGATCTCTTCGCGCAGCACCTCGAAATACTCGCGGAGCTCCGGCGCTGCGGTCTGCTCCATCGCATCGATGGTCGCCGAGATGGCGAAGAGGGGGTTACGCACCTCGTGCGCGACGCCGGCAACGAGCGCGCCCATGGCCGCCATCTGCCGCTGCTGTTCGAGTCGCGACTGAAGATCGACCAGAGCGGACACGTCCCACACGATCACGATGACTCGGTGGTCGGCAGCATCTTCGATGTTGAAGAGCATTGCCAGCAGGTCGAGTGTCCGGCCCGAGGGATCTTTCACCTGCCGCGCAACAGGCGCGCGAGCATCCTGGACCTGCGCTGTCAGCGCCGCCACCGAGAGCCACGGCTCGGCCGCCGGGAGGTTGCGCAGCGAGGTGCCGATGATCTCGCTGTAACTCCTGCCGACGAGCATTCGCGCCGCCCGGTTGATGCGCACGACTTCGAGGTCGGAGCCGACGATGATGATCGGCATTTCGACCGCGTCGAACGTTCGCCGCCATTCCCATGCGGCCTCCTTGATCTGCTCGAGCAGAGCGGCGCGATCATGATTCGGCGTGATCAAGTCGCTGAGATCGACGATGTTGATCAGATACTCCGGCAGCGACTTCCGGGTCAGACGCTGGATGACCAGCAGCACATGCTGGCCGCTGGTGAGACGGACTTCGCGCTGGCTGCGGGCCGCGGTCCGCATCCGCGAGACCTGGTCGCCAAAGCTTCGGGCGCCTTCACGGTCGGGATCGGCAACGATGTCGAACAGCGTCCGCCGTCGCATCTGAGCGATGCTCAGACTGAGAAGATCGAGAAGGGGTTGATTGGCAGAAAGAAAGGCGAATTCGTTCGACAGGAGCGCCGCGGGCAGCAGAGCGCCATGCACCGCAGCCTCATCGCCAGGGGCAGCCTTGATCGTGCGCGAAGCCAGTCGTTGGATTGTAACGCGTCTATCGCCCGCATCCCGATCGGATTTCGATGGTCCGATCGCACGTCAGATTGACAGCCTTGCGCAGACCGGCTGGGCTTACGGTGACGGCGGAGTCCGCGGGCCTTCCGGATCGCACTCCAGCAGGATCACGTAACCGAGCATGTCCGCGGTGAGCTCCACCCGCCGCCGGGGAATGTTTTCCGCCGATACCTCCGGCACCGAGGCGGGGTCGATCACGAGCTCGTAAGTACCGGGAGGGACAGCATCGAACTCGAAACCACCCGACGAAGAAGTTGTCGCCGTCTGTACGAATTGATCGCCAATCATCGCGATCCGTGCTCCTCGCAGCGGAAGGAACTGCCCGTCCTCGCATCGCGAGAGTGACCCGGCGAGAGCAACACGGCGGGTGATCTCAAAATCCGCCTGCGCGACTCCGCGAGGTGGGACGAGAACGCTTCGCGATGCAGGCCCACTGACGACGAAGCCCTGCTCGAGGACCGAGGTGTCGATGGTGACCGAGACGATTCCGGCCGGCACACGGCTGATGCGATATCGGCCGTCTCCGCTTGTCACCGCGACGCGCCGTCCCTCGATGAGGATCGGGACGTTCGCGAGGCCTTTCTCATCGAAGCGTACATGACCTTCCACCGCTCCGAAGTCCGACGGCGACACGAGCGACGCAAAGATGCTGCGAGCATGGTCAAGGTCGTTCCAGCCGAGGCGGTTGCCGAAGCCGATCGTGATCGTGTTCGAGGAGAGATTGCTGCGCGGCAGCCCGATTCCGAAACTCGTGCGCGCTTCGACCTGCGCGTACCACCCGCTCAGCTGCCCCACGAAGCGGCGGCTGAGCCCGATCCGGGCAACGCCTTCTCCACGATCCTCGACGTCGAAATGGATCAACGCGGCGCCGATGCCGATCCGCACCGAATACGGCCATCGGATCGGTTTCTCGTACATCCCCTCGGCGGTCACGCCGAGCGTCGCATCCTCTTTCTGGACGACGAGCGAGCCGTCGGCTGTCGAGTCGAGTCCCACGAGACGTGCGTAAGATGCCAGCAGCTGCGTGCGCTGAGGATGTTCGTTTCTGACCACATGGTCCAGGCGGACCGCGAGCGATTCGGCCAGCGACGAGCGAGTGACGCCAAACGAAAAACGGTCGGCGATGATGTCCTGCCGCGTCGCCGTGAGCACGTCATGCGTGAGCTCGTCGCGGTGATAAGAAACGTCGAAACGCGGGCCATCCGACCCTGTGGCGAACGCATATCCGAGATGTCCGCGAAGATTGCTGCGGCCGAGGAGACGATCGCTGGAGAGATAAGTCACCACTCCGTAGGCGCGCGAGCGCTCGGTGAGACGGTAGGAGCCGTAAAGCTCGCCGCCTCGCTCACCGGGACGAAAGAGCGGATAGACGAGAGGAAAGTTCTCGTCGAAGCTGAAGATCGATGCTGTGAGCTCGCGACGGAGATCGGCGAACCGGGCGCCGACCCGGAACGCGGTGGAACCATTACCGGCTGCATAGCCTCGTGTGAAGAGTTGAGTGGCAGTAGAAACCGCGTAGTCGTAGTCGCCGCGGATGACGGCGCGAACCGGATCGCCGTCTGGTGTAGTCGCGTCTGCGAGCGCGATGACGGCGCCTCCGGCGCTGGCATTCGCGAAGTGCCGGCGGTATTCGACACCGCCGAGTCGCGGCGCGCTTTCACGAAAGCCTGGAAGCACCGTTGGATACCGGCTGTCGCCCGCGTATACCATCCATTCTTCGTTTTTCCGTCGCCAGCGGGCCGCGAGGCCCTCGATCGTGTAAGCATCGATGGCACCGGCATCACCGATGGGCTGCAGTGTGACCTCGCCGGCCCGTATTCCTGCGAGACCGCCGCGCCAGGGAATATGGTCTCCCTCGATCGTGAAGAGCGATTGCACGAGCGGAAACCCCCGGTAGAAGGACGTGGTCCAGTAACTGCCGTCCTGGAACCGCTGGCCTGCGTGGAGGTAGAGAGTGGTCGAGATACTGCTGCCGAAAACGGGCGCATCGAAGGCGCGAGTGTGTAACGCAAAGCTCACGTAGCCCGACGTAGGCGGCCGCTGCGGGCCTTGCGTCACTTCCTGCGATCGCGCCGGCGCTGCCGCGAACACAAGAAGCGCTGCGGTTACTGCGCGGCCGGCACGCGGTCGTCTTTGACGAACGTGTCGCGGAACGACTTCGCGAAACGCAGGCTGACCGATAGCTCGCCTCCCGGCACGGGTCCGAACGTCATCCTCCAGACACGCTTCTGACCCGGCAACAGCGGTTCCCGTCCTTCGTTGAACGGGAACGTCTGGTTGAACCGCTCGGCAGCGGAACGCACCTGCACCGTTCCCGTCGGACGGATGTTGCGGTCGCCCGTGTTCCTCACAACCATGGAAAGGACGAGTTTCTCCGGCGTTTCGCTGGATCGGGTCCATTGCACGTCGCTCACTTCGAGTTGCGCCGGCCGCGCCTCGGTGCTCTCCACATACAGCGGCACACCGACCCGCGGAGCGAAGACGACCTGATTGCCTGTCGTGGCAACCTGGGGGGTCCCTGCGAACATCACCATGGTGCGCAGCTGCTTGAAATCGTGAGGCGTGCGGATGGTGTAGCGGAAGTTCACCTGCTGATTCGGCTCGACTCGCGCACGAAGCGGCGTGACCTGCGCGTACGGGAGAATGGACGTCGGATCGAGCCCGGGCGGGCGCTCCGCGACCGAGCCGTCCACGTTGACGCTGAAATCGACGAACGTCACCGAGACGTCGAGCGTCTCCGTGCCGCCGTTGCGGAACAGAATCACGTCACGGATCGTCGATCCCGGCCGCGCCACTTTTTCGACGAGTGGCGGAGCGACGGCGATACTGATGGCAGCGTTCGCAGGGATCGCGCAGATGAGAGCGAAAACCAAGAGAGCCGCTTGCGCGGCTCTCCTCATCGGGATGGGCAACGCTTCGGACATCAGGGGGCTGCGGCCGTGATCTGCACGACCCAGGTATTGGTTCCGGTCACGTCAGCGTCATCGACCGTTACGCGGAACTGCAGATTTCCGTTCACGGAATTCGCGCCGCGACCTACACCGGTGAGACTGTGATGAAGGTTGCCGCTGGCGCACGTTCCGGCAAGACCGTCACCCGTAACCCCAACGCCCTTGAAGCCACAGTTGGCTCCCACTGCAACGCCGGCCACCTGCACTTCGAGGTCGTTTGCCGTGCCCCAGTTGAGGGTCTGTGCACCCGAGGAGTTGTAGAAGTACACCGTCCGCTGAGGCGCGCTTCCAACGTTGAACGTCACCGCAGCCGCGTTCGAAGTGTAGGTGGCGCTCGTCGCTGTCGTCGATGGCGTGAGAACCTCGGTCCCACCGACATTGTCGCCGCCCAATGAACTGATCTGCCCGAAGCTGTAAGTCGGCTGGGCGATATTGAAAACGAACGCGCCGACGTTCTGGGCGTTGACGTTGATCGAATCAGCAGAACCGACCTGCGCTGCCACGGGCATTGCTGCAAGCACAAGAGTGGTAAAGAATGAATAAATCCGGACACGCATAGCTACCGCTCCTCCATTCGGGTTACCTGAATTGTGGGGGGCTCTCTCTGCCCGAGCGAGTTTAAACTGCTCAACGGCGGCCCGCAAGATGTCAGCGGGTCTCGGCCAGGATGTTCAGCACGAGAGCAAGCGGACTCAACGGGTCGTTATCCTCGACCTCGAGACGGAAGTCGACGCGGATCTCAGTTCCGACGGCAGCCGTCGGTCCCCCGGCGGAGAACGTCACGGGCTGCGCGCTCCGGAACGGTTGATAGCTTCCGCCGTTGGCCCGCCACGCGAGCCTCGACATCGGAAGAAATTCTGTCCCGCTGGTTGTCAGGCTGGATGGACCCTCGGGGGCGAATTTCAAGGTCCACGGCTCCGTGCTGAAAACCCTGATCACCGCGGCGCCGAGAATCTCCTTCGGGGCTCCGGGCGATACCGCTCCGAAGTCGGCCTGAACTGACTCGATGCGATAGGTGATGGACGAGGAAGCCGGGTTCGTTGCCGCGATCCGGAGAGGGGACCGGATTCCCTGGTCGGCCGCGGCAGGGGGCGCGTTCACCGCCCGATCATCGACATCCCGCGAATGACGCCCTTCGGCCCCGGCCATGACCTGGCAGGCGATCGCAAACACGGCGCAACAGACGCTGATCCGCAAGCAGCGGCATTGTCGCCCAGGTTCCAGAAAACGGTCACGGATTTTGGCGGCCGATCGGATGCACCGTGACACGAAGTGGCCACGGATACGAACCAGCCTTCGATCGCTCGGACAGAGGCAGACGCCAGCGCAACTCCGCGTCCATCACAGAGGTGCCGCGAAACGGCAAATGCAGAAATCCGCCGCCAGCGCCGATGGCGATTGGCTCATCGAGGCCCATCAAGGCACCCGACGCGAACTGATCGCCGGACACCGCTGTGGCGACAATGAAACCCGCCTCATCGTTCGTCTGTACTTGCAGCCGCGCCACCGGTACTTCGATGAAACCGCGCGCGATGTCCGCCGGAGTGATTTCGAGCCGGACTGGCTCGTCCCGCACTTCCCATCGAACATGCGGCGCGACCCGGGCGCCCACCACGATCTGTCCGGAACCCGACTCGCCCATCACGGCAGGTCCCGAGAGAAGAATGATGAGCAGTACGAGCGCGGTGACCGGGAGTCGCATACCCGGCTACCAGCGCAACGGTCAAACCATCAACAGAAGCGAGTTAAGTGGCTTTTAAAGAGTGACTTATGCACAACGACGTCAGAAAATGACTGTCCAGAAATGCAAGGGCGTCCGAGATCCGGACAGAACATCGCGAACGCGGCGTGCGGCAGCTTGCCGCCACTCTGGCTTGCCGCAGGTTGGTGCGGCGGTTCCTCGCACCAGCCGAGCAGCAAGCTGCCGGGGGGAACGGACAGCAGCGGCAGCTTGAGTTGCCGCACTCCAGATTAGTAGTTCAGAGTGCCGAGGCGGAGAAGTGCACAGGGAGCGGATGGCGGCCAGTGGATGCTCCCGGAGCCAGGCGTGCCCGCCCGCGGACGCTCAGGATCTCACCACCCCGCGTGTAGGGCATCCGCACCCAACTCTCCGGGGCGATGACCATGGTCGTATTCCCGAAGGCCAGCTCGAGGCTCGAGAACGTCTCGCTGGTTTTGGTCGCCTGGAGGAGGCTGCCATTGAGGCTGTTGGAGCGCAGGCGGACCTGGACTGCCGGAAGATCCACATACCCGCGCTCCACATCCACCGCCGTGATCTCGATTTCCGGCTGGTCTTCGACCGTCACGGTCGCGCGCGCGAGAACCCGCACGCTGACGTTCATCTGCGCCGACGTGTCGGCGAGCACGGGCGCCGACGAGAGAAGAAGGGCTGCGGTGAGAGTGGCCAGGACCGTTCGCATGACCAGACCATTTCGCAAACCGAAGTCCAGTTCCTGAACTGTGGCCAAGCTGCAGATTCGATGACACTTAGCTAAACCGCCAGATGCACCCTGTGCGTCTCCGAAACGAACATCCGTCCAGTTTTCAGCCAGGCGAGTGGCGGCGTCCGATTCCCGATCACGCCTGAGCAGTTCAGGTGCAAAGATCACGGGGGCGGAACGAAAGACAGGGTCCGACACGGTATGACCGAACTCACGGCGGCACACTCCCGCACGCCACGCCACATCGCCGGTTTTCGAGGGAAGTGTGATGTATATCACAGTCAAACGCCTCCGGTGCCAGTCCCATTAGTCATCCCTCCATACAACTGCGGGCCGCTAAAAGTTGGAATATCCGAAGGCGATCGCGGCTGCCAGACGCGCGGAATCGCTCGATCCGTACAGCGCCGAGGTGCACACCCTTCTTGGAGATCTTCACCTGTACCATCTGTGGGACTGGGACGGAGCGGAGCGCCACTTCGAGCGCGCCATCGAGCTGAACCCGCACTACGTCACGGCGCGGCACTGGTACGGGTCGTACCTCTCGATCATGGTCGCCATGACGAAGCGATTGCCCAGATGCGCATCGCCCAGCAGCTCGAGCCCTCGACCTCACGGTTCATCGCCGCTGAAGGGCGTGTTCTGTTCGCCGCGCGCCGTTACAGCGAGGCCGAGATGATGATCAAACGCGCCATCGAGCTAGAGCCTGGCAACAAGAATTCGTGGGATCAGCTGGCGTCGATCTATCTGGCACAGGGCCGCGTCGACGATTCAGTGGCCGCCTTTCAAAGATCGCTGCCCGACGAGGTCGCGAAGAAAGTCCGGAGACCGGCGGTACGCCGAACTGGTCAGGCGCGTGGGGATTCCCGTCAGCGAGACCCGCTGATTTGTTCTGTTGCTATTTCTTCCGCCGAAGGACTCGCGCCATCAGCTCCGTGCGCGTTCGCGCGCCCGTCTTCTCGAACAGTCGCTTGATGTGAGTGCGCAGCGTGTTCTCCGCAATTGCCAGCCGTTCGCTGATAGCCTTCGTCGTACTGCCGGCGAGGAGAAGGCGCATCACATCCTCTTCGCGAGCGGTGAATCCCCATCCGGAAAGATCCGAATGCTCGGGCGCTGCCTGTTCCTCGGCCGGTTCGATGAGAAGAATGATCCAGCGGTCCCGGCCCTTCGACGACCGTTTCGACGGCTCGATCGTGTAAACAGCGCCGCTGGGAAACTCCACGATCTCGGTCCCCGGCGCATCGTCCGCCCCGATCAACCGAAGGAGCATCCGCGACAGCGGATGCGACGGTCGCAGCGACAACAGCGTCGATGAGAGCCCCTCGCGTTCGAAGAATTCCGTCGCCTTGTCGTTGAACGGGCGCAGCGCACGTTCCGAGTCGAGGACGACGACGGCGATCGGGAGCCGCCGAAAGGCCGACTTCAACGCTTCGTTCGGATCGATTCGTGATTGCGCCGTCATACGAGAGGAACAGGCATGGGTGAGACGAAAGCATTTTAGGTCACGCAGCGAAGAAAAAAGGCCCGGCTTGCGCCGAACCTTTGGCAAGAGAGATCACTCGCGTCTCCACTACTCGTTGTGAATCACGGGTCCGCTCGATCGATTCCGGCGCTGCGGCCCGATCAATCGTCGGCCGAAGACACGGAGCCCCCCTCCCGGTGAACCGGAGATGAACGCTTCAAATGGTTGGAGTGCGCTCATTCTCGCGCGTCACGCGGCCTTATGAAATCCCCCAGATGGGTGACGCCAGGTCCGCCGTGGCGCCCGCCAGGACCCTCAAGAGTCCCGTCTGACGATTCCGGACTCCGTACTCTGCGTCTGCTCCGTGATGGATGAACTGCCACGGAGACCACGGAGACGCGGACGCCAATCTTCGCGCGTCACCCGTCACGCGTCACTCGTCACTGCTAGTGCGCGCCTTTGGCCTTCTTCACTTCTTCCGTGAGCGCCGGCAGGATCTGAAAGAGATCGCCCACGACGCCGAGATCCGCGACGCGGAAGATGGCTGCTTCGGGATCCTTGTTGATGGCGATGATGTGCTTCGACGACGACATCCCGGCGAGATGCTGAATCGCGCCGGATATCCCCGCGGCGATGTAGAGGCTCGGGCTCACCACGCGGCCGGTCTGGCCGACCTGATGCTGGTGATCGATCCAGCCCGCATCAACCGTCGCGCGGGACGCGCCGACCGCTCCGCCGATGGCGTGCGCGAGATCGCGGATGTACGAATAGTTCGCCGCTTCCTTCAATCCCCGGCCGCCCGAAACGATGATGTCCGCCTCGGCAATGCTGATCTCTCCGGCCTCAGGCGTCTTCGTCTCGATCGTCTTCGCCTTCGTCTCGATGGCCGGGACGGGAAGATTCACGACCCGCGGATCTGCCGCACCCTCTTCAACAGGGAATGCGTTCGGGCGGCAGGTCGCGATCGCCGGGGTGCCCGTGATCTCGACGGTCGCGAAGGCTTTGCCGGAGTAAACCGGACGCCGCGCGCGCAGCTTGCCGTCGGTCCACGCCAGGCGGTCGACGTCGGACGCAACGCCTACTCCAAGGCGCGCGGCGATCCGCGGCGCGAGGTCGCGCCCGTTGGAAGTACCGGGAAAAAGCAGAACGGCCGGCTGGACCTCTTTCACCTTTGCTTCGAGGGCGGCGGCATTTTTCTCGGTCGAGTACGCGGCATCGACTGCTACCGCAACAACGTCGCCACCGACGCTTCCCGCCAGCTTGCGCGCGATCGACAGCGCCTCGCGCGAGGTCTTCTTCAGTTTTCCGTCTTTGAGTTCGCAGTAAACCAGGATTCCAGGCATCAGAGTGCTTTCGCCTCCTCGCGGATGTACTTGAGAATTTCTTTCGCGGCTGCAACCGGATCGGAGCCGTCGATCTTTCGACCGCCGCTCTTTTCCGGAGGCAGCTCGAGCGAGACCATCACGACGCGCTGATGGAAGATGTCGGCATCCTGCAGGCCGAGATCGGCGACCGACTTCGTATCGATGGGAACCTTCTTCGCGGCCATGATCCCCTTGAGCGACGCGTAGCGCGGCTCGTTGAGACCCTTCTGCGCGGTGATCACCGCGGGCATGCTGCTCTCGATGATCTCTTCCGCCGCTTCGATCTCGCGATGGACGGTGATCTTGCCCTCGCCCACCTCGAGCTTCGTCACCACATTGACCTGTGGATATCCGAGGAGCTCCGCGACCATCGGTCCGACGAGACCGTTGTCAGTTCCGACGCCCTGCTTTCCGAAGAACACCAGGTCGTGAGGGACGGTTTTGATGGCGGCGGCGAGCACCTTCGCGATCCCGAGTGCGTCGGCCGTCGAAGCGTCGCCCTTTATGTGGATCGCCTTCGTCGCTCCCCGGGCGAGGCACTCACGCAGCGCCTGAGCGGCGCGGTCCGGGCCGAAGGTGAGGACCGTGACGTCACCGCCTTTTGCATCCTTGATGCGGATGGCTTCTTCGAGCGCGTACTCGTCGTACGGGGAGACGATGAATTTCAAGCCCGTCTCGTCGACGCCTTTTCCGGCGACTTTGATACGGGCCTCGGTATCTGGAACGTGGCTGATGCAGACGACTGAATTCAAGGGGGGCCTCCGAGGTGTGGCGCTGCAGCGGGGCGGATTCTAGCAGGCTGCCTGCCGGATCGCTCGTGCGGCACGCACTTCGCAAACGGATATAGACCAAGCAATCAGGCGGTTTTCCCCTACAGATAAGAGGCGCCGGAGGACAGATGCCATTCTCGAATCGTCCCTACGAAAACGATCACCGCCAGACCGACGAACGGCGTCCGTTCCGGACGCTGACGAACTTCAATCGCATCGCCCGCGGCAATGGCAGCGGCAACGGGCGGAATGCCCGTCCCGCCCCGCCTGAGACCACCAACGCCGAGAACTTCTACTATCTCAAGCAGATGAACTCGAAGACGCCGATGGTCATCGTCATGAACGACGGTGAGCAGATCCGTGGCTGCATCGAGTGGTACGACCGCACCTCCCTCAAGGTGAACCGCGACGGCGCCCCGAATCTCCTGATCCAGAAACACTGGATCAAGTATCTGTTCAAGGAAGACGAGCTCTGAGTCGTCTTTGGAGCGCGGCAGCAAGCTGCCGCAACATTCTGTCATCCCGAGCGTGAGCGAGAGACCTGGGGGGCGGGCGGCGCGAATATCATGCCTCGTGCCGCCCATCCCCCAGGTCCCTCGCTCACGCTCGGGATGACACGCTTTTTGTGACGCCCTCCAAGCTGCCGCACTCTATCCCTCCACGTTACACTCCCCTCGTGAAGCCGCTGGCTGTGACTCTTGGCGATCCGGCCGGGATTGGTCCCGAGGTCGTTTTCAAGGCATTGGAAGGGCTCGACGTTCCGGTCTGGCTTTTCGGCAGCCGCGCCTGGTCGGGAGACATCCCTGACGGCGCCCGCTTCATCGATGTCGGTGGCTCGGGCGCCGTTCGCTACGGCGAGATTTCGGCGGAGTACGGCCGCGTGGCCCTCGACTCGATCGACCTGGCCGTCGAGGCAGTCGCTGCCGGCGATTGCAGCGCGCTCGTCACCGCACCGATTCACAAGCAGTCGATTGCCGCGGCAGGCTCGAAGTTTCCGGGACATACGGAACTGCTGGCGGCGCTCGCCGGGCTCAACCATTACGGGCGCGATTACGCGATGTACTTCGACTCTCCATCGATCCGCACGGTCCTGCTCACCGTCCATGTCCCGCTTCGGGAGGCGATCGAATCGATCACGGCGGCCGGGGTCGCCGATCTGGCCGATCTCACCAAACGCGAATACCGGCGGCTTTATGGAAAAGAACCGCGGGTCGCCGTGGCTGGCGTGAATCCGCATGCCGGCGAGGGCGGGCGGTTCGGTTCCGAGGAGGAAGAGATCGCGAAGGGGGTGGCGATGGCGGGAGAGAACGTCTCCGGGCCGCATCCGCCCGACACGGTCTTTCTCGCGGCGCGCCGCGGCAAGTACGATGTGGTCATGGCGATGTACCACGACCAGGGGCTGATCCCGGTCAAGACACTCGAGTTCGAACAGTCCGTCAACGTGACGATTGGGCTTCCATATCTTCGATGCTCCGTCGATCACGGCACAGCCTTCGACATCGCGGGCAAAGGGATGGCGGATGCGCGGCCGATGCGTTATGCGCTGGAATGGGCCGCGCGCCATGGTGCGAGGTGCCTGCGATGAGCAGGATCTGGATCGTGCGCCTCCTCGGGATTCTGATGATCGTCGGATTCCTGCTGCTGTTCGCGCATCTGCAGACACGTCTCGTTCAGCTTCAGCAGCAACAGCGGCCGGCGAACACGACCACGCGGTAGTGTGGTGCTACGATGCGCGATCGAATGGCGCGCATCCTCGTCACGAACGATGACGGCATCTACAGCGAAGGAATCCGGAAGCTCGCGGACGCGTGCCGCGGCGTCGGTGATGTGATCATCGTCGCGCCGGACCGCGAGCAGAGCGCGGCTTCGCACGCGCTCACGCTCAACCGCCCGCTGCGTGTCCTCGAGCTGCAGAAAAACGAGTGGATCGTGGATGGAACGCCCAGCGACTGTGTGAACCTGGCCGTCCTGAAACTACTGAAGGAGACGCGGCCGGACATCATCGTCTCGGGCATCAACTTCGGCCCCAACCTGGGCGACGACGTCACGTACTCGGGGACGATCAGCGCCGCATTCGAGGGCGCGCTGCTGAACATCCCATCGATCGCCTTCTCAGCTCTGGTCGGTGAAGGCTTCTCCTTCGACCCGTGCGCCGAGTTCGCCGCGCGCCTCACCAGGCTGGTACTCGAAGGCGATCGCGATCCGAACATTGTGCTCAACGTGAACTTTCCCACCTCCGCCTTCGACGGCGTCCGCGTCACCCGCCTCGGCAAGCGCATCTACACGGAGGGGGTGATCGAACGCCTCGATCCCCGCGGACGGAAGTACTACTGGATCGGCGGCGAGCAGCCGACGTGGCATGCGGGAGAAGGGACCGACTTCGAGGCGATCCAGGGCGGCTTCGTTTCGATCACACCGCTGCATCTCGATCTCACCCACCATGCTTCGATCGCGCGCCTGAAACATCTCGAGGAGACCCTTGGACCCCGCGCAGGAGCGTGAGTTCGCACATCAGCGGGCGCTCATGGTGGAGCGGCACATCGCCGCGCGTGGGATCAAAGACCCGCGCATCCTCAAGGCGATGAAAGAAGTTCCGCGCCACAAGTTCGTGCCGCAGGTGGTCGTGGCGAAGGCTTACGGCCCCGGGGCGCTGCCGATCGGTTCGAAACAGACCATTTCTCAGCCGTACATCGTGGCGCGGATGATCGAGCTCCTGGAGCTGACCGGCAAGGAGAAGGTCCTCGAAATTGGCACGGGAACGGGATATCAGGCGGTGGTGCTGTCAAAGCTGTGCGCGAAGGTCTTCTCAATCGAACGAATCAACGAGCTCGCCATGCGGGCGTCGGAGCTTTTCCGCGAGCTGAAGATCTACAACGCCACCGTCAAGGTATTCGACGGGACGTACGGATGGTCCGACCAGGCGCCGTTCGACCGGATCATCGTCGCGGCCGCTGCGCCGGAGGTTCCGGAGCCGCTCGTCCAGCAGCTGACGCGCACCGGAAAAATGATCATCCCCATCGGCAGCGGTTCGTCCCAGAAGCTCGCGCGCGTGACGCGTGTCGGCACCGGAATCCAGATCGAGGACTGCGGAGCGGCCGATTTCGTTCCGCTCGTCGGCCGGTTCGGCTGGAAAGAGTGACGCCATGAAGGTCCGCACGATTCTCGTCCTGACGGCGATCGTGTCGGCGATCCTGGGCTCGATCGTCGCCTACCTCGTGCTGAGTGTTCCGAACGATTTGAAGGCTGGCTCGCTGCTCAAGGAAGCGCGTGCGCAGATCGCCGATGGCAGGAACGCGGAGGCACACGACACGCTCGCGGCGATTATCCAGCAGTACCCACGCACCGATGCCGCGGCCGCGGCGATGGTCGCGCTCGTCAAACTCGACGAGCAGGAGCGCGAGCAGATGCGCGCCGAGATCAACCGGCTCCGCAAAGATCACGAGATGCAGGCGAAAGAGATCGACGCGCTGGAGAGCGGCGTGGAAACGATCCGCAACACACCACCGCCCGCCCCTGTCGTGACGGCAACAGCCGCGCCGCCCGCGCCGGCAAAAACCACGGTCGCGAAGAAAGCGCCGGCCAAAAAGACCCCGACTAAGAAAACGACGACGAAGCGCCGGAAGCGGTAGCTGTCGGATAGAATCGCGCGTCATGGCAAAGGAACTTCGAGTTCTCCGCATCCACGGCAAAGTCCAGGGGGTCGGATATCGTTTCTTTGCGACTCGCGTCGCGCGGCGGCTCGGCCTCAAGGGCACGATCCAGAATCTCCGGGACGGCTCCGTCGAAGCAACGGTCGAAGGGGAGAAGAAAACCATCGACCAGTGGATCGAGGAGTTGAAGGAAGGTCCGCGCTACGCCGAGGTGAACCGGATCGACCAGGAGACGAAGGAGTTCACGGGACGTCTCCCCGACTTCGACGTGAAGTTCTGATGGACCTTCGTAGCTTCATCCGCGATGTGCCCGATTTCCCGAAGCCGGGAATCATCTTCAAAGACATCACACCTCTGCTCAAGTCCACCGAGGCATTCCAACGGACAATCGACTCGCTCGCGGAGCCATTCCGCGGCAATCGGGTAACGGCCGTCGCCGGCATCGAGTCGCGCGGCTTCATTTTCGGTGCTGCCGTTGCGCGGGCTCTCGGTGCCGGTTTCATCCCGATCCGCAAACCTGGCAAGCTTCCATGGACGACGCGCCGTCACGAGTACGTCCTCGAGTACGGCAGCGACGCGCTGGAGATTCACGATGACGCCGTCGCCCCGGGCGACCGCGTGCTCATCATCGACGACGTCCTGGCGACCGGCGGAACGGCGGTCGCCGCCACTCAGCTGATCCGCGGTTTCGGCTCACAGCTCGTCGGGTTGGCCACCGTGATCGAGTTGACCTTTCTCGATCCGAGGACGAAACTGCAGGGACTCGAAGTCCATACGTTGATCCAGTACTAGGTGTCATGGTGTCAGGTCTGGACAAAGGACATTTCTTCCAAAACTAGTGCGTGCGACGCACGCACTAGTTTTGGAAGAAATGTCCTTTGTCCAGACCTGACACCATGACATACGACCTCATCGTCCTCGGCTCCGGGCCGGCCGGCGAGAAAGGGGCTGCCCAGGCTGCCTGGTTCGGCAAGCGGGTGGCGCTCATCGAGAGGGAACCTGTGCCCGGCGGCGCCTGCGTCAATACCGGCACCGTGCCTTCGAAAACGCTGCGCGAATCGGCTCTGCATTTATCCGGCTTCCGGCAGCGAGGATTTCGCGATGCGGTCGGGCTGACGATCCGCAGCGATATCAGCGTCGCCGATTTTCTCTACCGCAAGGACATCGTCGTCGAGCGGGAGTGGGAGCGTATCGACGCAAACCTGGCTCGACATCATGTTGATCGTTACAGCGGAACCGGGCGATTCCTTTCGCCGAACCGCATCGAAGTCCGCAACTCGTCCGGAACGATCGAGCTCGAAGGCGACATCATCCTGATCGCAACCGGCTCGGCGCCGCATCGTCCCGCGGACGTCCCGTTCGACGACGAGACCGTCTGCGACAGCGACACGATCCTGCTGATGAAGCAGATCCCGCGTACACTCGCCGTGATCGGCGCCGGCGTCATCGGATGTGAATACGCCGCGATGTTCGCCGCATTAGGGGTCGAGGTCCACCTGGTCGACGGCCGGACATCCCTCCTCCCTCACATGGACCGCGAAATCGTCCGGGTGCTCCTCGAGGAGATGCAGCACCGCCTCGGCGTCACCCTCCATCTCGGCGCTGATGTCGAGATCATCGAGCCTCACGGCAGAGCTCTTCTGCTTCGCCTGAAGGACGGCGCGACGCTCGAGATCGAGAAGGTCCTTTACGCCGCGGGGCGCAGCAGCAACACCGCGGACCTGAACCTCGCCGCCGCAGGCGTAGAGACCGGGAAACGCGGGCTGATCACCGTCAACGACAGGTATCAGACGAGCACGCCGAACATCTACGCGGCCGGCGACGTGATCGGCTTTCCGGCTCTGGCGTCGACCTCCATGGAGCAGGCGCGCGTGGCGATGGTCCACGCGTTCGACCTCAAATACAAGACGAAGGTCGCCACGACGCTCCCCTACGGCATCTACACGATCCCGGAGCTGTCGACGATCGGGCTCACCGAAGAGCAGTGCCTCGAGAAGGGCATCGACTTCGAGTGCGGGCGCGCCTATTTTCGCGGGAACGCCCGCGGCCAGATCGTCGGCGATACCAACGGCATGATCAAGCTGGTCTTCGACGCCGCCGACCTGAAGCTCCTCGGAGTCCACATCGTGGGCGAGAACGCCTCGGAGCTCCTGCACATCGGGATGATGGTCATGCAGTTCGGCGGAACGATCAACGCCTTCATCGAGAGCGTGTTCAACTTTCCGACGCTCAGCGAAGCATACAAGTACGCGGCCTACGACGGTCTCGGCAACGTGGCGATGCGCAGCCGGACCCGTGGCGACTCCGCGGTGATGTGAACCGCCGGCTGCAGCTCGAACTCCTCTTCGAGGTGCGCGCCGCCGAGAAGCAGAAACAGCCGCGCCAGCTCCTTGAACGACGCAGGGCTGCCCTCGAACAGGACCTCGCCCGGTGTCGAGCTGACACGCAATGGAGATTTCGCGAGGCCTTCCAGCGCCATGATTGCCAGGTCGTAGCTCACGATTCGTCCTCTCCCCGATACACGACGGAGTTCTTTTCGGTTTCCTGGATCACGATCTCATGAAGCTTCCCTTCGTCGATCGCAGGGGCGAGCTGCTGCCAGAAGCAACGCGCCAGATTCTCGGCGGTCGGAACGATGCCTCGAAGAAAATCGACATCCTCGTTCAGATTGCGATGATCGACTCGATCGATGACGCGCCTCCGGACAATGTCCTTCAGCTTCTTCAGATCGATGACCATACCGGTCTCTTCGTTGATCGGACCTTTGACACTCACCTGGATCACGTAGTTATGGCCGTGACCCGCCGGGTTGTCGCACTTGTCGTAGATGCGGCGATTCCATTCGGCGTCGCGCGATGGGTTGTGCAGGCGGTGCGCGGCCGAAAAACTGAGACGGGCTGTAACAATCATGCGTAGGATTATGGTGCTAGAGCGGGACCTGCGCTACGGCAGAGCGGACTTCGGACTGCTGTGCGGCCAGCGCAGAGCGCAAAGCGCGGAACCGCGGGTCGCTGCGCAGGTAGTCGAAGAGCGGGTTCGTGAGGATGTACTCCGCCGTCGGCTCCTTGCGCGCCGCGGCTTTCTCCAGGGCATCGATGACTTCCGTCGTCCCGCCGAGCATCGCGAACACCTCGGCGGCGCTCGTCCAGAAATCGTCCCCGGGAACGGAGGCCGCCGCGGCCAGGTCGAGTTCCCGCTCAGCCTCCTCACGGGCGTTTTTCGTCGTGGCCATGTACGCCTTGAGCAGATGGAAGCCGTACGCCGGATCGTTCGATTCGAGTTTCTTCAGCTCGAGCTCGGCGATCGGCATGCCCCGGCGCAGCACGGAGATCCTTCCGATCTTCAGTGAAAGATGCGGATTGTTTGGAACGTCGACCTCGATGTCGTAGTACTGGTCGATGGCATTTTCCATCTTGCCGGTGGCCACGAGGATGTCCGGCGCGTGAACCGCGACGATTTCCTTCGGTGCACCGTTCAGCCGGATGAGCGCCTTCGTGAATCGATCACCCTCGCCCGCGGACGCCGAGTAACGCGCCAGGTGCGTCAACGCTTCGATGTCCGTCGGGTGCTTCGTCAGTACTTTTCCGTATGCCTCGAAGGCGGGGCCCACGGCACCGAGGCTGAGAGCCATGCGAGCGAGATCGCGGGAGGCGTCGACATTTTCCGGGTCCAGCTGGACAATCCGCTGCGCGGCCGCGATTGCTTCCGGCACCTTGCCATGCGCCGCGAAGAACCGCCGTGCGAGCACCTGAGCGGCCATGAAATTCTGATCCGCCTCGACGGCGGTGCGAATCGCTGCTTCTGCCTTCACATCATCATTCGCAGCCGTCGCGGTCACCGCCTCCGCGTACGCATTCAGAGCCACGGGAGAAACCGAGACCCCTCGGATCGGCACGCCGGCCCGGCGCGCGATCCAGTCGATGATTCCGCGGATGCCGGCCGCGGCATCGTCGATTGGCAGTGCCTGCGAATCGCCGGCCGGGACGAGCTCCGGACCAGTGACGCCTGGACGAATCGCGCCGGAGAAGGCCGTGACGTCCACGCCAGGACGCGCCTCCACGCGAATGCCCGGCACACTCCGCAGAATCTCGGTCACGCTCAGCTGAACTGCCGATGCTCTCGCGACGAGCGCTGGATCGGGCGCGGGGCCTTCCACGCTGATCGGTCCCATTGTGACTTTCCGCGATTCAGGGACAGCGACCGCGGCCGCCCTCGGGGTCTGGTTCTTCGCCGGCTGCTCAGCGTCACCGGACCGCATCAGCATGAATGCTGCCGCGGCCATGACGAGTATGAATACCGCCGCGACCGCGCCGAGCATCACCGGCGAGAATCGGCGTCGCTGCGGGACCTCCGCGGTCATCGCGGCGGGAGGCTGGGGCTCTTCGGCCTCGACTGCATCTTCATCGACGCCGATCACAAACTCAAGGGATCATGACGTTCCAGGTTCCAGGTTCCAGGTTCCAGGTTCCAGGGTTCCAGGTTCCAGGGTTCCAGGTTCCG
>CALMZP010000109.1 GCA_937870635.1 uncultured Acidobacteriota bacterium | reverse complement strand
GGGAACGCTGGGCGCGGATGGTGTGCTTCGCGGAGTCCTCCGGGAACGCGTCGCCATGCAGTGGCGCGAGGCGGGAACATGGACAGCCACACTTCTGGCCAAATGAAATGATTGGCGTATTGGACTCGATCCTAATGAACAGGACTCCATCCTTTCCCAGCGCACCTTCAGCCACATTCACATTCCACGATAGGAGGTCGTCCGATCCCGAGAAATTGAGAGCAATCGTGTCGACATACATGATGAACAAACCTCCATGACAGCGACGCGGTCGCGATGAGTTTCCCGCGCCGGCACTGGAAGACGATGTAGGTCTTCCAGGTGTGATGATGATCCCGCGAACGTAGACGCGGAACTGACCGGCGCGACCGGCCGGCCCAGGTTGTCGTGGACATCTTTTACAGGTGGTGGAGCTGATCGGGATCGGGATCGAACGGACGACCTCCCGAGTGCGATTTCCGCGCCTTTCCCGAGACATACGCGGAGACTTCCCGACCGCAGATTTCACCGCCGTCTGGACTCGTCCGAATGATCAAGTTTCCCACGCCGAGCTGACGTGTGCGTGCTCTGGAGCAGCGATGGCCGATCTGCATGCCCGCGTCGAGACTCGATCACACTGAGCGGTCGCATGGTTCGCTCTACGGCAGGGCGCCCTCCTGTTTGACGTCACACCCTGCGTCATTGCTGATTCGCGAATCTATGCGATCAAGATCTGTCATGAGTCAGGGTTGCTTCACGGCAGGGAATCGTCATTGCCTCGAGCGAACGCCGTTGTCGTCTGAACCGGCAATGCCCCAAAAATGAAATTTCCCGCAATGGGTGCGGAAATTCTGCCGAATCAGAACAGGAGCTTAGTGAGGAAAAAGTCGGCCAGGAGAATGATGATCGACCCGCTGACAACCGCTTTCGTCGTGGCGGCGCCGACGCCTTCAGCTCCACCCGTCGTCAAATATGCGCGCACGCAGCCGGTGACCGTCAGAATCAGCCCGAAGCATGCGGCCTTGACGACTCCTGACCAGAGGTCATTGAGCTCGAGAAACTGAAACGTATTCTGAGCGTACGCCACCGAGTTCGCCCCCATCAGTCCGACGGCGACTACATACCCTCCATAAACGCCGATTGCATCCCCGAGAATGACCAGTAGAGGCAGCATCACCGCACCGGCGACCACGCGCGGAACGAAGAGATAATGGATCGGGTCCGTGGCCATTGCTTCCAGGGCATCGATCTGCTCCGTGACCCGCATCGTGCCGATCTCGGCAGCCATCGCCGAACCAACACGTCCCGTGATCATCAACGCCACGAGCACCGGCGACAGCTCGCGCAGCATCGACAGTGCCACGACACTACCGACGAAGTTTTCGGCATGGACGCGCTGGAAGCCGGTGAATGTCTGCAACGCCATCACCATGCCCGTGAAGAGCGTGGTCAGGGCAACGACGGGAATGGAATCGGTTCCGACGCGCACCATCTGCCGGAGCCATTCGCGGTGATCGAGCGGCGCTCGGGGGAGTGCGGCCAGCGTACGCCACAGCAAAAAAAACCAATGTCCCGTCGACTCGAAGAATCGAAGGAAGAATCGGCCGATCCATTCGAAAACCGCATTCATCGGACATCCTCAACGCGAGTTTTCGTCGACGGCCAGATGCGGCTGATGCCGAGATGTACGCCCACATCGGGGCCATTGTCGTAATGGAGCACATTCTCGATGAGGCCGAAATCAACCGATGTGCGCGGCGAGATGTGGAACCTCCCTCCAATGGTTATTTCGTGAATGTCGCGGCCCAGCGGTCCCGAGCGGGCCGTCCCATCGTTGTAGAGGTATTGCAGGACGGCTGCGGTGCGCGGTGTGAGGGGGTGCATGTACGCGGCGAGTGCGGTTTTCTGGATTCGCCGGATCGGATAATCGACCTCGACTCGTCCCAGCCGGGCCACCCCCGCGCCGAGGTGAACGCTGCTTCCTGAAATCTTCCCAGACCAGCCGGCGGAAACGCCGATGTCGGAGCCGGTGGCGAGCTCCTCGCCGGCATGACGCAGGGGGACCCTGAACGTTGCTCCCAATGTTGCCCGGCCGCCGAGGAGACGCTTTGATCGTCCCACCGTCGCGGAGACACCGCGTGAGAACGTCCCCTCGTCGTTGAGCAAGAGCTTCACCTGCCCGGTATCGGGATCCCTGACTTCGATGTGGACGCCATTGCGCGGCACGGACTCGCGTCCGTTCAGTCCGTTCCCGATTAGACGATGAAAATTCTGAATGGAAGCATCGAGTGCCCCACCCAAACGACGCCTTTCATCGATGTCCATCTGCAGTGACCAGGTGTCCGAGACCGCCCATGTGGCGCTCAGACGGAGCTCCACGGCCTCGTAGTCGAGCAGCATGGCCGGTCGCTGATTCACCCAGACGTTGGTCCAGGTGTCCGTCAGTTCGAGCCGCACTTCGCCGGCTCTCAGATATCCGGCCGAAGCGGGAACGAGCGCCAGCCGGGTGGACTGCAGCGGAGCCTGGGAGGCAACGCGCATCGGGGGCTCGATGCGTGTTTCGGCGCGGACGGCGGCAGCACCCATCAACGCGAGGGTCAATGCCAGCTGCAACTGGGAGAGAAGACGCCTGTGATCGGCCGGCATACCACGCGGATCCCGCCGCCGTCAGCATGACGGCGAGGGGCCCGATTCACCTCATGTCAATGCGCCGGCTCGGGGAAGCCCGGGGCCTGCTCCTCCCCCCCCTTCGATCGCTTCGACCGCAGGCCGAGACGCGCCCAGATCGGGTGTACGGCCAGATCATCGAGGAGCGTGTAGATGACAGGGACGCCGATCAGCGTCAACAGCAGCGCGAGCGTCTGTCCTCCCATGATGACCGTGCCGATGGCGCGATTCGTCCCCGCGCCGGTGCCGCTGGAGATGACCAGCGGCATCATGCCGGCCACGAAGGCGAGCGTGGTCATGAGAATCGGGCGCAGGCGGTCTCGGTTGGCGTGCATGACCGCCTCGTGCCGTTCCAGCCCTTCAGCGCGCAGTTGTTTGGTGTGATCGACCTGAAGAATGCCGTTCTTCTTCACGATACCGAACAGCACCAGGACGCCGAGCGCCGAGAAGATGTTCACCGACTGATTGAAGATCAGGATGGAGAGCAGCGCGAATGGCACGGTCATCGGAAGAGAGCTGAGGATGGTGATCGGATCGATCCAGCTCTCGAACTGTGCGGCCAGGATGAGGTACATGAAGATGATCGACAGCACGAAAGCGAGCATGAAGTTGATACCCGCTTTCTGCTGTTCCTGCGCGCGGCCCGTCAGTCCGTACGAGTACGTCTTGGGCATGTTCAGCTCGCGCGCCTTCTCCAGCAGGAGGTCGACGACCTTCTGCGACGAGAATCCCGGCTGCATGTTGGCGAGCACCATGACCATGCGCCGCCGGTTGAATCGATTGATCACCGACGGGCCGGTGCCCTCTTCGAGCTTCACCAGGTCGGCCAGCTTCACGTTCGTTCCGGTTGCTGACGGCACTTCGATCTGCGAGATTCCGCCCACGTTGTTGCGCGCACCTTCGGCCGCGCGGACATGGACCTCGTACTCCTCGCCACCTTCGTAGTAGCTGGTCGCCTTCTGGCCGCCGACGAGCACGTTCAGCGTCGCGGCGAGATCCTGGACGCGGACGCCGAGGTCGGTGGCTTTGTCGCGATCGATGCGGACGGCGAGCTCGGGCTTGCCGACGATGAAGTTCGTGTCGATGTCGGTCGTTCCCAGGCTCGGATCCTTGATGGCCTCGGTCAGCTGGCGGGCGTACTTGTCGAGCTGGACCAGATCGGGCCCGCCTATCCACACCATGACTTCCGCGTCCGTGCCGCCGCCGAACTCGTTGACCGGAGCGACCTGCGTGCGGAGGTTCAGCCGCTGATAGTGCGGCAGGACCTCTTTGCGCACGCGATCCATGATCGTGTACTGATCGTCGCGCTCTCCAGCCGGACCGAGTTTCGTGTACACCGTGGCAAGATTGAGCGTCTGCTGCGGATCGTCACCGATCGTGACCACGGTCATCGTGACGCCCTTCAGCGCGCGGACACGCGTGGCGATCGATTCGGCGATCGTCTGGGTGGAGGCCACGCTGGCCCCTTCCGGCGCGCGAACGGTGATCGCGAACTGGCCTTCGTCGTCGTACGGCAGGAAGTTCTTGTCGACGACCATGAACAGAGGGACCGTCGAGAAGAGAACGACGAACATCAGCGCGATGATCGCCCAGCGATGGGCCATCGACCAGTCGAGCATCTTCATGTAGGCGTGCTCGATCTTCGCGTAGAGGCCCGCCTCACGGGTTCCCTTCCCCTTGTCGCCGTGCAGATCCTCGCGGCGGAGATACCGCGCGGCCATCATCGGCGTGAGCGTGAACGACACGAGCAGCGACACGGCGATGGCAAAGGCCATCGTCACGCCGAACGAGTACATGAACCGTCCGACGATGCCACCCATGAACGCGACGGGCAGGAACACGACGATCAGCGACATCGACGTGGCCATGACCGCCAGGCCGACTTCCTTCGTACCGGCCACCGCCGCCTCGGCGGGCGTCATGTTCTTCTCTTCCATGTGCCGGAAGATGTTCTCGAGCACGACGACCGCGTCGTCGATGACGATACCGACGGCCAGCGTCAGCGCCAGCAGCGTGATGACGTTGAGCGTGAAGCCCATGTACTGCATGGCCGCGAACGTCGCGATCAGCGAGCTGGGAATGGCCACCGCGGCGATGAGCGTCGGCCTCGACTTCTTCGCGAAGTAGATGAACATCGCCGCGCCGATCAGAATCGCGATCGGCACCGCGATGCCCCGCGGCAGCGGAAGACTGTGGCCCCACAGAAGCGAGTAGAACGCGAGCGTCCCGGCGAGCATCAGCATCACCTGCCAGAAACGCGGTGACGAGAGGAATAGCCACACCACCAGCGCGGCAAAGATGGAGCCGAGGATGAGGTGTTCCTTGACGGCGCCAACGGCGGCGAGGACGAACTCCGACTGGTCGCGCAGGAGGTTCACCTGGTAGCCGGGAGGCAGCGTCGGCCGCACTTCTTCGACACGGGCTTTGACGCCGTCCACGACGGCGATGGAGTTCGTTCCCGACTGCTTGCGGATGATCAGCACGACGGCGGACTTGCCGCTGACGCTGGCCGCCGACTCGATCTCGGCCATGCCGTCTTCGATGCGGGCCACGTCGCGCACGCGGATCGGCGTGGTGCCGACGGTGGCGATGGGGATGGCCCCGAATTCTTCCGGCGAACTCACACGGCCGTACGTGCGCAGCGTGAGATCACGCGCGCCCTGCTCGACCTTGCCGCCCGGGATCTGAATGTTCTGGGCTTGCAGCGCCGCAACCACATGCGCCGCGGTCAGCCCCTGCGCGGCGAGCTTGGCGTTGTCGACGATCACGTTGATCTGGCGCGGGCGCGCACCGACGACGAGGACCTGTCCGACGCCGTACACCGTCTCGATGCGGCGGCGCAGGTTCTTGTCAACATACTCGGAAATCTCTCGCTGCGATCCCGGCCCGGACACCGCGATGGTGGCGACCGGAATCGCACCCGGATCGAACGTCTGAACGATCGGGTTCTCGGCGTCCCGCGGAAGGGCGGAGAGGATCACCGAAACCTTGTCGCGCACTTCCTGCGCGGCAACGTCACGGTCTTTCTCGAGATTGAACGCGATCATGACCACCGACACGTTCTCCGAGGAGAACGATGTCAGTTCGTCGATGCCGCTGATCGTGTTGACCGATTCCTCGATCTTGTCCGTGATCTCGGTCTCGACCTCTTCCGGCGCGGCGCCGGGAAGCACGGTCGTGACGATGACGAACGGAAACTCGACGTTCGGAAAGCGGTCGACTCCGAGCTTGAAGTATGAGAACGCGCCGACCACGACCAGCGCGAGGATGATGACGGTCGCGAAGACGGGGCGGCGGACGCAGATTTCAGCGAGTTTTTGCATATTGACTCTTGGCTGTCAGCTTCAGAACTTCGTTTCAATCCTCGCGAACAATCCCGGGCGCAGGCGGCCGTCACGATTCGGGAACTCCGCTTCGGCGAACATCGTCCGCGTCTGCGGATTGATGACGCCGCCTACCGCCTTGATCGTGCCGGTGAACGTCTCACCGGGATACGGGTCGACCTTCGCGGTCACCGTCTGCCCCACTCGGACCTGTCCGAGGTAGCGTTCGGGGACGCTGAAGCGAAGCTTGATCGGGGAGATCTGAAGCACGACGAAGGCAACGTTGCCGTCGCCGAGCTTCTGGCCGACATCGGCGCGCTTCTCGGCCACGATGCCCGTGATGGGCGAACGGAGAGTCGAGTCGGCGATCTGCTGGCGGAGGAGCGAGGCCTGCGCGGCGGCTCCCGCGTGTGCGGCGCGCGTCTGTTCGTAAGTGGCCTTCGAACGGTCGAACGTCACCTGGGGGATCGAAGCCTTTGCGATCAGCTCCTGTTTGCGCACCAGATCGCGTTGCGCTTCATCGAGCGCCGCTCTCGCCTGCGCGGTCTGCGCGTCGGCAGCCTGCAGGTTCAGGCGGAGGTAATCGGTCTCGAGCGTCAGGAGCGGCTGGCCGCGCGTGACGCGCGCGCCCTCGTCGACAAAGACTCGTGACACGCGGCCGATGACCTTGGCGGCGACTTCGGAGCGGACCGGAGATACGAACTCGCCCGTCGAAACGAGCGTTCCCGGCGCGGCGGAAGCCTCGATCGTTCCGGCCGCGGTGGATGTCATCGCGGTGCCGATCGTGGCAACGTCAGCAGGCAGCGGCAGCGCGGCCGTCGAGGTCGCCGTCGTCGTCGCGGCGGTGGTCTCTTCGTTGCCGCCACAGGCGGCAAGGCCAAGGACCGCAGAAAGAAGGAGAAGGAGAAAAAGAGTGCGTCTCATCAATTGACTCCGCTGACGGCCGTCGGGCCTGTCACGTTCAGGGCTTCCTTGATCGCGCCCGCCGCGTACCAGACGCGAAGCTCAGCGAGATCCCGGTTCAAAGATTCTTCAGCGACCGCGCGGCGCGCGTCGGCGAGGGAGGTTTCGGATGTGGAGACGTCGAGTGACGTCGCTTCCTGCGCCCGATAAAGGTCGAACGCCTGGCTGTACTCCGCCTCGGCCGCCTCGAGCTGCTCGGTGGCGAGACTCAGGCCGGTGATGGCGGCGCGGAGAGCGACGAGCGCCTGCCGGACATCTTCCGTTGCATTGAGGCGGGCATCCTGCAGCGCCAGCTCCGCCTGCAGCTCCCGCTCCTTCGCGCCGGCGACACGGGCGAAGACTTCGCCCGACTGGAAGATCGGGACGTTGAATCGCAGCGCGCCGTACGCGTACTGCGCCGCGGGAAAGGGCGTGCGCTGATTGACCCATCCCCCATCGAAGCGGATGACCGGCAGCCAGAAGCCTCGCTGCTTCTTCACTTCGAGATCGGCGATGCGGACGTTGTTCTCCGCGATGTCGACGTCCGGGCGCGCGGCGATGGCTCGGGCGATGAGCGTTGCTTCGTCGGGCGGTGCAGGGATCTTCTGTTCCGGCGGGACCGCGTCGATGTCGCCGTCGATCTCGAGAGCCTGACGGAGATCGCTCTCGGCGAGCTCGCGCGATTGCTCCGCCCCGGCCATGACGCGCTGCGCCGCTTTCACGGCGGTCTCCGCGCGAAGGACGTCGACGCGCGTCACTTCACCGGCCTCGTAGAAGGCTACCGCCTGCGCCCGCCGCTTTTCGGCGAGCTCGATGTTGCGGCGCTCGATCTCGATGCGCGCTTCCGCATTGACGAGAGCGAGGTAGCTCGATGCCACTCGAAGCAGCGTGGCATCCTCCGTGGCGTCTTCCGTCTCGCGGGCGTTCTCGATCCCGAGCTTGGCCTGGGAGTACGCCCGCAGCTCGCGGCGGCCGGCGAAGACCGGCTGCGACAGGCGAACGGTGTAATTCCAGTCGTTGCGCGGAAGGATCGTCAGCGCTTCGTCGCCTTCGCCGAATCTCTGCTCGATGCTGTTCCGTGTCAGCGCGCCGTCGACTTCGATGCGCGGCATGACCGCGGAGAGAAGGAAGGCACGATTCGCCTCGGCGACGCCGATCTCCGAGCGCGAGGTCTGGATGTCGTTGTTGACTTCGAGCGAGCGGCGGATCGCTTGTTCGAACGTAAGCGTCGCTGCCGGCAGGGAGACGGCAATGCTCAGCGCCGCCAGGATGATGATGAATGTGAGTCGTTTCAAATGTCACTCCGTTGAATTCGAACGCCGTTGAGAATCGAAGAAACGATCAGCTCGACGTCCGCGTCGGCCGGTGGTGGGTCCTGCTCCATGACACGCTCGACGATGATCGCGTTCGTCCCCTCGGCGAAAAACAGCGCCAGGCGATACGGATCGACGCGTCGGATCTCGCCCCGATTCATGGCTTCTTCGAAGACGGCGGCAAGCTTCAGCATCCGCGACTTGTACTGGTCGCAATGACGCTTTTGTTTCGCCTGCTGCTGGGGAGTTCCTTCCGGGAATCGCTGCGCGATGTACAGACGGAAGAACTGGCCGTTGTCGCGGAAGAAGTCGATGGCCTGCCGCAGGGAATCGCGCAGCCGCTGTTCGAGGGGAGCGTCGGTGTCGAGCGCGAGATCGACCCGCCTGTGCAGTTCGGTGATCGCGTTCTCGAAGGTCTTCTCCACCAGTTCGTCGCGGTCGCGGAAATAAAGATAGATGGTTCCCTTGGCGACGCCGGCTTCATCGGCGATGTCCTGCATCGTCGCCCCGGCGATGCCCTTGCGGGCGATCACGCGCATGGTCGCCTCCTGGAGCGACTGGATGCGGAACTCCTGTACGACCTCTTCTTTTGATTTGGGGTAGATCATGGTTGCGGGTGCCTGGTGCTTGGTGCTTGGTGCTTGGTGCTTGGTGCTTGGTGCTTGGTGCTTGGTGCTTGGTGCTTGGTGCTTGGTGCTTGGTGGCTTGGTGGCTTGGTGGCGTGGTGTTGTCCAACACACTGACCGCGCGGTCAGTGCGGCGAATATAGGGTCACTGGATCGAATTGTCCAGTCACGAACGCGTGACGCCTCCCACCCGCCCTACCGTGACGCCGCCCACCCGACCCACCGTGACGCCGGCCGCCCCTTCCCCCGTGACGCCTCCGCCCTTCCGCCCGTAACGCCGCTGCCCCCTGACCGCCGTGTGGCCGAGTCAGCTCCCCACCCGTCCTCCGTCACGGTGGCTGGGAGGGTGGCGTCACGGGCGGGCGGGTGAAAGGCGTCACGGGTGGAAAGGGCGGGTGGCGTCACGGCGGCGGGGTGGGCGGCGTCACGGGTGGCAAGGGAGGGCGGCAGGGGGTAGATTGCTCCCATGCGCCGCCTCCTTCTCCTTCCCCTCCTTCTCCTCGCGATCACAGTTCAGGCCCGGGTCATTTCCTACAGCCCTTACACCGACCGGTCAGCGGTGCCGGCGCACCAGCACCGCATGAACAGGCACTTCGTCCTGATCGAAGGTCCCGCGACCTCTCTTGGTGGCGGGGCGGCGCTGCCGCCGGTTCAGGCACCCGGGATCATCGGACAGCTCGTCGTCTACGATTTCCTCGGAATCGAAGAGCCGAAGGTCGTCTATCCGAAGGAAGGCACGACACTCTTCTTCAGCGCCGCGGTTCGGGAGAACGCGGCGGGAGTTCCGACGATCCTCGCCCTGGTGCTCGACACCAACAACCAGTGGCCGCCCGTGTTCATCTTCAGCAGGGATGCCGGGACCACCTGGAAGAAACTCAGCATCGCGGTCCCGAACTACTACGGTCCGTTTCCGTCCGGAGTCGATCTCGGCGGCCCGTTCGCCGGCGGACGCGGGTCCCGGATGCGGATCGGCAACGAGAACCATCCCTTCATCGTCACGAACAGGGAAGCCGTCTTTTCGGTCAGCGCCGACGGAACGACGCGCGAGCTGTGGCGCCCCACGAATGCGTCGGTCACCGTAGAGCTGCTCGGCCGAGACGCGACCGGATCCCGGTTTCTCGTACGCAGCGCACACGGACTGTCGATGCTCGACATCACGACAGGCATCTCGACACTTGTCGATTCGACCATCCCGAGCGAAGAGGGGTGGATCACGCCGTCCGGAGAGGTTTACATCGAGGAGCGCTCCGGCACGTTCCGGCTCATGCGCATTCGTGATGGCGTGCGGAGCATCGTGCACGAAATCCCTTCCTTCAGCGCGCTCGGGCTGTTTGCGATTCCAACGTGGGATTACTCCGGCGCATGGATCATCGAGCGGGGGCCCGGCAAGCCGACGGTTCTCTACAAACACACGGCGTCCGCGGACCTCGTCAAGCAGTGGGAGGACATCACGGCGCCCGAGGTGGAGGCGTTGCACGCGGGATCGTCGGGGACGAAACTGCTCGTCCAGGTTCATCGTCCGCGTCCCCAGGCCGATCAGCGCATCTTTCAGGATCCCGCTCTTGCCATCTGGAGCGAGGGCCAGCCGGCGCCGCGCGTCTACGACGAGCTGTACATGGACGAGCAGTTGAATAAAGGGTTCGTCCATCTCGACGTCGAGAAGATCGCGGACGGCGAGCCGTTCGTGTTCGACTCGGGGATCCGATTCGCTGGATTCGGGGGCGGCGTTTCGCCCTCCACTCCACCGGGAGGCGGCGGAGACGTCATTCAGGAATGGGGCGTCGTGCGCGCGTCGCTCAAGCAACGGCTCGTGCTGCCGGCGGTCGGGCGCACGGCGGGAGCATTCGACAGCTACTGGGTGACGGATGTCATCATCAACAACCCCGCTTCGACTCCCCAGAAGGTGGACATCCGTTTCGCACCGACGGGCGCACCGGCCACGACAGCGGAGAATCCCCTGCGGACCGTCACGCTTGCCGCGAATGAGACGCGGCTCATCGAAGACGTTCTCGAGTCGTTGTTCGGAATGGAGGCAGGGACCGGAGCCTTCTTCATCGAGCCCGAGAGCGGCGTCACGATGACCAGCCGCACCTATTCGAAGGCGGCCACAGGGACCTACGGGTTCAACATGCCCGCGGTCGACATGTTCGCGGCGGCAGCCAGCGCCCGCTTCCCCGTCACCTTCGCCGGCGCCTTCCTCGGCACGAACTACCGGACGAACCTCGTGATCACCGATGCGGGAGAGCATGGATCGGTGAGCGGCCTCCGCGCAGCGGGCACCACGGGTCTCATGGGACTGTCGGACGTGAGGTTCGAAGTAGGCCCGAAGGGACAGCAGCAGATCAACGGCATCGGGCCGATGATCGGCGTCTACCCTTACGAGACAGGCGCGCTTCTCTTCCAGCCCACCCGCGGCAGCGCCATCGCATCGGTGTTCACCATCGACAACCGCACCAACGACACGACGTTCTTCCCCCCCGATCTTCCGGCGCCAATCGTACGAACGATCCCGGCGATCGGCCACGTCGACGGCGCGAACAATTCGCGGTTCCGCAGCGATCTGTACATCTACAATCCCACGGCGCAGATCCGTACGCTCACACTGCAGGTGCGCATGTGGGACTCTCCGGACACGGCCACGCTGCAGTTCACGATGCTGCCGAACGAGGCCAGGGTCGTCCGCGATGTGCTGCAGACGATGTTCGGCCGCAGGGGCATCGCGCGGCTTCGCTATCAGTCGATGGATGGAAACGCGAACGGCGTCCGCGTGACGTCGCGAACCTACAGCGTCAACGACGACGGCGGGACGTATGGCTTCCTCATGCCGCCGCTCAACAACTTCCAGAGCGGCGGTTCGGGGGACACGCTCGAAATCCTGGGCGCGGTGGCGGACGACGATTACCGGACGAACATCGGCCTGGTCGACCTCACCGGCGTCGGGATCGGGCCGTCGGTCAGCGTGAAGATCGAGATCGTCAATGCGACGGGCAACGTGGCGGACTCGTTCACCGTCAGCGTGCCGTTCGCCGGAGGGATGCAGCTCAACGACGTCTTCCGGGCGCGCAGGTTGACGGTGAAGGGGCCGGTGATGATCCGGGTTTCGCCGCTTGGCGGACTCATCGGTGCGTACGCCACACACATCGATAACCGCAGCAATGACGCGAGTTACCTGAGCGCGAACCTGGCGGCGAAGGAGTAGGGTCGAGTCCGGCACGTCTTCTGCTGTGTGCCACTCCCGTAAAGGAGTCACACATGAATAAGAAACTCGGACTACTGATCCTCATCCTGGCGCTTTCGATGGCGCTCGCGGCGTGTGGCCGCGATGAAACCGCAGAACCACCCGCCTCCACTGTGACCACGGAACAGGCTGGAACTTCGAGCCCCTCGGACATCGCTCCGACCACGGCCCAGTCATGGATTGACGACGTCACCATCGGCAGCGAGCTCGCTCCGGATGGCTCGATGGTCGCCGGCAAGACGGGCGACGATTTCGCGCCTGGACAGACCGTTTACCTGACGATGGAAGTCGGCGACGCCCCGCCGAACTCGCAGGTCAAGGTCGTGTGGTACGGCCCGAACGAGACCAAGATCGGCGAGGAAAACAAGCCGGTAGTCTCCGGACAGAAGTACCTGTCGTTCTCGTCACCCAGCACGGCCTCGTGGGCCAAGGGCGACTATCGCGCCGAGGTCTGGATCGGCGACGAGAAGGTCAATCAGCAGCAGTTCAACATCACCGACGCGAGCAAAGCGGCGGCATAGGGCAGTTTCTCCCTTCTCCCCCACCGAAGAGTGGGGGAGAAGGATTTTCACTCAGTAAATCAGATACTTCTTCCGTCTCTCCTCGAAATCCGATCCCCAGAGTTCGTGAATCTCTTCGATCGATTTCCCGGCCTTGATCGCGTCCATCGTCGCCGGGTGAACCAGCAGCCGGGTCATCTTCTCTGGATCGAACTGCGCCGGATAGCGGCGATAGAGAATCGTGGCCAGGGCGATCCCCAGATCGACGGCGCGCAGCGCACGGCGGTCGGTGATCGTGAAACGGAGGCCGTGGCAGACCTCTCCTTTGTGAACACTGTAGTCGGGAGTGAATGTGACCGGCTCGAATGTCACACCGGGAAGACGCAGGGCAAGCAGGTCTCTTTCGAGGGCCGCAGCGTCGACGTACGGTGCGCCGATCTGTTCGAACGGGATGGGCGTACCGCGTCCGACCGACAGCGCGCTCTCCAGCAGGCCGAGTCCGGGGTAAAGGCCGGCGGCCATGAGGCTGCGCATGTTCGGTGACGTGTTGATCCACGGCAGCCCCGCTTCGTCCTGCCATTGATCGCGCTTCCAGTTGCGGATCTCGACGATCGTCAGATCGACGTCGATCTTGCGTTCATCGCGGAACATCTTCGCGAGCTCGCCCACCGTCATGCCGTGCCGGAGGTTGATCGGGTGCCATGCCACGAATGACTCCGCGCCGTCACGAACCGGTCCTTCGAGAATGGTCCCGCCGATCGGATTGACACGATCGAGGACGAAGAACTTCTTCTTCGATTCGGCGGCCGATTCCATGGCCATGCCGAGCGTGGAGATGTAGGTGTAAAAGCGCGCGCCGATGTCCTGGATGTCGAAGACGAGCGCATCGAGATTGGCGAGCTGCTCTGGTGAGGGCTTCCGCCTCTCGCCGTACAGGCTGTAGATGGGAAGACCCGTGAACTCATCGCGATCGTCGCCGATCTTCTCGTCGGCCTGTCCCCTGATCCCATGCTCGGGACTGAAGAGTGCCACCAGCTCCACCCCGGGCGCGCTGCGCAGGAGGTCGATCGTGGGATTGCCGGCCTTGTCGATCCCGGTGTGATTGGTGATCAGCCCGATTTTCAGGCCGCGCAGCGTTTCATAGTTTCGTGCGGCCAGGACATCGATGCCGTTCTGCGCGTCGCCGCCGCCCACCGCGTAACGAACGCCGCCGCCGTTGCGCACCGCCATCGCGTTGGTGAAGCTGCCGTAATCCACACCGCGGACCGCTTCGGACACGAGCCGCCCGAGCTCGCGCTGCAGCGGGACGACGTTCCCCCGCCCGTCCGGATGAACGCGATTGGAAAGGAACACGTAGAACGTTTCCGAGTACGGATCGATCCACATGAAGCCGCCCGTCCATCCCGTGTGCCCGTACGAGCCGAGAGGGAAGTTTCCACGCGGCCGGGCGTAGACGGACTCCAGGTCGAAACCGCCGGCGCGGCGAACCGCGACGCCGGGTGGGGACTGAACGCTGGTCATGGCCCGCACGGTTTCCGGCGTGAAGACCTTGCCGCCTCCGGCGAGAAGAGCGCGGGCGAACTTCGCGAGATCGTCGACGGTCGTGAAAAGGCCGGCGTGTCCGGCCACTCCGCCCATGCGCCGCGACGTGGGATCGTGGACGATACCGCGCAGAATGCCTTCGCCATCGAAGCGTTCCGTCGGCGCCACGCGGGTCAGTGGAGCGCGGGCGACCCCGCCCACGGGAAAGAACCGCGTATCCCTCATGCCCAGCGGCTTGAAGATGTGCTCGCGTGAGAACTCATCGAGCGTCTGCCCCGAGAGGCGGCGGACGACCTCGCCGAGGAGGATGTAGTTCACGTCGCTGTAGCGGAAGATGGCGCCCGGCTTGTTGGTCGGCACTTCCGCGGCGGCCCGCCGGATCCCCTCGTCGTATCCGCGCCACGGCTGCGCCAGTGAGAGGCCGGCCTTCAGCCCGGACGTATGAGTGAGAAGGTGCCGGACGGTGATGTCTTTCGACGCGATCTCCGGGATGTAACGGGCCACAGGCGCATCCAGCTCGACCTTCCCCTGCTGAATGAGCAGCCAGATCGACGGCGCGGTGGCCACGACCTTGGTGATCGACGCCGCGTCGTAGATCGTATCGGGCGTCAGCGCCTCGACCTGTGGCTCCACTGCGCGGTTGCCGTAGGTCTTCCCATAGATCGCACCGTGTCGCTCGATCCACAGCACTCCACCGGGGATGCGCCCGTCGTCGATGGCGCGCTCGATGGAGGCGTCGATCTCCCGCAGCTTCGCGGGATCGAAGACCTTGGCAATCGGGGGGACGGTCGCGCAGGAAGCGACCAGGAAAAGCGTGGCGCAAAAAAGAAAGCGCCGGTCGAGGGACCGGCGCGTCGGGATCGATCCGTGATTGTTCACGCTGGCAATGTATCGCAGTCACCGCCGGAAGCGACCAATCGTGGCAGGTCGCATTTGGCGACGGAAGTCATTGCAGCATCATGATTTGCTGCTACAACATTGAAATCCCAGAAATAACCACGCCTTTCATGCTATGTTCACATAAAATCTGCAACCGAGGAGGACCTGCCAATGATCCGCCGGCTTTATCCCGCTCTCATCGTGCTCCTTGTCTTCTGCCTGCCCGCAATGGCCCGCGTGATCTCGTACGCGCCGTATACCGACCGGGTCGCGTTTCCCGCGGTGCAGCACCGCATGAACCGCCACTTCGTTCTCGTCGAATCGAGACCTGGATCGGGGTTCACGTCCTCGCAACTCGTCATTTATGACTCGAAGGGTGAGAAGGCACCGTCGGTGATTTATCCCCAGGATGATTCGAATGTATCCATCGGCGCGGCCGCGGTTCGTGAAAACGCCGCGGGCGTGCCGTCGATTCTCATCCAGACAACTCACGCCGGGGCGCTGCGATTCATGTTCAGCAGCGACGCCGGCGCGACCTGGAAGGTGCTCCCCGTCGAAAGCTTCAACATCACTCACGTGATGAGCTCGACCGATGTTGGGGGACCATTCGCCGGCGGCCGCGGCTCGGCGATTCGCATCGGCACCGAAGCAGATCCGTTCATCATCACGTCTCAGCAGGCTGTCTTCGCGATCAGCGCCGGCGGCACGGCGCGCAACGTCCTGGCAGTGGCAAATCCGCGTCTCATCGGCACCGACCGCGAGGGACGGCGCGTGCTGGTTCAGAGCGGCACCGAGGTCCTGACGCTCGATACGGTCACGAGCTCTGTTTCGAACAAGTTCGCAGTCGCCGGAACCAATCTGGCCGAGGGATGGATAACGCCGAGCGGCTCGGCATACGTTCATGAGTGGACGGGAGCCTCCAACACGCTATGGCTCGTCAATGGAGGCACCAGGACCGCCGTGATGGAAGCGCCGAGCCAGGTCTATCTCGGCCTCTTCGCCGTTCCGACGTTCGATCACACTGGCGCGTGGCTGATTCGCCGCGGGCCAGGCTCGCCGACGATTCTCTATCAGCACGGCAGCGCCGGACTCGTGAAGCACTGGGAGGACATCACCGCTCCCGAAGTCGAAGCGCTGCATGCGGGATCGTCCGGGACGCGGCTTCTCGTGCAGGTCCACATTCCGCGCCGCCTCCCCAATCAGATTCTCTTCATCGATCCGGCGCTCGCCATATGGAATGCCGGCGAACCGGCACCGCGCGAATACGACGAGCTTTTCCTCAATGAAGAACGCAACAAAGGGTTCGTCCATCTCGACGTGGAGAAGGTCGCGCTTGGCGAACCATTCGTGTTCGACTCAGGACTGCGATGGGCCGGAGGAGGAGGAGGCGTCTCCGCGGGAGGTGGTGGCGGCGACGTGGTCCAGGAGTGGGGTGTGGTCCGCGGCTCGCTGAAGCAAAAACTGATTCTGCCCTCCGTCGGTCGCACGCCCGGAGCGTTCGGCAGCTACTGGCGGACCGACGTCATCTTCTACAACCCGTATGACGAAGCGCAGACCGTCGAGATCCGCTTCATCCCCGAGGGAGATACAGCCGCAGCAAATGTGAGCGTACGAGCGATGACGCTCGCGCCGCGCGAGATCCGCCTCGCTCCCGACGCGCTCCTCACCATCTTCGGTCACGATTCCGGCCTCGGCGCGTTCTTCATCGTGCCGGCGAAGAGCGTGTCCGTTACCAGCCGGACGTATTCGCAGTCGCAGACGACGCCGGGCACGTTCGGCTTCGGCATGAATGCGATCGACATGTACGCGGCCGCGGCCAGCCCTCGCTTTCCGGTCTCGTTTGCAGGAGCGTTCCTCGGTCGCGATTTCCGCACCAACCTCGTCATCACCGACACCTCCGGCGCCGGCACGAGCACCGCGCTCAACGCGGCAGGCCTCTCCGGCCCGGCCGGCTTTACCGACGTGATGTTCACGACTTCCGCCGGCGGTCAGCTCCGGGTCAATGGAGTAGGCGCGCACATGGGCCTGCTGCCGTTCGACACCGGCGCGCTGTTGATCCGTCCGGTCGCCGGCCACGCCATCGCATCGGTCTTCGTGACAGACAACCGCACGAATGACGCGACGTATTTTCCGCCTGACCTTCCCGCGCCGATCGCTCGAACCATTCCCGCGATCGGCCACCTCGATGGCGCAAACGACTCGCACTTCAGGAGCGACCTCTATCTCTACAACCCCTCACCACAGGCCCGATTCGTCACGATTCAGGCGCAGATGTGGGACAGCCCGCAGCTTCTGAATCTCCCGATGACGCTCCTTCCGAACGAGGCCCGCGTCATCCGCGACGTCCTCAAGACAGCGTTCAACCGGACCGGCATTGCCAAGCTCCGTTACCAGTCTACGGGCGACAGCAATGGCGTGAGAATCACATCACGCACGTATTCCGTGGACGGGAATGGCGGCACCTACGGATTCCTGATGCCCCCACTCAACAACTTTCAGATGGGAACAGCTGGCGACACGCTCGAGATCCTCGGCGCCATCGCCGATCCGCGCTACCGCACGAACATCGGCCTGGTCGAGGTGACGCCATGGGGCGGCACGGGACCGGCGAACGTGCGCGTTCAGATCGTCGATTCCAGTGGCAGGCCCGTCGACGAGTTTACGGCGAGCGTACCGATGTCCGGCGGCATGCAGCTCAACGACATCTTCCGAGCCCGAGCGATCAACGTGTCAGGTCCCGTTCTGATCCGGGTCTCTCCCCTCTCCGGTGTCATCGGAGCATACGGGGCGTTCGTCGACAACACCACCAACGATTCCCTCTATCTCGGCGCGAATCTCGGCGCATCACGATGAGGGGTTAAAAAGAAAGCGCCGGTCGAACGACCGGCGCTTTCCTGACAGCTTGAACTGAACATTCAGTAAATGTACCGCACCCCGAGCTGGAAGTAGCGGGGCGTGTAATTGAGTCCCGTGAGGCGCCCGAAGGTGGAGCTGTTGAAGTTGTTGTCCGGGAATCCCCACGTCACACGGTCGAACACGTTGAACGCTTCGAGTTTGATCATCAGCGAATCGTTCCGGTACGGCAGCGCGAACGATTTGGAGAAGCTGAGATCGACGGTTTCGGGACCGTCCGTGTACATCGAATTGCGGGGTACCAGGTCATCGAACGTGTCGCCGTATTCGATGCGACGGAAATTGGACCGGTTGAGCTCCTGCCGTGAGGTCTCCGGGTCGTTGATCACGAGGCCTTCGCACCCCGAAGGGTTCACGCAGACAGGGCGGGCATTGCCGACACCGTCAAAATTCACATCGAGCGCGCCTGCATCGATGATCGTGAACGGTGTGCCCGAAGCGATCCGGACGACGGTCGCAATCTGCCAGCCGCCGAAGACGGTTTCCACCCAGTCATCCCGGTCGCGGAAGAACGGGAGGAGGTAGCTGCCGAGGAACGTGAAGCGATGCGGGGTGTGGAAACGAGAGAGCCCGCGGTTGTAATCCTTGTGCGGTCCGAGGATGTTCGTGTCGCCGGCTCCGACGAAGGTGGCCTCGGAACCGGTGTCTTCCGACTTGCTGTAGGTATACGTTGCCCGCCCCTGGAAGCCGCGGACCATCCCCGTCTCCCATTCGAGCTGGCCGCCGTGATACCAGCTCTGGGAACCGTTGCTGACGACGAGATTCGTCGTGTACCGCGAATCGGGACGCCGTTCGTTGATCCGAGGAACACGAATGCTGATCTCATCGGCGGCGATCGGCGAAACCTGGGTACAGGCAACGCCTCCTACCACCGTCCCGACCGGCAGGCCAGGATTCCCCGTCCCGGCGCAGCGCCAGTCGGCAGCGACCCGGTACTGACTGCCCGGAGCGCCGGGCGCGACCGGCAGGTTGTCGAGACCGTACTGCAGAAGCCCTTTGCCGAGCGTGCCGATGTAGCTGGCGCGGAAACGTGACTGGGCGAACATCTGCCTTTCAAAAGTCAGGTTCCACTGCCGGGTCTCCGGCATCTGCAGATTCTTATCAATCGTGGTGATCGAATATCGAGTCGTCGGGAACGTCCCGGGCGTGAACTGATACCCGTTCGACGGATCGGCGAGGTTGAAATTGTTCCAGCCAGGCTGGGTGAAGGGCGTAGTCGTGCCCACCGCGGCGACGAACTGGGCGTTCGGTGGATTGAAGCGGACGTTGGCGCCTCCCTGCGAGAAAATCGACTGGAAGACGCGGCCGTGGAAGTGGCCGTAGCCGCCGCGAATCGAAAATCGGCCCTGACCGCCGGTCAGAGCGCGGAAGAAGCGGTTGCGGTCCCAGTTCGGCGTATAGGCAAAGCCGAGTCTGGGATCGACGTAGTCGCTGTCGCTGTACTGGTAGTCGACGCGATTCTCGTCCTCCTTCGCGGCATTGGCGCGTTCGTAGCGGACGCCGAGGTTGAAGATGAGGTTGTCGCGGACGCGCCAGTCGTCCTGCGCGTAGAAGTTCTGCTCGTCGATGCTGTTCTCGAGATAGAAGTTCGCGTAGCCCTTCCAGTACTGGCTGACGCAGCCGGCCATGAACGCGGCGATACCGGTGCCGTAGTCTTTCCCGGCACAGTTGCGGCTGAACGTCCAGAAGCCGCGGGAGAAGTTGTCCGCCAGATCGTTGAGCTGGACCATGCGGATGTCCATGCCCCCTTTGAGCGTGTGGTTCGCCCAGCGGGCACTGGAGATGTTGTAGACGAACTGCTGGTCGCGCTGATTGCGGTTGATCGGGAAGGCGCCGGCGTTGCCAAGGATCGTGAAGAGGCCGCCGCCAACGTCATTGATGCGGACGACCGGCGTATCGTTGCCGTCGCCGATGTTCACGTTGGTGCTGCGGAGACCCAGTCCGTATCGCGCTTCCTGAACGGTGTCTGACGAGAGGATGCCCGTCCAGGTGATGCCGATGTTCGACTGGCGGTTGTTCTGGACCGCCACTTCTCCGACGATGAACTCACCCGGCGTCAGATCCTGGCTGCTGCGCTGGTAGCGGCCGGTGAGATTGTTGCTGGCGTTCAGGTTGTAGTCGAGGCGTGCCGAATAGTCGCTCGTCGGGAAATCGCTGTCGACAGGCGCTGCGTACGCACGCGGCCCGATTGCCGGCCGGTTTGGAGTGACCTTGGGCCAGCGCGCGATGATGGAATCCTGCCAGGCGCGGTTCGCCGGCGTGTCGTTGCCAAGGGTCAGGCGGGGCAGGGCGAGGTCTGCCTCGGTGAAGACGCCGCGGGTAATGAACCCCGAGCCCTTGTCTTCCACCATGTCTCCATGCAGGAACGCGAAGAGCGTGTCCCGGATGATGGGGAACCCGGCGGCCAGCCCATACTGCCGGCGATAGCGTTTCGGTTTGGTGTTTCCCTTGTTGAAGACATCGAGCTCGTTGTACTGCGCGTCCTGCGCGTAACCGTAAAGCTCACCAGCGAGGTCGTTCGTGCCGTTCTTCGTCTGCACGAGGACCACCGCGCCGTAGCCGCGGCCGAACTCGGAGCTGAAGTTGTTCGTCAGCACCTGGAACGACTTGATGGTGGCGAGAGCAACGCCCTGACGGTTCTGGTTTTCGGACGAGTCGTCGTTATTGACGCCGTTGATCTGGAAGGTGGCACCGCGCGTACCGGTGCCGTTGAAGTTGATCGATGATCCGGAAGACGAGGTCGGGTTGTTCTGTCCCGACGTCGGGTTTTCCTGAAACCCGCTGAACACTTCGGCCAGCCTCAGGAAGTTCGTCTGATTGGCGGCGGGCATGGTCATGATCTCTTCCGAGCGCATGGTCTGCTTGATCTCGCCGTCCGTCACGTTGATCCGCGGCGCCTCGGCGTTGACGGTGATCGTCTCCGACATCTGCGGGTCGATGATGAAATCCTGAACCGTGGTCTGGTTCAGATTGACCGGAACGCGCTCGCGCCGCATGGTGCCGAGACCCGCGAGCTCCGCCGCGAGGCGGTATCTGCCGATCGGCAGGAAGGGTGCGTTGAAGAAGCCCTCGCTGTCGGTCACGACCACGCGCTCGAGGCCCGTCTCCATGTTCCGGATCGTGACGGTGACGCCGGGAAGAACGGCACCCGATGTATCCGTGACCCTTCCCTGCATGGTTCCGGTGACGGTCTGCGCCTGAAGCGAGGTCGCCGCCAGGGCAACCAGAGCGAGGATAACGAGGAGACGAGACGCCGTACGACGACTGGCCATAAACACCCTCCGCAAATTTTTCCTGAGACCTGAGACGTAGGAGCACCACCGTAATTCGATGAGGACCGTGAGTCAAGACTCCGTCAACTCTTTTTTGCGTTCGTCATAAGCAACGGTGATAGGACGCCGTCGAGCGCAAGGACGGAAGAAAATGCGTTAACCGTTAAGGAGTGTAATCTGTCCGTTCCTCGCAAGGGCGGACCGTTGGAGCGACCCCGGCGGGCACAAAGATCGTTGGAGGGCGGGCGATCTGACCCGCCCTCATGTCCGTCGCGGGCGAGGTCGCCCGCGCTCCACCAGTCAGCGGTTAACGGTTAACGGTCAACGCCTTCTGGATCCCCTCACCGCGGGCGTGCATGCCGGGGATCGTGACCGGCAGACGGCCGGTGACGGCCGTCTCGCCGAACAACGCGCGCACGGAGGCCTGCTGCATCACCGGCTGGATGCCGTATGCCGCGAAGTACGTCTGCAGCGCGGGGAGGTGGCGGAGCACGTAGGGACTCCCGAACGAGATGCCGGCCACTTTCACCCGCGGGGGCAGCTGCGCGATCGCGTCGAGCGCGACCTGCGGCAGCGCCATGTGGCCGGCTCCCGACCGCGCCCGCACTGCCAGTGCCAGGAGGACCACTTCCGCGTTTCGCGCGGCGTGGAGGAAGGGGACGATCTCGTCCGCCTGCGACCGCGAGTCGAGGAGGAACACGGGTGCGACGTTCTCGAGCCGTCGATTCACCTCGCGCGCGAATGCGGGAAGCGGATTGCCGACCTCATCGAAGTCGCTGACGGTGAGGATCACCACACCCTTTCCCTTGCCGAGAGGCATGAGACCCGGTTCCTCGCGCAGGAGCGTGAGCGCGCGCGTCGCGATCTCGTCGGACTTGTCGCGATGCTGCTGCGAGTCGAGGACCCGGAAGACTTCTTCCTGCGTGCCGACCGCGAATGACACGCGGCTCTTCGCGTCGAGAATTCTCCGCACCGACTCGTCGATCCGGGACTCAGGGATCCGCCCGCTCTGCACGGCTTCCTTCACCGCTTCGATGGCGCGGTCGATGTTCGGCGACTTCAGGATCTGGTCTTCCCCGGCCAGGATGCCCAGAACGGCCGCTTCACCGGCTTCGTAGTGAGCGACGAGGCCGCCCATGTCGAATGCGTCGCTGACCACGAGCCCTTTGAACCCGAGTTCACCGCGCAGCAGGTCTTCGATGATGATCTTCGAGAGTGTGGCCGGCACAGCACCGTTCCGCGTCAGCTCCCCTTCCGGCGTGGCATAGGGGTTCTCGTGAACCGACTCAGCGACCGACCGCGTGCCGGCCGGCGTCGGATCGATTGCGGGAACCGCGAGGTGACCGATCATCACGGAGGCAACATCGGCTTCGATCGCGGCGCGAAAAGGAATCAGCTCCACCCGGTCGAGCCGCGCGCGATCGACGTCGAGCACCGGAAGCGACCGATGGGAATCGACGTGCGTGTCGCCGTGTCCGGGAAAATGCTTCGCCGTCGCCAGGACTCCTTCGCCCTGCACACCGCGAATGAACGCGGCGACGAACTTCGAGACCTCCCGCGGATCTTCACCGTAGCTGCGCGCGTTGATGACCGGATTGTCGGGATTGACGTTCACGTCGGCGACAGGCGCGAAGATGTGGTTGATCCCCAGCACCTTCGCCTCCCTCGCCGTGATCCTCCCCAGCTCCTCGGCGAACTTCGGCTCGCCGGTGGCGGCGACCGCCATCGCCGTCGGCCAGTACGTGGTGTCGATGAGGCGCATGCCGATACCGGCCTCGAGGTCGGCGCTGATGAGCAGCGGCACCCGCGCGGCGTTCTGGAGTTGCTTGGTGAGGAAAGCCGTCTCGCGCACGTTCGAGACGAACCAGGTCAGCCCTCCCACCTTGTTGTCGCGGACCTGATGCATCAGGTCGCGGTAGCGCCAGCCCGATTCATTCGTGAACAGAGCGTGACCGGCGCCGGCAAACATCTGGCCGATCTTTTCTTCGAGCGTGAGGTCTTCGAGTTTCAGCATGCGAGGTTTCGGCGCGGTGGAGGCGCAGGAGAGAAGGAACAGAAAAAGGATGAAGGATGAAGGATGAAGGATGAAGTCAAGGCGTTTCATTCGTTCTTGCTCCGAAAGCGCTGACGAGTGAGCCGACGAGGAACGTCGTTGCGCTCCCGATGAGCGTGTACCACGGCCAGGCGATCTTCGTTGCGAACGCCACGTAGAGAATCACGGCGAGGCCGGTGAGCATCCCAGTGAATGCAGCGGTGCGCGTAGCGGAGGACCGCAGCCATCCCAGGAGGAAGACGCCGAGGATGGGGCCGTTGATGAGGGAGGCGATGGACAGGACGATCGCCAGGGCCGACTTCGCCGAATGCTGCATGGCCACGCCGACCGCAATCTGGACGATGCCGGCAATGACCGTCACCAGTTTGGAGACGTTGAGGTAATGGCGATCGGGGCGTCCCGGCCGCAGCGGCGTGTAGAGATCGGACACCACCGTCGCCGCGATCGAATTGAGCGATGACGACATTGCCGCGGCGAAGATCGCCGCGACGACCAGCCCGGAGAGCCCGATCGGCAGGTGGTTCGTGATGAAGTCGGGGAAGACCTGATCGGCGGCGGCGAACGGCGCCGCGCCCGACGTCGGGCCGTATCCGGCCATCCGGTCGGGACGATAGAACGCAAACAGAAGCACGCCGATGAAGAGGAATCCGAGGAACTGCGCGAGAACGACGACGCCGGAGACGAGCAGTGCCAGGGAAGCCTTGCGCGGACGATCGGTACAGAGGTAGCGCTGCACCATGTACTGATCGGTGCCGTGCGTGCTCATCGTCAGGAACGCGCCGCCGATGACTCCCGACCAGAACGTGTAGGTCTTCGTCATGTCGAACGAAAAATCGAGAAATCGAAACTTGTCGAACATCTGGCCGAGATCGACGGCCGAGGGGATGCCGCCCGGAATCTGTCCGGCGAGGATGACCGCCGCGGCGATCGCGCCTCCGATGTAGATCAGCAGCTGAACGACTTCGATCCACACGATGGCCTCGATGCCACCGATCAGCGTGAAGATGATCATGACGACACCGATGGCGATGATCGACCCGCTGACCGCGCTGTCGGCGAGGTCGAGGCTCTTGAACACGGCCGCGAGCACGAAGGCGGTGAGCAGAAGGCGCACGCCGTCGGCGATGGTCCGCATCACGACGAAGAGCGAAGCCGCGAGCGATTTCACCGCGCCGCCGAACCGGTCCTGCAGCAGCTGATAGACGGTGACGAGCTCCCGCCGGAAGTAGCGCGGCATGAAGAGCACCGAGATCACGATGCGCGCTACCAGATAGCCGAATACGATCTGGATGAACCGGAAGTCGCCGCCGGCCGCGAAGGCGATGCCTGGCACGGAGATGAACGTGACGGTCGAGGTCTCCGTCGCCACGATCGACGCGGAGATCGCCCACCACGGAACTTCGCGTCCCCCGACGAAGTAGCGCTGGGTGGAGAGCTGGCGGCGGCCAAAGTAGAACCCCGCGCCGACGACGGCGACGAGGTAGGCGACGATGATGGCGAGATCGATCGCGTGCAAACTGGACGGGGATTGTACCGTCCGTTAATCGTTAACCGTTAACCGTCAACCGCCGCGAGTGCGTCGTTCACGTCATCCTGAGGCGCGTAGACGCCGAAGGACCTCAAAATACGCTTGACGTGGTTCGAGGTCCTTCGCCTCTCGATGACCCGGGATCGGTGGGAAGCGCAAGGCGCTCGCCACCGACCCCTTCCACTATCCGGAACGATCATCGTGCCACGAGTTTCACCGCGTCGGCGATCACGTATCCGACGCCGTTCGTCCAGCGGCTGACAGCCACCTTGTTCGCGTCACCTGCGGCGATGTTGAAGATGCCGAGGCTGACCCAGGTCCCGCCGTTGACCCGCTGGTTGACGTTGACCGTGACGTTGCCGCTCGAGGTCACGATCACAAACGGCGTCGAGTCGTTGTATCCGCTGTTGGCCGGGTACCACGCGTAGACCTCGTAATTCCCGGTGGCCGGGACATTGAACTTGTACCAGGCCGCGTCGCTGATGGCCTGAGGATTCGCGTACCGATAATTGGCGCCGTAGCGCTGGGCGCTGTAGGTGGACACGCCCCAGTTCGCGCTCGCGCTGAAACGCGCCTCCGCGTTGTCGACGATCTGCGACCAGGCTCCGATGACGAGGCCGCGGAACCGCGGCCAGTCGAAGCAGGCTCCCGGGCAGGTCTTGGTCGTGGGGAAATTCGTGTGTCCCTTGATCTTCCATTCCGAGTCGCGAGCGAGCTCCGTGTCCCATCCGAGTGACGCATCATAGGTCCCTGTGCGGGCGATGCCGTGCGAGTCGGCGATGTCGCGCGTCAGCAGCGAGGACCCGTTGTACATGGCCGTCGTGTACCAGCTGCAGTCCTCCGCAAACCCTTCGTGCTCGATCCCGACGCTGTAGCTGTTGTGGCTGGCGACATGCCAGGCCGTGTCATGCTCGCGCACCATCTGTGTGACCTGGCCATCCGAGGATCGCACGACGTAATGAGCGCTCACACTGGCCGAGCAGTTCTTGAACCATGAGATCGTGCCCGCGTACGAGCCCTGGGCAATGTGCTCGGCGATGTGCGTCACCGTCGTGGAGCGCCCCGCGGAGTAGTTGCAGGAGGGCGCCGGATCCCACAGCGCCGGGCCGTAATCGGTCGAAAGGATCTCCGGGCGGAGCGCGGCGTCCGGACCGTGCGCCGGCACATCGATCGTCAGCCGCGGCGCGGAGAGAATCTGCAGCTTCTCCGCTCCATAAATGCTGGCCAGGCTGATCTCCTGCTGCGCGATCCGGAATCGCTCGCTGGCCCGCCCGGAGAGGATGGAGTTGAAAATGTCGTAGGTGTACATCTCGGCAACGCCGGGCTGAGGAATCCCGCTGTACAGCGCAACGGCGTCCTCCCACGCTTCGAGCGGGGTTTCCCGCCCTGCTCCGCCGCTCAGCTTGTGCAGCAGTGCCGCGGCTCCACGAATGTTCAGCTGGGGACTCTCCTTCAGCTCGTCGGGTGTTTTCCCGATCAATGCCGCGGCTTCCCGCAGCGAGTAGCCGAAGTGATTGTCATCGCGCAATCCCATGATTCCGAACGCCGGAGGCCGCGATTCGTGATCGGCCTGGCGGCCGCGTACGGGGCGGACACCATCGACCTCGAATTCTTCCGGTGGAGCCTCCGGCACCAGATGGCGCCAGCGGCTTTCGGCAAAGGCGACCGCCTGAAGCACCTGGACGGGCACATCAAACTCCGCCGCGGCTTCCTCGAACCATTGATTGAATTGCGCCGCTTCAGGGGTAAGCTCCCCCGGCTGCGGCGACTGAGCGAACAAGGGCAGGGCGGCGGCAACGAGCAGAAGACATACGAGGGGCGAGAACCTGGAACATGTCATCGATCTCTCCTTCTTTCTTCAGGCCTCTGGTTCCGACGGGGGAAAGGGGGACAGTCATGCAAGAAAGGTGCCTTTCCGGGTATCCCTCGATGCAGAAAGGGATTATTCATGATCGTCTGGATCCACGGCTTCCCACTGTCGTCGCGCGTTTTCTCGAAGCAGAACGTGCTTCCCGGATTCGCTCCCGACCTCCCCGGCTTCGGAACGGCCGCCGCGCCGCCGGACCAGATGACGATGGATGACTACGCCCGGCACGTTCTCGCCGCGATGGATGCGCGGAAGATCGACAAGGCTTTTCTGGCCGGTCTCTCCATGGGCGGCTACATCTGCTTCGCCATCGCCCGGATCGCCCCGGAGCGCATGAAGGGCCTGATCCTCATCGACACGCGTGAGACGCCGGATACCGCGGAAGCCAGGAAAGGGCGCTACGAGACGATCGAAAACGTGAAGGCGAAGGGTGTCTCCGTCGTGGTCGACGCCATGCTGCCGAAGATGCTCACGGCCCAGGCTCCGCCCGCGCTCGTGACCGAGGCGCGCCAGATCATGATGTCCAGTTCCCTCTCCGGCGTCACGGCGGCTCTGAAGGCGATGGCCGAGCGCCCCGACTCGACGGACACGCTGCGCAACATCGCCGTGCCGGCGCTCATCGTCGTCGGCGACGCCGACACGATCACTCCTCCCGCCGACGCACAGCGGATGGCCGCCCTGGCGCCGAAGGCGACGCTGGTGACGATTCGCGGCGCCGCTCATCTGTCGAACATGGAGCAGCCCGATCAATTCAACAAAGCCGTCGAATCCTTCAGGGGCGATCGCTGACGCACCTGGACCCTGGACCCTGGACCTTGGGAGAGTTTCGAAACCTCGGTTGTCTGAGATCCAGGGTCCAGGATCCAAGGTCCAAAACCTGTGGTTGAATCGGGGGCGATGGCTGAGCGCACGAAGCGCCTTCTCGAGCCCGGCGAGTTCTCCCGCGTCACCCTCGGATTCGCATCCTTCTTTCTTCTTCTGTGCAGCTACTACATCCTCCGGCCGGTTCGCGACGAGATGGGTGTGCAGACGGGCGCTTCAAGGCTGCAGTGGCTGTTCACGGGGACGTTCATCGCCACGCTGGCCATCGTCCCGATCTTCGGCTGGGTGGTGAAGCGGCTCCCGAAGCGTCACGTGCTGCCCGCCGTCTACGGCTTTTTCATCCTGAACCTGGTCATCTTCTACGCGCTCTTCCTGGCGGGAACGACCGTGGCCCTCGCCGCCACGTTTTTCATCTGGCTGAGCGTCTTCAATCTGTTCGTCGTGTCGCTGTTCTGGAGCAACGTCAGCGACGTGTTCTCGACTGACCAGGCGAAGCGCGTCTACGGTTACGTCTCCGCGGGAGGTTCGGCCGGCGCCCTCACCGGACCGGCGATCACCGCGACCATCGCCGAGCACGTATCGACGTCGACGCTCCTCGCGCTTTCGGCGACGCTCCTCGCCGCCGCCGCGGCGTGCATGGTGGCCATGCGCCGGCTGAGGCCCGAGGAAGTTGTGGCCGCACCAACGGAAGCGCGGCCGATCGGCGGCTCGATCCTGGCGGGCGTCCGCCTGGCCTGGCAGGTCATCAGCCTTCGCGGCATCGCGATCCTCATCATCTGCTACACCGCGGTCTCGACCGTGCTCTACGTCGAGCAGGCCGACGCAGTCGGCAGGACGTTCTCCGATTCGGGCGAGCGCACGGCGTTCTTCGCCACGATCGATCTGACGATCAATTGCGTGGCCCTGGCGATCCAGATCCTTCTGACGCGACGCATCGTGCAAAACTTCGGTCTGCGCATCACGCTGTCCGTGGTCCCGCTCCTCGTCACGATCGGCCTGGTGTTCGCCGGACAATGGCGGACCGCGGTCGTGCTGGCCATCATCCAGACCGTTCACCGCGCCGGCGATTTCTCGCTGATGCGCCCCGGCCGCGAAATGATTTACACCACCGTCGACGCGGAGAGCCGCTACAAGGCCAAGAACTTCATCGACACGACGATCTATCGCGCAAACGATGCCTTCGCTTCATGGCTCGTCGCCGCGGTTCGCGCGGCCGGGCTGAGCTCGATCTTCATCTTCGGCATTCCGATGGCGATCCTCTGGTTCGCCACCGGCTACACCGTCGGGAGGCGGCATGACAGGAATCAACCGGCGTGATGCGATTCGCCTGATCGGCACCGCGGCGCTAGTGTGTGCGGCGCCGCCGGCGGTGAAGTGACTTGGTTGGAGGGCGCCTCAAAAAGCGTGTCATCCGTCAAACCTCGTGTGTGGCTTCTTCGTCGTAGCGGCGGCGGGGCATCAGCTCGCCGAGCCTCGTCTTCATCCGATCGGCGACGACAAAGAATGCCGGGACGACGACCAGCGACAGGATCGTCGAGACGATGATGCCGCCGATGATGGCGATCGCCATCGGCCCTCGAGTTTCCGAACCCGGACCAAGCGCGAGCGCGGGCGGCACCGCGGCCATCATCGTCGCGGCGGACGTCATCATGATCGGGCGCAGCCGGACCGGACCGGCCTTCAGCATGGCATCGTGCGCGTTGAGGCCGTCGTTCTGCGCCTGCACCGCGTAGTCGACGAGGATGATCGAGTTCTTCTTCGCGATGCCGAGGAGGAGAAGCAGTCCGATCATCGAGAAGATGTTGAGGGTCTTGCCGGTGAGCAGCAGCGCGAACGCAGCGCCCGCGATCGAGAGCGGAATGATCGACAGTACCGTCACTGGATGCAGGAAAGAATTGAACTGCGACGCCAGGACCATGTACGCGACGAGAAGACCGAGGAGCAGCGCGAACATCAGCTGTCCCATCGACTCGCGGAAGGCGACCGATGAACCGCCCAGCACGGCGCGATATCCCGGCGGCAGTTGTTTGCCGAGGTTCTCGACGTACGCGAGCGCCTCATCCTGAGAGTGACCGGGGGCGACGTTGGCGAAGATGCTGATCGCGCGCTCGCGATCGCGGCGCGTGACGGACTGCAGCGCCGGACGTTCGTCTTCCTTCACCAGCGCGGAAAGGGGAACGAGATCGCCCGAGCGTGTCCGGACGCGAAGCTGTGTCAGATCTTCGGGACGCGAGCGCTGGTCGGCAAGAAGGCGCGTGCGGATGTCGATGCGACGGCCGCCCGTCGAATACTTCCCGCTGCGCACACCGCCCACGAGTGCATTGATCGAGGTCGCCACATCCTCGACCGAGACGCCGAGGTCGGCGGTCCGATCGCGGTCGGGAACGATGCGCAGCTCGGGCATGCCCACGCGATAATCGGTATCGACGTCGGTGACCAGCCCGCTGGCGCTGATCTTCTCGCGCATGTCATTCGAATGCTCGACGAGCTTGTCCCAGTCCGCGCCACGGACGGAGAACTCGACGGGAAACCCGCGCTGGCCGGTGAAGCCCTGTTGCGAGAGGTCCTGGACCACCGCGCGCACGCCGGGGTAGGAGTTGAACTCATTCCGGACGACGCTCGCGAACTCCTGCTGCGACAGCTCGCGGTCGCCGGGAGGATGCATTGTGACGAAGATGATTCCCGTGTTGACCTGGCCGCCGCCAAAGCCACCGATGACACCGAACACGCGCTCGACTTCCTTCTGCTCCACCAGGAACTGTTCGGCGCGCTGAAAGACCCGATCGCTTTCCGTGAGATCGGATCCAACCGCCGTCTGGAGACGGACCATGAGACGGCTCTGATCCTGCGTCGGAACGAACTCGCTCGGGAGGTTCTTGAAGACGAACATCGACGCGAGAAAAACCACGACGGCCCCGACGAGCACCGTGATCGGGTGTCTCAGCGCCATCGCCAGCACGCGCGCGTAGAACCGGGAAAGACGGTCGAAGGCCTGGTCGACGAAATGCCCGAGTTTCGTTTCGCGCTGGCCTGTGGTCATCAGCTGCGCCATCCGGGCGGGAGCAAGCGTCACGGCTTCCACGTACGACAGCAGGACGGCAACGCACAGCGTGACGCCGAACTGCAGGAAGAACTTGCCGATGACCCCCTGCATGAAAACGACCGGAAGGAAGATCGCGCAGATCGCGAGCGTCGCCGCGAGCGCCGCGAAGCTGATCTCCTCGGTCCCTTCGCGAGCCGCACTGACACGGTCCTTCCCCATCTCGCCGTGACGGAAGATGTTCTCCATGACCATGATCGCGTCGTCGACAACGATGCCTACAGCGAGCGCGAGGGCCAGCAGCGTGAACGTGTTCAGCGTGAAACCGAAGAAGTAGATGAACGCAACCGTTCCGAGGAGCGACATCGGAATGGCGAGGATGACGTTGAGGGTCGAAGAGAGCGACCCCAGGAAAAGCCAGCAGACGAAAGCGGTCAGGATGACGGAGAGGACCAGCTCGAACTCGATCTCATGCACCGACTCCTCGATGAACTTCGTCGAGTCGAAGTTGATACCGAGCTCCATTCCCGGCGGCAGCGTCTTCCGGATTTCCTCGATGGCGGCGTTGAGCCCGGTGGCCACGGCCACGGCGTTCGATCCGCGCTGCTTACGGATACCCAGCCCCTGCGCCGGCTGGCCGTTCACGCGCGACAGCCGGCGGACGTCTTCGAACCCGTCCTCGACGATGGCGACGTCGTTCAGATAAACCGGAGCCCCTTCGACATTCTTGACGACGAGACGGCGAAACTCGTCGAGGTTCAGCGCCTCGCCGAGAACGCGGACGTTGATCTCTCTGCCGGAGGTTTCGATGCGGCCCGCCGGCAGCTCGACGTGCTGCCGCTGCACTGCCGCCAGCACCTCGGTCACCGTCACCTGACGCTCGTCGAGCTTGTCGCCGTCGAGCCAGATGCGGACGTTCCGTTCGAGATATCCCCCGAGCTGGATCTCACCGACGCCGGGAACCGTCTGCAGCTTCTCCTTCACGCGATAGCGTGCGTAATCGGCGAGCATCTGCTGCGAATACGGGCCGGACAGACCGACCCACATGATCGGCTGATCTTCGGGATTGCTCTTGGAGACGACCGGCGGCTCGATGTCGCGCGGAAGCCGGCGCGCGGCCTGCGCGACTTTGGTCTGCACGTCCTGCAACGCCAGATCGACGTTGCGGGACAGATCGAGCTCGATGCTGACGTTGCCGCCACCCTGCCGTGAAGTGGAGGTGACGTTGCGGACACCCTCGACCTGCATGACCGCTTCTTCGATGACTTCGACGACGTCCTGTTCGATGACTTCCGGCGCCGCGCCCTCCCAGCCCACGCCCACGCTGATCGTCGGAAAATCGACGTCCGGAAACTGGCTGATGCCGATGCGCGTCGCGGCCACGCCGCCGAAGACGACCGTTGCCATCATGATCATCCATGCGAAGACCGGTTTGCGGATACAGACGTCGGTGATTTTCATAGTGGCCTGGCCCTACTTCGTCAATCTGACCTTCGCGCCGTCGCGCAGCGCTTCCGCTCCCCGGATCACGAGCATCTCGCCCTGCCGGATGCCATCGCGCACTTCCACCTGCCCGTCGGCGGTGCGCATACCGAGTATGAGCACTCGTTGTTTCGCCGTATTGTTTTCCACGACGTACGCGAGGAAGCCGCGTTCGCTCGGCCGGATCGCCGTCTGCGGGATGACCGGCGCCTCGACGCGATTTCCAACGGGCACCGTCACGCGCGCAAACGCGCCTGGACGGAGCACGGCGTGGTTCGGGTTCGCGACGTGCGCCGTGACGTCGACCATGCGCGAAGCGGAGCTCGCCGCCGCCGCCACGTGAGTGATCCTCGCCGTGTGCGGCGCAGGATCTTCGGACACGGTGAAGCGCGCGATCATGCCGGGCCGGATCGGAGTGGCATCCTGCTCCGGAATCTGAAAACGGAGAAGGAGCGGATCGCGCCGCATGAGCGTCGCCAGGACTGTACCCGGCTGAACGTACTGTCCCGTCTGCACGGTGCGGGTCTGAATGATGCCGGTGACCGGCGCGCGCACGAACGCATCGCGCAGGTTCAACTTCGCCTGCGCCAGCGCGGCCTGCGCCTGCGCAACTTCTGCGATGGCCGTCTGCACACGCGTGCGCCAGGTCTCGATCTCCTCGCCACGAATGAGACCGGGATTCTTCGCGCTCGCTGCCTGCCGCCTCGCGAAGCCCGCGTCCGCCTCCGCCTTCGCCGCCAGCTGTTTCTGCATCGTGGCCTCGGCCGCCTGGACGGCGAGCCGGTAGCGTTCCGGCTCGATCTCGATCAGCGGCTGCCCCTGCCGGACCAGCTGACCTTCCGTGAATGCGACGCGCTCGACGACGCCAACCACACGCGACGTGACTTCGACGCGCTCAAAGGCATCGAGCGAGCCGACCGCGTTCACCGCATATTCGACGCGGCGCGATTCGACCGGACGGGCCTCCACCGGAAACGCGAGATCGCGGGCACCGCCGCCGCCCTGTGCTTTCGCCTCATCCTTCGAACATGCAGGAAGGAAAAGCAAAGGCAGAAGGCAGAAGACAGAAGGCAGAAGCCATGTGCCGAGACCGGAAACTCGTTTGCGCTTCATTCTTCTGCCTTCTGCCTTCTGCCTTCTGCCTTGATCTGTTGCATTCATTCTCCAGCCAGCGGTCCCAATCCGCTGGCCTCCCTCAACGCGAGATAAGCCTGCGCCATCCGATATCGCGCGGTCACTTCCGCCACCTCAGCCTCGAAGAGACGCTGGTTGGCGTCCGCAAGCTCGAGGGCACTGGCCAGTCCCTGTCGATACAGCTCGTTTGTCTCATGAGCATTCTTGCGCGCGGCGCGCAGCGCCGCCGTTGCTTCCCGGAGCGCGGCCTGTTCGCTCTCCACCCGGACGCCCGCGGTGCGGATCTCCTGCTCGACGTTCCGAAGCCCGAGCTGATGCTCGAGCTGTGCGCCGCGAGCCACGGCTGTCCGTTCCGCGGTTTCCGCCCGCCTGAGACCCGCGTCAAAAACCGGCCAGTTGAGCGTAACTCCTACCAGTGCATCGTTGTTCCGGTCGGAGATCGACCCCTCATTGATATTGCTCGTCTGAGCGGTCAGGTCCGCCCGCGGGATGAACCGCCGGGACGGCTCCTCTGCAAACGCCCGAAGCGCCTCGACGTGCAACCGCGACGCGGCTACGTCGTTCCGACGCCCTTGTGCTTCCGCAATCGCGGTCTCGCTGACGCCCGAAGGCGAGGCCGCGGCGGCGAGCACTTTCTCCGGAACCTGGAGCGGTCCGTCGACCTCGGTGTTGAGCAACGTCGCCAGCTGGATCCTCGCACTCTCGACATTGCCGCTCGCCTCGGCGACGCCGCGGACTGCTGTCGCCATCTCGAGCTCGGCCCTCGTCACGTCGTTCGAGCTGACGAGGCCGGCCTCGAAACGCGCCCGCGCGTCCTCGAGGCTGGCACGGGCGAATTCGCGGCGATGCTCAGCCGCAGCGAGAACCTGCTCCAGGCTGAGCGCCACGAGAAACGCGTCAGCAGCGTCGTAGCCGAGGAGGCGTTTGTCTTCGTCGGCGAAGAGTCGGATCGAGCTGCGCTCGAGGCGCGCGAAACGGATCAGCGGAAACGCGCGCGCGTCGAACAGCGGCTGGGAGAGCGTGGCGACCGTGCCGAGTGTATTGCGCGTATCGCGGGACGTGTCGTTGCGCCACGACGCATTGACGTCGAGCCGCGGAAAGAATGCGGTGCGGGCTCTGCGGAGCCGAGCGTCCGCCGCTTCGACGGTCGTCTCAGCAGCCGCGGCACGCTCGTTCCGCGCCAGCGCAAGCTCGACCGCGCGCTCGATCGTGAGCGGGCCGGTCGCCACCTGTCCGAACACAGGGATGGCCACGGATAAGAGGAGGATCGAAACGAGGCGGGTCACGCGCGGCAGTTTAGAACATGTCTAACGCCGCTCTTAATTCAAGGCATGTCACCGAATCGTAGCGGTTACCTTGAAGGACGTGGTGATCGACGCATCCGACTCTGCCGAGATCCGAACGGTCTCCTGCAGCGTGCCCGCGGCCGCCTTCGCTCCGTCGACGGTCACTGTCAGCGTTTCCTTCCCTTTCGGCGGAATCAAGTCGGCATAGTCGTAGTAGAGGCACTTACAGTTTGACCGCGTCACATCGACCTTGACCGGCTCGTCGCTCGTGTTCACGATCTCGAACTGCCGGGCCGCGCGGGTGCCCTTCCGGATCGCGCCGTAGTCCTGGATCGCAGGCTCGACGGACAACGCCGACTCCTCGACTGCCGGAGCCACCGTCGTTGTCTCCACGGTTTCGACCGCCTGGGGAGATTCGACCACCGGCGTTTCGGGCCGCTCGTCCGAGCTGGCCCTCCACATCAGCCACCCGAGGAGGCCGAGGACGACGAGGCCGGCGAGAACGATGATGATGATGCGCGACTGGGCCGAACCTGGTTCGTTCTCCACGGGGCTCGTTGCTGCCGGTGGCGTCACGAGCGGACGCGTGCCCGGCGCGGTCTTCATCGGCTGCGTGTCGCTGGGGGCGGGGCGATGGTCGAGCTCATCGAGCTTCGTAAATGCGGATTCGATCTCGGCGAGAAGCCGGCGGTACTCCCCGGCGAGACTCTCGGTGGGCGCGTCGGCGGCCATGGCCTTCAGCGCATCGTGGTGGCGGCGATAGTGCTGCCGCATGACTTCGATCTCGCGCGACCGCTCAGCGGAGCGCGGCTTGATGTTGACGGTGCCGAATTCGTCCGACATGCCGGGCATGCTAGCAAAGGGGGAGCCCGGTGGGACGTCGAACCACGGAGGACACAGAGTTCACAGCGATACAAAGAGGAGAAGTTCTCTGTGATTCTCTGTGAACTCTGTGTCCTCTGTGGTTGCCTTTTTCGGTAGAGTGGAACCACTGGATGTCATGAAGATCTACATCGGACAGATCAATCCCACTGTGGGAGCCCTGGCGTCGAACGCGGCGACCATCGACCGCGTCTATCACGAGGGTGCGGAAGCAGGCGCGGACGTGGTCATGGTTCCGGAACTGGCGGTGACCGGCTATCCGCCGCTGGACCTTCTCGACCGTGAAGCCTTCATCTCGGCGGCCCTGGAGATGCGCGACAAGCTGGCGGCCTCGACCGGATCGACGGCGCTCATCTTCGGATGCATCACGCGCAGCGAGCGATGGTGCGGCAAGCCGCTGCACAATGCCGCGATCGTTGCCCGGAACGGCCGAGTCCTTCTCGAGCAGCACAAATCGCTGCTGCCGACGTACGACGTCTTCGACGAGCTCCGCTACTTCGAGCCGGGCAAAGGCGGCAAGGTCGTCGACATCAACGGCCATCGCGTCGGGGTCTCCATCTGCGAAGACTTCTGGTACGACGACGAAGTTCTCGGCACCAAGCTGTACTGCCAGAATCCGGTCGACCAGCTCGCCCGGCAGCATGCCGAAGTGATCCTCAACATCTCGGCCTCGCCATACAACGCAGGAAAGAACGGGGCGCGCTATCAGCTCTTCTCCGAGATCGCGCGGCGCTACGACGTTCCGCTCGTCTACGTGAACCAGGTGGGCGGAAACGACGAGCTGCTCTTCGACGGCTCGTCGATCGTCATCGATGCGAAGGGCGAGACGATCTTCTGCGCGCAGCCGTTCGTCGAGGAGAGCACACTGGTGCGGCTCGACGGCGCCCGCTGCAATTCGCTCGAGGCGATGCCCGTCGAAGAAGAAATCGGCCGGGCGCTGCTCCTCGGACTTCGCGACTACCTGAAAAAGTGCGGATTCAAGGACGTCGTCATCGGCCTCTCTGGCGGCATCGACTCCGCGGTCACCGCCGCGCTGGCTGTCGAAGCGCTCGGCCCGCAGCATGTGACCGGCATCGCCATGCCCTCGCAGTTCTCATCGCAGCACTCCATCGACGATGCCCGCACACTCGCCGAGCACCTCGGCATCGCCTTTCACATCGTCCCCATCCAGCCGGTTTACGAACCCTACGAGGCCGCGATCGACGAGTTGTTCCAGGAAAAGAAATTCGATACGACCAACGAGAACATCCAGGCCCGCATCCGCGGGAACATCCTCATGGCGTGGTCAAATCGCAAAGGCGCGATGGTGCTGTCAACCGGTAACAAATCGGAGATGGCGGTCGGCTACTGCACCCTCTATGGCGACATGGCCGGGGGACTGGCTCTGCTCGGCGACGTCTACAAGACGATGATCTATCGCATCGCACGCTGGCTGAACCGGAACGGCGATGTCATCCCTGAGTCGACGATGACCAAGCCGCCATCCGCCGAGCTCCGTCCCAATCAGACCGATCAGGATTCCCTGCCGCCGTACGAAGTCCTCGACGAGATCCTCAAGCTGTACATCGAGAAGTGGAAAGAGCTGGATCAGATCGTTGCCGCCGGGTTCGATCGGAAGCTCGTCCAGCGTGTCCTCAGCCTCGTCGACAACAACGAGTTCAAACGCCGCCAGGCCGCGCCAACGATTCGAGTCTCCACGAAGGCGTTCGGCAGCGGAAGACAGATGCCCATCGCGCAGAGGTGGAGGCGGTGATGGGACTTGGGACCTTGGACCTTGGGAGAGGTACCCGTACGGCGTGGTGTGAAAACCGAGGGACTAAATTTCGTGGCGCAAGGTCCAAGGTCCAAGGTCCAGATCGGGTCGAAGTCAGCAGCCAAGCCAATACACGCGAACGCGTCGAAGAACTCCCACTAGTCCCCCGCCCCCGTCCCCGCCGCCGCCTCGTTCTGCTTCGCGCGGAGGCGGTCGATCTGGATCTGCAGAAACTCGTGCAGCGACTGCTCCTGGTCGGGAGGGATCGCTGCGAACGAGATCGCCGAGCGGAAGACGTATTCCGGTCCGTGGTCGCCCCTGTTCACCTGTACGATCGATCGGAGCACCTGACACGGAACGTAGATGCCGCCGTAGCTCGGGAAGATGAGGGTGGCGGAGGTTCCGGCTTTGACCGGGGAGCGATGGATGACCGCGGCTCCCTCGAGGCTCAGATCGACCAGCTCGCCGTTGACGTCCGACAGCTGACATGGGATCGAGGCGGTCGGATAGCGCTCGGAGCGCCTGCGATCTTTCGACATGGACTGCAACGATTATAGAGGCGCCGGACGAGGCTGGATCGTAATCCGGTCCAGGCGGCGGATGCCGAGGCGTTCGGCGGCGCTGCCGTTGGCGACGGAGATCTCGATCAGCCCCGACGAGCCGACGATCAGGAACGGTCCCGGCTCCGCGCCGGCGTAATGGCGCTCAATGCGCTCGATGGAGATGTTGCGCGCCTGCAGCTCGAACGCGTCAAACGGAAGTTTGGTTCGTTCGACATCGGTGATGAGGTTCCCGAAGCGATCGACTCCGACGACGGTACCTCTGACGATCGTCTCCGAATACTCCGGCGCGCGATAGTTGAGCTTCCTGAGCGACGGCAGCTCCGGACCCAGCATGTCGAACACCAGACCGTTCGCCAGCGCCGCGGTGACCGGGGCAAAGCGATCGCGCCCGTGAAAGGTCGTGCTTTCCGTCGGGAGATAGAGATCGGGACAATCGACACTGCGGATCTCATCGGCCTCGATGAATGTCAGAACGCCGTTGTCGGGTGCGAGAAAGGTTCGTCCCTCGGCGCGTGCCGCGACGATTTTCCGGTCGCTGCCCACTCCCGGGTCGACGATGCAGACGAAGATCGTCTCCTCGGGCCAGTAACGCTTCACCGTTCGCAGGAACCACGCCGCCTCGAGAACGTCGAATGGCGCGATGTCGTGCGAGAGATCGGCGACGGGCACGGATGTCCTCGCTGCGAGGACACCCTTCATCGCCGCGACGTATGGATCACGTGTCCCGAAGTCGGTCAGCAGCGCAATGTGCATGACGTCTCAATCGTATACTCCCGGCCGATGCAACCGACGGTTCCTCCGGCGCCGCAACGGCTCCTCATCTTTGCGCGGCTGCCGGAACCCGGCGCGGTGAAGACGCGCCTGGCCGCCACGCTCGGCGATTCAAGCGCGCTGACGATCTATCGCGCGATGCTGCGCGACCTGCTGGCCTCGATCGGAACGTCGACCAACGAGACGGAAGTCGAGGTTCTCTGGGCTCCGACGCCGATTGCGAATGGCGCGGCCCTGCGGGACGCATTCGGCACGCACACCCTCGCCATGCAGACCGGCGGCACCCTCGGCGACCGCCTGGCGATGGCTTTCTCGGAACGGTTTTTCTTTCATCGCACAGAGAAGATCATCGCAATTGGCGTCGACGATCCCCTGCTCTCGCGCGAGATCGTCGATCACGCCTTCGCAATCCTCGACTCATGCGACTGGGTCGTCGGTCCGGCGACCGATGGCGGCTATTACCTCATCGGATGCCGCGCCGCGGCTTTCGACACGTCGATCTTCAGCGACATCGCATGGGGAACGGACACGGTCTTCGCCGCGACGATGGCCAGGATCGCCGCCTGGGGCAGCACGGTGGCCACCCTGCCGGAGCGGGCGGACATCGATACGGAAGAGGATTTGCGCAAGAGTGGGTGGGCGGATGAGTGAACACGAATTTTGGATTTTGGATTTTGGATTTTGGATTGGGCCCGACCGGAAAAGCCAAATCCAAAATCCAAAATCCAAAATAGCGTCATAAACTCCGCCCATGAAAATCCTCACCGGCGCGCAGATGCGGAGTATCGACCGGCGCACGACGGATCGTTTTGGCGTTCCGTCGATCGTGCTGATGGAGAATGCTGCGCTCGCCGTCGTGGATGCGATTTTCGAGCACTACCCTGACTGCGATCGCGCGGCGATCTTCTGCGGCACCGGGGCGAACGGCGGCGACGGTCTGGCCGTGGCGCGGCACCTCGAGAACCGCGGCGTCGTCCCGGTGATCCTGATCGTCGGCGACAAATCACGCCTCGAAGGTGACGCCCTCACCAACCTTCTGATCTGCGAGCGGCTCGGGATCCCGATGTACGACATCCGCACGAGCAGCGATGTCGAAGAAGCGATCGTGCACGCCGCGGACGCGGACGTTGTCGTCGACGCAATCTTCGGCACCGGTCTCGATCGCGAGCCGTCGGGAATGCATGCCGACGTCATCCGCGCGATCGCCGAGCTGCGCCTTCCGGTCGTCGCCGTCGACGTGCCGAGCGGTGTGAACGCTTCCTCCGCGGAACCGTTCGAGCCTTCGATTCAGGCCGAGGTGACGGTGACGTTCGCGGCGCCGAAGGTCTGTCATGTGTTCGAGCCGGCAGCCGCGCTGTGCGGCGAGGTGATCGTCGCCGACATCTCCATTCCGCACGCGGCACTCGATGAAGAGAACGTGACCCTGTCATTGATCACGCCGCGCGACGTGCGGCCACTGATCGCTCCGCGGCTCGCGGCGACGCACAAGGGAACCTATGGCCATGTGGCAGTCATCGCCGGCTCCCCCGGGCGCAGCGGCGCGGCGATCCTGACGACGCGCGGTGCGATCCGCGGCGGCGCGGGTCTCGTCACCGTGATGAGCGACGCCGATACGGCGCGGCTGATCCACATCGGCTCGGTCGAGGCGATGACGTTTGCCGGCAATGATGTCGGCGCGTTTCTCGAGGGAAAGGACGCCGTGCTGATCGGGCCGGGCCTGCCTGATCACGACCGCGCATACGGATGGGTGCGCGAAGTGGTGTCCGCGATCGAGCTTCCGCTCATCATCGACGCATCGGGTCTGAACGCTTTCGCCGGTCACGCCGCGGAGATGAACCCGCGGTCGCTCCCCCGCGTCATCACTCCTCATCCCGGCGAACTGGCCCGTCTCCTGGGCAACGACGCTTCGACAGTCAACGCCGATCGCATCGGGTCTGCACGTCAGGCGGCGAAGCTGTGCAACTGCGTCGTCGTACTGAAAGGTCACCAGACACTCGTCGCCGAGCCGGATGGCCGCGTATACGTGAACCCGACGGGCAACCCCGGCATGGCCAGCGGGGGCATGGGCGACGTCCTCGCCGGACTCATCGCGGCGTTCGTCGCGCGGGACATCGATCCTCTCGACGCTGCCTGTGCGGCGGTGTATCTGCATGGCTTCGCTGGCGACCTGTTGAAAGAGGAGATGGGAGACACGGGATTGTCGGCCGGTGATCTCGCCGATCGCATTCCAGCGGCGATCAAGAGGCTTCGCGAGTGACGCGTTACATCTGCCGCACCGAAGACGAGACTGCCGCCGCAGGTCGCGAGATTGCGCGGCAGCTTGCGCCTGATGCCGTCGTCCATCTCACCGGCGACCTCGGAGCGGGAAAGACATTTCTGGTCCGCGCGATCGCCGCGGAGCTGGGAGCCGATCCTCACGACGTCGCATCGCCGTCATTCGCGATCGTGCACGAGTATCCGGTTCCATCCGGGCCCCCGATCATCCACATCGACGGCTATCGCCTTTCCGACCGTCCGCGCGAATGGATGGAGATCGGCATCCCCGAAATGCTCTCCGGCCCGGGGCGCAAGCTGATCGAGTGGCCGAAGCGCGAGTTCGAGCGTTTCGAAGACTCTCACGTGGAGATCACGATCCGCGTTCTCGATGATGGAGCTCGGCAGATCGACGTCGCACTTTGAGGGTCACGTCTGCACTTCGCACTTTCTCCACGAACGGTAGATGGGCCTTTCCTATCTACTCTATCTACCGTTCGTGGAGAAAGTGCGAAGTGCAGACGTGACCCTCAAAACACAAAATGTCTTTAGAATCCGCCTCCATGCAGGAACCCGCCGTCACCCCCACCCTCGTCCAGTCGCACGGCATCAACGAGAGTGAATACAAACTGATCGAACAGATCCTCGGCCGTGCTCCGAACTACACCGAGCTCGGCATCTTCTCGGTGATGTGGTCGGAGCACTGCTCGTACAAGTCGAGCCGCATTCACCTCAAGACCTTTCCGACCAAGGGACCGATCGTCGTGCAGGGTCCGGGAGAGAACGCCGGGGTGATCGACATCGGCGACGGCTGGGTCGCCGCATTCAAGATGGAGTCGCACAACCATCCCTCCTACATCGAGCCTTACCAGGGCGCCGCGACGGGCGTCGGAGGGATTCTCCGCGACATTTTCACGATGGGCGCGCGTCCGATCGCCTGTATGGACTCGCTTCGCTTCGGCGAGCTCGATGCCCCTCGCATGAAATACCTGGTCGACGGAGTCGTACGCGGCATCGGTGGCTACGGCAACTGCATGGGCATCCCCACCGTGGGCGGCGAAACGTCATTCCACCGCGGCTACAACGGCAACATCCTCGTCAACGCCTTCGCGCTCGGTGTCACGAGGAAGGAAAAGATCTTCAAGGGAACGGCGAGCGGCGTCGGCAATCCGGTCATCTACGTCGGATCGAAGACAGGACGCGACGGCATCCACGGCGCGACGATGGCCTCGGCGGAGTTCGACGAGGCATCGGAGGAAAAGCGACCCACCGTGCAGGTCGGCGATCCGTTCACCGAGAAACTCCTGCTCGAAGCGTGTCTCGAGATCATGGATACCGATGCGGTCGTCGGCATCCAGGACATGGGTGCCGCCGGGCTCACGTCGTCGTCGTTCGAGATGGCCGGCCGCGCGGGCACCGGCATCCGCATGCATCTCGACCGCGTGCCGATGCGCGAGAGCGGCATGACGCCGTACGAGATCATGCTGTCCGAATCGCAGGAGCGGATGCTGATCGTGGCGAAGCGCGGGCGAGAGGAAGACGTCGTTCGCATCTTCAGCAAGTGGGACCTCAACGCGGCCGTCATCGGCGAAGTCACCGACGATGGATTCGTGCGTCTCTTCTGGCATGGCGATGAGATCGCGAAGATCCCCGTCGAGCCGATTTCGACCGAGGCTCCTGTGTACAACCGGCCGATGCAGCGCCCGGCGTATGCGGACCGCATCGCGCTGAAGCTCGAGCGCGATCGTGTCGCCGACGCCGAGATGACCGCCTCCCTGTTGCGGCTCGTCGCATCGCCGAATCTCTGCTCGAAACACTGGATCTGGGAGCAGTACGACACCACCGTGCGCACGAACACGATTGCGGCGCCGGAAGATCGCGACGCGGCGATCGTCCGCGTGAAGGGCACCGGCCGTGCGCTGGCGATGACATCGGACGTCAACCCCGTTTACTGCTATCTCGATCCGTACGAGGGTGGGAAACAGGCCGTGGCCGAGGCGGCGCGAAACATTGCGGCGAGCGGCGGCCGGCCGGCGGCGATCACCGACTGCCTCAACTTTGGCTCTCCCGAACGCCCTGAGATCATGTGGCAGTTCGCGGAATGCATCCGCGGCATCAGCGACGCGTGCATGGCACTCGATACTCCGGTTGTATCGGGCAACGTCTCGTTCTACAACGAGACGGAAGGGAAGGCGATCTACCCGACTCCGACCGTCGGCATGGTCGGGATTCTCGAGGATGAGCACCACGGTGCGCCCCTCGCCTTCACCGACGAGAAGCTCGACATCATTCTCCTCGGCGCGACCTTCGACGAGTTGGGCGGATCGGAATGGCAGCAGCAGAACATGCCGGATGCGCTGGCGGCGCCGCCGCTCGTCGATCTCGAACGCGAGCGCAAGCTGATCAGCCTGTTGCTTGCGCTGCACGAGAACCATCTCCTCCGGTCGGCGCATGATCTCTCCAATGGTGGATTGGCCGTGGCGCTGGCCGAATGCTCGATGGACGGCATCGGCTGTCACGTCGATCTCAAAGGGCATGCGGACGATCTCGACGCGATCGCGCTGCTCTATTCTGAATCGCAGGCGCGCGCGGTCGTCACGAGCAACTCACCGGACGACGTGCTTCAGCGCGCGAAGGATGCGGGTGTGCCCGCGATCAGGATCGGCCACACCGGCGCCGGAGTGTTCCTCATCGAGAGAAACGGCGTGCCGCTCGTCCGAACGACGACCCCGGAGCTCTCCCGGATCTGGCGATCGTCCTTCAGCCTCCTCCTCGGCGGCGACACCATCGACGATGTCATCCGGGGTGTGGGAGAAGAGGCACCGGAAGTATTGGCGCATTAGGGAAACTTTCGATTTTGGATTTTGGATTTTGGGCTCAATCCAAAATCCAAAATCGAAAATCCAAAATCGGGATGACATCGAATGTACACTCTGTTCTACCCACCGCGCATGCTGGACAAATTCAAAGACGAATGCGGCGTTTTCGGCATACTCAACCATCGGGATGCAGCGAACCTCACCTACCTGGGCCTTTACGCGCTGCAGCATCGCGGGCAGGAGAGCGCGGGGATCGCCTCGGTCTCGTTCGATCCAAAACATTCGGAGACCAACGCCGGCGAGGTCTGCGGCTCCACCGGAGCCGGCGAGCAGATCATCACGCCCGGCACGGTGCAGATCCACTCCGAAAAGGAGATGGGCTACGTGGCCGACATCTTCACGCACGAACGGCTGTCGAGGCTGCCCGGCGATACAGCGATCGGCCACGTGCGCTACTCGACCGCGGGCGGCTCCATGCTCTGCAACGCGCAGCCGCTCGTCGCTTCCACGAACAAAGGGCCGATCGCGCTCGCCCACAACGGCAATCTCGTGAATGGTGCCGATCTTCGCCGCCAGCTCGAGTCCGATGGTGCCATCTTCAACTCCACGTCGGATTCCGAGGTGATCGTGCATCTCATCGCGCGGTCGAGGCAGCCGACGCTGGAAAAGGCGTTCATCGACGCGCTTTCACAGTGCCGCGGCGCGTACTCGCTCGCCCTGCTCGCGCCGGGCCGCATCTACGCGGCACGCGATCCGTACGGTTTCCGTCCGCTGGTTCTGGGACGGCTCGAAGACTCGCTCGTCGTCTCATCCGAGACCTGCGCCTTCGACCTGATCGGCGCAGAGATGGTCCGCGAGATCAAGGCCGGCGAGATCGTGGCGCTGGAAAACGGCGGATTCCGCGTCGTCAACCAGTTCGCGTCGGAGCGCGAGGCCCGCTGCATCTTCGAGCACGTCTACTTCGCGCGGCCCGACTCCTCGATCTTCGGCAACAACGTCGCGGAAGTCCGGCGCCGCTTCGGTGCACAGCTTGCCCGTGAACATCCTCAGGACGCGGACCTCGTCATCCCCGTTCCCGACTCCGGCGTTTTTGCCGCGCTCGGCTATGCGCACGAATCGGGTATCCCTTTCCAGTTCGGACTCGTTCGGAACCACTACGTCGGCCGCACGTTCATCGAGCCAAAGCAGTCCATCCGCAATTTCGGTGTGAAGGTGAAACTCAACCCGGTTCGCGAGCTCGTAGCCGGAAAGAGAATCATCCTCGTCGACGACTCGATCGTTCGGGGCACGACCTCGAAGAAGATCGTCCGCATGCTGAAGCAGTACGGAGCGAGAGAGGTGCACATGCGCATCTCCTCGCCACCGACGACCGGGCCCTGCTATTACGGCATCGATACGCCGCAGCGGCGGGACCTGATCGCCAGCGCAAACTCCGTCGAGAACATCCGTGAGTTCATCGAAGCCGATTCCCTCGGCTATCTGTCGGAAGAGGGCATGCTCGAGGCCGTCCGGAACGGTGACGATCCGAAGCGCCTCTACTGCACCGCCTGTTTTACCGGCGCATATCCTCTGGCAAATTCGCCGGCGGCTTGCGAGCCGGAGACTGTGAAGGCGACGTAACGCGGTCCGTGCCGCGCACCTCGTGCACGACCGGGACCACGCGGACTTCATCCGACTTCCTTCCCAGCAGCTCTTCGATCAACTCCCGATAATGCAGCATCGCCTGCCGCAGCTCCTCGGTCGACGACTTGCCGTCGCGATTCGCGTCGATGGCGTTGTGTCCCGCACGATAGTGCTCCACCACCCGGGGATGCGTGACGGAGAGCGTCGCCGCATGTTTCTCGAAGTCACCCATCGGATATCCACGGGTGCGCATGATCTCCGCGACGAGCTCATCGGCTTCTACGACGGCGGTCGTCGGCCGCTCGAGAAATCGCAGCTCGATCCGGTTCCACTCGGAACGGAAGCGCTCGACCTCGGCGGCGTTCAGCGCGCGGATGTCATACGACTTCGCTTCCTCGGTCCGCGCGACCAGCTCCTGCTCGGCACGAGTGCGGCTGCCGGCGCTGGCCACGGCGTGGTTGTATTCGGAGCCAAAACGCTCGCGCAGCGCTTCGGTGCGGCTTCTGCGCATGCCGCGGGCAATCAGGCCGATCACGACCAGGACGGCGACTGCACCGAGAGCGATCCAGATCCAGTTCGAGTCAAAAGTCATGGGACACCTCCAGCCTATGGACGGCAAGGGATGTGCCCGTATCAGATCCACAGCCGAGGCTGCTGCCTGACGAGCACAGGCGTACCGGTGAGCAGACGGGTCATGTCGTCTGCCGTGCCGGGCCTGCTGAAGTAATACCCCTGCGCCTCATCGCACTCGATCCTGCGCAGATAGGCGAACTGTTCGGACGTTTCCACTCCTTCTGCCACCACCCGCAGACGGAGGCTGCGGGCGATGCCCAGGACGGCGGAGACGATCGCGACGTCGCTTTCATCGTGAGGAATGCCGTCGATGAAGGCGCGGTCGATCTTGACCGCGCTGAGTGGAAAGCCCTTCAGGTAGCTGAGCGACGAATAACCGGTCCCGAAATCGTCGATGGCGACGGACACACCGAGTGCGCGAAGATCGCGCATCACGCCGGTCGAGACTTCACCGTCATGCATGGCGGTCGTTTCGGTGATCTCGATCTCGAGAGCCGAGGGCGGCAGTCCGCCTGCCTGAAGCGCGGCCTGAACGGTCTCGACGAGGTCGTGCTGCTGGAACTGGCGCGCGGAAAGGTTGACGGCCACGCGCGCCGGGGCGATTCCCATGTTCTGCCACTCTTTCATGTCGCGGCAGGCCGTGCGCAAAACCCATTCACCGATCGGCAATATGAGCCGGCTCTCCTCGGCAATCGGAATGAAATCGCCCGGCTGGATGAGTCCGCGGTCGGGATCGTTCCAACGGACGAGGGCTTCCATCGCCACGATCCTGCCGGTGAGCAGGTTCACCTGCGGCTGATAGAACAGGACCAGCTGCTGTTCGGAGACGGCGCGCCGCAACCGCGCCTCGAGCGAGAGGCGATCCATCGCGCGCAGCTTCATCTCGTTCGTGCAGAGCTGATAGTTGTTCCGACCAGACTCCTTCGCGCGATACATCGCGCTGTCCGCGTTGCGGAGAAGCGTTTCCGGATCGGATCCGTCATTGGGAAAGAGCGCGATGCCGATGCTCGCCGTCACTTCGATCTGCATCCCGCCGATGGTCAGTGGCACCTGCACGGCGCGCAGCACTTTCTGGGCAACGCTCGCCGCATCTTCCGGATGGCGCAGCTCCGAGAGGATGACCGTGAATTCGTCGCCGCCGATGCGGGCCACGGTGTCCTCTTCGCGCACGCAGTGGCGGAGGCGATACGACATCTCCAGCAGCAACTCGTCGCCGGACGTGTGACCGAGCGTGTCGTTGATCGACTTGAAGTGGTCGATGTCGATGAACATCACCGCGAGCGTGCGTCCCGACCGGCGTGAATGCGTCATGTTCTGGCGCAGGCGGTCGGCGAACAGCTTCCGGTTCGGAAGGTTCGTCAGCACGTCGTGGTAGGCGTGGAACTCGATCTGTTCTTCAGCCAGCTTCCGGTCGCTGATATCGACGACCGTGGCGTGCACGACGGCGTTCTCGTGCTCACCGACGATGATCAGGCTCTGGAGCAGCCAGACCGTTCCTTCGTCCTTCTTCTTCAGCTCCACCTCGACGCTGTTGAGGTTCGACGCATCGCCGAGGAGGATCATCAGCTCGTCGTGCTCGACAGGTCGCGCGTAAAGGTCGCGCATCGACATCCCGATCACCTCGGTCTTCTGGTATCCGACGAGCGTCGCGAATGTCGTGTTGCAGTCGACGATGCGTCCGGCACCATTCATCACGCAGACACCGGCCGCGTTCTGTTCGAACAGCAATCGATACCGCAGCTCCGACTCGCGCAGCGCCGCCTCGGCTGCAAAGCGGGCCGTGACATCGCGGAAGCTCCACACACGGATGTTGGCGACGCCTTCGATCCTGCGGCCGATTGAATGACGCTCGAACCGGCGCCCATCGGCGAAATCGATCACGTCGAAACTCTCCGCTTCGGGCTGGTCGTAGATCAGCTTGATGACGCGGAGGAATTCTTTCGGCTCAGCCACCTGGTCGAGCACGAAGTGGATGATGCGATCATCGTCGCCACCGGCGGCGAGATCGGCCGGGATCCGCCACATCTCCAGGAATCGCTCATTGCAGGAGAGAACGCGGCCGCCGTCGCCGATCACCAGGATTCCGTCGGCGGTCGAGTCGAGCGTCGTCTGCAGAAGCGTGACGGCCTCGCGCACATCGAGCTCCGCGCGTTTGCGCTCGCGAATGTCGCGGGCGATCAGCACGTTGCCGACCGATTCGCCCTCATAGTCGATCGGCGCTGTCGAGACCGTCATATCGATCGGCTGTCCCGCTGCGGTGCGGATCAGGATCTCCTCACCTTCGCGGCTTTCGATCAGACGGTCGAACGGTGTTCCGATCAGTTCGTCCGCCGGAAACCCGAGGAGTTTTTCTGTCGCCGGGTTGACCAGGCGGATGAGACCCTCGCGGTCGCAGACGAACAGCGGATCGGCCATCGTTCCGATGATCTCTTTCGCCGCGAAGGACGGGGTGATGGCCGCCAGCTCGTAGATCCGCATCGTGTGCGCGACGATCACCATGAATCCGAGGATCGGCAGGTACCCGAACGGGTAGACGGCGAGGCCGTACTTGGGCAGATAGTCGACACAACCGATGTAGGCGACCCCGAGCCCGGTCATCACGAGGAGCATGCGCTTGCGCTCGATGCCGTAAGCCTTTCGCAACGCCAGCGCGAACTCAACCGACGCGGCGATCAGGTATCCGAAGAAGAAAACGAGAAAAGCGAAGCTGAACGGAATCGAGTAGCGCGGATAGTGGCCCCACCAGAAGAGGGTCACACCTTCCACGATCAGATCCGTCGTCAGAACGAGGAAGGATGAGACCGCGGCGCCACCCCAGGCGAGGGCGAGCGCGACGCGGCGGCGCTCGTAAATACGGAGCATCTCGATCGTGAACTGATAGACCGCCGGTGCGATGAACGGAACGCCGAGATACGCGGCCTTTGCCCAGAAGAGCGCCGTGGCGGCGTCGCGCGCGAGATACATCATCGTGAACGCCGCCATCCAGATGACGACGGCCGCCGACAGCAGCGCGAAGGCGCGGTTGAGCCGGCTCGCGCCGCGCCGCAGCACGAACGCGGCGAAGACGATCATGACGATCGCCGTCGTTGCGGCCGGGATCGCGGCGGTCATCGCCTGGCCAGCTCCGCCTCGGCCGCGATATAAGCGAAGGCCGCCCACGGGTCGCTGGCGACGATCCGATCGAAGAGCTCATACGCGCGCGCCGGTTCGCCGTTGTAGAAGCGCCAGTTCCCGACGCCGTAGAGGATGGTGGGGCGATCGTTGCCTGCCAGCGGCTCGCCGAGCAGTTCCTCGGGCGCGATCTCGCCGCGGTACATCAGAAGGAGCTTGTGATAGGCCACGTTCTCGATGACGTCCAGGCCGGCGCTGATCGGCTCGAGCACCTGCGCTGCTTCCCGCGGCCTGCCCAGACGGCGCAGCGTCATGTAGAGCCAGTGCGAGACAGAGACGAGCCGGTCGGGGTTCGTCGCCTCCGCCGCGCATCGCTGATAGATGGGCAACGCCTTCTCGAAATTGCCCTTCAGATAATGCGCGAGGCCGTGGTGATAGCAGATGTTCGACTGCAGCGAGCCGATGGGGACTCCTCGCGCGTTCGGCTGCCCGTCCGGTTCCACCTCGTCCGGCTTCCCACGCACGAGCTTCGCGGCCTTCTCGAAATCGGCGACGGCTCGATCGAACTCGCGGACCGTGATGTAGCGATGGCCCCGATGACGAAGGAACCGCGCGTCACGCGGAAAGCGCTTCACGCCCTCGCTGAACGTCGCGATGGCGTCGCGGAAACGCCCCAGGTAAGCCTCGCGACGTCCGACCCAGATCAACGCGTCTGCGCTGTCGGGATTCTTCGCCAGCTCGGCACGCGCCGCTTCCAGCTGTTTCTCACGCTCGGCAACGACTGATGGCGGATACTCCGGCCGCGCCAGAGGCTTTCCCGTCAGGGACATCGCCTCGACACCCGCCGGTAATGGCGGCGGCGCAACGGGGACGGTCGCGCACGCAGCAAAGAAGATGGCTGCTGCAGGGAGAATTCGCTTCACGAGAGAAGGCCAAATGATACGTCAGTGCACGGTCGGCTTCATCGCGAACCGTGCGCGGAACTGGTCGCGCTGCCTCGCCTCTTCGATCGCACGCCAGACATGGCCTACAAGGTCCGCGAAAAGGCCGAGAGGGACGGTCGGCATGCGCTCGAGCACGGTCAGCGCGCTCTCGGCGCCGAAAACGTTCATCAGCTCCTGCGCGTGAATGTTCCCGGCGTCGGAACACGCCAATTCGAACAACGACATCTCCTCCCGGTCGAGTTTCATGGCCCTCAAGATAGGGGCTTCCCGACAAGGGACCGTCTACGAGGCGTTCAAAAAGCGTCAAACGTCGTTTTGACACTACTTTTGGAAGATTTGACCTCAGTCCAGACCTGACACCAGGACGATTTCGCGTAACGGTTAACGGTTGACGACCTTCGCCTTCTCGACGATCACCGGATACTTGTAGCCCGCTCCGAAATCCTTGTCCGCGGCGACGGTTCCTTTCACCGTGACCGTGTCACCCTGCGCGACGACTTCCGACGTCGTCACGGTGAGATCGTTGTTGCCGGAGGCGGGCGATCCAGTGCCGTCCTGGATGTGCATCCAGTTCACGCCCATGATCTCAGGACGGAACTTGACGACCTTGCCCCGCACGACGACCTCTGTGTTGTTGAGCTTCGACTTCTGCGCCCAGACTTCGGCGACGGTCATTCCGCCGGCCGGCTTTTCTACGCGGACGTCGGCGGCAACGGGAGCCTGCATGTGCTGAATGGGGCTCGCGGGCGGCGCGGCCGCGGCTGCGCCGGCCGTGGCGAGTGTCCCGAACACGATGCGATCGAATGTGCGGTTGAGCGACGGCGACGCGAACTTCTCCATCGTCATCTGCGCGTCGACGGTGACAGTGTCCCCGATCGACACGTTCGCCTCGCGGATGGCGGCCCACTCCTCACCCGACGCTGTGGTCAGCCTGAGATACGTGTATCCACCGCCATTGAAAGTTTCGAGAACCTTTCCAGTCAGACCGGACGACCCGGGTGCGGCGGCTACCGCGGGCACGGCGGACTTCACAGGTGTGGCCGCGGCGGGCGTCGCGGTCTTCTGCTGACCGCACGCGGCGAAAACCGTCGCGGCCATGATCAAAGCGAGTGTGTTCCTCATTTCGGGTTCTCTCCTTGCGGTGTTATATGCGATCTGCGCACAGGGCGGTGTGATATCGACTCCGAGTGGCGCGTGATCGACGACACTCGGTAATACCCGCATCCGGAACTTCTGAAGGCGCGACTATCGTGCTCACGTCATCCTGAGTCGCGAAGACGACGAAGGACCTCAAAATGCCCGGCTTTCGCATCCTGAGGTCCTTCGCCGCGCTGACGCCGGCTCAGGATGACGTGAAAACGAAGACGCCGGCTGCTCGAGCCGGCGCCTTCACCTTCGTTTAATGAACCCCCTACGCTCTCGCGTCCGGCTGGACCCTCGCCGAGAGCTTCGGCTCGTGGCCGACCGTCGGCTTCAGGGCGTTGGTCGCCATCGCCAGCATCGAGCTGATGTCGGCGAGATTCGCCGGAACGATCATCGAGTTGCCGACCTTGGCGAGCTTTCCGAACGACTCGATGTACTGCTCGGCGATGCGGAGCTGAACGGCTTCCGCTCCGCCCGGCATCTTGAGCGCGTCGGCGACGCGGCGAATGCCTTCCGCCGTCGCGGTGGCCACGGACAGAATCGCGGCCGCCTGACCCTCGGCTTCGTTGATGGCCTGCTGCTTCTTCGCTTCGGAAGCCTTGATCGTGTTCTGCTTTTCGCCTTCGGCGGTGTTGATGGCAGCGTCGCGCTGACCTTCGGACTGCAGAATGAGCGCGCGCTTCTCACGCTCGGCGCGCATCTGCTTTTCCATCGCCTGAATGACGTCGTGCGGGGGATTGATGTTCTTGATCTCGTAACGCAGAACCTTCACACCCCACGCCTCGGAGGCCTTGTCGACTTCCTCGACCACGGAAATATTGATGTGCGTGCGCTCTTCGAACGTCTTGTCGAGATCGATGCGGCCGATCTCGCTGCGGAGCGTCGTCTGCGCGAGCTGCGAGATCGCGTAGGTGTAGTCGGTGATGCCGTAGGAGGCGCGCTCAGGATTCAGGACCTTGAAGTAGAGGACGCCGTCGACGCCCACCTGCACGTTGTCCTTCGTGATGCAGACCTGCTCGGGCACATCGAGCGCGAGCTCCTTGAGGGAGTGCTTGTAGCGCACCGTATCGAGAAACGGCACGAGGATGTGAAATCCGGCGTGCAGCGTGGTCGAGTACTTGCCGAGGCGCTCGACGACCCAGGCCTGCTGCTGAGGGACGACGCGCGCAATCTTCGAGATGAGAATCATCGCGAAAACGGCGATGACAACGGCGACGATGAGACTACCCATGGCTCTCTCTCCTGTAGTTATGCCCTGATGTGAAGCAATAGGCCTTCAACGCGCTCGACAGTGCAGCGCTGCCCTCTTGTGATTGTGTTGTCGCCAACATTCTGGGCGCTCCACGTACTCCCGCGGAGCTCCGCTTTTCCGCGGCCCAGCACGGCGATCTCATCAATGGCGACGGCCTGCTCCCCGACGAGCTGGTCGACGGGCTTCGTCTCGTTCATCCGCAACTTCCGGACGACGATCGGGCGGAACACAAAGACGGCCGCCAGCGAGACGACGGTGAAGACCAGCAGCTCCTGCCAGAGCGGTCCGTCCCAGCCAGCCAGGGCGAGGATCGCCACGAAGAACGCCCCCGCCGCGAAAAAGCCGATATGGAACGTCGTAGCGACGAACTCCAGCCCGAGCAGGGCGAAGCCGATGAGAACCCAGATCCACCAGGCCATGATTTTCCGTTTTGAACGCGCGGACAGCGAGGTTAGCACAGAGAATGTGCCCCACAAAGGAGGGAACTCATGCGCAAACTTGCGCTCCCGGTCATCCTGATCCTGTTTGCGGCCACCGCGCTGGCCCAGCCCATCACCACTCCCCCAAGCGGAGACAACCAGAAGGCCTCGGTTACCCAGTACATCGGTCCCGTTCGCGTCACCATCGATTACAACAGCCCCAATGTCACCGCTAACCAAACGGGGGGGGCACAGAGGACACTGACAGACACAGAGGTTCTCTGCGGTTCTCTGTGTGCTCCACAGGAATATCCTGATGCTTATGTAGTTATATGATGCCGGTGACGGTCGCTCGACTCAAAAAACTCATGAACGATTTCCTCTTCTTCGCGGCTGTCATCGGCATCTACCTCATCCTCCAGCTCGTCATCCTTCCCAGACTCGGCTTCCAGACGTGACTGGCCCGCTCCCAGTGCCCCGTGCCGGGCACCAACGAGAACCGAGCCATCACAGCACCCGCGCAGCCGGATAAAGGTGCGAGTCCCGAGGAAAGCGAGGGATAAACTTACTTCTTCGTTCAACATTGAATTGAACATTCAATTCAACGTTCAACATTTCGGTTGATCTACTTCTCAGCGCCGGTGGGGACCGCCATCTGGCCCTTCTTCGCGTCCACTTTGTGGCAGTGGGTGCATTCGGCGCCGTGCTTCGACACGAAGTCGTTCTTGTCTCCGCCGAAATGAATCGCATGAATCATCGGGGCGAGCGGCGGAATTGTCTTCGACGTTGCCGTGTGGCACTTCCTGCAGCTCGCCGGAACCTCTTTGAGCACCGCTGGGCTGATCGGCGGATGCTTGCCCTTGAGCGCCGCGCCTTGCGGCATCACCGTCGAGACTCTGGCCGTCAGAGCGGCGGGGGCTTTCACGGCCCAGGCTTTCGCGAGAGTGCTGAGCCGCATGTCCGCCGAGCCACTCTTCACATGGCAATCGACGCAGGCTTTCGGGAAGGCATCCTTGGCAACGGACGCCAGGGGAATGAGCAACGCGAGCAGAACGACGAACGACAACCGGAGACGCATGACGGGTCCTCCTCCGCCGACCATGGGTCGCGCGAAGGAGTTTCGCCATGACAGTGGCTACCGTTCCCGGTGACGGATCGTGATTACGGGTTATCGATGACGTCGGCGGCCATGCAGCAGGGCTGGACAACGACCTCCGGGTCGCGCTCCCTGCCCTCGAGATTGATCGTGTAGGAGCAGGAAACCTGACCCTTTTCCAGTTTTCTCGTCAGCGCGAAACAGAACCCGTGCCCGTTGCAGCGCAGCGAATTCGGCTCGAGGCAACCTTTGTCCGTGAACTCGATTCCGAGATTTCCGCCGCCGCTCGTGGTCATCCACTTGATCACCACCGGATTGTCCGAGGGCTCGCCATTTCGCTGCGGTTGACGATCCCATACATAGGCGACGTCCGGATGTGGCGTCAGGGTGCTGTCATCGATACAGATGAAGGGAAAAGCCTTATCGCTCGAGCCGCTGCCGCCGCATCCGCGCGGGGGGTCGCCCACTCTGCGGATATGCCCGCAACCGGCCAGCATCAACGAAGCAACGCAAAGCACCAGGAGCCAAACTCGACCGCGGAGCAACGCCTTTCGCATCGGGTCCTCCTCACTTTCTCAATTCTGCAAATTCCGGATCGCGTTGGAGATAGTCCGCAGGATATCCCGCTTCCGTCGCGCGTTCCAGCCACGTGCGGGCGACCTCGGGTTTCTGCTGGAGAAGATTCACGAGCGCAGCCGTGTAGAGGACCGACGGATTCGTCGGATCGATTTTCAGTGCAGTGTCGATCGCGCGCGATGCCTCGGCCAGACGCCCCATCTTCGCCAGCGCCGACGCCATGCTGGCGTGGACGCCTGCGTCGCGCGCATTGACGGCAAGCGCCTGCCGCGCGAGCTCCACACACTTCTCGTAGGCGCCCGCCGATTTCTCCCGCATGCCCGGCGCCCAGCGGTAGGCATCGCCGAGGTTGCCCCACATCACGTGGCTCGTCGGAGAGAGCTCCGCCGCTTTTTCGAATCCCCTGACTGACTGCTCGTAGCGTCCCAGGAAGAACTCCAGCGTGGCGAGGTTCGAATAGGCGTCGCCGGTCGGACTGGCTGCGATCGAGAGCTCGTAAGCGCGGCGGGCCTCGTCGTAGCGCCCCAGCGCCTGATACGACGCACCGAGATTCAGGAATCCCCGCGACGCTTCCGGATTCAGATCGGTGAACCGCCGGAAATTCGGGATCGCCTCCTCGAAGCGGCCCCTCCGATAGAGAAAGATTCCGTACCCGTTGTAGGTATCTGCATGGTCCGGACGCGCTTCGATCGCCTTCTTGTACATTGCTTCCGCGTCCGCGGCGCGTCCCATGGCCTCGTTCGTGGCGGCAATCCCGAGGAGCGCGTCGGCATCGTCCGGCCGCAGCTTCAACGCCTTCTGAAACTCCGCCAGCGCCTCGGCATGACGCCCGCTCAGATTGCGGATCTGACCGAGGCGGATGTACGCCTGCGGTAAGTTCGCGTCGAGGTCGCGGGCGCGTTCCGCGTAGACGTTCGCCTGTTCCACCAGGCTGGGACGCCGCCCAAGCTGGGATTTATAAATGAGAGCTCGTGCGAGCTCCACGTTCACGTTCGGGGAATCGCGCGCGTTGATCAGCAGCCGTTCCAGCTCGCCGATCGCCTGATCGATCGACTTTTCGTCCTTCGAGCGCTGAAGGAGTCCGAGCGCCTGCACGTACGCTTCGCGGTCCTTCGTGCTCGACAGTTCGGAGGAGAGGTCGTTCTTCGCTCCCCCGGCGACGACGTTGAGCGCGGCGAGAATCGACGCGACCATGCGGTCCCCGAGCGCGAAGACGTCGGAGGTCTTCGCCTGCATCGTCTCCCCCGCCACCTGCTCGCCGGTGGCAGCGTTGATGAGAGCGTAGTTGATGGCCACGTCGTCGCCGCGGCGCTGCACGCCCCCGCGAAGTGCGAAGGCAGCCTTGACCTGCCTGGCCACCGCCACCGGATCGGCCGGCCGCGCGTTCTCCGTGAACCGGGGGATGATCCGAAGCGTCTTCGCCTCGACGAGCCGCGAGCTGATCATCTCCACCAGGCCGTCGGTATAGATCTGCCCTTCTGTCGTGCCGGTGAGGTCGCGAAACGGAAGCACGACGACGCTCGCCGCGCCGGCTGGAGGCCGCGGTTCGGAGCGCGGCCGCAGAAGCATGACCAAGCCGGCAATCACGATCACGGCGGCCGCCGCCAGCGCGGCGATCACCGCGGACTTCGGCGGTGGAACGGAAAGCAGCCGGTCGCTGCGATGTCGCGGCTCGGAGGCGTTGCTGGTCCGGTCGCGCACTTCACGAAGATCGCGGGCGAGATCGCGCGTCGAGGCGTAACGCTCGTCCGGCTCTTTCGCCAGAAGACGCAGGATGATCCGCTGGAGGTCGGGAGGAACTTTGCTGTTGTAATGCTCGATCGGAGGAGGTTCGTTCCGGATGATCGCGGCGAGTGTCTCCGCGGCCGTGCGCTCTGAAAACGGCAGGCGGCCGGTCACCATCTCATAGAGCATGACCCCGAACGCGAACTGGTCGCACCGGTAATCGACTTCCCTTCCGGCGGCCTGCTCGGGCGACATGTATCCGACCGTGCCGAAGACCGCGCCCGGTGTCGTGTGAGGAACGGTGGAGTCCCGGTCCGTGAAGGGGACCACGAGCTTCGCGAGGCCGAAGTCGAGAATCTTCACGAAGCCGTCGCGGGACATCATCACGTTCTCCGGCTTGAGGTCGCGATGGACGATTCCTCGCTCGTGCGCGGCGGCGAGCCCGTCGGCGACCTTCACCGCGATCCGCAGCGCCTGACGAAGAGGAAGCGCTTCGCCGGCAATCATCGAGCGCAGATCGCGCCCTTCGATGAGCTCCATGGCGATGTATGCCATCGAATCGAAGCTGCCGATGTCGTAGATGGTGATGATGTTCGGGTGGTTGAGCGCCGAAGCCGCGCGCGCCTCCTGTTCGAAACGGCGGAGATGGTCGGTGCTCTGCGAGAGCTCGCCGGAGAGGATCTTCAGGGCTACGTCGCGTCCGAGGCGCTCGTCGCGCGCGCGATAGACCTCACCCATGCCTCCCGCCCCGAGGGCGGCGAGGATCTCGTAAGGCCCAACGCGAACGCCGGGAGACAGGTTCAAGATCGGAGGAAGAATAGCCCTTTTGGATTTTGGATTTTCGATTTTGGATTGCCGGTAATCCAAAATCCCAAATCCAACATCCAAAAACACTCACGGGATGTACCGCCGGGTCGGACCACCCTCGGTCTTCCGGATGCTCAGTTCAGCGAGCATCTTCGTCAGCCGCCGGCCTTCCGATGCGAGGGCCTCGTAGGTCCTGCAGAGTGTCTCGATCTGCGGCGGATCGAGCTCGGCCGACACCGTAAAGCCTTCGGTCGGCTGTTCGGGACGCGTCGTGTCGAACTTCCGCCACTTGCCGTCCGTCAGTTCGCAGCGCCGATATCGATCACCCTTTCCGACCTGGTAGGTGAAAGGACCCATCGAGGTAATGCCGTACGCGTTCTCTTTCTGCTCGTGGATGGCGCGCATGACTCGCTGGGCGATCAGGTCGCGCAGGAGCTTCTCCGACTCGCCGAAGGCTTCGTCGAGACGGATGCCTGATTGATAGATGCTCTTGTCGGCCGCTGTCTTCGCAAGCTTGAAAAGCGTCGACCGGACGATGCGACAGCGGAAGTGCATGTCCTTTCCCTGCCAGGAGACGTGCACGTCGCCGTCTTCGCCGGGAGGAAAACGAACTTCGTGCATGACCCGAAGGCCAACGATCGACACTTCGACTACGTTCACCGGAATCGCGCCGATCACCCCCTCGAGGGGCTGCTCGAGATCGATCCGGCCGAATCTCCGGCGCTCTCGCTCCTCTATCGCGGGCATGCTGCCATGATAGCGAAGGGGTGAAGCCGACTACTCGCTTTTGGCGACTGGCTGGCTCGCAACTCCCCCGGCTGGGGTAGTTCCCGGAGAGCCTTTCTGGTTCACCTGTCCCGGCGCGAGCGGAATCGTTGGCTGCGGCAGTGCGGCGGGTCCCGGAAGAACACCGCGGAGAGCGATCTGCCCGCGGCGCGTGTGGTCGATGGAGATCGCCATGAGCCGCGCCGCCTCCTGCGGCGCGTGGAAACCCATCGAGTTCTCGGCTTCGATGAAGTCGAGGAGGAACTGCGCGCGCTTCTGCTGCTTGCGGGCTTCGTCGAGCTGCGCCTCGGATGCGCCGCCGGTCGCCGCGGTCTTGATGTCGCTGATGAGCGCCATCAGAGCATCCATGGCGATGTTGCGCATCTGGTACGTGCGCTCCTGAATGGTGTGCACGCGCTGGGTCAGCTCTTCCTCCGACCACTTGTGACAGCTGCCGCATGCGCGGTTGACGTTGAGCAGCGGGCTGCGGACATGGTGGTCGCTGATCTTCAGGGCGCCTTCGCGCTTGTAGGGCATGTGGCAGTCGGCGCAGGCCACGCCGGACCGCGCGTGGATGCCCTGGTTGTACATTTCGAATTCGGGATGCTGCGCTTTCAGCACTTTCGCGCCGGTCTCGGCGTGCGTCCAGTCGACGTGATCGCTCTTCGTCTCGTAGTACTCGAGGATCTGGTCGCCCTTGAGTCCGTTGTGCCACGGATACGTGAGGCGCTTCTCCGCACCCTTGAAGTAGTACTCGACGTGGCACTGACCGCACACGAACGTGCGCATCTCCTGACGCGTGGCCATCGTGTTCGGGTCATAGGCGGGATCGTTTTTCATCGCACGCATTCCCTCGATGAAAGCCGGGCGGGTCACGCGAAGAGCCAGGGTCTTCGGGTCATGGCAATCGATGCACGCCACCGGGTGATCGACGAGCTTGCGCGCTTCGAAGTAGGGCAGCTTGTTGATCGCCTCGAAACCCTTGAAGATGTCACCGTTGCCGAGCTTGTTGTAGGCCGCCCACATCGACGCATGGCAATGCAGGCAGGTGCCGGGCTGCTTCACGACTTTCTGCCGTTCAGTGAAGGTCTGGTCGGAGAGCATGTACGCGTGGCCGCGCTCTTCCCGGAAGTCTTTCGCGAAGGCGTAGCCGGCCCACATCGTCTTGAGGCGCGGATCTTCTTCGAGTCGCGACTGCGCGACGACCGATCGCGGGTCGGCCCGCGTCGGAACGTGGGGAACGGCTTCCGATCCGCCGAAACGCGTACGCACCTGGTCGACCGTGCGCAGATACCCGTCGTACTGCATCGGGAAATTCTTTCCCCAGATGGCCGGATCGGTGGTGTTCTCGTTGAGCTCGACCACGCGGTAGAACGGGTTCTGCGCCTCCGTCTTGCGCTGGAAGATGTTGACGAGGAGCGCCGTGATCCCGACGGCGACGAGCGCCGCGACCACGGCAGTGATCACGAGCAGCCTCACCAGGCGGCGTTTGGGAGTCTTTGTCTCTTCCATGATTTCTCCTCGTCCTGGGCGATTTTGGATTTTGGATTTTGGATTTTGGATTTGTTTCAATCCAAAATCTAAAATCCAAAATCCAAAATGCCTCACATGTGTCCCACATCGTCATGACAACGGATGCACGAGAACCGTCCCCCCTTCATCTGTGCGGGATGGGAGGCGATTGCATCCACGATCGCCTGGTGGCAGTACCGGCACGCGTCCTCGGTGACGCCGACGTTGCGCGGCCGGATTTCGAGATTGTCGGGATAAGCGCCGGTGGTGAAGTAGAAGGAGTGCCAGAACCCGTTCGACGCCTTCGTCGCGTACTTGCCTATGAAGTTGTGAGGGGTATGGCAGTCGTTGCAACCGGCGACGGCGCGATGCGGACCTTTCAGCCATCCGCTGTAATACGAGTCCATCACGTGGCAGTTGGCGCACGCCGCGGGATCGTTCGTCAGATACGAATATCCCTTCGCATAGACGAACGTGTAAGCGCCGAGGCCCGCGGCGAGGCCGACGAGCACACCAATGATGACAATGACGACACTCAATTTCACGCCGGCAGCCTATCGTGCACGAGTCACCCCCGTCATCCCATATGATCTTCGAAATCGTGCCTGTAATGTTGCGCACCGACGATGGTGCGATAATCGAGATCGATCGATGGATTTCGCTCGCCGCTACGTTCTCTGGCTGACCATCCCCCCCGCGGCGGGAAACCTTCCGCTTTCCTTTCTTTTCGTTTCCCAGGTCGTCCGGCTCTCGCCGCTCGGCTCGCTCAAACTCCTCGGACTCCTCATCGCCGTTTCAGCGGCGGCCGTGGCGGTATTCATGCGGACAGTCGCACCGGCTGCCGAAGAGGTGGAGAAGGCTCTTGCCGGCACCGACAGCGATGTGCTCTCCGGCGCGATGTCGAACTGTCTGCGACGCGCTACGACCGTTGCCGTCTATTTCTGGGCGGCCGCCGGCGCGATCTTTTCCGTGGTCGCCACGTGGCTGCTGCTGCCGACGAAGACGGGATTCGCCTACTTCAGCGCCGCCGCGCTGATCATCGCCTTCCCGTCCGTGGTGTGGGCCTACGCGGCCGGCAAACGCCAGCTCGTGTCGTTCACCGCACCGTCGCCGATGCCGGCGCAATACACAGGCAAAGAGCTGTCCCTCGGCCGGAAGATCGCCGTCATCTTCATCGGATCTTTCATCATCTCCATGCTCGTGCTCGGCCTTCTCATCTCCTCGAAGGTCTCGGATGAACTGGAGCACCTGGCCATCGCCTCGTCGGCGGACCGTTTCCAGCGGCTGCACAGCAACGCGAACGTCCTTGCAAAGGTGGACGCCGAAGCGCTCGACACGATGAAGTCGTACATCCCTTCCGACCATTCGATCAGCCTCGTACGCAAGGACGGCACCGCCATTCATACCGGCGAGCCGCTCGACCGGCGTGAGATCGACGCGATCATCCGCATCGGAAACGGCGACAGCTCGTCGTATGTCGGCGACCACGTGGCCCGGTTCGCGCCAGTCCGGGACGGCTCGATCCTCGTTCTCACGATTCCCTGGAAGGCCTATCAGAGCATTCCCGTGCAGATCGCCTTCTACACGCTGCTCGTGGCGCTCGTGACGACGATCGTTTTCTCGATTGCGACCCTGCTGCTCGCACGCGACGTGACCGCGCCGCTGCGCCGCCTGCGCGCTACGGCGCGCGAGATGGCTGCAGGGAACTTCGATACCGGACGCCAGGCATTCTCCGACGACGAGGTCGGCGAGCTTGCCGCGAGCTTTGCCGAGACGGGCTCGAACCTGAGCCGCCTTCTGGGACGCATCGGCGGAAGCGGCACCACCATCACCGAAGGTGTCCGCGTCATCACCGGCGGCACGGAGTCGCTGCTGGAGCGTTCGCGCAACCAGGCCGAGCTGACCGAGCGATCCACATCCTCGGTCGAGAACGTTCGGGGAGGGATCCGCTCCGTTCTCGGCGCCGCGGAAAACGCGAGCGCACTCACCGACGACGCGTCGGCCCGCGCACTCGAGCTGCAGGCGTCGGCCGAAGAGGTCGCGCGAAGCATGGATTACCTGTTCCAGTCGGTGGAGAAGACGTCGTCGTCGACCACCGAGATGCACGCCACGATGAACGAGACATCGCAGCGCACGGGCGTGCTCGCCGGCATCAGCGACGAAGTCCTTTCGTTCGTCTCCCAGCTCGATTCCATGGTGGATGAGCTCAGCGCGACGGCAGAAGCCACGGCCGCCATCTCCCGCCAGGTCCGCGAGGATGCCGAGGCAGGCGGCGAAGCGGTCGGCCGCACGGTCGAAGGGATCAATCAGACGCAGGAGCTCACCGACAGCACGGCGAAGGTCATCGACAACCTTCAGCAGAGCGTCGCGAGCATCGGCCAGATGCTCAACGTCATCGAAGAGATCACCGGGCGCACGAACCTTCTCGCGCTCAACGCAGCCATCATCGCCGCGCAAGCCGGCGAACACGGCCTCGGCTTCAGCGTCGTGGCTGACGAGATCCGCGAGCTCGCGGAGCGGACGCGCGGCTCGACGAAAGAGATCAGCGAGGTCGTCAAGGCGGTCCAGGGCAATTCGCGGCAGGCCGTGGCCAAGATCAACGAGGGAGTGGTGCGCGTCCGCGAGAACGTCGCCCTGGCGCATGACGCCGCGGGCTCGCTCGAGAAGATCGTCGCAAGCGCGAATCAATCGTACGAGATGGCGACGAAGATCTCCCGGGCCCTCGAAGAGCAGGCCAAAGCGAGCCGCCACCTGCACGACGTCACGTCGCGCATGTCGGATCACATCGCCGAGATCAACCGGGCCACGACCGAACAGGCGCGCGGCACGGAGCTGCTCGCACAGGAATCCGAACGCATCCGCGACATCGCCGGACAGGTCAAGAATGCCACTGCCGAGCAGTCGCAGGCCGGACGCGGCATCACCGTAGCGCTGGAACGGATGGCCGCTGAGTCACGCTCCATGCGCGACCTGCTCGAGCGCCAGCTGCAGGAGACCGACCGCATCGCCGACGCGTCGAGGACCATGCTGTCCATTGCACAGCAGAACGACCAGATCGCGCGCGACTTCAGCGAGACCGTGCAGAACCTCGTCCAGAGCGGACAGGGGTTCGAGAACGAAGTCGCGCGCTTCCGCATCGCGAAGCGGTGAGTTTCCATTTTGGATTTTGGATTTTGGATTTTGGATTGACTCAAAATCCAAAAAATCCAAAATTCGAGATCCGTCTCCAGTGCTGCACTCATGACCCGCCTCACCCTTCTCTGTACAGTCCGCGGATGCGGAGAGCCGCTGGCGCGCGAGACGCGGCAGCTGGTCTGTCCGCGCCGTCACGCGTTCGACGTCGCGCGCAGGGGCTACATCAACCTGCTCCAGCCACAGGACCGGCGCTCGCGCACACCCGGCGACTCCAAGGAAGCGGTCGCGGCTCGCCGACGGTTCCTCGATCGCGGCGATTCTCGACACCTCGTCGAAAAAATCAGCAGCTTCGTGCGCGAAGGGGCGGTGCTGGACGTCGGTTGCGGCGAGGGGCACTACCTCGCGGCCTTCCGCCGCGGCGGGGCTTCCGAAGCGCACGGCGTGGATATATCGGTGGCCGCGATCGATCTCGCGGCCAGGACACATCGCGATTGCCATTTCGTCGTCGCCAACGCCGATCGTTTTCTCCCGTACGCAACCGGATCGTTCCACACGGTCACCTCGATCACCGCGCGCTTCAACGCGAAGGAATTCCGCCGCACGCTTCATCCCGACGGACGCCTGGTGATCGCCGTCGCCGGCCCTGACGACCTCATCGAGCTTCGCGAAGCCATCCTCGGCGAAGGCACGCTGGCCGATCGAACCGAAGCCGCCATCCGAGCGCTCGAGAACGAGTTCCGCCTCCAGCATCAGGAGAGCATCCGCACCACCGCTCGCCTCGACCATCAGGCGATCGAAGACGTGATGATCTCGTCCTATCGAGCGATGCGGACCCGGGAGAGGGAGAAGCTGGCGCTCCTCGGCGAAATGGACGTGACGCTCTCTCGCGACTTGCTCGTGTTCAACTAGTGGTGGAGCCGCGGGCGATCTCGCCCGCCAGAGTGGATGAGTGGAGCGGTCGGTCCCGAGTGCGACGCGGGCGGGATCGCCCCCGGCTCCACCAAGCACCACCCTCTAATCGAATTTGAACCCGCGATCGTAGTGGCAGGTATATCCGCCCGGATTCTTGATCAGATAATCCTGGTGGTAATCCTCGGCGGTCCAGAACTCGGAGGCTTTCGTGATCTCGGTGACGACCGGGCGCTTCCACTTGCCCGACGCGTTCACCTTCGCCTTCACGCGCTCGGCGACCTTACGCTGCTCTTCGTCGTGGTAGAAGATCGCTGAGCGGTACGAGCTGCCGATGTCGTTCCCCTGACGGTTGAGCGTCGTCGGATCGTGATAGCGGAAGAAGAACTCGAGCAGATCCTCATACGAGATCTTCGAGGGGTCGTACTCGATCTCGATCGCCTCGGCATGCCCCTCATGGTTCTTGTACGTCGCGTTCTTCACTTTGCCGCCGGTGTAACCGACGGTCGTGTCGATGACGCCCGGCAGTTTGCGGATCAGGTCCTCGAGACCCCAGAAGCATCCGCCGGCGAGAGTGGCCTTCTGCGTTTTCGCAGTGGACTTCGCCGTGCCCTTTCCGCTGAAGAGAGCGGCGTACTTTCCGTACCCCTCGGCTTCCAGCTTCGCGGCCGGGATGAACCGCAGCGACGCGGAGTTCATGCAGTACCGCAGACCGGTCGGCTTCGGGCCGTCCTCGAAGACGTGGCCGAGGTGGGAGTCGGCGTTCTTCGAGCGGACTTCGGTGCGGACCATGAACAGCTTGCGGTCACTCTTCGTCACCACGTTGCCCGGCTCGAGCGGCTTCGTGAAGCTCGGCCAGCCGGTGCCCGAGTCGAATTTGTCGAGGGAGGAAAAGAGAGGCTCGCCCGAAACGACGTCGACGTAGATCCCGGGCTCGTGATTGTCCCAGTACTCGTTCCGGAACGCCGGCTCCGTGCCGTCGTTCTGGGTGACTTCGTACTGAAGCGGGGTCAGGCGTTTCTTGAGATCGGTCTCCGAGGGCTTGCCGTTCTTCTGGTCCATCGATGGAACTCCTTTGCTGCGCGGCGCCATCAGGATTGCGATGAGGACCGCGGCGATGATGAGAATCAGGAGGATGAGGCGGTTCTGCATGGTCATTGAAACCCCGTTGCCCGTCGGGTTGTTTCAGGCCATCTGAAACAGCGGTCGCAGGCGACATGTTAGATGCAGAAATCGACGCGCAGTTTCTCATATGAAGAAATCAGAACGCTGGTTCGCGATGGCTCCCTCTTTCCCCGCCTGTTCTTCGTGCCGGTATGGGTGTCTCTTTTCGCCTACGCTGGAAGGCCGCTTGCTGACGCTTCCGCAATCGCCTTGGAGCGGACTCATCGGGCTGGCGTTCGTCCCGCTCCTTCCTCTCGTCCGAAAACATCCGGTGACGCGTTGGGTCGGCTACACATTTACAATCGCCGCGCATGGAAAACTCGCGCGCGGAATACCCGGTCTGGAAAGTGATCGGCGCCTCGGCCGCCGGCACGATGATCGAGTGGTACGACTTCTACATCTTCGGCAGCCTCGCGGCCATCGTCGCCGGGTCGTTCTTTCCGAAGGAGAATCCGACCGCCGGCTTTCTTCTGACGCTGGCCACCTTCGCAACCGGCTTCGCGGTGCGACCGTTCGGGGCGATCTTCTTCGGCCGCATCGGTGACCTCGTCGGCCGCAAGTACGCGTTTCTCGTCACGCTGCTGATCATGGGCGGCGCGACGTTCGTGATCGGGCTGTTGCCGACGTATGAGGCGATCGGCATCGCGGCACCGCTGATCCTCGTCGCGCTGCGTCTCCTGCAGGGTCTCGCGCTCGGTGGCGAATACGGCGGCGCCGCGGTGTACGTCGCGGAGCACGTTCCCGACAGCCGCCGAGGTTTCTATACGAGTTTCATTCAGACGACGGCGACGCTCGGTCTGTTCGTGTCGCTCGGCGTCATCCTCCTGGTACGTCTCTCCATGAGCGAGGCGGACTTCCGCGCGTGGGGGTGGCGCATCCCGTTCCTGTTGTCGATCTTCCTCGTTGGGATGTCGCTGTACATCCGCCTGAAGTTGAAGGAGTCGCCCCTCTTCACGCAGCTCAAGAGCGAAGGGAAGGCGTCGACGACACCGCTGCGCGACAGCTTCGGCAATCGCAAGAACTGGAAGGTCATCCTGCTCGTGCTGTTCGGCGCGGCCGCCGGGCAGGCCGTCGTCTGGTACACGGGCCAGTTCTATGCGCTGTTCTTCCTGCAGAACGTTCTCAAGATCGACTTCGTGCTCGCGAACATCATCGTCGCCGTCGCGCTGGCCCTCGGCACACCGTTCTTCATCGTGTTCGGCGCGCTTTCGGACCGCTGGGGTCGCAAGAAGATCATGATGGCCGGCAATCTAGTCGCCGCGCTGTCGTACTACCCCATCTACCAGGCGATGAATGCGTTCAAGGACAACTCGATCGCCCTCACCGCGCTCGTCTTCATTCAGGTCATCTTCGTGACGATGGTCTACGGGCCGATCGCCGCGTTCCTCGTCGAAGCGTTCCCGGCGAAGATCCGCTATACATCCCTGTCGCTGCCGTATCACATCGGCAACGGATGGTTCGGCGGCTTCACTCCGCTGATCGCGACCGCGGTCGTGGCCCGTACCGGCCACATGTACGCCGGCCTCTGGTACCCGATCTCGATCGCTCTCCTGACATTCGTGATCGGGTCGCTGTTCCTGAAGGAGAGCAAGGACGTGAAGATCTGGGACGAGGTCACGTCATCGCCTTCGAACCGACCTCAGTAGTCATGTCATGGCATGTCATGGTGTCAGGTCTGGACACTGGACGTTTCTTCCAGAACCAGGGGATGGGCATGCTCATCATGCCGCAACCGGCGCCGTGCTACATTCGTTTCCGTGGACCGGCCGGGCGCTCGGCGAGCGACCTTCATCCTCCTTCTCGCCGCTGCAGCCGGCCTGATCGCCTTCTTCCTCATCCGCTATCAGCCGGCGCTCTCGCTTTTTTCCGAGATCGCGATTCCTTTTGTCGCAGCAGCGATCGTGGCGCTGGCGGCACTCGCCGTCGGGTGGGCCGCGATCGAGACTGATCTGGACGAAACGTTCCTCATCGGGATCGCGGTCTTCGGAACCATTGCGGGGATGACTGCCTGGATTTCAGTCGCGCTGGTGGCGGCAGCGACTATGTTCCTGGCCGTGGCGGGGATCGCACTGCTGTGGAAGACGAGAAGCCGGTTTGCGATGCCCGCCGCGATCACGCCGGCTTCGCTGCTCCTCGTTCCCCCGGTGCTGATCGGCCTCATCACCGCGATCGCGCCGGCGGTGGCGCCGGACGAGCTCATTTACAAACTGGCCGTGCCTCACGCTTACGAGCTGTACGGGCGAATGATCGACCTTCCGCTCAACTCGCACTCGTACTTCGTGATGGCGCAGCAGCTCGCCGATCTTCCGGCGCTGATGATGGGAGGGGGAACGGCGGCGCACCTGCTGCACTTCGGCGCGTACGTGGCATGCCTCGCTGCCATTTTCAGAGTTGCGCGGCGCCTGAACTCCGCGGCCGCCGTGTACGTCGCGATCGTCATCGCTTACACGCCGGCGCTGATGATCGTTTCCGGCTGGGCATTCAGCGAGTGGGCGGTGCTGGGGCTCCTGCTCATCTCTTTCGATCGTTACCAGCGGTGGCTGGATGAACCTCGCGATCTGCATCTGCATGTCGCGTTCGCTGCCCTCGGCGCAGCGGCCGCAATCAAATACACGGCGCTTCCCTGGATCGCGGTGTTCGCGGCGATCTTCGTCATGCGCGAGCGCAAACGGCCGCGGCTCGTAGTGACCGCCGCGGCGGTCACCTTGATCTCCGGCGCCTTCTTCTACGTACGCAATCTCATCTGGACAGGATCTCCGATCGCGCCGTTTCTTCTTCCAGATGCGCCGGCGGTGAGCGGCTACCGCGCTGTCGGTTTCTTCGGCGGATGGATCGACTTCTTCAGCGGAGTGGACATCCTCGACGCGCGGGTGAGCGACGAGGCGCTGGGAATCCTGCTGCCACTGTCCATGATCGGAGTGCTCTTCGCGCGATGGCGCGATCGTGCCACGCGTGACCTCGCACTCATCGGCCTGATCCAGACGGCGATCCTGCTGACGATGGCGCCCGTGACCCGCAACCTGATCAACGGACTCGTGCCGATCGCGGTCGTGGGCACGGTGACGATCGTCGAAGCCGTGCTTGCGTCAGGAGTCGTTGCACGTGCAGCGGCAATCGTCGTCCTCCTCCTCTCCTGCTCCGCACAGCTCATCCTCGGCATCGGCGCCGTCGGCGAGCTCCTGCCGTATGCGGCCGGACAGGAGACGCCTGCTGCGTTCGTCTCGAGAACGCGTCCGTTCGCCGGGGCCTATGCATGGATCGATGCGTCGACGAAACCGGATGCGCGCGTTTTTCTCATCGGCGAGACGCGTGCGTTTTACCTGCAGCGCCAGTTCGTGAGCGCCGGCAACCTGGACGGCCCGCGCATGGCGAGGTGGCTCGGGCAATTCCCGACTCCGGCCCACATGGCTGACGGTTTTCGCGAGCAGGGCGTCACCCACGTGCTCCTGCATCCCGCCTGGTATCGCGTGCAGTCGAGCGCACCGGCGCCGGACATCCTCGACCGCGAGACGACGCTCGAGGTGACCCCGCGGACCGACGCGGTCCTGCGCGCCTTCACCGCGCGGCACGCGCAACTCCGCTATCGCGACGCGCACTATCTCATCTTCGAATTGAATCGATGAGTGGTGTGTGCTTGGTGCTTGGTGCTTGGTGCCTGGTGCGCCCAGTGGAGCGCGGGCGACCTCGCCACGGCTCCACTCAGCACCAAGCACCCAAATACCGGCCTCATCCGCCTTTCTGGCACGCTCGGTGAGTCATCTTCCTGCCATGAATGACATCTTCATCGCGTTCGTCGTCCTGCTCGTACTCTTCGCCGTCCTCATGGCAGTCTGGGGCCGCATGCGGCGGCAGGTGGGCGGCGGCTTCGGCCCGACCGAATTCAGCGACGGCAGCATGACCACCACCCCGACCGGCTATCCCGAAGAGATGCACGGTCACGGGAAGAAGATCAGCCCGACCGACAACAACGCGGCCGGTCTCTGATCCTGATTTGCAGCGCGATATGCTTGCGTCATGCAGATCATGAACGTCGGCGTACTCGGTTCCGGCGACGTCGGGCGAGTTCTTGCCGCGGGCTTTGCGGGGCTGGGACACGACGTCAAGATCGGCTCTCGCGAGCCTGAGAAACTGAAAGACTGGGCGGCGGGTGTTGGCAGTCATGCGTCGGCTGGAACATTCGAAGAAGTGGCGCGCTTCGGCGACCTGATCGTCCTGGCCACGCTCGGCGTGGCCACGACCAATGCCCTCAAGCTCGCGGGTGTACAGAACTTCGAACGCAAGGTTGTCCTCGATACGACGAATCCGCTCGACTTCAGCGGGGGCATGCCTCCCCGCCTCTCCATCGGCCACGACGATTCGCTCGGCGAACAGGTCCAGCGGATGATCCCGAACGCCCGCGTCGTGAAAGCGTTCAACACCGTCGGCAATCAGCTGATGGTCCACCCGCATCTCCCGGGCGGGCCACCGGACATGTTCATCTGCGGCGATGACGCAGAGGCGAAGAAGCTCGCCGCGCAGGTTTGCGAAGCGTTCGGATGGGGCGTGATCGACATCGGCGGCATCGACGGTTCCCGCTACCTCGAACCGATGTGCCTGGTGTGGGTCCTTCACGGCTCTCTGAGCGGCCAGTGGAATCACGCCTTCAAGATGCTGCATCAGTAAGAATGCGCATCATGAACGCAGTGGAGCGCGGGCGACCTCGCCCGCGCTTTTTTGCGCTTGACCGGCGGGCGAGGTCGCCCGCGGCTCCACTGGCACTGTCACCCCGACATGACGGATGTCATGTTCCGGCGACGTCGAACCCGCGGCCCCTTTCTCGACTGGGTCGTACGGGCGGTGCAGCTCGCACTCTTCGTCGCGGCGGCTGAAAGGGTTACAACCGCCCGGATGTTCGCCATCCTCCCTGACCGTGGCGGCCTTTACCGCATTGTCGGCGGTCCCTCTTCGCAAAAGCTGACACGGCAGGGCAGCGAACTTGCAGCCGCGGCCATTCTGGCGGTTCAATTCGCCCCCGAGGTGTCAGTGATGCGCAAGTTCCGCGGTGCCCTGCTGGTTGCGACTCTTCTCTTTACCCTCACCCCCACCCTCGAAGCCCAATATTTCGGACGCAACAAGGTCCAGTGGGAAAGCTTCGATTTCAAAGTGCTCCGCACCGAGCACTTCGACATCTATTACTACGAGCAGGAAGCCGACGTCGTTCACGACATCGGACGCATGGCCGAACGCTGGTACACGCGCCTCTCGCGCGTGTTCAACCATTCGTTCGGACGCAAGCCGATCGTCCTTTACGCGAATGCGGCCGACTTCCATCAGACGACGACCACTCCCGGATTCATCGGCGAAGGAACCGGTGGCTTCACCGACGCTTTCATGAACCGCGTCGTCCTCCCCCTCACCGGCGACTACGAAGACAACGACCACGTCCTCGGACACGAGATCGTTCACGTCTTCCAGTACGACATCGCCGCGACCGCGGCGCGCAATCGCCGCCGCTTCTCCCTCGAGCAGCTGCCGCTGTGGCTGGTCGAAGGCATGGCCGAGTACCTCTCCAAGGGACGCATCGATCCGCTCACGGCGATGTGGATCCGCGACGCGACGATCCACGATCGCCTTCCAGACATCCGCAAGCTGTCCCGCGACCCCCGCTACTTCCCCTATCGCTACGGCCAGGCGCTGATGGCTTACATCGGCGCGCGCTTCGGTGACGAAGCGGTCGTGCGGTACTTCCTCGCGTCGGGCGTGATCGGCGTCGAAGAAGGCGTCGAGCGCGCCATCGGCATCAGCGCGAAACAGCTCTTCACCGACTGGCAGGAGTCCGCGCGCGAGCTGTACAACCCGGTCGTACAGGTCCGCCCCGACCATGGCACGCCGCTCATCGGACGCAAGCCCGTGCTCGGTGAGAAGAAACGCCGCCGCGCAACGGAGATGAACGTCGCCCCGGCTCTCAGCCCCGACGGCCGTTACCTCGCGTTCCTTTCAGCCCGCGAGCTTTTCTCCATCGATCTCTTCCTCGCGGATGCGAAGACGGGCGAGGTCATCCGCAATCTGGTCTCCGCGGACCGCGACGCGCACATGGAATCGCTCCGCTTCATCGAGTCGGCGGGCTCGTTCTCGCCTGACGGCCGCCGTCTCGCATTCGTGTCGTTCGCCCGCGGCGACAACTTCCTCTCCATCGTCGATGTGGAGTCGCGCAAGATCGAGCACATCAGCGTCCCCGGAATGGAAGGCATCATGAACGTGGCGTGGTCGCCGGAGGGCCGCACCATCGCCCTCTCCGGTCAGACGACCGGCGTGTCCGACCTCTTCATCTACGATCTCGACGCGCGTAACCTGCGGCGGCTGACGAACGACAAGTTCGCAGACCTGCAGCCCGCCTTCTCTCCCGACGGCCGTTTCCTCGCCTTCGTCACCGATCGGGGGCCGGGCACGTCGTTCGTCGACCTGCAGTTCGGCCAGAAGCAGCTCGCCACGATCGAAGTGGCCACCGGCGCCGTCCGGGTCCTGTCGATCTTCGCCAACGCGACGCACATCAATCCGCAGTATGGCCCGGACGGCAGCATCTATTTCATCGCCAACCCGGAAGGCGTCGCCGACATCTATCGGCACAATCCCGCCAGCGGCCAGACCAGCAGGATCACCGCGGTGCGCACCGGCGTCGCCGGTATCACCGACATGTCGCCGGCGCTGAGCGTCGCGCTGCGCAGCGGTGACATCGCATTCTCCCTCTTCGAAGACGACAACTACAACCTCTACGCGCTTCCCGCTTCGACGCCGGGAACGCAGATGGCGACGCAGATGCCGGCCGGCACTCCGCGTGCTGCCATTCTTCCCCCGCTTCGCGCGACGGGCTCGGAGATCACCGCTTACCTGAACTCGCCTACCCAGGGGCTTCCTGAGCCCACGGTTCGGTTTGAACAGCGTCCGTACGACGCGAATCTCCGCCTCGCCTATCTCGGACCGCCGACCATCGGCGCCTCGGTCGGTGGCGGCTACAACGCCATCGGCGGCACCGTCGCCGCCTACTTCTCCGACATCCTCGGACAGCACAACGTCGGCGTGACGTTCCAGGGCGGTGGCGGCGCGACGAACAACATCACCGACCAGCTCGCGGGCGAGGTCTTCTATCTCAACCAGAAGCACCGCCTGGCGTGGGGCGGCGATCTCGTGCACGTTCCCTACGTCACCCCGTTCTACCAGTCGTACTTCGAGCGGGTCGAGATCGACGGCGACATCTACGATGCCGAGGTTTACGAGGAGTTCCGGGAGATCCAGACGTTCACGGATGTCAGCGGCCTCACTCAATACCCGTTCAGCGCCACGCGGCGCATCGAAGGATCGGCCGGCTACCAGCGCTTCGGCTACAAACTCGAGTCCGAGCGCTTCATCTTCGTCGGCGGCCAGCTCGTCGACCGCGAGCGCCGCGATTACCCCGGCAACTTCTCCGTCAACCTCTGGACCGCATCGGCCGCGTTCGTCGGCGACAGCTCGACGTTCGGATTCATCTCGCCGGTGCGCGGCACCCGCTATCGCCACGAAGTCCGTTCGCTCAACGGCGACCTCAACTTCCAGACCGGTCTCGCCGACTGGCGCAAGTACTTCTACAACCGCCCTGTGACGCTCGCCGTCCGCGGCCTGCACTTCGGGCGCTACGGCGAGGACGCCGAGAGCAATCGACTCAGCCGGCTCTATCTCGGCCAGGGATCTCTCGTGCGCGGTTACGAGTCGTGGACGTTCAGCCCCGACGAGTGCGGTCAGAATCTCAATGCCTGCCCTGTCTTCGACCGTCTCGTCGGATCGAAGCTCGTCGCCGGCAGCATCGAAGTCCGCGCTCCGCTTCTCGGCACTCCTGAGTTCGGCCTCATCTCTGCGTCTTTCCTACCGACCGAGATCTTCGCGTTCGCGGACGCCGGCGCCGCGTGGCGCGACGGTGAGGACGTGACATGGAAGTGGGCCACCGACAGCGACGAGCGCGTTCCCGTGGTCAGCGTCGGCGGTGGACTCCGCATCCTGCTGAGCTACATCCCGATCGAGATCTTCGCGGCGAAGCCACTCCATCGCCCCGAAGAGCAGATCGTGTACGGGTTCAACATCGCACCGGGCTGGTGACCGGGGCATTTCGGCACGTGTCGGGGTTACCGGCACGTGCCAGTCGCTTCGGGGGGATCTGGACCTTGGACCTTGGACCTTGGACCTTGGGCTTCCGTATTCAGCCGACTCGTTACTCCCAAGGTCCAAGGTCCAGGGTCTAAGGTCTAAACTCCCCTGGTGAACCTAAGCACTGGCGACTTCCAGGAGCTCGTCGAAGAGGCTCTCGAACAGCTGCCCGAGGAGTTTGCGCGGTTGCTCGACAACGTGGTCGTCGTCGTCGAAGAAGAGCCGACTGAGGAAGATCGCGACGTTCTTGGTGACGGTGCGGACGACGACGAGCTCCTGGGGATCTACCGCGGCATTGCCCTGCCGGAGCGAAGCTTCGACATGCTTCCCGCTCTGCCCGACCAGATTGCGATCTTCCGCGGCCCGATCCTTCGAGTCGCGCGGAGCCGCCGGGACATCGTTGCCGAGGTGCGCGAGACGGTCATCCACGAGCTTGGGCATTACTTCGGCCTTCATGACGACGAGATGGTCTTCTGACGTCGACCGCCGCGTTCCGTCGCGCTTGTCGCCGGAGAGGCGCGCGATGCGCTGCATGGTTTCCGGAAAGGCGTCACTGGCCGCCGTCAGGAGCTTGTGGCATTCGCCCCGGCTCGAGAAGCGCGGAGCACCGAGCGCCTCCTCTGGTATCTGTTCACGCGGGGCAGCCCGCGTGTGTTCTGTAGGCTGTTTGACGCCACGATCCTGCGCGGACAGCCGGCAGAGTTCCGCCTGGAGAATGTCATCGCCGGCTGGACTGAAGGGCTGCAGCTGAATTTTGGATTTTGGATTGGATCGGGCGTTAGGCAATCCAAAATCCAAAATCCAAAATCGATTCAGTCCCGCGGTATGTGGAACGGCACTTCCTCTTCGGACCTTGCCGCTTCGAGCTCGGCTCTTCGCTCGCGATCTTCGTCTTGCGCGCGCTGCTCTCTGCGTTCTTCGTCAATCGAGTACGGCCGAATGTCTTCCATCTTTTCTCCGTACGTCAGAACTGCGCTGCCTCGGTCGAGCCTTCGAGCGCGATCGTCGAGGACTCTCCGCTGCTGATCACCTTCGCTACTTCGTCGAAGTAGCCGGTGCCGACTTCGCGCTGATGCTTCGTCGCCGTGTATCCGTGCTTCTCCGCCGCGAACTCCGCCTGCTGCATCCGCGAGTAGGCGGTCATGCCCTCTTCCTGATACTGCCGCGCCAGCTCGAACATCGAGAAGTTGAGCGCGTGAAACCCTGCGAGCGTGACGAACTGGAACTTGTAGCCCATGGCTCCCAGCTCCCGTTGAAACTTCGCGATCGTCTCCGCGTCGAGCTTCTTTGCCCAGTTGAACGACGGCGAGCAGTTGTACGCCAGCAGCTTCCCCGGGTAGTGCCTGTGAATCCCCTCGGCGAACTCGCGGGCCTCGCCGAGATCGGGCGTCGATGTCTCGCACCAGACCAGGTCCGCGTACGGTGCGTAGGCAACACCGCGGGCGATGGCCGCCTCGAGTCCACCCTTGATCCGGTGGAATCCTTCGGCGGTGCGCTCGCCGGTGAGAAACCGATGATCGCGCTCATCGACGTCGCTCGTCAGCAGGTTCGCGCTGTGCGCGTCCGTGCGGGCGATGATGAGCGTGTCGACTCCCATCACGTCCGCCGCGAGCCGCGCCGCGGTGAGAGTGCGAATGAATGCCGAAGTAGGAACGAGAACTTTGCCGCCGAGATGGCCGCATTTCTTTTCGGAGGCCAGCTGGTCTTCGAAGTGGACCGCGGCCGCTCCGGCCTCGATCATCATCTTCATCAGCTCGAACGCATTGAGATGACCGCCGAAGCCTGCCTCGGCGTCGGCGATGATCGGCGCGAACCAGTGGGTATCGGTGCGCCCTTCACTGTGCTCGATCTGGTCCGCGCGCTGAAGCGCCTGGTTGATGCGCTTCACCACCTGCGGAACCGAGTTCGACGGATAGAGGCTCTGGTCGGGGTACATGTGGCCGGCCAGGTTTGCGTCGGCAGCCACCTGCCAGCCGCTGAGGTAGATCGCCTTCAGTCCGGCGCGCACTTGCTGCACGGCCTGATTTCCGGTGAGGGCGCCGAGGGCTGAGACGTAGGGCTCGCTGTGGAGGAGCTGGAAGAGGCGCTCCGCTCCCATCTCAGCGAGCGTGTACTTGATCTCGATCGAGCCACGAAGGCGCAGGACATCCTCGGCCGAATAGTCCCGGCGGATGCCGGACCATCGTTCGGACGATTCCCACTGCTTTTCGATGTGCTTCGAGTCTCTCACTGCTTGGAGCGGTGCCATCAGTTCTTCTCCGTCTTCAAGAGTTCTTCGTAGGCCGGGATCGTCAGGAAGTCGGCGAGCGTGTCATTGAGAATGAGTTCGTCGAAAATGCGGGCGGCTGTCTTGATGTGGGGGCGGTCGCCGATGGTGGCGAGCTCCTCATCGCGGATCTTCCGGTAGAGCGCGGCGTCGACGACGCGACCGTCATCGAGCTTCGCGCCGTGGTGAATCCATTGCCAGAGCTGCGTGCGCGAGATCTCCGCGGTGGCAGCATCTTCCATGAGGTTGTAAAGGGGAACGGCGCCGGAGCCCCCGAGCCACGCCTCCAGGTAGAGGACGCCGACGTTGAAGTTCTGGCGGACGCCCTTTTCGGTGACGGGACCCTGGGGGAGCTCGAGGAGATCTCGACCTTCGACCTTCGACCTTCGACCTTCGGAGGCCTCCGCCCCACCCCGAGAGGTCACCTCTCCGAAGGTCGAAGGTCGAAGGTCGAAGGTCGATCCAATCTGGTTCGCCCCCTTCATGTGCTCGTCAAAGACTTCCCTTGCCACGGGCACGAGCGCCGGATGGGCGACCCAGGTTCCGTCGTGGCCCGCTTTCACTTCGCGAAGCTTGTCCGCGCGGACCTTGTCGAGCGCCGCGGCGTTCGCCACCTCATCGTTCTTGATGGGGATCTGCGCGGCCATGCCGCCCATCGCGTGGACGCCGCGACGGTGACAGGTCTCGATGAGCAGCTTCACATAGGCCGCCAGGAACGCTTTGTCCATCGTGATGTGAGCGCGGTCAGGCGTGATGAAGTCGCGGCGCGCCCTGAACTTCTTGATGAAAGAAAAGATGTAGTCCCAGCGGCCGCAGTTCAGACCGGCGGAGTGGTCGCGGAGCTCCCAGAGGATCTCGTGCATTTCGAACGAGGCGAGGATCGTCTCGACCAGCACGGTCGCGCGAATGGTTCCGTTCGGGATGCCGAGCTCTCGCTGCGCGCGCACGAACACGTCGTTCCACAGACGCGCTTCGAGGTGCGACTCCATCTTCGGCAGATAGAAGTACGGACCGGTCCCGCGCGCGATCAGCTCCTTCGCGTTGTGAAAGAAGTACAGCGCGAAATCGAAGATGCTCGCCGATACGGGCTTGCCGTCGACGACGAAGTGTTTCTCGACGAGATGCCAACCACGCGGGCGGACGAGGAGCGTCGCGGTCTTCTCGCCGAGCCTGTACTGCTTCTCGCCGCTGTCGAATGTGATCGTGCGGCGCACGGCGTCGCGCAGGTTGGCTTGACCTTCGATGCAGTTCGCCCAGGTCGGCGAATTCGCGTCTTCGAAGTCGGCCATGAAGACGTTCGCGCCGGAGTTGAGCGCGTTGATGATCATCTTCCGGTCGACGGGACCGGTGATCTCGACCCGGCGGTCCATGAGGTCCTTCGGGATCGGCGCTACGGTCCAGTCGGTCTCGCGGATCTCCCTCGTGTCCGGCAGAAAGTCGGGAAGCTCCCCCGCGTCGAGGTGCTTCTTCCGCTCTTCCCGCCGCGCGAGCAGTTCTTCCCGCCACGGATTGAATTCGCGGTGGAGCATCTCCACGAACCTGACCGCCTCGGGCGTGAGGATCTCCTGCTCGATCCCACGTTCAAGTATCGACTGCGTCATCGTGTAAAAGGATGAGCACGGAATGGGCCAAGGTCAATAACCTTCGAGGCCCGAATCAGTTATGGTGTGGGAGTATGTAAAGCCTTGCCTGTAAAGGTGTAAATGGCAGTAAAATTGAACGGCGGGCGGGCGCCGAGAGAAGGCCACGGTGGAGCCGCGGGCGATCTCGCCCGCGGGTACTCCCGCCTCCATGACTGAAAACCGCATGCCAGCAGCCACCACGCATCGTCTCGGCACCAGGGTCCGCAGCCTGCGGCGCAAGGAAGGTCTGACGCAGACCGAGCTCGCCGCGCGCCTCGAGATCTCCCCGAGCTATCTCAACCTGATCGAGCACAACCAGCGGCCTCTGCCGGCACCGCTCCTGGTCCGGCTCGCCGGCCTCCTCCGCGTCAACCTCTCCGTCTTCGCGGACGAGAACCAGGCGCGTATCGCCGACGACCTGCAGGAAGTGTTTGGCGACCCCATCTTTGAGGAGCACTCCCTGACGACGAATGATGTCCGCGAGCTGGCCGACAATCCCGCCGCCGCCCGCGCGGTCGTCGCGCTGTATCACGCGTACCGGTCGGCAATCGATTCGAGCCGCGCTCTGGCGTCGACTCTCTATGACGGCCGGGATTTCCTCGGGGTGAATCCCGCGCACCTTCCGTCGGAAGAAGTGTCGGATGTCATCCAGACCAACATGAATTACTTCCCCGAGCTCGAGTCCGAAGCAGAGCGCGTCCTCGGGCTGGCGAAGTTCGACCGGACGGAGATGCATCGTTCGCTCGCGGGGTTCCTCCGTGATCGCCATGGAATCGAGGTCGTGCTGACACCAGTCGGCCGCGATCGCCGATCGGCCCGCCGGTTCGAGGAGGAGAAGCGGACTCTTTTCGTTTCGGAAGTTCTTCCACCGTGGAGCCGCAATTTCCAGATCGCGCATCAGATCGGACTGGTCGAAGCAGCCGCGGCGATCGACTCGATCGTGTCCCGCTCCGAGAAGATGCTGACGACGCCCGAGTCGGTTCGCCTCTGCCGCATTGCGCTGGCAAACTACTTCGCCGGCGCGCTGCTCATGCCGTATGACGAATTCCTGTCGATGGCAAAAACGATCCGCTACGACATCGAGCTGCTGCAGCATCACTTCACCGCGAGCTGGGAACAGGTCTGCCATCGGCTCACGACGATGCGCAGGCCGGGCGCGTCCGGAGTGCCGTTCCACTTCGTGCGCGTCGACATCGCCGGAAACATCTCGAAGCGGTTCAGCGGGACGGGGATCCGCTTTGCTCGGTTCAGCGGCTCGTGCCCGCGCTGGGACGTGCACGCGGCGTTTCTAACGCCGGGCCGCATCAGGACGCAGCTGTCGAAGATGCCCGACGGCACCGCGTACTTCTGCGTGGCGCGAACGATCCGCAAGAGCTTCGGCTTCGCCACTGGCGACGCGCTGATGGGTGTGGGCATCGGCTGTCCCGTCGCGGACGCCATGCAGCTCGTCTACGCGGACGGATACAACCTGGAGAACCTCGACGCCGCCGTCCCCATCGGGACGACGTGCCGCCTCTGCGAGCGCACGGACTGCGATCAGCGGGCGTTTCCGGCATTGCAAGTCAGGCCAACCTGAGGAGAGACCATTTTGGATTTTGGATTTTGGATTTTGGATTTGGCTCAATCCAAAATCCAAAATCCAAAATGCTCATCACCCCCCCAGCCGGTACTGCAGCGCCCGGCGGATCTCGTCCTGTTCCTGACTTTCGCCGGCTCCGAGCGGTCTCGAGATCTCGATCGGCTTCATCAAAGGGTCGGTGAACGTGATCACGCAGTAATCGGCGCCGGGTGGCTCGACGATATCGGAGATCTTCGACATGTCATGGCCGAGGTCGGCCATGGTTTCGTGGACGATGCGCCGGACGCGGTCTTCGAATGCGGTCACGAGCATGCGGCTAAACAAAATTGGTGCCGGTGGGAGGCACTTGACGGATGCGAGGACGCCCGGTAAAGTAATGAGACTGAGTCTCAACCGCAAGACGACACACACACCTCGAAGGAGTCCCATGCGCCGCCTCTTCACCCTCACCATCCTCCTTATCCTCATCCCCGCCGCCGTCCTCGCTTCGGCGTCCCGCACTCTGCGCGGTCGCGTCATCGATGCCGCCGGGCAGGTCATCCGCGATGCCCACGTCTCCCTTGGTGACCGGGCCGCCGTCACCGACGCGAACGGCGAGTTCGTGCTCGAGAATGTCCCCGCCGAGCCCGCGACACTGTCCGTTCGATTCGCCGATCTCCCCGCCGTGACCGTTCCGGTTTCTCCCGATCGCAACGACGTCTCCATCACCCTGGATCTCGGCAAGGTTTCCGACCGCATCACCGTGACCGCGGCAAATCCGAAACTGCGCATCACCAGCGCGACGAAGACCGATACCCCCCTTCGCGACGTTCCGCAGGCCGTCTCCGTCGTCACCCGCGACACGATCCAGCAGCACGCCATGCAGAGCATCGCCGACGTCGTCCGTTACGTTCCCGGGGTGAGCATGGCCTCCGGCGAAGGAAACCGCGACACACCGATCTTCCGCGGCAATCACTCGACGTCCAACTTCTTCGTCGACGGCGTCCGCGATGACGTGCAGTACTTCCGCGATCTGTACAACGTCGAGCGCGTCGAAGCGCTCAAAGGCCCGAACGCGATGATCTTCGGCCGCGGCGGAGTCGGCGGCGTCATCAACCGCGTGGTCCGCAAAGCCGACTTCTCGGAAGCACGGGAGCTTCGCATCCAGGGCGGATCGTGGAACGACCGCCGCGTCACCGCCGATTTCGGTCAGGCTCTCACCGAGCTGATGGCCGGCCGCATCACCGCGATGTACGAGAAGTCCGATTCGTATCGCGAAGGCGCTTTCCTCGAACGTTACGGCGCCAACCCCACCCTCGCCTTCTCCCTCGGCGACAACACTTCGCTCACGGCCGGGTACGAATTCTTCCACGACGAGCGTACCGCCGATCGCGGCATCTCGTCCTTCGCCGGACGTCCTGTTGAAACGGACGCCTCAACGTTCTTCGGTAACGCAGATCTCAGCAACTCCCAAGTCGACGTTCACGCGCTGCACACGGCGCTCGAGCACAAGTTCAGCGAGAACGTGACGCTGCGCAATCGCACCGGCTACGCGATGTATGACAAGTTCTACCAGAACGTCTTTCCCGGCTCCGTGGACGCAGCCGGCGAGCGGGTCAGCATCTCCGCGTACAACAACGCGACGAAACGCGACAACCTCTTCAATCAGACCGATCTCATCGTCAGGCGCCGCACCGGCCGCTTCGACCATACGATCCTCGCCGGCGTCGAGATCGGGCGTCAGGTGACCGACAACCTGCGGCACACCGGCTACTTTTCATCGGTCGGCGCGAACGTCACCTCGGTGATGGTGCCTCTCGCGAATCCGACGACGACGCTCCCGGTCACGTTCCGGCAGAGCGCATCCGATGCCGACAATCATGGCGTCGCGACGGTGGCCGGCCTTTACGTGCAGGACCAGATGTCGCTCGGCCGGTTCGATCTGATCGGCGGCATCCGGTACGAGCGTTTCCAGAGCGACCTTCGCAACAATCGCAACGGAAGGGAGCTCAGCGAGAGCGACAACCTGGTCTCCCCGCGTCTGGGCATCGTCTATCGGCCGGCTGCCGCGATGTCGCTCTACGGAAGCTACAGCATCTCGTATCTCCCGCGCTCCGGCGATCAGCTGTCGTCGCTGACGATCTCGAACGCGGCGCTCGAGCCCGAGGAATATCGCAATCTCGAAGCGGGCCTGAAGTGGGATGCGACGCCATCCATGTCGATGTCGGCGGCCGTGTATCAGCTCGAGCGCGGGAACGTAGCGATCGCGCATCCCACGGATCCAAGCGTGACGCTCCTCGTCGATGGCGAGCGCACACGCGGCGTGGAGCTCGAAGCCACGGGCAACATCACGCGCGCCTGGAGCGTGCTTGCCGCGTACACGTGGCAGGACGGCGAGATCACCCGTTCGCTCTCATCGAGCGCGCAAGCGGGCGCGCGTCTCGCGCAGCTGCCCGAGCATTCCTTCGCCATCTGGAATCGGTACGACGTCTCGGCGCGCTGGGGCCTGGGCGCCGGTGTCACGCACCGCACGGAAGCGTTCACGTCGACCGACAACACCGTCGTCCTGCCCGGGTTCACGCGAGTCGATGCCGCACTATTCTACGACCTCAATGACAGCATGGCGCTGCAGGTCAATGTCGAGAATCTCCTCGACACCGATTACTACGCGTTCGCCCACAGCAACACGAACATCACCCCCGGTGCACCGCGCGCCGTGCGGGTGACCTGGGCGACGCGGTTCTAGTTTCATCAGGGTCAGAGCTTCGGTTCTCGGTTTCTCTACAAACGGGAGAAGAGGGGTCGTTCACGGAGGTTTCTCCCGTTTGTAGAGAAACCGAGAACCGAAGCTCTGACCCCCACCCCCGCGTGTTACAAAAAGAAGGCATGGAGCCGCGGGCGATCTCGCCCGCGGGAGGGCCGACGCCTGGTTGTTACGCCGTCGCTTTAGCGCAGTGCTGATCGAAAGCGGCACTGAGCTCGGCGGCGATGTCGTGAGCCTGGCGGCCCTCGATCTGGTAGCGCTCGAACATTTTCACGACTTCTCCGTCGCGAATGAGTGCGATCGACGGCGACGAGGGGCGGTAGCCGGTGAAGTACTCACGGGCGCGCTGCGTCGCGTCGCGGTCGTTGCCGGCGAAGACGGTGATCATCTTGTCCGGAAGGTTGCTGTTCTCGAGCGCCATGGCGACCGCCGGGCGGGCGTTGCCTGCCGCGCACCCGCAGACCGAGTTGACGACGACGAGCACCGTCCCCTTCTTCGGTCCCAGAACGGCGTCGACTTCGGCAGCCGTGCGGGTCTCCTGGATTCCGAGCCGGGTGAGCTCTTCGCGCATGGGCCCGACAATCATTTCATCGTACATAGGTAAGTGCCTCCAATCGCATCTTAAACCGTAAGAGATGCCGGGCATTCCGGAACGTGACGAGACGAGACACGAGTGACGGGTGACGGGTGACGGGCCCGTTACCCGTGACCCGTGACCCGTCACTCCAGGTTAATGATGCGCGTCTTCGTCGATCCTCAGCGAGTTGACCATGGCCTGGAGCACCGGCGCGTATCTCTGCGCCTCACGCTCGGGCGTCACGAACAGCATGTAAACAAGATGATGGTCTTCCAGCTGGCGAGTCACGACGGTCACGCGCTCTGCCACTCGCGTGTTCGGATTCGTTCCGCGCAGCGCGACCGACAACGCCGGCCCGCCGCTCAGACTGAACCGCTGCGACGATCCGCGGATGGGCTTCAGGTGCCGCCCACCCGACTGGATCTGCGCGACGAGATCGTTGGTGGCATCCTCGAGGGACACTCCCGACCCGTACACGCTGCGATTGGAGCCGCGAAGGCGCGACCGCGATGACGATGACGCGGCACCGAACGGCTCATAGTGATTGATGATCGCCCCATACACGACCTCGGTCCGATTTCCGACCTGACCGATGCCGCCTTCGGGCGCAGCCGTGATTCCGGTCGTGCCCTCTTCATAGACACGCCAGTTCGACGGGAGCGAGACCTGCCACACGCGCGAACGGCTCGTGAACGTGCGCATCGACGCTGGCGGTTCCACGCTCGTGGTCGGGGCGCCGGTGCTGCTCGTCATGGGACCGCTCTGTCCAGACTGTCCCGAACGCACGCCGCTCGCGATCTGCTGCATCGTCGGCGCGGTGCCGTAGGCGCTGTTCAACCGGGACTTCACCCGGTTCAGCTCCGCGACGTTCGTCGTCGGCGTCGCCGGCACCTTCAGCGCCTGCGCTTCACGCTGAATGCGCGACACTCGATCCGACGGCGCGGGGTGGCTGGAAAGGAAGTTCGTCTTCTTCGACGGTTCCGCCTTCGCCAGCGTCTGGAAGAAGCTGATCATGTCAGCCGGCGTGTAACCGCTCCTGGCGAGCATCTGAGCGCCGACCAGATCGGCCTGCGTCTCCGCCTCGCGGCTGAATTTCAGGAAGAGCGCGTTCAGACCGAAGCCACCCACGGCATTGATGATGCCCGCGGTGTTCTGTCCGACGCGGCCGCCGAGGAGGCCGCCGAGGATCTGCAGGCCGGCCTGTGCGGCGTAGGCCTTCGAGGCCTGGTGCGTGCCGTGACGCAGCGCCACGTGGGCGATTTCATGCGCCAGCACACCGGCGACTTCGCCTTCGTTCCGCGCGTTGTCGATGATGCCGCGGTTGAGATAGATCGGCCCGCCGGGAAGGGCGAACGCGTTGATGTCCGACGCATTGATGAGGCGGAACTCGTACGGGAACTTCGGACCGGACGCATTCGCGGCGAGCTTCTGTCCGATCCGGTTCACATACGCTTCCGCTTCGCGGTCCGACAAGACCGGCATCTGCCGCTGCACTTCCGCAACGGACTGCCGTCCGATCTCGACATCCTGCTCAGGTGAGAAAAGATTAAAGCCCGGCTTGACCTGCGTCTGCGCCTCTGCAACGCCGACGGTCAGAACCAGGGCCATCATCAGCGCCCCAAGGCGCCGTTGACCGTTCATGAGTTCCTCCTTCGTAAATCGAAGATGGATAGAGCAAAGGACGAGCCGTGCCGGTGGAGCGCGGGCGACCTCGCCCGCGTCGGGCGGAGCCGCGGGCGATCCCGCCCGCGGTTACCGGCGAACGGCCTTCACGATCGCCCCGAGTTGCCGGGGCGTCACACCCAGGTCACCGTCCGCTACTCGGGACGCTCCGTACATCGTTACCGCCGCGTCCGGCAGCGATCCGACCAATGCCCGGTAGGTAGCGAGCGCGACCATATAGGTGGCGGCAAGGGTCGGATGGAAGCCATCCTTTGAATACAGCATGTGCCCGCCGCCATCCTTGACGATGCGATACCACGCCTCGCCGGCAGGGATCAGGACGCCGTCGACCGCCTCCGCCGCAATGCGATGCGACTCGATCACGCGTTCGAACGCTCCCACCCGCCGCTCGTCGGGCCACACCATCAGGATCGCCACCTTCGTTCGTTCGGGAAGCAGATGACGCACGCGCTCCGAATCGCGCACCAGCATACGGCGGCTCTCGTCGAGGGAAGACGGCCCTTGCTGCAACACGACGACGTCCCACTTCCCGGCGCGCACCAGAGCGCGGCGCGATCGCTGCGACATCAGATGATCCTCGAGCGAGTAGTTCGGCGCGGCGACCATCGCCGTCTCGATCGTCTTCCCGTCGATCTCGCCGATGCGCCGCACCATCGAAGGGAGGTCGTTGCTGTACGTCAGGCTGTTGCCGAGAAAGAGGATCCGCAGGTCGGCGCCATAGGCCGGCACGGCGAGGAGGAGCGCGATGAGAAACCGCACGAGCCGATTGTCGTCATCTGCGAGCGGACGAATGGAACGATCCTGTGAATCTGGAGGGGGACGGTGGAGCCGCGGGCGATCCCGCCCGCGGGTTTGTGATCGATTCAGATTTTCCGCGGGCAGGATTGCCCGCGGCTCCACTCGTGACGTGAGCCTGTCACCGCCGCACAGCTCGCCGCCGCCATCCATCGATCCGTAACATCTCCACCGCATCTGCAGCAGTCACGAATCCATCCAGGTCCGCATCGCACCCCCAGCTCGAGCGATGGGCGCCTTCGTGAACGCGTCGAGTGGGCTGCATCGAACCATCCCCCAGCTCGCGAGTGAGCGCATCGCGATCGGCGGCATCGACATCGCCATCGCCGTCGCAGTCTCCCCTCACCGGCCCATGCAGCCTCCAGATCGCCGTCGTCCCCGCGGAGAACCCGCCGGTGGCGAAGAAGATCGCGCCGTCGGATCGCTGCGCGACGTCGATCACCTGCGCGGTCTCCTTTTCGACGAGCACGTGCGGCGGCGCGATCGGCGGAGCCGTATCGCCGAAGAAATAGATCGCGCGGGTAACGAAGGCGCCGAGGAGGAAGCCGTCGCGGAGGTAAGGGTTGGCATCGTTGAGCAGGACCATCCCCGTCGGCGCGACCGTCATCGGGAAGACGTAGTCGGGCGGCGTGGCGCCGGCGACCGGCGGCAGCGTCCCATACGTGTGTGGCCATCCGAGGTCCATGTTGTCGCGGATGATGTTGATCTCGTCGCCGCCGGTCGGCCCGTTGTCGGCGACGATGAGGCGTTTCCGCTCGGGGTCCCAGGCCATGTCGAACGGATTGCGCAGGCCGCGCGCGTACTGCGTCACAAGGCCGTCGCGGCTGATGCGGAAGATCTTGCCGCCGTTCCAGGCGGGATCGGGTGCGATGAGATGCCAGCTGTAATCGCCGATGCCGATGAAGATCGAACCGTCGGCTGCCACGGTGGGGTTGCCGCCGTGGTGTTCGGATGGCGATTGCCGGCCCGGCGATTCGATGTCGGCGACGAATCGCTGCAGCACCGTTTCGGAGCCGTTGCGGAGATCGATCGTCGAGACGACGTCGTGGGTCTGGAGCGGCGTCGTGTAATGCACGACGGCGGTGCGGTCGTCGAGGAGAGCCATGCCGAGAAGGCCGGAGTTGCCGCCCATGTCGGTGGGAACGGTGGCGACGGCCGTGCTCCCGGATCCGAAGAAGCGGTAGATCGTCCCGCCAGTGACCGTGTAATAGATGTTGCCGCGCGAGTCGATGGCGATGGAGCTGGGGAACCCTTCGGTGTCGCCGAGGCGCTCGACGCGAAAACCGGGAAGAGTTGCGGAAACGGCGGGTAGTGCGACGAGAAGGAGAAGGAGAAGTGCGGAGATGCCGGATTTCATCAAAAGCGTGCTCAAGAAAGATTTGGGCCAGTGGAGCGCGGGCGACCTCGCCCGCGCCGTGCGCGCCGCATCCTATGCCGGGGAATTACCTGCAGGGACGAAAAGTTAGAGAAGGTCCTTGACGCGGGAGAGCGCGGGCACGATAATCCGCCCCTCTTTCGCCCGTCTCAGAGGGCAAATGTCGCGGGGTGGAGCAGTCTGGTAGCTCGTTGGGCTCATAACCCAAAGGTCGCAGGTTCAAATCCTGCCCCCGCAACCAATTCAGAACAAAGAACTTAGCCCGCAAATCGCGGGCTTTTTTGTTCACCAAAACTGCTAGTTTGCCAACGTCTTGCCACCGAGTTTTCCACAGGCGACGAATCTTGCCACCGAAATGCCGTTTCGGTGGCAAGAATCACGGTTGATCTCATCGCGGCTTGCGCCGTCGATCCGTCCGCTCTTCTTCCTTCTTCTCCAGTGATCCGCGTTCGCGGGCCAGCGCCGCTCGGGCGATGCGTAGATCCAACCATCCATCGAGAACCTGCTCGATCGGAATGCCGGTCGTCGGATCGACCTGCGCGACGAGAAGAATCGGGAGGAGCTCGAGGAGCTGTTCGATCCTGGCGATCCGTTGGTTGAGCGACGCGAGCTGCCAGAAGACATCGTCAGGACCGATCGGTCGCTGCTCCATCGCCATCGCCTCTCATGCTTCCGCCGAGCGGTTGCAGCTCCGCGCCCGTTTCATCGACGAATACGATTCGCGCCGCTTCGATGCCGTACAAATCGCTCAGGAGTGTTCTGATGTTCGCACCCAACTCCGTCCGAAGATCGAACTGCGTCTCCCACGGAACGCTCACGGAGCGGACCATCTCATAGCGTTGCACGACGCCACTCTTTTTGCGGAGGACGAGCTCCTCGCCCGACGCCTTTACCTCGATCACAACTTTCTCTTCAACATTCATTTTGTGGATCTCCTTGTCCCTACTATGA